>JAVKFY010000071.1:0-76499 GCA_040223615.1 Alphaproteobacteria bacterium
GTCGGTGCCGAACGCGTTCTTCAGCACCGGGCCGAGCGCGGCGCCCGACATCTCGGTATTGAAGAAGTGGCGGAAGCCGTTGGCCCGCTTGTCCTTGCCGGTGGTGTCGTTGGAGTGGGTCAGGCCGGCCATGAAGATGACGCCGGCGTCCTGGCACAGGCCCTGCACTGCGATCGCCACACCGGACGAGGAACCGCCGGTGATCATGATCGCGCCGTCCTTCACGATCATGCGCTTGGCGCTGGCGCGCGCGGCGTCCGACTTGGTCTGCGTATCGCCGGTGACGAACTCGACCTTCTTGCCATTGATGCCGTTACCCTTCAGCGCCTTCGACGAGAAGGTGTTCAGCATGCCGCCGTCGCCGCCGCCGTTGATGTGCTCCACGGCAAGCTCATAGGCGCGCAGCTCATCGGCGCCCTCGTCGGCATAGGCGCCGGTCTGCGGCACGTTGAAGCCGAGGATGACCGAGCCGCCCTTCGGTTCGTTGGTGTAGCCGGCGGCCCAGGCCTGGCTGGTGAAGATGGTCGGCATGGCCAGGCCGGCGCCAACGGCGGCACTCCCCTGCAGCAGCCGACGGCGCGTGAAATCGGACTTCGACATCGCTTGATCCCTTCGAGCATTTCCCATGGTCGAGCCAGGGCGGTCTTGTGCCGACCGGCTCAGGGCGACCTCCTTGCCCTGGCGCTAGACTCGTGAGAATCTGTCAAAACAACAACAAGGAATTGATTTTCAAAAGGTTTTTAGTCAACGTTTCATGGTGCAGTGCGGTCGATTTGTAAATTATTGACAGCCGAGACAGTCAAATGCCCGCCAGACAAGCGGAATCCCAGCCGCTGCAATCGATCCTCGGCGCGCGAATTCGCCAGCGCCGACGCGAACTCGGCCTGAGCCAGGCGGAGCTGGCGCGCCGGGTCGGTATCTCCGCCTCCTACCTGAACCTGATCGAGTGGAACAAGCGGCAGATCGCCGGCACCCGGCTGCGCCACATCGCCGAGGCACTGGACCTGGAACTCGGCGAGCTGGACGGCGCCGCCGAGCGTCGGCTGCTTGAGACCCTGACCGAGGTCGGGCACCTGCCGGAGCTGGCGGCGCTGGGACTGGAAGACGAACGGATCGGCGAGTTGATCGGGCGGTTTCCCGGCTGGGCGCGCGGGCTGGCGGCGGTGGCCCGCTCGCAGCAGGAGGCGACGGCGCGGGCGCAGATGCTATCCGACCGGTTGTCGAACGACCCGTTCCTGGGCGAGACGGTGCACCGCATGCTGACCCGGATCGCCGCGATCCGCTCCGCGGCGGAGATCCTGACCGAATATCCCGACGTTCCGGCCGACCGGCGCGAGCGCTTCCACCTGATCGTGCACGAGGAGAGCCGGGCGCTGTCCGATGTTGGCGAGGCTTTGGCCGCCTATCTCGACAAGGCCGAGGCGCCGACCCGGACCCTGACACCAGTGGACGAGGTCGAGGCGCTGTTCGACGCGCGCGGCCACCACTTCGCCGAGATCGAGGCCGCCGCCGCACCGCTCACCGGGTTGCTGGTCGAGCCGCAGCCGGTCTCGCGTCATGCCAAGGCGCGGACGCTGGCCGAGACCCAGCTCGGCGATACCATCGACGAACTCATCGCGGCGCAGCCGGAGATCGAGACCGCGGCGGCCGGCGCTCGGGCGCGCCGGGCGTTGGCCGACTATGCGGTCGGCGCGATCCTGATGCCGCTGGCGCGTTTCGTCGACCTGGCCAGGGCATCGCGCTACGACCTGGAGGCGCTGGCGGCGGGCTTCGCGGTCGACGTCGCGGCGGTGTGCCGGCGCCTGACCAACCTGCCGCGCGCGCCCGAGACGCCGCGCTTCGGCTACCTGCGCGCCAACGCCGCCGGCACCATCATCGAGATGCTCGGGCTCGAAGGACTGGCGATCCCGCGCTACGCCGCCGCCTGTCCGCTATGGGTGCTGTACCGGGCGCAACAGTCGCCGGAAGCGGTGATCCGGCAGCGCGCCCTGTTTCCGTCCGGCGCGCGCTTCGTCTTCGTCGCACGGGCGCGCAACACCGGTCCGACCGGCTTCGGCAAGCCGCGCCACTACCTGACCGACATGATCACGATGTCGGAGGCCGACGCGCAGCGCACGGTCTACGCCGCCGACGCGGCGGTGCCGGTGGAGGAGGTCGGGCCGAGTTGCCGCCTGTGCCCGCGACGCTCGTGCCCGCACCGGGTCGACGACCCGCTGACCGCCTGAGCGCGCCGCGCATTGCGGCAATTGCCGTAACTGGGCTGTAATCGTTGGCAACGCTCGCGTCAGCCGAGCGACCAAGAGGAGGATCGAGCGAGGCATGGCGAAGCGCGTGCTGATCGCGGAGGACGAGCCGAACATCGTCGAGTCGCTGACCTTCCTGCTGGAGCGGGCCGGCTTCGACGTCACGGTGGAGACGGACGGCAAGCAGGCGCTTCGAGCCGCGCTGGAAGGCCTGCCCGACGTGCTGGTGCTCGACGTGATGCTGCCGGAGCTGGACGGCTACGAGATCCTGCGCCGGTTGCGCGCCGATCCGAAGGCCAGCGGGTTGCCGGTGCTGATCCTCACTGCCAAGGGCCAGCGCGAGGACCGCGAGACCGCGCTCGACAGCGGTGCCGACTTGTTCATCACCAAGCCCTTCGCCAATGCCGAGGTGGTGGCGGCGGTGGAGAAACTGGCCGCGGGCGGCCGCGCCTGAGGCGGCGATGACCGACCGCGCCGACAGCCACCGCTCGCACCGCAAGACCCGCGACCGCTCCATGGTGCTGGTGCTGGTCGGCACCGTGCTGCTGATGCCGCCGCTGGTCGGCAGCCTGCTGGTCGACGGCAAGATCGGCGGAATCCCGATCCCGCTGCTTGCCATCTTCGCGATCTGGGGTGCGCTGATCGCCGGGGCGGCCGTCCTGTCGCGTCAGCTCCGCGAGACCGAGGCGCAGGCGACCGCGCCGCCCGATAGCGAGCCCTGATGCTCTCGCTCGACATCCTGCTGGCGGTCTGCCTGGGCTACGTGATGCTGCTGTTCGCCATCGCCTTCCTGATCGACCGGCGGGCGCGGCAGGGACCGCTCAAGTGGCTGCACTCGCCAGTGGTCTACACGCTGTCAATCTCGATCTACTGCACATCGTGGACGTTCTACGGCGCGGTCGGGTCGGCGGCGCGCAACGGGCTGGAATTCATTACCATCTATCTCGGCCCGACGCTGGTGTTCATCGGTTGGTGGTTCCTGCTGCGCAAGCTGGTGCGCATCGGCCGCGCCAACCGGATTACCTCGATCGCCGACCTGATCTCCTCGCGCTATGGCAAGAGCCCGAGCCTGGCCGTGCTGGTCACCCTGATCGCGGTGATCGCGACCACGCCCTACATCGCGCTACAGCTCCAATCGGTGACCCGAAGCTATCAGATCATCGCCGGCGAGGCCGACGGGGTGACCACGGCGCTGTGGGTGGCCGCCGGCATGGCGCTGTTCACCATCCTGTTCGGCACCCGCAACCTGGACGCCAACGAGCGCCACCACGGCGTCGTCGCGGCGATCGCGGTGGAGGCGATCGTCAAGCTGGCCGCCCTGATCGCTGTTGGCCTGTTCGCGGTCTACGGCGTCAGCGACGGCTTCCGCGACATCTTCGCCGACGTGCCGGCCGAAGTGATCACCGGCGCCGGCGACGTGTTCGGCGCGCGCTGGGCGACGCTGACCTTCCTATCGGCGACGGCGATCATCTGCCTGCCGCGACAGTTCCAGGTCACCGTGGTGGAGAATGTCGAGGAGCGCCACCTATCGACCGCGTCGTGGCTGTTCCCGGCCTACCTGTTCGGCATGACCTTCTTCATCGTGCCGATCGCGATCGCCGGACTGAAGACCATGCCGGCGGGCAGCAACCCGGACTTCTACGTGCTGACATTGCCGCTGGCCGAGCAGCGCCACGACCTCGCCCTGCTGGCGTTCCTGGGCGGCTTTTCGTCGGCGACCTCGATGGTCATCGTCGCCACCATCGCGGTCTCCACCATGGTCTCCAACCATGTGGTGATGCCGCTGGCGCTGCGGTTGCTGGCGGTGCGGCGCGCGGTCAGCGGCGACGTGCGCAACCTGCTGCTGATGACCCGCCGGGTCTCGATCGCCGCGATCCTCGGGCTCGGCTTCCTGTACTTCCGGATCAGCGGCGGCTCCGATGCGCTGGCCGCCATCGGCCTGATCGCCTTCGTCGGCGTGGCGCAGTTCCTGCCGAGCCTGCTCGGCGGCCTGTTCTGGCGCGGCGCGACCCGGGCCGGCGCGCTGGCCGGCTTGATCTCCGGCTTCTCGTTGTGGGCCTACACGCTGCTGCTGCCGAGTTTCGGCGGCGACGTGGTGCTGGGTGCCTCGGTGCTGAGCGAGGGACCATGGGGCATCGCCGCGCTGCGCCCGCAGTCGCTGCTCGGCCTGACCGCCATGGACCCGCTGGTGCACGCGGTGATCTGGAGCATCGGCGTCAACGCGCTGGCCTTCGTCGTGGTGTCCTGCCTGACCGAGCCGGACGCGCTGGAGCGGCTGCAGGGCGCGCTGTTCGTCGATGTCTATCGCTCCGGCGGCGGCGAACCGTCCGGCACCGCCGTGGCCACCGCCGACGCGGAGGACCTGTTCGTGCTGGCGCAGCGAATCCTCGGTGCCGAACCGGCGCGCCGGCTGTTCCGCGACATTGCCACCAGTCAGGGCACCGCCGGCAGCCTGCCCTACCCGACCGACGCGATGATCGCGCACCTGGAGCGCGAGCTGGCCGGTTCGGTCGGCGCCGCGTCGGCGCATGCCATGATCACCCGGATCACCGGCACTCAGAATGTCGGCATGATCGAATTGATCGACATCGCCGACGAGGCCCAACAGCTTATCGAAACCTCGCGCCAACTGGCCGAGAAGTCGGCCGAGCTGGAGCGCGCCGCCGAGCAACTGCGCAACGTCAACGACCGGCTGCGCGCGCTCGATACCCAGAAGGACGAGTTCCTCAGCCAGGTCAGCCACGAGCTGCGCACGCCGATGACCTCGATCCGCTCGTTCTCGGAGATCCTGCTCGGCGACACCACGGTCACCGAGGCGGAACGCCGGCGCTTCGTCGCCATCGTCCATGACGAGAGCCTGCGGCTGACCCGGTTGCTGGACGAAATACTCGACATCAGCCGGCTGGAAGCCGGCACCGTCAGCGTCGCGCTCGGACCGATCGACACGCGCGAGGCGATCACGGCGGCGGTCGACGCCGTGTCCGGCATGACCCGGCACAAGGATGTGTCCGTCGTCATCGCGCCGACGGTCGGCGACCTGTACGTACACGCCAACGCGGACCGGATTCGGCAGGTGCTGATCAACATCCTGTCGAACGCCATCAAGTACAATGAGGCGGTCGCGCCGCGCATCGACATCCGCCCGCAGGTCGACGGCGACCGCGTCCTGATCGACGTGGTCGACAATGGCGGCGGCGTCCGTCCGCCGGATTCGGAGTTGGTGTTCGAGAAGTTCGCGCGCGGCAGCAGTGGCGACAAGGACCAGGGCGCCGGCCTCGGCCTGCCGATCAGCCGCGCGATCATGCGGGCAATGGGCGGCGACCTGACGCTGACCTTCGCCGACGACGGATCGAGCTTCTTCCGCCTTACCCTGGCGCGCCTGGACGCGCCGTCGGTCCAGCCGCACGCCGCCGGGTGACGACGGCCTCGGCTCGAGCCAATGGTGCCGCGACAACGCGAACCGGAATCAAGAGCTGAGAACCGGCGCCTGAGCGGCACCGGATTCGAAATCGTACCGATGTCGTGACGACAATCGTTCTACTTGAGCGTTTCGCGATAGAATGTCGTCACGAGTTTCGCCATGTCGTCCAGCGTATCGGTTCTGCTTTGTGTCATCAGTGCAAAACCGATTTGCCCGACACGGAGGATGCGGATGTCCATGTCGCCGCGCTGGATAGCCATCACGTCGCGGATCGCATCGCTCGAACCGACCGGCCAGAAATAGATCGCGTAGTCGGGGGCGCTTTCGCGGGAGAACTGATAGAAGCCTGCAGTGTAGCCGGAGGCCGGTAGGATGCGGCTGCCACTGAACGAATAGCCCGCCGGGCTGAGATCCGGGGGTGGGATTTCCCGTCCGAACGTGCGCGACGCCCATCCATTGAAGACGTCAAAATTTTCCGATCCAAACTGCGCCGGCAGATCTCTGTCGGAAGTAAAAACACCGAACGCATAGGTGCTCTGTGTCAAGATCGAGTCGACATAACTTGGACGAATGATCATCTCGTCGCGCAAATACCAGCCCGCTCCGAGACCAATTACGAGGCTGAGGGCTGCCGGTACGACACGCCAAGACCATGTCTCGAACCCGCCTTGCAACCACGACTTCAGTCTTGACAGCTTGGCCGGCGGCGCAACGATCTGCCGCAATCGATCCGGTACCGGTTGATAAAGGACTTCCCGTCCAAGCTCCCGAAGTTCCTCGTTAAGGCGACGGTACATATCGGCGTCGGCGGATGCCGCCGGGTTCGACTGCAAGTGAGCCGCCACTTCCGTGCGCCACTCGCGGCTTCCCCGGCCATCGACGTAGGCCGACACGTCCTCGGTGGTAATTTTCTCCCGATCTGTCATCTACTCACGGAATACTGCCGTTCATCTTGTCACGTAGGGCGCCGCGCGCACGCGACAACCGCGACCGGACCGTCCCGACCGGTACACTTAGGACCTCGGCGGCTTCCTCATATTGCAAGCCTTCCACGCCAACAAGCAAGATCACGTCGCGTTGCTCAGATGGCAGTCCGAGGATGGCGCGCTCGAGCGCGCTCAACATAACCCGTTCCTCTTGACCGCCAGACACCGCCAACGACGGTTCCCAATCGTCCAAGCCGAACACGGCGGGCCGGCGATTGGCCCTTCTGCTCTCGGAAAATACGACGTTCCGTAGAATCACGAATAACCAGGCGGTAAGATTGGTTCCGACCTCCCACTGATCGATCTTAGCCACGGCTTGGACCAGGCACTGCTGGACGGCATCGTCGGCATCCTCCGGTCGATGCAACATGAAACGCGCATGTCGACGTAGCCGAGGAATCTCCAGTTCCAATTGTGACAGAGTTTGGCGACGGCGCGCATCGTTGCTTTGAGGTGATCGATGTTCCATCGTCACAGATTCGCGTGGTCCACTATGGCGAGCCGTTCCTGGATCGACCGGAACGGTCATATCATCGTGAGATCATGTTCGTTGCGGTAGGAACCGTATGCCCGAGATGGCTCGACGGTTAGCCGGCTTCCTTCGATCATCTCGGAATCTACAGTTGTGAATGGTAGGTGCATAACGCCATATCGTGCAAGAAGTTCCGCCTCGGACGACACAAACCGAATTTTCGATCGGATGTGCGGCGGCGCAGGTCGTCGTTTGCAGATCGACGGAACGAATGCCGAAGAACTTCATTTCATCCTCGACGATTGTGAAGTGACCGCCAAGCAGTCGGGTCAATGCAGCCACTCTTCTATTTTCTGTCCGCTTTGACAGATAGAAACGTAGTTTTGTTGGTCGACGGAGGCGCTTCCTATCCGGCCCTTGCCTTCGGTGCTCGTCAATTATGTCAACGCGCATCGTCGTCAAGGTTGGTTCAACAGTGGAGGTAGAGATGAAGAGCTTGATGATGACGGCTGCCGCAATTGGATTGCTCGTGGGTTCGAGCAACATCGCCATGGCTGCAGATTGCGATATCTCGCAGGCCGAGGTCGACAAGAAAATCATGGACAATCCGGAGATGCGGAGGGGTTATTCTTCGCCGCTCGTCCGCAATGTCCGTGAGTTGCGCGACGCCGCCGCGACGTTGGCCGCCTACGGCAAGGACGATGCGTGCGAGAGCGTTTCCGAAGCCATCACGGAGATGCTCGAGAATCCGCAGGACCTGAAACGCAGGGGACCTGACGGAACCATGGTCCCGGCTTGGAACGAGAAGCCGCAAGCCTACGAGTACGTCGAGGCGCGCAAGTTGGAAGACATGGGTGCGCGCATGCGGGTCGACCGCATTATCGGCACCGACGTTCGCGGAAAGAACAACGAGACCATCGGTGAAATCGCCGACGTGGTCCTGAATCCGGCGGGCAATGCCTACATCGTGCTCAGCTACGGCGGCTTCCTCGGTCTCGGCGAGGAAGAGTCGGCGGTTCCGCTGAACTTGCTTCGCGTATCGGCCGACCACGAAGTGTTCTATCTGCCGCTGACCGAGTCCGACCTTGAGCGCGCACCGCGCTTCGAGCGCGGCGACTTCAAATGGTCGACCGACGACAAGTGGATCGAGAAGAACGACGCCTACTTCAACGCCTACGACAGCTAGGGGTCGCTATGCAGGCGCCGATGCGATGTATCGGTGCGGCGTCGACGGGCTCGCGGCATCGCCGCGGGCCCGTTTGCGTTCCGGGCTCGCGAGGCCATCCGATGTGACGCAGCGCCAATGGCATGGCTGCACGGCGGGTATCATCGTGTGACGATCAGCCAGACAAAGGTGAGGCATGGACGGCGCTCTAGAGTATCTGTTCGGCGCGGCGAGCTTCCTGCCTCATGGCTATTGTCTGCTCTGGCGGCCGGACCTCGTCGCGCTCCATGGCGTGTCCGATGCCGCCATCGCGGCGGCATACCTTTCGATACCGGTCGCGCTGGTCCGGTTCGCCAAGCTCCGCCCGGATCTGGACGCCAACGCCAAACGCATTTTGGGATTGTTCATCGCGTTCATCGTCGCGTGCGCCGTCACGCACCTGGCGGGCCTGCTCACCTTGTGGTTTCCCTATTATGGCCTGCATGGCATCGTCAAAGCATTGACCGCGGGCATATCGATGATTGCCGCCATCGCTTGCTGGCGACTGCTACCGAGCCTCATCACCCTGCCATTGCCGGAGAATTACCGGGCCGTCAATGCGCGACTCCAACAGGAGGTCGCTGCGCGGCAGAAGATGATCGTGGAATTGGAGGCCAGCCGAGCGGTCTTGAACCGCAAGGTCGCGGATGCCGACCGTGAGCTTCAGGCCACGCGCACAGCCGTGGCGATCGCCAGCGACGACATGCCGATCACAATATTCGAGCAGGATGCAGATCTCCGCATGCAGTGGATTTCCAATCCACTGGTCCAAGACGACGAGGCTGACATTATCGGAAAGACAGATGATGAAATTCTGCCGGTGGAAAAGGCCGAATCTTTGATCGCCGCCAAGCGGCGGGTTCTAACGACAACACAGTCGGAGGTCGTTGAAACACTGCTGCCGACGCCAACCGGTGAACGCCTCGTACGCATGCATATCACGCCAAGGCTGGACGACAGTGGCGCGACCGATGGCATTATCGGCGTGACCATTGACGTCACCGATTTGCGCGACGCTGAAGCCAGGCGCGAGGAACTGGTCGTTGAACTTACAAGAACGCTTCAGCGCCTCAACGTCGTTCTCGAAGCCACCGGTATCTTCATCTACGCCCAAGACAGAGAGCTGCGTTATCTGTGGGCTAGTGCCGTTGAGAACGATTTCGGGATCACGGTCAATTCCGTCCAGGCGGCTCACGGCGCTCGCGACGACGAACTGACGCAAATTCTGCAGAAGCAGCAAGTGATGGACACCGGTATCGCGGCGAGCGCGGAGATGACCGTGAAAAGCGCGGGCTCAAACCGCTGGTACGACGTACGCATCGTCCCTAACCGGGAAACCGACGACACCATTGCCGGCGTGCTCTGCGTGGTCTCGGACATAACGGTACACAAGCAGCACGAAGACCAGATGCGAGTCGTGATGCGCGAGCTCTCGCATCGCTCGAAGAACTTGATGGCCGTCATCCAGGCGATCGTCCGTCAATCCTCGCGTGACGTGCCGGATGTTGATCGGTTCGTCAACGACTTCAGCGATCGTCTGAAGTCGATCGCGATTGCCCAGGATCTGATCGTCGTGGCGGACTGGGGCGAGACGATGATGCGCGACCTGATCGACGTTCAGGTCGGTTCGTACAGACCCGAGAAGACCAGCCAGCTAGCCGTGTCCGGCCCCAAGGTACTGCTTTCAGCGAACGCGACCCAGACGCTATCGATGGCGTTTCACGAGCTGGCGACGAATGCCATCAAGTACGGCGCCTTCTCCGTACCGCAAGGCCGGGTCGACATCGATTGGTCGGTCGATGAACAAACCGATGCCCCGACCTTGAGGCTGACCTGGCGCGAGCGCGACGGTCCGACAGTGGCGCCGCCATCGAGGCACGGTTTCGGGCGTACGGTGATAGAAGAGAACACGGCGATCGCGCTGGATGCCGACGTCACGCTCGATTTCGCGCCCGGCGGACTTCTAGCGCGGTTCGATATTCCGGTTGCCAGCCTGCATTGACGCCGTCACTGCCGGTGCCAAAGCCTGCTCGCCCCCGTGACGCGATCAGCCGATCCGGGCGCCGCCAGTCGTCAAGTTGCCTGCATGAGTCGGACGTTCGCCGGATTGCGGATCGGCGTCGTCGGCAGTGTCCGTCTCCAGCATTTCCGCAAGGCGGATTCGCGCGCGGCTGACCCGGCTCTTGACGGTACCCACAGCGCAGCCAGCGACCTGCGCCGCTTCCTCGTAGGAAAATCCGGCCGCGCCGACAAGCAGCAAGGCCTCACGCTGCGACTCCGGCAGTTCCTGAAGCGCCTGCCTGAACTCGGCCATCTCGATGTGGCCGTCCTGTTCCGGGCGCGTCGGCACGGCCTTGGAAATGGAATCGTCGATGTCCTCGACCTCGCGCCGCATCTTGCGATGATGCGAGAAATAGACGTTGCGCAGGATCGTGAACAACCACGCCCGAATATTGGAACCTTCCTCGAACTTGTCGCGGTTGGAAAGCGCCTTCATTAGCGTTTCCTGGACCAAATCGTCAGCCTGGTGCGGTCGGCCGCAAAGCGATATCGCGAAAGCCCGCAGCCTGGGGAGCTGGGCAACCAGCTCGTCGCGGAAACTCATGATTGGCCCTCGTCGTCACCAGATTCCGGCGACTGATCAGACTCGCTTTCCGGCGGACCTTCCGCGTCGTCCTCCGCGGCATCGAGCTGTGCCAGCAGGTCCATCAGATGGTCAGGCACTGGTTCGTTCACCAAATCGTCGAACATGTTGCGGAGCTTCGCGCCGATCGCCGCTTGTTGTGGCGCACCCAACTCGGAGCCGGCTTTACGCTGAACCTGATCGGGTTTCATACCGCCGGGCTTCCTTTTACGGGTATTCATTTGTGCTCCATCGCATGGCCCCACAACCCCCTAAAACACGTTGTGCGGCAAGGTCCAGCCATTGACCTAATCATGCCATATGGACAGCAACGCGCAATCTCAGCATTGGTTCCGACGAATCGAAAATATTGTTCATTCACGTGCTTTTCGTATTCCATGAAGGTCGCGGTTGGCCTATTAGGTCATCGCATTCTCCCTGGAGGCCTCATTGCCGAAGTCCACTCTCATCGCGCCACACTTGGCCTACCTACGTCGATTCGCTCGCGCGCTTTCGGGCAGTCAGGCCAGCGGGGATCGATATGTCGCCGCGGTGCTCGAGGCCATCGTCAGCGATCCCGATGTGCTGGACGACCGGTTGCATATCCGCGTCGCGCTGTACCGGCTGATCGTGACAATCTGGGATTCGGTCAGCGGCGCCGACGTGGCCACGCCGCATGAGGCGGGAGCCGACCGCAGCCTCGATTCGATGATGCCGCGCACGCGCCAGGTATTCCTGTTGACGGCCGTGGAGGGCTTCACGGTCGCCGAGGTGGCCGCCATCATGTCGACGGACGAGGATGAGGTACATGCCCTCATCGCCGCCGCGGGCGAGGAAATCGCCTCGGAAATCGCCACCCGGGTGTTGATCATCGAGGACGAGCCGCTGATCGCGATGGACATCCGCAGTCTGGTTGAGGGTCTCGGGCACGAGGTGACATCGGTCGCGCGTACCCACGACGCGGCGGTCAAGGCGGCACGAGACGACAGGCCAGGCCTGATCCTGGCCGACGTGCAGCTCGCGGACGGGAGTTCGGGTATCGAGGCCGTTAACGAGTTGCTGGACGAATTCGCCGTCCCGGTCATCTTCATCACCGCATATCCCGAGCGGCTGCTGACCGGCACGCAACCAGAGCCCACGTTCGTGATCGCGAAGCCGTTCCAGGCCGAATATGTGAAGGCGATCATCAGCCAGGCCCTGTTCTTCGACATGCGGGCCAAGTCGCAGGAAGCAGGCTGACCGCGACACATGGCGCGGCAACGTTGCGTTGCCGTCATGGCCGGCGAGCCAAGTCGGCCGGCGTCGCGGAATCAGACGCGCCGGTAGGGTGGCGTCAGGACGGCCGGCGCGGTCTGGCGACCGACAATGCCGGCCACGGCGATGACCAGGTAGCCGACACCGTTGCCCAGGCTGGCGCCGAAACCACCCGGTTCGACGAAGTCGCGCTGCATGTCGATGACGATCAGCGCCGCACACGCCCCGGCGCTCCTCCAGCGTCATCATCGTTACCAGCTTGACGCGGCGGATCGGGTTCGTCGCGGATCGCCGGCCGGGGCGATGTCACGTCGCGCGAGGCTACCGCCGCCGTGACTTGCGCTTCGGCGCGAGGCTCGTGAAGATCGACCACAGGCCGCCGGGATAGACCAGCAACACCAGAACCATGAGAGCGGCGATGATCAGGAACCGCCAGGGTCCAAGATCAACCATGAACTCGGTCAGGAAGGTGAGCGCAAAGGCGGCGACGATCGGGCCGTAGACCGTGTTGATACCGCCAACGAGCAGCATGCTGAGCACCAGCGACAAGATGCCGAACTCGAACACCTTGGTCGACGCGACGCGCAGATAGGTGGCGTAGAAGCCGCCGGCGACGCCGGTGAAGGCAGCGCTCAGGATCATCGTCATGAGGCGCTGCCGCGCCACCGACAGGCCGCGGGCGGCGGCATAGTCGGGGTCGTCGCGCATCGCGATCACCCCGCGCCCGAACGCGGATCGGACCAGCCACCGCATCGTCAATGTCGATACCGCCAACAGGCCCAGGGCGACGAAGTAGTAGCCGAACTTGCCATCGCGGGCGAAGTTGATGTCGCCGATCTCCAGCGGCGGCAGCAGCACCATGCCGCGCGAACCGCCGGTGATGTCGGACTGACTCAGGATCAACTGCAGCACGAGCTGGGCGAAGGCGAAGGTCACCAGGATGATGTAGATGCCTTGCAGCCGAAGCACCGGCAGGCAGACCAGCGCCGCGGCCGCCATCGCGGTGAACGCCGATGCCGGCACCGACAGCCAGGGCGTGATCTCCAGGGTCTTGGAGAGAATCGCGCTGGTGTAGGCGCCAACGCCGAAGAACGACAGGTGCGCGAAGTTGAAGATGCCACCGTAGCCGAGCGACAGGTCCCAGTTCGATGCCACGATGGCGTAGACCATGGCGATGATGAACAGGTGGCGAATATAGCTCTCGGTGGCGACGAAGGGCACCAGCGCCAGCAGCAGCAGGACCGGCAACGCCAGCGGCAACTCTTCTCGCAGCAGGTCGCGCATCGGCTAGTCGACCCGTCCGAACAGACCCTGCGGCCGAACCAGCAGGACCAGGATCATGCACAGGAACAGGGCCGCCGGAGTCCAGTACAGACCGATGAAGTAGACACAGACCGCCTCCAGCATGCCGATCACGTAGGCGCCGCCGATGGTGCCGGAGATGCTGCCGAGACCGCCGAATATCGCGACGATCAGCGCCTTCACCAGCGGCTCGTTGCCCATCGCCGGGGTGATGAAGCGGATCGAGCCGAGCAACACGCCGGCGATCGCGGCCAGCGCCGCGGAGATGCCGAAGGCGAGCGCGAACAGCACCGGCACCGGGATGCCGACCATCAGCGCCGCGTCCTGGTTCTGGCTCACGGCGCGCAGCGCGGCGCCCATGTAGGTCAGCCGCAGGAACGCCCACAGCGCGAGCAGCAGGGCCGGCGACAGCAGCACGATCAGCACCTCGTGCGCGGCGATGTCGAGACCGCCGATGGCGAGCGTGCCGTCGACCAGCGGCGGCAGCTGTTTGAACCGCGGGCCCCATACCAGCAGCGCGCTGTTCTCCAGGAAGATCAGCGCCGCCAGGGTGGTGATGACGACGGCGAGGACGAGGTTGCGATGCCCCAGGAACGGCCGCACCAGGGTCCGCTCGATCAGGCATCCCAGCGCCGCCAGCAAGCTCACCGCGGCGACGATGCCAATGGTGGCGCCCAGGCCGAAACCCTCCTCGGTGCCGAACTGCCAGGCCACGTAGGCGCCGAGCGCGATGAAGATGCCGTGCGCGAAATTGAAGATGCCGAGCGTGGTCCACACCAGCGCCAGCCCGGTCGCCATCAAGGCGTAGAGCGAACCGAGGACGACGCCGCTGAGCAGGACCGAGGAGAGGATGTCCATGTCAGTTTGCCCGCTTGCCGAAATACATCTCGGCGATGTGTGCCTGGTCGAGGGCCGCCTCGGCGGTGAACTCCGCGATCACCGCGCCGTGTTCGATCATCAACAGGCGGCTGGTGAGGTCGAGCAGGAACTGCACGTCCTGTTCCACCAGCAGCAACGGAATGCCGGTCGCCGCGATCGCGCCGACCGCCTCGGCCAGCTCGTCCTTGAGCCGGGGCGCCAGTCCTAGCGTCGGCTCGTCCAGCATCAGCAGGCGGGGCGCGGCCATCAGGCCGACACCGATCGCCAGCATCTGACGTTCGCCGCCCGACAGCGTGCGCGCGTGCTGCGCCGACCGTTCGCGCAACCGCGGGAATATCTGCAGCACCCGCTCCAGGTTCGCCGCGGCATCCGGCCGCGCGCGCGCCGAGTAGGCGCCGAGGCGCAGGTTTTCCGCCACGCTCATGTCGCGGAACATGGTGCTGCCCTGCATGACGTGGACGATACCCAGGTCGACGATGCGGTTCGGACGACGGCTGGCGATGGACTGACCCTCGAACCGGATATCGCCCTGCCAGGGCCGCAGCAGGCCCGAGATCGTGCGCAACAGCGTGGTCTTGCCGTGCCCGTTGGGGCCGAACAGCCCAATGCGCTCGCCGGCATCGAGTTGCAGCGACACGCCATGTAGCACCGGGATGCGGCCATACCCGCCGGTCACACCTTCGACTTCGAGCACCGCCGCCATGTCAGTGTCGCCGGCTGCCGAGATAGGCGTCGATCACGCGATCGTCGCGTACCACGTCCTGCGGCGCCCCGATGATCAGGACCTGGCCGTGGTTCAGCACCATCAGGCGCTGTGACACCGCCAGCAGCAGGGGCAGCACGTGCTCGATGAGCACCAATGTCAGACCCGATTGAGCCAACCGCATAAGGACGTCGCGGAGCTGGTCGACCTCCGGCTGGGTCAGGCCCGAGGCCGGCTCGTCGAGCATCAGCACGCGCGGCGCCATCGCCAGCGCCGAGGCCAGCATCAGCAGCTTGGTGTGAAACACCGACAGCTCGCCCGACGGTCGATCCCACTCGTCCTCCGGCACGCCGGCCTGCGTCAGCGCCGGCACGACGACGTCCTCCGGCGCATCGCCTTTCGCGTCCAGGCCGTAGTTGGCGCCGATCAGCACGTTGTCCCAGGCGCTGAGGCTCTCGAAGCGGGTTTCCTTCTGGAAGGTGCGGGCAATGCCGAGCTGGGCGATGCGGTGCGCCGGCAGCGACTGGATCGCGCGGCCATCGAACCTCACGCTGCCGCCGTCGGGGCCGAACGGAATGCGCGTCATGAGGTTGAACAGCGTGCTCTTGCCGCTGCCGTTCGGGCCGGCGATGCCGAAGATCTCGCCGGCCGCGACGTCGAAGGACACGCCGTCGACGGCACGCAGCGCACCGAAATGCTTCGAGACCTCGTCGACGACGAGAAGAGGTGAGGTGGACAGCGGCCTGGCCTGGGGGTCCGTCCGGGCCACCGTTCGTCGGCGGCCCGGACGGGGGTTAGGGTCGGAGACTCAGTTCTTCCACGGCGGCGAGCGGAATTCGCCGGTCGCGTACTGTTCCGGATAGAACAGCACCCGCTCGCCTTCCCAGATCTGGTAGAACTGGATCGGCACGTAGTCGTTGCCCTGGCGCGACAGGTGCGTCTTCGGATCGAACACGATGCGGCCCTGGGCGGTGCGCTTGTCGGTCTCGCCGATCGCCTTGCCGATCTCCAGCCGCTTGGACGGGTCGCCGACCTTCTCCACGGCATCGAAGTAGATCATCATCATCTCGTACATGCCGATGCCGTAGGGGCCGCTCTCGACGCCGAACTTCTCCTTGTACTTGTTAGCGATCTCCGCCGCGCGCGGATTCTTCGGCGTTGTCAGCGCGCCGCCCAGCAGGTTGTAGACCACGCCGGTCGACTTCTCCTTCGTCAGCTTGACGAATTCCGGCACCGACGGCGCGTACTGGATGAACACGAGGCTGTCGGTCGGCTTCTCCATGAACTGCTGCATGAACGTCGCCGCGTTGGCCGGCAGATAGTCGGTGTTGATCACCACCGCCGGCGGGTCCTGACGCACCTTCGCCAGCATCGAGCGCCAGTCGTTGATCTCGCCGAACGGCACCAACTCGTCCACCGTCACTGTCCAGCCGGCCTTCTCGAAGCTGCGGATCAGCCCCTCGTAGATCGTCTTCGAGTACGGATTGTCGGACGAGATCAGCGCCACCTTCTTGTTCGGCAGCTTCAGCTTGCCACTCGCCGCCAAGCCTTCGACCACCGGCAC
Source organism: Alphaproteobacteria bacterium (assembly GCA_040223615.1). Lineage (GTDB taxonomy): Bacteria > Pseudomonadota > Alphaproteobacteria > JAVKFY01. Next base: position 16,652 of record JAVKFY010000071.1, read on the forward strand.
CAGCTCGGTCTCGTAAGCGTCGAACGACGGGGTCAGCGACCAGACGGTCGGGAACTTGTCCGGCGCCTTGGAGACGATTTCGCGCGTCTGCGCCGAGTTCGCCGCGATCAGATACGGCATGTCGGCCTCGGCCATGTACTCGATCTCGAAATTCGTCGTACTGGCATAGCCGGTGGTCATCAGGTTCAGCGCGGAGTCGCCGCTCAGGCGCTCAAAGGCGCTGATCACCGCGTCGGAGCTCTGCTCGCGCACGTCGCCCTCGACGACCTCGAACTTGTAGCCGGCGACGCCGCCCTTGGCGTTGATCTCGTCGACGGCGAGCTGCACGCCACGGACCATCTCCTGGCCATCCGCCGCGGCACCGCCGGTGAGCGGCGCCAGGACGCCAATCTTCGATACCTTGTCCTGCGCCTGGGCGGTCATCGCCGTGGCACCCAATGCCAGCGCGGCACCGAACACCGCGAAACGGTGCCAGCCGCGGCCGTCAGTCATCCCTCGCATCGCTCTCCCACCTTCTTGTTGCGGCTCCCTGTTCGGGGAGCGCGTGGACCGGGATCGGCGGGGTACGCGCCGTCCGCCCGGGGCCAAAGGCCGACCGTCTACGTCGCCGACCTGAAAAAATCTTCGCGGAACCGCGGCCAAGCTGTCAACCATGTTACAACTTGTTGCCCCAACTGCCATTGCTGAAACATACTTTACAGCATGGCCAAGCCGAGCAAGCCCGTCACCAAGCCCACGCCGCAACCCGTGGCGACCGTGCGCGCGAGAATCCTGCATCACCACGACCGCCTCGGGCCGGCCGAGCGGCGCGTCGCGCGGACTTTGCTCGACCGTTATCCGCTGGCCGGACTGGACACCGTCGCCAAGCTGGCGGGGGCCGCCGACGTCAGCCCGCCGACGGTGATCCGGCTTGCCAACCGTCTTGGCTTCAAGGGATTCCCGGTGCTGCAGGCGGCGCTGAAAGCCGAGCTGCAGGAGCAGATGGAGTCGCCGCTCACGCTGTACGATTCATATGCCGGCTCAAGCCAGGAGGAACCGGCGGAGCACAGCACCGAACCGATGCTCGCCGACCTCGCCGGCAAGGTCTCCGCCCTGCAAGGCGAGGCGCCGGCGAGCCGGCTGGATGCCGCGGTGCACGCGCTGGCCGACCGGCGACAGCGCATTCACTGTATCGGTGGCCGCTCCAGCCGCTCGGTCGCGTCCAGCCTGGCGTTCCACCTCAATCTTCTGCGGCCGTGGGTGAGCATCGTCGATGGCGGCGCGCCGCCGCTGCCCGACCAGCTCCTCGACCTCGGGCGCCGCGACACCATCTTCGTGGTCGACTTCCGCCGCTACCAGCCCGACGTCATCAGCTTCGCCGAGGCGGCCTCTGCGCGGGGCGCGCGCATCGTTCTGCTGACCGATCCCTGGCTGTCGCCGATCGCCGACTGCGCGGACCACATTCTCGTCGTCGATATCGCCGTGCGATCGCCACTGGATACGCTGGTGACGGCGCAGGCACTGATCGAACGGATCCTGCTGGGCTGTATCGAGGCGCTCGGTGACGGCGCCCGGCTGCGCATGAAGCAACTCGAGGTCGTCCGGCGAGACTTCACCGCCGCCGTGCATCGGCGCGAGGAGACCGGCTTAGGAGGCGACAGATGACCGAAGCCCTGGCGATGGCGGCGACCTGCGACATCTCCGGCGTGGTGCGCGGCAAGGCGTTTCCGGCCCGCGACCTGCCGCAGCGACGCAAGGTCGGGGTCGGCTGGGTGCCGGCCAATCAGTCGATCACCCCGTTCGACGAGATCTCCGCCGACGATCCTTACGGCCCGACCGGTGACCTCCGCCTGATACCGGCCGAGAATGCCGAGTTCCGCGTCGCGCTGCCGAACGGGCGCTCGCCCCTGCACATCCTGCTCAGCGACACGACCCACACCGACGGCCGGGCCTGGGAGAACTGCCCGCGCGCCTTCCTGGGCCGCGCGCTGAAGGCCTTGCATGACGACGCTGGGCTCACTGTGAACGCCGCGTTCGAGCAGGAACTCGTACTGCAGGGCGTGCCCGGCGTCCCTCTGGCCTTCTCGGTCAGGGGCCTGCGCGCGGCCGACGACTTCGCCACCACGCTGGTCGCGGCGATCCGCGAGGCCGGCATCGCCCCGGACCAGTTCCTGCCCGAATACGGCGCCGGGCAATACGAGATCACCCAGGCGCCGGCGATCGGCTTGCGCGCCGCCGACGAGGCGGTGATGGTGCGCCTGCTGGTCCAGGAGGTGGCCGCGAGCTTTGGATTGACCAGCACGATGGCGCCGAAACTGAATCCCGAGGGCGTCGGCAATGGCGTGCACATCCACTTCAGCCTGCTCGACGACCAGGGGGCACCAGTGACCGGCCCCGGCGTCGGCGAGACGCCGCTGTCGGCGGTGGCGGGCCAGTTCGCCGCCGGCGTGCTGGCGCATGTCGATGCGCTGTGCGCGCTCACCGCTTCCGGCGTGCCGTCGTACCTGCGGCTGGTGCCGCACCACTGGAGCGCGGCCTATGGCTGCCTTGGATACCGCAACCGGGAAGCCGCGTTGCGCATCTGCCCGCTGCTCGAACTGCCCGGCATGGACACCGCGGCACAGGCCAATCTCGAATACCGGGCCGCGGACGCGACGGCCTCGCCCTATGTCGCCCTGGGGGCGGTGCTCTTCGCCGGCCTGGACGGCATTCGCCGGCAACTGCCGATGCCGCCGATGGTGAACGAGGACCCCGACGCGATGTCGCAAGCGCGGCGCGCGGAGATCGGCCTGACCCGCCTGCCGACCAGTCTCGAGGCGGCGCTGGCGGCGCTGGCGGCGGACACCTACATGTCGGACTGCCTGCCGGCGGGCATGCGCCAAGCCTTCTTGGCGATGAAGCGGCTTGAGATCGCGACCTTCGCCGATGCGTCGCCCGACGAGATATGCCAACGCTATGCCGCCGTCTACTAGCCTGGACGACGGCCTGCTGCAGCCGGACGAACCACCGCCGGTGACCGTCGTCAACGAAGCCGGGGCCGGCCGCTGCCTGCTGCTGTGCGATCATGCCGCGAACCGCATCCCGGCGACGCTGAACGGGCTGGGGCTCAGCGATGACGAGCGCGCCCGTCACATCGCCTGGGACATCGGCGCGCTCGACCTCGCCAGGCGGCTGTCGCGCCAGCTCGACTGGCCGCTGGTGCATTCCAACTACTCACGCCTGGTCGTCGACCTGAACCGGCCGCCGCAGGCACCCGACCTGATGGCGGCGCACGCCGACGGCACGATCGTCGCCGGCAACCTGGACATCAACGCTTGGGAACGGTCGCGGCGGCTCACGCAGCTGTTCCAGCCCTATCACGCCGCGATCGAGGCGCTGCTCGACGCGCGGCGCTGGCGGGGCCTGGTCTCGCTGCACAGCTTCACACCGGCGATGAACGGGCAGGTCCGGCCCTGGCACATCGGCGTCGGCGCGCTTGCCGCGAGCGACTGGGCGGCGCGCCTGACGGCATCGCTGCGCGCGGCGAGCGCGCTCGTGATCGGCCAGAACGTTCCCTACCGGATCGACGTCGAGAACGACTACGCGGTGCCGGTCCACGGCGACGGGCGGGACTTGCCGGCGGTGCTTATCGAGGTGCGCCAGGATTTACTCTGCGACGAGACCCAGGCCGCCGCCGCCGCCGATGCCCTGACGCACGCCCTGCGCGACTGTCCCCCCAACCTGGCTTCGAAGTGAACCGACCATGACGCATACACCAGAGGTCGACGCCGACAACGGCGCCTATCGCGAGCGCGAGATCGAGCCGGCACGCACCGCCCTGCTCAGCATCGACATGCAGAACGCGGAGTGCGGCGCCGACTTGCGCGCCGCGCCGCCGCCATCGAAGGCCGATTACTTCAAGCGGCTCGACGACGTCGTGATCCCCAATCAGCGCCGCCTCATGACGGCGGCACGCCAAGCCGGCATCGAGGTCGTGTTCACCACCATCGAGAGCCTGACGCTCGACGGCCGCGACCGGTCGCTGGACCACAAGATCTCGCGACTGCACTGCCCGCGCGGCTCATGGGAGGCGCAGGTGATCGACGAGCTGGCGCCACTGGAGAACGAAATCCGCATTCCGAAAACGGCCTCCGGCATCTTCAACTGCACCAACATCGAGTACGTGCTGCGCAACCTGGGGATCGAGTATCTAATCGTCGTCGGCGTGGTGACGGACCAGTGCGTGGAGTCGGCGGTGCGCGACGCGGCCGACCGCGGCTTCCTGGTCACCCAGGTCGAGGATTGCTGCGCCACCTACGACGCCGACAACCACGCCCGGTCGATTGCCGCGATGCGCGGCCACTATTGCCGCACCCGCACGACCGCCGAGATGATCGCCGAGATCGAACGCCTGGGCGGCGCCACCTAGCGCGTGCCGCACCAGTCCAGAATGGTCGCGGCGATGACCTTGGCACTCTCGAACAGCGACGGGATCTCGATATATTCGTCGATCCCGTGGAAGCCGTCGCCGCCGGGTCCGTAGATCACGCAGGTCGTACCGGCGCCGGCGTAATGGGCCGCGTCGCTCACAGCGATGAAACCGGCGATATCGGATTCGCGGCCCAGCCGCTCGCGCTGGGCGATCAAAGACCGGATGATCGGGTGGTCGGTCGGCGTGTCGACCGGCGGGAAATGCAAGCCGCCGACTTCCCAGTCCACCCGCGGCGGATTCTCGCGCAGCCAGGCGTTGGTCTGGGCCCAGTGGTGCACGAACGATTCGAACTCGCGCCGCACGTCGGCGGTGTCCTCGCTGGGCAGGAACTTCAGGTCGAATTCCATCACGCAGACGTCGGGGATGATCGCCGGATTGGTGGTGACCTGGGGCCGCCCATCCGGGCCGAGGCCGGCGCCGGCCAGCATCACGCCCGGGTTGATCGTGGTGATGCCGGGCGGCAGGTCGGGGTGGTACTTGCGCATGCCCCATTCGCGCTCCAGCTCGCGCACCGCCTCGATGAAGCGCGCGCCGAGCTCAAGCGCGTTGATACCCGGTTCCGGCCGGTTGTTGGTCGGCACCTGCGGATAGATCGAGTTGTAGCGCCAACCGGCATGCGCGTTCTTGCCCCGGATCGTGACCCGGACCCATTCCAGCCCGCCCTCCGACGGGTTGATCACGCCCCAGGTCGGCTCGGCGATGATCGCGGCCTGCGCCAGCTTGCCGCGCTTCACCAGGTCCATGGCGCCAAAGCCGCCGGCCTCCTCGTCGACCACCGCGTGCACCGACAGCCGACCGCCAAGCTCGATGCCCTCCAGGCGCAGCGCCCGACACGCGGCGACGCACGCCGCCAGCCCGCCCTTCATGTCGAGCGAGCCGCGGCCGTACAGCCGATCGTCCCTGATCTCGGCGCCGAATGGATCGACCGTCCATAGCGACCTGTCACCGACCGGCACCACGTCGACGTGGCCGCACAGGATCAGGCTGCGTTCCTCGTCGCCGTCCCAGGTGCCGGTCAGGTTCGGGCGCTCGGGCAGCGGAAAGCTCTGCTCGGTATCGAAGCCAAGCTCGTCGAGCACGCTTTGCAACAGGTCCTGGTGTTCGGGTTCGCGATTGATCTCCGCACCGGCCTCGAATTTCGGATTCACCGTCGGCACCCGAACCATCTTCTGCGTCAGGTCGACGAGATAGTCCTGATCCTTGTCCAGCCGGGCGAGAACCGCGTCGTGCGCATTTGAACTCATTGCCTGCTCCCTCTCACGCCTGTAACGAAGCTTACATGGCTGGCCATTTCGTGCCAGCATTGTAATCTATCATCCGGGCGGCGACGCTTCGCCTGAGCGTTGAGGGGACAGCAACCATGACCGATCAGATGGTCGCCACCAGCCACGGCCAAATCGCCGTCGCCGAGAGCGGCGGCAGCGGCCCGGCCGTTCTGTTCATCCACGGCAACTCGTCGTGCAAGGAGGTCTTCCGCAATCAGATGGAAGGCGCGATCGGACAGGCCTATCGCTGTATCGCGATGGACCTGCCGGGTCACGGCAACTCGCCGGATGCCGCCGAGCCGACCCGCAGCTACACCATGCCGGGCTATGCCGAGGCGGCGTTGGAGGTGATGCAGGCCAAGGGCGCCGAGCGCTACGCCATCGTCGGCTGGTCGCTGGGCGGTCACATCGGAATCGAGATGTTGCCGCGCGCGCAGAACATCGCCGGCCTGCTGATCACCGGCACGCCGCCGGTCAGCAAGGGCGAGGAGTCGGTCGCGGCCGGGTTCCTGCCGTCGGAACATATGGGTCTGGCCGGCCAGGAGGTCTTCTCCGAGGCCGACGCCGACGCCTACGCCCATGCGACCTGCGGCATCAACGCGCCGTTCGAACCATTCCTGCTCGACGCCGTACGGCGCACCGACGGTCGCGCCCGGCGCTGCATGTTCGAGGCTTTCCTGGCCGGCCAGGGCAACGACCAGCGCGACGTGGTCGAGTCCTCGAAGGTGCCGCTGGCGGTCGCCAATGGCGGTGCCGAGCCCTTCGTCAACAACGACTACTGCCGCAGTGTCGACTACGCCAACCTCTGGGACGGCCAGGTTCACACCTTCGAGGGCGTGGGCCACGCCCCGTTCTGGGAGACGCCGGCAGCGTTCGATGCGCTGCTGCAGCGGTTCCTGAAGGACATCTTCGCCTCGGCATAGGGAGCAAATCATGGGGGACTACGACAAGCTGGACGCGATCGGCATGGCTGAACAGGTCAAGGCCGGCAAGGTCACGCCGCTGGAACTGGTCGAGGAGGCCATCGGGCGGCTCGAAGCCGTGCGCGAGACGGTGAGCCCGGTCAGCAACGCCTATTACGACCTGGCCCGCGCGCAGGCCAAGACGCCGCCGCCCGACGGGCCGCTGGCCGGCGTGCCGTGGCTGCTGAAGGACCTGCTGCTGTTCTACGAGGGCACCGAGACGACCAACTCGATGAGCTTCCTGGCCGGCGTGCCGGCCGACCACGACAGCGAGTTCATCCGCCGCGTGAAGGCCGGCGGGCTGATCCTGGTGGCGAAGACCAAGGCGCCGGAATACGGCTACTGCATCAGCACCGAGCCAAAGATGTTCGGACCGGTGCGCAACCCTTGGAACCTGGAGCGGGTCGCCGGCGGGTCCAGCGGCGGCTCGGCCGCGGCGGTGGCGGCGCGCGTCGTGCCGATGGCCCATGCCAGCGACGGCGGCGGCTCGATCCGCATCCCGGCGTGCTGGAACGGCCTGGTCGGGTTCAAGGTCTCGCGCGGCTACTCCACCTACGCGCCGGACTATGCCGACTTCTGGATCGGCGCCGCGGTCGAGGGCTGCGTGTCGCTGTCAGTGCGCGACAGCGCCGCCTATGCCGACCTCACCGCCGGCCCCTCGATCGGCGATCCCTACGAACTGCCGATCGAGGGCCAGCCCTGGCTGCAGGCCATCGAAAAGGCGCAGAAGCAACTGCGCATCGGCTACACCGCCGACAATGGCGGCCAGATCGACGTCGATCCGGCGTGTCGCGACGGGCTGGCGGAGGCGATGAAGCTGTGCGAGGCGGCCGGCCACGTCGTCGAGGAGATGCGTTACGACTATGACCGCGAGGCACTGGGCAAGGGTTTCGCGCTGTTGTCGGCCGGCGAAGCCGCCGCGGCGGTGGCGGCGATCGAGCCGCTGCTTGGCCGCGCCATCGGCCCGGACGACTTCACCCGGGTGAACTGGCAGCGTATCGAGGCCGGCCGAAAGGTGGCCGCGACCGACTTCATCATCGCCGTCGAGCAGCTGCGCCAGATCGGCCGCGCCATCGCGCAGCAAAGCGCCGCGTATGACGTCGTGGCGACACCGACCATGCCGACGCCGGCACCGCCGCTGGGCACGTTCGACATGGAGGCGATGGACGCCGACCCGTACAACGAGCTGCTGCTGCGCCACGTCTGCTTCACGCTGCCCTACAACATCAGCGGCCAGCCGGCGATCACCGTGCCCTTGCACTGGAGCAATGACGGCCTGCCGGTCGGCATCCAGTTCGCCGGCCGGCGCGGCGATGACCTCAAGCTGCTGCAACTGGCGCGGCAGCTGGAGCAGGCGCAGCCGTGGTGGGACAAGCGGGCGCCGAACGCGATCCAGGCCTGAGGCGCGGCGGCTGCTAGGGCAAACTCGCGACGGTCGGTAGCACCATCGGCGCCAGCTCGTCGGCGGACCGACCGGCCCAGTCCAGCTTCGGCACCTTCTTCAGGGACCGCGCCTGCGCCTCCTGCAAGGCTTCGCTGGCGGCCTGGTAGTCGATGGTGGTGACCTGGCCGTCGGCGACGACCTGCTCGCCGTCGACGAAGACCTCGCGCACCGGCCGGTCGCCGGCGACGTAGATCAAGCTGCGCAGCGGCTCGCGCAGCGGCATCATCGAGGGATGGTCGGTCGCGACCAGCACCATGTCGGCCTTCATGCCCGGTGCCAGACCGCCGATATCGTCCTGGCCCAGCGCCTTGGCGCCGTTGCGGGTGGCGCACATGAACATATCCTGCGTCGTCAGGTCGTCGACCGTGCCGACGGTGATGCGCGCGAAGATCAGGGCCGAGCGCATCTCTTCCAGCATGTTGTGCGGATAGGTGTCGGTGCCGATGCCGACATTCACCCCGGCCTTCAGATAGCCGCCGATGGTGCGCAAGGTGATGCCGCGCCGCGAGAACACGGTCGGGCAATGCGCTACCGTGGTCCCGGTCTCGGCCAGCACGCCGATATCGTCGCTGCTGGTCCAATGCAGCCACGGGTGGTGATCGAGGAAGATCGAGTGGCCGATGATGCTGGTCGGTCCCAGCGCGCCGAGCCCGTTCAGCCACTGGATCGGCGTCTGGCCGTGGCGGCGGATCATCTCGTGGAACTCGGTGACCGACTGCGCCGCGTGGATCTGGAACGGCACATTGCGCTCACGGGCAAACGCGATGCTGTCCCGGATCAGCTCCGGCGTGCAGGTATCGACCTGCGCCGGCGAGATCATCCCGGACAGGCGCCCGGAGGGATGCTGGCGCGCCAGCTCGATGATGCGCTGCGCATTCTCGAACCGCTGCTTGCCGGTCTCGGCGTCCCACTCGTAATCCAACCGATGACCGTTCTCGGTGTACCAGCGGGCGTCGCGATAGATCGGCGCCGCGACGCAGCGCATGCCGCTCTCGGCCAGGGTGTCGAGCCACCCGTCGAACGGCATCGACAGGTCGGCGACCGTGGTGCAACCGCTCATGAGCAGCTCCGCCAGCGCCACCCGCATGGCCGCGATCCAGCCCTCGTGATCGTTCTCGAACACGGTCAGGAACTCGTACAGCGAGGAATGCCAGAAGCCCGGCGAGCGGGTCTCGTCGGTGATGCCCTTGCGCAACGGCTCGCTGGTCGGGTGCGTGTGGATGTTGACCAGGCCCGGCATCACGAAACGGGCGCGGCCGTCGATCTCGTGCGCGACCTCGCCCTCGTAGGTGCCGCCGACCTGTACGATACGGTCGCCCGCGAACGCCACGTCGGCGTCGCGCAGATAGACGTGGCGTCCGCCACCCGCGTCCCAGCCTGCGACCCAGGCCGCCTGGCGGATCACCGTGACTGCTCCCTCGCCTTGCGGCATCTCGGATTCTCCCTAGCTGATGACCGGCGCGCGCTTTTCCAACGCCGTGTTGTAGCGCGCCAGGCGCTCGCGATAGCGGTCCGACATCGCCTCGTTACCCCGGCCCAGCGCCGCGGCCTCGGGCAATTCGTCGGCGAAGTGACAGGCGACGGAATGGCCACCCTCCACGCGCAACGTCGGCTCTTCGGCGCGGCAGCGCTCCTGCGCGAACGGGCAACGGGTGTGGAAGCGGCAGCCCGACGGTGGGTTCAGCGGGCTCGGCACGTCGCCCTCCAGGATCACGCGCTGGCGCTCGACCGACGGGTCGGGGATCGGGATCGCCGACATCAGCGCCCGCGTGTAGGGATGGCGCGGCCGCCGGAACAGCTCTTTCGTGGGCGCCTGCTCGACGATCTTGCCGAGATACATCACCGCCACCCGGTTGGCGATGTGGCGCACCACCGCGAGGTCGTGGGCGATGAACACGTAGGACAGGCCGAAGCGCTGCTGCAGATCCTGCAGCAGGTTGATCACCTGCGCCTGGATCGACACATCAAGCGCGGAGACCGGCTCGTCGCAGACGATGAGGCGCGGATCGACCGCCAGCGCACGGGCGATGCCGATACGCTGACGCTGGCCGCCGGAGAATTCGTGCGGGTAGCGCACCGCGTGCCAGCTCGACAGGCCGACCAGCCGGAGCAGCTCCTGCACCCGGTCCTCCGCGTCTTTGCCCTTGGCGAGACCGTGCACCGCCAGCGGCTCCGACAGCACCTCATGCACCGTCATGCGCGGATTCAGCGAGGCGAAGGGGTCCTGGAAGATCATCTGCAGGTCGCGCCGCAGCGCCCGCAACGCCTCGCCCTGAAGGCCCTCGATATGGTTGCCGTCGAACAGGATCTGGCCAGCCTCGGGCTCCAGCAGACGCATCACCAGCCGACCGGTGGTCGACTTGCCGCAGCCGCTTTCGCCGACCACGCCCAGGGTCTCGCCCTCGTTCAGTTCGAAGCTGACATCGTCGACCGCGCGCACCCGGCCGACCACCTTGGACAGGATCATCCCGCGGGTGACCGGAAAGGTCTTGGTCAGGTTGCGGACAGAGAGAAGCGGGGAACTCTTCGCCGCTTCAGCATGAGCGTGCTGTTGCGCGCTCATGGCCGTGCCCAGCAGGCTCGACGCAATGCGTCGAGGGCCCGCATATCATCATGAGCGTGCTGTTGCGCGCTCATGGCCGTGCCCAGCAGGCTCGACGCAATGCGTCGAGGGCCCGCATATCATTATGAGCGTGCTGTTGCGCGCTCATGCGGCGTGCTCCAGCGGCACCTTGAAGCAGGCCGCGAGGTGCGCGGGCGCCGCCTCGCTCAATCCGGGTACCGAGCGACGGCATTCGTCGCCAGCGAACGGGCATCGCGGGTTGAACTTGCAGCCATCGGGCATGCTGTAGGGGTTCGGCACCGTGCCCTCGATGATCGCCAGCCGCTCCTCGTCGACGTGCAGCTTCGGCACCGAGCCGAGCAGGCCCAGCGTGTAGGGGTGGTGCGGATCGCTGAACAGATCGCCGACGGCGGCGGTCTCGATCACCTTGCCGGCGTACATCACGACGATCCGGTGCGCCAGCTCGGCCACCACGCCGAGGTCGTGGGTAATCAGGATGACCGCCGTGCCGGTCTGTTCCTGCAACTCTCGCAGCAGGTCGAGGATCTGCGCCTGGATGGTGACGTCCAGCGCCGTGGTTGGTTCGTCGGCAATCAGCAGCTTCGGCCGGCAGGCCAGCGCGATGGCGATCATCGCCCGCTGGCGCATGCCGCCGGAGAGCTGGAACGGATAGTCGTCGGCGCGCTGTTCCGGTGACGGGATGCCGACCCGGTCGAGCATCTCCACCGCGCGCTTCCAGGCCGCCGCGTGGCCGACGCTTTCATGCATCAGGATGCCCTCGACGATCTGCTCGCCGATCTTGTGCACCGGGTTCAGCGAGGTCATCGGCTCCTGGAAAATCATCGAGATGTCGCGGCCGCGCACGGCACGCATCTCGCGCTTGGAGAGCTTCAGCAGATCGCGCCCGTCGAAGCGGATCTCGCCGCCGGCGATCACGCCCGGCGGCTGCGGCACCAGGCCCATGATCGACAGCGAGGTGACCGACTTGCCGCAGCCGGACTCGCCGACGATGCCCAGCGTCTCGCCGCGCCGCACAGTGAAACTGATGTCGTCGACCGCCTTGAACACACCTTCGCTGGAGCGGAAGTGGGTCGACAGGTTCGACACTTCGAGCAGGACGTCGCCGGGCGCACTCATCGTGTGTTTCCTAACCAGGGAAAAGCGGTGGGAGGGGCGACGCCGCCGCCCCTCCCGAAGCCCGCCCTACTTCGGCGCGAGGCCAAGGCCCTTGTACAGGCCGGCACCGTAGATGCCGTGCGCCCGCACCGGCTTCAGCTTCGGCCCGGTGGTGATGAACAGCGGCTCGTGGACAATCGGAATCCACACCGCCGCGTCATGCACCTGGGTCTGCAGCTTCGCCAGCGTCATCGCCCGCGCCTCGTCGGTCAGCGCCGAATTGGCCTCCGCCAGCCAGGCGTCGGTCTGGTCGTCGGCCCAGTTCATCCGGTTCGGCGTCGGCCGGTTCTCGGAGCGGAAGTAGAGGTTCAGGGCGTCGCCGGTGGACACGTACGGATAGGACATCGCGTACATGTCGAAATCCTGCTTCGCCAGCAGGCCCCAGATCACCGTCGCGTCATGCATCTCGATCTGCATGTCGGCGCCGACCTTGCGCATGTCGCCCTGCATGGCCTCCAGCATGTCGCGGTTCAGCGTTCCCGCGAAGCCGTAGGTGCGAAGCGTCAGCTTCTTGCCGTCCTTCTCGCGGATACCGTCGGACCCGAGCTTCCAGCCGGCCTCGTCGAGCATCGCATTGGCCTTGTCCGGGTCGTACTGGAAGTTCGACGTGTCGAGCTTCTCGTTGAAGTCGAGCACCTTCGGCGAGATGTACGAGTAGGCCGGCTCCGCCAGACCGAAATAGATGCTTTCGGCCAGCGCCTTCTGGTCGACCGCCAGATTCAGCGCGACACGGACCTTCTCGTCGCTGACATTGTCGCGGGTGATCTTGAAGCCGACATACTGGGTCCAGAAATAGGCCTCCGCCTGGCTGACCGAGATGTTCGGCGCCGCCCGGAACTCCGGGATCGCCCAGTACGGGATGTACTGCGTCACGTCGACTTGGTTGGTCTTCACCGAGGCGACGCGCGTACCCTCCTCCGGCACCACCTTCCAGATCACCTTGTCGACCTGCGGCGCGGCGTTGTCATAGAAGGGCGGACCCCAGCTGTAGCCTTCGTGCTTGACCAGCACGACCTGGTTGCGCGGCTCCCAGCTATCGAGGCAGAACGGGCCGGTGCCGTCGAACGCCTTGACGCCGAAGTCCTCGCCCAGCTCGTTCACCTGATCGATGTTGATGATCGTGTGGTTGTGCTGGGTCATCTGGTACAACAGCTCGGAATATGGATCCTTCAGCTTGTATTCCAGCGTGTGGTCGTCGATCGCCGTGAGCTCGTCGACCGGGCCGGCGCGGCCTTTGGTGACGCCCTTGGGGTGCGCCAGCCAGCGGTCGATCGAGGCCTTGGCGTCGGCCGCGGTGAACGGCTTGCCGGAGCAGAAGGTCACGCCCTGCTTCAGCTTGAAGGTGTAGGTCTTGCCGTCGTCGGAGACCGTCCAGCTCTCGGCCAGGCCGGGCCGGATGGTCTTCATGTCGTAGTCCAGCGTGACCAGCGTGTCGCCGGCCATGAACATGATCTCCGCCGTGCTGCGCGCGGTGGAGATGTGCGGGTCGTAGCGGTCGGTGTCGATCTGGCGGGCGACCACCACCGTGGTCTCGGCTTGCGCCGCGCCGGCCAGCAGGGTCGCCGCCAGCACGGCCGCGATCCCGGTTGCTGCTGTATTCTTCATCTTTCTCCCTCGTTCAAACTCCAACGACGCCTCTCAACGCGACGGCTATTGCCGCATGCGCGGATCGAGCACGTCGCGCATCGCGTCCCCCAACAGGTTCGCCGCCAGCACGATCATGAAGATCACGACGCTGGGGATCGTCGCGACGTGCGGGCGGAATGACAGGAAGCCGCGGCCTTCCGCGGCCATGGTGCCGAGTTCGGCGGTCGGCGGCTGCGCGCCCAGGCCCAGGAAGCTGAGCGCGGCACCGAGCAGTATCATCTGGCCGAACTGCAACGTCATGAACACCAGGATGGTCGACAGGCAGTTCAGCGCCAGGTAGCGCCAGATCAACGTCGTCTGGCGCACGCCGACGGCGCGGCCGGCCTCCATGAAATCCTGCTGCATGACGACCGTCGCGGCGCCGCGCGTCACCCGCGCCACCGAGGGTATCGAGGAGATCGTCAGCGCCGCGATCAGGGTGTCGACGCCCGGTCCCAGCACCGCCGCGATCGCCAACCCGAACAGGATCGAGGGGAATGACAGCAGGATGTCGACGATACGCATCAGCAGGTTGTCGAGCCGGCGGTAGAAGGCCGCGAAGATACCCATCGCGGCGCCGATCGCACCGCCGAGCAGCACCGCGGTGAAGCCGATCAGCAACGTCGTGCGGGTGCCGTAGAGCAGCCGCGTGACCATGTCGCGGCCCTGGGTATCGGTGCCCAGGATGTACTCGTCGCCCGGCGGCTTCAGGCGCGCGCGGATGTTGTTGTCGTAGGGGTCGGCCGGCGCCAGGAAGGGCGCGAAAATCGCCGCCAGCACCACCAGGATCAGGAAGATTCCGGCGGCGACGGCGACCTTGTCGCGCAGCAGCCGGCGGAATGGCGATGGCGGCCGACCGCTGAGCTCCTGCGCCGCCGGTGCGCCGCCTTGGGCGGTCGCCGGCGCGTTTTCGGCGATCTCGCTCATGCCTTGCGGATCCGCGGGTCGAGCATCGCGTAGGTGAGGTCGACGATCAGGTTCACGACGATGAACGAGATCGCCAGCACCAGGATCGCGCCCTGCGCCAGTGGGAAGTCGGACGAGATGATCGCGCCGACCGCCAGCCGGCCGACGCCTGGCCAGGCGAAGATGGTCTCGGTCACCACCGCGCCGCCGAGCAGAAATCCGACCTGCAGGCCGACCAGGGTGACGATCGGAATCAGCGCATTGCGCAGCGCGTGGCGGATCACCACCCGGCCCTCGTAGACGCCCTTGGCGCGGGCGGTGCGGACATAGTCGGCGCCCAGCACCTCCAGCACCGCGGTCCGGGTCATGCGCGCCACCGGGCCGACGAAGATGCCGCCAAGGGTGATCGCCGGCAGCGCGATGGAGCGTAACCCGTCGACCGTCCACAACGGCCCGGCGCGCCCGAGATAGGGCAGCAGGTTCCACTCGGTCCCGACATACTGGATCAGGATCAGGCCGAACCAGAAAATCGGCATCGACACGCCGGCCACCGACAGCGCGACCACCGCGCGATCGACGATCGAGCCGCGCATAGTCGCCGCGAAGGTGCCGAGCATGATGCCCAGCGGCACCGCCCAGATCAGGCTGGCCACCATCAGCTCCACCGTCGGCCCGATCGCGGTCCCGAGTTCCTGCGCCACCGGCGTATTGGAAATGAAGGAGCGGCCCAGGTCACCCTGCAACACCCGGCTGAGGTAGAGCAGGAACTGGTAGACGATCGGCTCGTTCAGGCCCATCGACTCGCGGATGCTCTCGATCTCCTGCGGCGAGGCGGTTGGTCCGGCCAGCACCGTGGCCGGGTCGGTCGGGATCACCTGCAACAGCATGAAGCCGATCGCCAGCACCCCGAACAGCACAGGTATCGAAATCAGCGAGCGGTGTACGATATGCCGGCCCATGCAGGCTCCCTCATGCGGCCGACGAGGCGTGCAGGCGCCGGCATCAGGCCCGAAGTTTGCAACAATCCTGCCAGACTGTGACAGGCGGCAGAAGCATAGCGGACCTGCGTCAAACGCCTTGCCACCGGCCGATATGCGCGGTCGGCCTGCCGAAGCGACGCGACGTCGCGGACCGGGCGTGCCTATTTTCTATGCGATTGACCACATGCTCGGCGATCAGTTTCGCACCCGCGCCTGCCAGTGTGTCACCGCCACGGAGGATTGAACAGATGCGCCTCGCCACCCATGGCCGCTACGACTATCACCCGATCGCGGGCCGACCTGACTACACGTGGCCAGATGGCCGCCGGCTGGCGGTCTACATCGGGCTGAATCTGGAGCACTTCGCTTTCGGCGAGGGTCTCGGCGCCGAGCTGGCGGCCGGCGCGCCGGCGCCCGACGTGATGAACTTCGCCTGGCGCGACTACGGCAACCGGGTCGGCGCCTGGCGCTTGCGCGCGCTGTTCGCCGAGTTCGGGCTGCCGGTCAGCCTGCTGGTCAACAGCACGATGTACGACTATGCCCCGGCACTGCTCGACGCCTACCGAGCCGACGGCGCCGAGTTCGTCGGCCACGGCCGCTCCAACGCCGAGCGCCAGGGCGGGCTCGACGAACCGGCCGAGCGGGCGCTGATCGCCGAAACCACCGGTATCATCGCCAGGGCCGAGGGCGCCGCGCCGGCCGGCTGGCTCGGGCCGTGGATATCGGAAAGTCATGCCACGCCGGACCTGCTGGCCGAAGCCGGGTACCGCTACGTGCTGGACTGGTGCATGGACGACCAGCCGGTGTGGCTGCGCACGCGAGCGGGCAAGCTGCTGGCGGTGCCGTACCCGCAGGAGTTGAACGACATCCCCGCCATTGTCGGCCGGCGGGTCGGAGCCGGCGAGTTCGCCGACATGATTGTCGACAACCTCGACGAGATGCTGGAGCAGTCCGCCGAGCAGCCGCTGGTGATGGGCATCGCGCTGCACGCCTACATTGTCGGCCAGCCCTATCGCCTGCGTCATCTGCGCCGTGCCCTGCGCCACATCGTCGCCCAGCGCGACCGGTTGTGGCTCACCACCGCCGGCGCAATCGCCGCGCACGCCGGGCAGCTACCGCCGGGTACCGTCCCCGGCGATCGCGACTAGACGCCGCGCCGCACCGACGCTGCGGAACCGTTCCCCGGCGGCGATGTGCATGTGCGGCACCTTGGAGACCAGGTCGCGACTGCCGCCGTCGGTGCGCAGCTCGTAGCGCCCGGGCCATTCCGGCTGTTCTTACTGGCGGCCGCTCCCCGGCCGGCGCCGACCATTCCGGTCGACAGATCGCCCACTTCTGATTGGCGAGTACCGGCTTACGGTTCTGGAGTTGATGATCCGGCTGGAAATTGCATGAGGAGAAGTCGCGCGCCTTTCGAGCCGGTTGTAAGTGAAAAGGCAGGCTCGTCCTCGGCGCGGAACAAGCACGCGTGCGTTGTAAGCTGCGTTCCGTCGATCGCCGCCTCACCGTCGAGGACCAGCAGGTACTGGCCAGCACCTGGCTGGTCAAAGTCGAGCGTTGCCTGTGCAGCCCCCGTCACCGCGAACAACCGCGCGCCCAGCCCGTTGGGCTCTGCCGGGATGAGATCCATCGAATGCCCGGCTGGCAGGTCGGCCGGATCGACCGGATCGCTCATGCGATGGCACCGAGGTACCGCACGCAACTGATCGCGCGACCCTGGCATCGGCTTGCCTCCGGAATCCCAGTGCCTGCGCAACGTGAAGTAGTGCGTGCCTTCCTCGGCCGTGACGATCGGACCGTACGGCGTATGGCCGCCGGCATAGTGCACCGTCACCGGCTCGACTTGGTCCTTGCCGAAGCTGGCGGCGCCGGCGACGAAGACCTGGAACTGGTCGGTGTCATGGAAGTGCGGTGGCACCGTCGCGCGGCGCGGCTGCTCCACCAGGTAGGCCTGTGGCGCCTCTCGGTCGACGTTGGCCGCGCGCATCTCCGACGGCGCGGTACTCGGCGGCGCGCCCATGTACATGGTGGCGTAGTAGCTGTCGGCCGGATCGGAACTCTGGGTGAAGCCTTTGACGTTCACCGCCTGGCGGCCGAGGCGGGCGGACTGGGCATCACGGATGATCGGCATGGTGTCGCTCCCGGTTCATAGCGATTCGATGGCGGCCTCGCCGCCGGCACCGCGGCTACGCCGTTCGATGGCAAGCAGGATGCCATTCATAGCGAGCGCAAAGATAAACATGATCAAGGTCAGGGCCAGGATGGTCTGGCTGTCGATGCGCGCGATGGCGCGGATCAAAAGCTGGCCGATGCCGGCCTTGGCAGCGAACATTTCGCCGATCAGTGTGCCGAGCAACGTCATCGACAGGCCGACCCGCAGGCCGGCGAGCAATTCCGGCAGCGTCGCCGGCAGGATCACCCGCCACACCACCTGCGCCGGCGACAGCCGCAGCACCCGAGCGGTCTTCACCATGACGGGATCGATGTTGCGGATGCCGGCCATGACGAACACGGTGATCGGCATGATTCCGTGCAGCGCGCCGAACGCCACCTTGGCTGACAGGCCGAGCCCGAAGATCAGCAGGATCACCGGATACAGCGTGATCTTCGGCAGCGTGTAGAAGGCGATCAGGAACGGTTCGGCGACGGCGCCGGAAAGGCGATGCGCACCGAGCCAGACGCCGATGCCGATGCCGCCCAGCGCGGCGATCGCCAGCGCCAGCGCCAACGCGCCGCCCGAGGCCGCCGCGTGGCGCCAGAAACCGGCGCTTGCCAGAAGCTCGGCCGCCCGCGCCACGGTGTCGGTGGGTGACGATAACGCCAGGTCGCCGGCGATCAGGTGCAACCCTTGCCAGATCGCGACCAGGACGGCCACCAGCAGCACGGTGTCGAGCCGCGCCCTCATGCCTTGCCCAGCCGTCGCAGCAGCCGCTGTTCCCAGGCATGCAGGCTCAGGTTCAACGCCGTCGCCAGGGCGATGATGAACAGCAGCAGCGCGTACATCGTGCGGTTGTCGAAGTCGTTATAGGCATAGGCGATGGCGTGGCCGATGCCGGCGGTGGACAAGATGAACTCGCCGGCGATCACGCCGATGAAGGCATAGGCCAACGCCAGCTTCACGCCCGTCACCAGGAACGGCGCCGTCGCCGGCAGCATCACCTGCCAGACCGTCGCGGCCGGGCCGAGGCCTTGCATGCGCG
This sequence comes from Alphaproteobacteria bacterium, assembly GCA_040223615.1. GTDB lineage: Bacteria > Pseudomonadota > Alphaproteobacteria > JAVKFY01. Next base: position 35,224 of record JAVKFY010000071.1, read on the forward strand.
CCACCTTGAGCAGCACCGGCGGCACGCGTTGCAGCCCGGTCAGCGTGTTGACCGCCATCACGATCACCGCGAACAGCGCGCCGATGATGATCAACGGCACGTCGTTGGCGCCGAACAGCATGATGAAGGTCGGGTACAGCACGAACACCGGCACGGCGTAGTAGCTGGTCAGCAGCGGCTCGGCGGCTCGGCGCAGCCGGGGCAGCAGGTGCAGGACGATGCCGAGCAGCAGGCCGGCGACCACCGCCGCCACCAAACAGATGGCGATGATGCGCAGCGTGCGGCCGACATCGGCCCAGCCCTTGCCGCTGGACAGCAGCTCGACCAGGGCGACAGCCATCTCGCTGGGCGGGATCATGGTGAACGGCACGATCAGGCCGCTTCGGCACGCCGCCTCCAGCGTCAGCACCGACCCGGCGATCAGCGCCAGCCGCAACCACCCGACCCGGCTCACGTGGCCGCCTCGCCGCGCAGCGCCCGCAGCGACTGGGCCCGCAATTCGTGCCACAGCTCGGCGGTAATGTCGCCGAAACGGGCGTCTTCCATGATCGTGCTGTCGCGCTCGGCCGGCCAGCCGGTGGTTGCCTCGTGGATGATCCGGCCGGGCCGCGCCGACATCACGCAGACCCGGTCGGCCAGCATCACCGCCTCCTCCAGCGAGTGCGTGATCAGCAGCGCCGAGGCGCCGGTGCGGCGCCACACCGCCAGCAGTTCCTCGCCCATCAGCAGCCGGGTCTGCGCGTCGAGCGCGCCGAACGGCTCGTCCAGCAACAGCAGCCGCGGCTCCAGCACCAATGTGCGCGCGATGCAGACACGCTGGCGCATGCCGCCGGAAAGCTGCGCCGGATAGGCCTCGGCGAAGTCCGTCAGGCCCATGAAGGCCAGCGCACCATCGACCTTCTCGCGCCGCGCATGCGCCGTAAGGTCGAGCTGTCGCAGCCCGAACTCGACATTGTCGCGCACCCGAAGCCAAGGGAAAGACGCGTCCTGCTGGAACACCACGCCGATACCGTCGGCCGGCCCGTCGAGCGGCCGGCCCTCGAAGCTGATGCGTCCCTGGCTCGGCCGGCCGAGCCCGCAGAGCAGCTCCAGCAGGGTCGACTTGCCGCAGCCCGACGGCCCGACCACGGCGACGAACTCGCCCTGGCGGACCTGCAGGTCGATCGGTCCCAGCGCGTGCACTGGCCCGGTCGGCCCGACACCCGGATAGGTGTGCGAAACCGCCTCGACGGCGGCGTGCACGGTCATGCCCGGCGTGACGCCGACATCCACTACAGCGGCTTCCGCAGGTCCTCGGGCAGCAGCGACTGGTCGATCACCGCGGACCAGTCGACGCTCTCGTCGGCCTTGAGCGCGCCGATCAACTTCAGGCCGGCCACGTTGGCCTCCAGCCCTGCGCGGTCGAAGCCGCCGGTGCTCCAGTAGCGCCAGCCGGCGAACTTCTCGATCACCGCGGCGGTCAGCTCCGGCTTCATCTCGCAGCGCTTGGCGATCATCGCGGCAGCGGCCTTCGGGTCGGCGTATATCGCCTCGACCGCCTGGCGCCGCGCGGCGATCACCTTGCGCAGCATGTCCGGTTCCGCCTTGGCGAACGCCTCGGTGGTGAAGCCGACCGTCTGGGTCATCGTCGGGACGAAGTCGCCGACAGCGAAGACCGGGCGGAACTTGGCCGCCAGCTGGGTCACGATCGGTTCGATCGCCGGCATGGTGTCGATCTCGCCCTGTCCGAGCAACGTCAGGCCTTCGCGCAGCCCGCCGGTGGTGACGATGGTGACATCGTCGACCGACATGCCGGCGGCCTGCAACACCTGGCGGGTAAGCTGGTCGCTGCCCGAGTTCGGGTTGGTGATGCCCATCTTCTTGCCGGGCATGTCCTTGATCGACTGGATCGGGCTGTCCATGCGCACCAGCCAGTACATGTCGACCTTGCCGGAAACCGCGGCGTGGATGACCTTCAGCGGCGCGCCCTTGGCCCGCGCCGCCAGCACCGCGCCGAGGCCCGCCTCGCCATAGGGCACGTCGTTGGCCAGCGCGTTGCGCACCGTGTCACCGCCGCCGCGCGCCGGGATGATGCCGTCGATGTCGACGCCGGCCTTGGCGAACATGTCCTGTTCCAACGCCACCGACCACGGCGCGCCTTGCAGCAGCGCGCAGTAATGCGCGACGACGACGTCCTTGGCCTGGGCGACGCTGGTGACGGCCAGCGCCAGCCCCGCCGCGAGGCCGACGGCCGGCAGCTTGTCGATGATGTTCATGGGGTTTTCCTCCCGGATCGCTGTTCTGGTTCGTTGTTACGTTCGGGCCGCCGTTCAGTCGGCATAGGCCTCGTCGGGCAGTTCCTGGACGGTGCGTGACGACTTGCGCAGGTGATCCCGCATCGCGCGTTCGGCCCGGCCCGGATCGCCTGCCAGCACTGCCAGCACGATGCGCCGATGCTGTCGGATCGATTCCGCGACATGCTTCTGCGTCAGCAGCAGACTGAACTGCAGCCGCACCGCCGGCAGTCGCAGCGACGCGATCTGTTTCGCCAGCACGTCGTTGGCGGCGACCTTCACCAGGTCGTCATGGAATCGGTTGTTGTCCGCCATGTAGATGTCGGCCGACAGGCCGGCGCCGTTCGGGTTGGCGTCGATCTCGGCGAGCCAACGCCGCATCACCGCGTCGTCGGCGCCGGCTGCGATGCGTTCCGCCGCCAGCCGCCCGGCCAGCGCTTCCAGCGCCTGGCGCACCCGATAAAGATCGGCGACCTCGCCGCGCGAAAGCTGGCGCACGCGGGCGCCGCGGTGCGGCTCCAGCTCGAGCACGCCTTCGGCCGCCAGCCGGCGCGTGGCCTCGCGCAGCGAGCCGCGACTGACCTGCAGGCTGCGCGTGAGGTCAGCCTCGATCAGCCGCTGTCCGGGCGCGTAACGGCCGCTGGCAACGCCGCGCGCAATGGCGTCGGCAGCGCGGTCAACGGCCGAGGCCGGCAAGGGCACTTGGATGGTCGGGGATTCGTGCATCGCGCTTTCGGTGACGTCACTTCTGTTCTAATCTATTGTCTGACAATCTTGCCCGATCACGAAGGGAAACGGAAGCATGCGCATTCGCCACAGCGACGAGATGGATTACGCCGTGGTCTCCGGCCACCGCACCGGCGACATCACCTTCAAGCGCATGATGCAGGGCGATCCCGAAGCTTTGGACAATTTCGAGCTGTCGCTGGTGCGCAACCGAGGCGCCTACTACACGCCGCGTCACCGGCACAATTTCGACCAGATCCGCCTGGTGCTGGAGGGCGAGTTCAGCTACGCCGACAAGAAGGTGATGAAGTCCGGCGACGCCGGCTTCTTCCCCGAAGGCACCTACTACGGGCCACAGAACGTCACCGACTGCACCACCCTGGTGCTGCAATGCGGCGCCCCGTCGAGGAGCGGCTATCTCGACTACACCACGCTGGGCGAGGGCCACCGCGAGCTGACCCGCCTCGGCAGCTTCGACAACGGCGTGTTCACGCGCGGGCCGGGCGCCAATCTGCCAGGCACCCGGCGCAAGCAGGACGGCTACGAGGCGATCTGGGAGTACAAGCGCGGCCAGGAGATCGCCTATCCGCCGGCACGCTACAGCGAACCGGTGATCATGAACGTCGCCAGCTTCGAGTGGGAGCCGAGCGGCACCGACGGCGTCGAGCGACGTTTGCTCGGCACCTTCATCAACGAGACCCGCATGGTGATCTACAGGCTGGAACCCGGTGCCCGACTCGACATCGACGCGAGCGAGGCATGTCAGCTTGTCTTCGTGCTGTCCGGCACCGGCAGATCCACGGCAGGCGACTGGCGTCGCTGGGACGCGCTGGCCGCCGACCGCGGCGAATGCGCCGAGCTCACCGCGTCGGCACCTGCGGAGGTGTTCGTCATGGGCTTGCCGCGCATTGCAGCTGTCGAAACCGAGCGCACGCGACGCGTGGCATAGGGCGCTGGTGGACGCTTCGCTGCTCTGAGCTCGAGTTTCCCGGCTCTGATCACGATGGCAGGTTGCGCCACTGCGCGCCTGTCCACACGATCGACAGCTCGCCCCGCACGTACATCTGGTTGTCGCGCCCGGTCGAGCCCTTGTGGTCCGGCCGGCCGATGATCAGCGGCGCGATCCGCACCCGCATCCGCACATCCTAGAGCAGCGCGGATGCACTTCCTACGCGACGACGTCTCGGTATCATCTTGATTGTATGGCCAAATGCAGGTGGCGGCGGATGCCGCCGCGCCGCACTACAGGGAAGCTAACATGGCGACGAAGACCATCTGGGAAGCGATCGTCGAAGCGTTGCAAGCCGAGGGCGTGCGACGCATCTATGGTTTGCCGGGTAATCCGCTGCATCTCGTCGGAGACCTTGTGCGGCACTCCGACATCGAGATCGTGCTGGTGCGCCATGAACATTCCGCGGTGGCGTGCGCCTATGCGGAGGCACGGCTGACCGGCAAGCCGGCGGTCTGTTTCGGCAATCCCGGCCCGGGTATCACCAACATGGTCACCGGCCTGCTAGAGGCGACCAGCGGCAGCTTACCGGTCATCGCGCTGTCGAACGGCTCGCCGGCGAGTTCAATGGGCATGGGCGCCTTCCAGGAACTGGACAGCGTGCCGATGATGCGGCCAGTGACCAAGTGGGCCGAACGTATCGTCGACGCGTCGGCAACGCCTTGGGTGATGCAAAGGGCATTCTCGCTCGCGGTCAACGGACGCCCCGGCGCCGTCTTCATCGACGTCCCGTCCGACCTCGGCCTGCGACCTGCCGAAATTCCCGACTACCGGCCATCGCTGGGCAGGCACCTAAGTCGAGCCGACGCCGACGCGGTCGCGGTGGCCGCCGACCGATTGGCAAAGGCCCGCCGGCCGTTGCTTCTCTGTGGTGCCGGCGCCGTCGCCAGCCAAGCCGCGGCGGCGCTGATGACACTGGCGGAGAGCACCAGCACACCTGTCTTCACCACCCCTGGCGGCCGCGGCGTGTTCCCGGAGGGGCACGACCTCTCGCTAGGCCAAGTCGGGCTCTATTTCACGAAGGTCGGCAAGGACTACTACGATGACGCCGATCTGGTCATCTCGGTCGGCTCGCGGCTGGAGGAGTTTTCCACCGGCGCCTGGCGCTACTACCCGAAGGACGCCGCGCTGGTGCAGATCGACATCGACCCCGGCGCCATCGCGATGAACTGGCGTCCTGATGTCGCTCTCATCGGCGATGCCGCCTTGGTACTCCGCGACCTCCTTGCAGCGACGACCGGGCAAGACCCTGAACAACGAGCACAACGGCAAGCTGACATCATCGCTGCCAAAGCCGCCTTCCAGGTGAAGGTGGACACCGAGTGCGCCCAGCAGACCCGGCCAATTCGACCACCGCAGATCGTCGCCGCGATCAATCGCGTGTTCGGCCATGACACCGTGATGGTGCATGAGAATGGCGGTGCCGACCTCTGGTCTTACTACTGGCCCTATTACAAGGTCCTCGATGTCGGTGACTGCGTGCCAATGGCGGAACAGACAGCGATGGGCATGGGCGTGATCGGCACGATCGGTGCCAAACTGGCTTGCCCCGAGAGGAACGTGGTCTGTGTTACCGGCGACGGCGCGCTGCAGATGGCGATGATGGAACTCGCCACGGCGGTGGAACAGAAATGCGGCGTGACCTGGGTGGTGCTGAACAACCAAGGCTTGGGATGGCCGCAGTTTCTGCAGGTGCTGGAGCATCAGCAACAGGTGGCGACGGATTTCCTGGCCGCACCGGACCTGGCGGCTCTGGCGACTGCGCAAGGCTGTTTCGCTCTACGGGTGGAAGATCCAGCCGACGTCGACGCGGCGTTACGCCAAGCGTTGCAGGCGAACCAGTCTGGCCAGCCGGCCCTGCTCGACTTCCATATCGCCAAGCACGACTACCCCGACCACTTCGTGCGCTTCCACCACGAGGTTTTCGAGCTTGGCGGTGTGAAGCCAGGCTGAGCGCAACCGTCGATCCAGCCGCCTGAACCGTATCTACGACTGAGGCGCGCCTCGACGCTGTTCGCGCAACGCCGCCGTCGCCGCGATATCGACGCAACCCGCCATCACATCGACCACCACACCGTGCTCACGTGCGGCGAACTCCGGCGTGATCTTCTCGTCGAGCACATCCTGCAGCACGCGCTGCGGATCGCGCTCGAAGGGGTCGCCAAAGCCGCCGCCGCCCGGTTGCTCATGGCGAATGACGTCGCCATGGGCGATCCGACGGGTGACCTTGCTTGCGAGGATTTCGACGTCGCTTGTCCCCGCCGGCCGCATCAGATTGCGGGCGGCGCGCGCCGAGCTGCCTCCTGACAGGCCGTAGGGGCGGAAACGCATGCGGTCGGCACGCAGTTGCAGGCCAGCTTCAGACGCAAGCAGCCTATACTCACGCGCGATGCCCAGACCGCCACGGAACTCCCCGGCGCCGCACGAATCCGGCAGGAGCTCGTAGGATTCAATGCGCACCGGGTGCTCGGCCTCCAGCACCTCGACCGGCGTGTTCGACATGTTCTGCGACGGGTTGGTGACGGCGTCGACACCGTCCCTGTCAAACCGACCGCCCCAGGCGCCGCAGAGCATATCGACGATGATGAACGGCGCATTGTCGGTGCGGTAGCCGCCAATGCAGACAACGGTATTGCCGCCCTCCCCCGCCGCGGGCACGCGATCCGGTACAATTTTGGCCAGCGCGCCGAACATGGCATCGACGACGCGATAGCCGGTCAAAGCGCGGGCGGCGCACGCCGCCGGCAGCCTGGGATTGAGAATGCTGCCCTCCGGCGCACGCACGTCGATCGCTCGAAAGACGCCAGCGTTGTTCGGGATATCGGCCTGCAGCACGCAACGCACGCTGAGGTAGGTGCAGGACTGCGTGTACGAGAGCGTGGAATTCAGCGCGCCCGTCACCTGCGGTGACGAGTCTTCGTAGTCAACGGTGAGGCCGTCGCCATGAACGGTGATGGCCACGGCGATCGGAATGGGTTCGTCAGAAAAGCCGTCGTCGTCGATGTAATCTGTGAACCGATAGGTGCCGTCCGGCCACTTCGCAATCTGCTCGCGCGTCAGCCGCTCGGCATAGTCCAGCAACGCCGCAAGGTAGCCGTGGGAAACCTCACGGCCGTAGCGCTGCAGCAGCTTGAGAAACTCGCGCTCGCCCACGCGACAGGCGGCAAACTGCGCTTCGATGTCGCCGCGCACGATATCGGGCACGCGGACGTTCTTCTCGATGATCCGGAACAGCATGTCGTTCTGTTCACCGCGTTCATACAGCTTTACAGCCGGGAGCCGCAGGCCCTCCTGGTAGATCTCCGTCGAGTCGCTGGCGTTGGACCCGGGCACCCGGCCGCCGACATCGGTGTGATGACAGATCGCAACGGCAAACCCCTCCAGCGCGTCACCGAGGAATATTGGTTTGAACATGAACAGGTCGGGCAGGTGCATCCCGCCCTCGTAGGGGTCGTTCAGCACGATCACATCGCCCGGCGTCAGGTCGTCGCCGTAGCGTTGCAGAACGTGACTCATCGCCACCGGCACCGCACCCAGGTGCAGGGCAATGGTCTTCGCCTGCGCCAGCATCTGCCCGTCGGCACCGCAAATGCAGGTCGAGAAATCCATCACGTCCTTGACGATCTCCGACCGTGCGGTGCTGATCACCGAGAACGCCATCTCATCGACGATGGCATCCAGGGCGCTCTTGATCACCGCAAAGGTGATGGGGTCGATGTCAGTCGCAGGGCTTTGGGACATGCCGCACCGCGTGCTGTTAATCAGGGCGTAATGAGGAGATTGCTGTAGTCGTCCCGCCGGATACTGGCGCCCGGCGGCACGACGATCGTGGATTCATAGGTCTCGACAATCAGCGGCCCGGGAATGTCGATGACATCGATGTCATCGCGATCGCATACCGGCGTATCGATCGGCGGCTCGCCGCGGACGAAGCTGACAGGGCGAAAGCGTGCATGATCGGCGGCGGAAGGTGCCTCGACCGATGTGCCTGCGAAGTCGAGCCGCCCCGTCCGATGGCCGACGCCGATCGCGCGCAAGTTGACGACATCAGGTTCCTCGTGCTCCGGGGTATAGCCGAACCGCTGTGCGTACGCGGCTTTGAAGTCCCGCCGCAGGCGATCGAGCGCCGCGTCGTCGAACCCATCGCCAGCGAGCGGCACGGTCAACTCCAGAGCCTGCTTGCGGTAACGCAGGTCGCAACTGATCGCCACCGTCGCGGTCCCAGGCCCGTAGCCTTCCTCGCGCAGCACCATCAGGGCGTCATCGCGCAGTCGGTCCAACTCCGCCTTGCCGACGTCCGAGGCGAGCGTACGCAGAGGCGAAGAGAATGGCCGCACCAGATGATGCTCGATGTCGCTGGTGAGCATGCCGACGGCAGTGAACACGCCAGGCAGGTTGGGCACGATGACGGTACCTATCGCCAACATGCGGGCCAGTTCCACCCCGTGCAGGGCCGCCGACCCGCCGAACACCATCAGGGCGAAGTCGCGCGGGTCGCGACCGCGCTCGACGCTGACGGCGCGCAACGCCCGCGCCATATTGGCGTTCGCGACGGCGCGAATGCCATGCGCGGCATCGATCGTGTCGATACCCAGCGGCTCGGCGATCCGCGACGAGATCGCGTCGAGCGCCATGTCGCGATCGATCTTCAAGCTGCCACCGGCCAGATGATTGGGATTGAGATAGCCAATGGCCACGCTTGCATCGGTGACCGTCGGTTCATCGCCACCGAGCCCATAGCAGACGGGGCCCGGCACGGCGCCGGCCGATCGCGGTCCGACATGTAGCAAGCCGCCGGCATCGACATGCGCGATGGAGCCGCCGCCGGCACCGACCTCGGCGATGTCGATGGCCGGTACCTTCAGCATGTAGCCACCTGCCTTGATGAAGCGGCTGGAGGTCGAGATGCCCTCGCGGAACTCATACTCCGTGGTGAGTGTCAGTTGACCGTCGTCGACCAGCGCGGCCTTGGCCGTCGTGCCCCCCATATCGAACGCGATGAGGTCGCGATAGCCGCAGGCAACACCCAGGCGGGCGGCACCGGCCACCCCGGCCGCGGGGCCGGAACCGACCGCGAATACCGGTCGCTCCGCCGTTGCACGTGCGCTCGACACGCCGCCATTGGAAGCGATCATCAGCAGTGGTGCCTCGATACCGATTTCTCGCAGCCCGCTTTGCAAACGCTCCAGATAGGTTCGCATCACAGGTTGCAGGTATGCATTCACGACCGTCGTGCTGGTCCGTTCATACTCCTTGATCTCTGGCAGCACGCGCCACGACGCACTGACGGCCAGTTCCGGCCAGCGTTGTCTGACCAGTTCCTCCGCAGCCTTCTCATGCGCCGGGTTGGCATGGCTGTTGATGAAGACAATGGCCAAGCTGTCCATGCCTGCCTCAATCAGCCTCTCCACCGACGAGATGACGCTGTCGCGAACCAGCGGGCGCACGATTCCGCCGTCGGCCGCGATCCGTTCGTCGACCTCCAGTCGCAGCCGACGCGGCACCAGCGGCTCCGGCTTGCTCCAGGTCAGGTCGAACATCTCCGGCGTGCGGATGCGCGCAATCTCAAGCACATCGCGAAAGCCGCGCGTGGTGATCAAGCCCGTGCGGGCGCCGGTCTTTTGCAGGATGGTGTTCGACGCAACAGTGCTGCCGTGCACGATTTCGACGACGTCCTGGCTCGAGATGCCGTTCTGGTTCAGCAGATCGGCCAGACCCTCGACCACGGCGCGATCCGGACTTCGGGTGGTCGACGAGACCTTGGCTACGTGCAGTCGCCCGTCCGGTCTGGCGGCGACGATGTCCGTGAAGGTGCCGCCGATATCGATGCCAACGCGCACGCCATCGCCCGCAACTGCCGTTGCCGCCCCGTCATCGCCCTCACGCGCCAAACCCATGATCCCGCCACCTTTTCGCAGGTTGCCAAACTGGCGAGGCGCCGCGCTTCGCGCAAGGGGCTGGCGCGTGCGGTGGCTTGACCCGCAGTGCATCTGCAGCCCAATGCTCGATGGCATTCAACCGCGAGCCGATGAACAGATACACTGGAACGCAGCCCAGACCTCTTGAGACACTTTGCGGACCACGCATGAAGACTCTCTACTATGATGACTTCGATGTCGGCGACCGGTTCCCCACCTATGGTCGCACCATCACGGAGGGCGAGATCGCTGCCTTCTGCAGCTTCGTTGGCTACCACGCGCCGCTCTTCATCGACGAGGAGTATGCCCGCCAAACGCCATTTGGCGGGCGCATAGCGCCCCACTCGCTGATCATGTCAGTCTCGACCGGCATGACCGAGAGCCTGTTCCGCTACAACATGGTCGGGCTGATCGCCGTCGAGCGTGGTCGCTTCCTCATTCCGCTGCGGGCTGGCGACACCATTCGCACGGACGTCGTGGTGATCGACAAGAAGCCTTCGCGCAAGGCCGACCGAGGCATCGTCAAGTTTCGCGATCAGGTTCACAACCAGCGCGGTGAGCTGATCTTCGAAATCGACAAGATCACGTTGATCAAGCGCGTCGCTTCAACCGGCGAACAGGCATGAACATCGACGCCCTCCTCGCGAGACCCGCGCGGGAGATCGCCGCTGCACAGGACGCCGCCCTGCGCCGGATGTTGGCGCTGTGCGAAGCAGGTCACCCTTACTACGGAAAACGCTGGGCCGAAGCTGGCATCGACGTGTCCCGGGTCTCTGGAACTGCGGCGCTTGCGCGACTACCGCTGACCTCGAAGGCCGACCTAATGGCCGATCCCGAGGCGTTCCGGCTCAGCTTGCCAGAGTTGCCGCTGGAGGAGCGCGCGCTGGCCGAGGTCATCCATACGACGGGCAGTACGGCGGAGCCCACGCCGATCTACAACACCACGCACGATGTCCTGGGCTACATGCTCCAAGCCCGCTGCCTGGCCGCGATCGCAGGGATTGGCGAGAGGGACATCATCGCCAATCTCTTCCCGCTTACACCTGCACCAATGGGAGCGTTTCAGCGCTCCGGGCAGAACGCATCTGCGATAGGCGCGGCTATCGTGTCCACACTGCCGGGGGCACCGTTCGGCCGGTTCGATATCCAGCGATCGCTGGACGATGGCGTGCATCTGGTGGCGTTGCACCGTGCCAGCATTCTCTGGGGTGTTACCAGCTATGTACGACGCGTGCTCCTACGAGCCCTTGAAGTAGGTGCGGACTTCTCCAGCGTCCGCATGTGTGCGGTGACCGGCGAGGCGTCTTCGCCTGCCATGCGCGACGATCTGCGCCGGCTCATGAGAGAAGCGAAAGCGGCGGGCTGTACGGTGTTCGACCGTTACGGCTCGACAGAACTCGGCAGTTTGGCTCAATGCCAAGAGGACGGCGACTGGCACAACCCGGCACCCGACCTGCAGTTCCTCGAGGCGGTTGACCCCGAGACCGGCGCACGACTGCCCGACGGCGAGCGCGGCGCGCTGGCGCTCACGCACCTCGACCGGCGGGGCACTGTGCTGGTTCGATTTGTCGTCGGTGACACGGTTGCCGTGGAGCGCTCTGCCTGTCCGAACTGTGGCCGTTACGGCGAGCGGGTGATTGGCCCCGTTGTGCGAACCAGGGACTTGGTGAAGGTGAAGGGGATGCTGATCAACCCGGCCGTGCTGTTGGACGCGCTGCAACAGGTGAGCGGCGTGGAGGATTTTCAGGTCGAGGTGGGTAAAGTCGATGGCAATGAGCTTGCGATGGACGAGGTGCTTCTGCGTATCGCGAGCCACCGGCCCGACCACGAAGCGCTGGCTGACGAGCTTGTAGCGGCGACAGCGGCCGTCGCCGGTGTGCGTCCGCGCGTGACGTTCGTTGCCGCGAGCGAGATCTACGATCCCACGCGGCAAACCAAGGCGAACCGCTTCATCGACAGGCGATCGAACGCATATGATGACTAGTTCTGGAGGCTGCTGGCCATGGATAGCTACGAGAGTCTGCTCGAGTTTTACAAGGGTCGTGGCTATCGGACCCGTATCGGGTTCGGAGAGCATCCGGCTCTGATCGTGATCGACTTCAGCTATGGCTTCACCGCGAGCCGCGGCGGCTTTCCAGGCGGCGAGTTCGATGCTGAGATCGCGCAGACAAATCGTCTGCTCAATGCGATGCGAGGACACTTTCCCGTATTCTTCACCACCATCGCTTACGACGATCCGGCCCGAGAAGGCGGCTGGTGGTGCGCCAAGGTCCCCTGGCTTGAGCAGTTCCGTCGGCCTACCGAGAGTATCGAGATCGATTCACGACTTGGTCGTCACGACGATGATGTGCTCTTGGTGAAACCCTACCCCTCTTCTTTCCATGGCACCCCGCTTGACGAGATGTTGCGCACCGCCGGCGTCGACACATTGGTCATCGCAGGCTGTACGACCAGCGTATGTGTGCGCGCCACGGCACTCGACGCGATGCAGCACGGCTATCGTGCAATCGTCGCCGGAGACGCCGTCGGCGACCTGCATCCGCAACTGCATGAGTTGCATCTCTGCGACCTCGACGCGCGGTATGCGGACGTGGTTTCCACGAATGATGTACTGCAGCACCTGGGTAGGCGGGATTCGCCCGAACCTGGGAGAGAATCGGTCATTGCATCACGCGATGCTTATTGCCGCTGCTGAGCCGATTGTGACATTTGTGCTGCTCAGGTCTTGGGCTGATCTGCCGACAGCGATGCTCCTGCTACAACTCATGCGGGATCCGGCGGCCGTCCTTGTCGAACAGCAGCATGTCCTCGTCGCTGAAACCGATGCCGACTTCGTCGCCGGCGGCAACGTCGGCTCGTTCGGCGTAGCGCACGATGAGCGACTGCCCCTCGGCGACAGTGCCGTGCAGGAGTTGGGCCTCGCCGAGTTCCTCCACGAGGTCGACCCGCATCGTTAGATCGGCGTCAGTGCCCGGGTGGGTCACGCGGATATGTTCCGGTCGTACGCCGAGCATGACCTCGCCATCCGCCGGCGGCGCGAAAGAGGCCGGGAGCGAAAAGACCGCATCGCCGACGTGGAACGTCGGCATGGCACCTTGCCCAGGCTCGACACGCGCCGGCAGAAGGTTGATGCGAGGCGAACCGAGGAAGGTGGCGACGAACAGGTTGTCTGGCCGTCGGTAAAGGTCGAGCGGTGCCCCGGCCTGCTCGACAGTGCCTTGGTTCAGCACGACAATCTTGTCGGCCAGGGTCATTGCCTCGGTCTGGTCGTGGGTCACGTAGATCGCGGTACTGCCAAGACGCCGGTGCAGCCGGGCGATCTCAAGGCGCATCTGCACCCGCAGGCTGGCGTCGAGATTGGACAGCGGCTCGTCGAACAAGAACACCTTGGGCTGGCGCACGATGGCGCGGCCGATGGCGACGCGCTGTCGCTGGCCGCCGGAAAGCTCGCGTGGCCGCCGGTCGAGCAGGTCCTCGATCTGCAGCGTGCGCGCCGCCGAGCGAACCCGCTCGTCGATAGTCTCCGCCGCGGTCCGGGCCAGTTTCAGGCCGAACGCCATGTTCCGGTAAACCGTCATGTGCGGGTAGAGCGCGTAGCTCTGGAACACCATGGAAACGCCGCGGTCGGCCGGGCGCACCTCGTTCATGCGCCGGCCGTCGATGGCGAGTTCGCCGCCGTCGATCTCTTCTAAGCCAGCGATCATGCGCAGGAGGGTGGACTTGCCGCAGCCCGAGGGGCCGACCAGGACGCAGAACTCGCCGGAGCGGACGGTGAGGTCGACGCCGCGGACCGCTTCGACATCGCCGAAGCGTTTGGTCAGGCCGGAAAGGACGACGTCGACCATGGCTCAGCCCTTTACCGCGCCGGCGGTGAGCCCGGCGACGATGCGGCGCTGGAACACCAGCACCAACACGATCAGCGGCACCGTCACGATCACCGACGCGGCCATGATGCGGCCCCAGGGCACCTCGAATTCGCTACCGCCGGTGATCAGCGCGATGGCGACCGGCACGGTGCGCTGCTCGTTGGTCAGCGTGAAGGTGAGCGCGAACAGGAACTCGTTCCAGGCGACGATGAAGGCGAGCAGGCCGGTGGTCACCATCGCCGGCCACATCAGCGGCATGAACACCTGGGTCAGCAGGGTCCACGGGCCCGCGCCGTCGAGGATCGCGGCCTCCTCCACGTCGCGCGGCAAGTCGCGGATGAACGCGGTCAACACCCACACCGTGAACGGCAGCGTGAAGATCAGGTAGGACAGCACCAGGCCGCCGAGGTTGTTGTAGAGCCCGACGGCGCGCACCAGTTCGAACATGCCGGAGAGCACCGCGACCTGCGGGAACATCGATACCGACAGGATCGCGAACAACAGGTGACGCCGACCGGCGAAGCGCATCCGGCCCAGCGCCATCGCCGCGGTCAGCCCCAGAAACAGCGACAGCGCCACCACGGCGACCGAGACCATGATCGAGTTGGCGATGTTCAGTGCGAAAGGCTGCTCGGCAAAGATCGCAACGTAGTTGTCGAGGTCGAGATGGCGCGGCACGTAGTCGACCTCGAACAGCGACGGTCCGGCCTTCATCGAGGTGACGATGGCGTAGTAGAGCGGGAACAGCAGGTAGAACAGGATCGCCGCGACCAATGCCGCGAAGCCGATCTGGCGCAGCCGGCGCATCAGGCCGCCTCTCGGGTCGCATCGGCGCGCACCGCGACCAGGTAGAGCGCGGTCAGCACGGCGATGATCATGAACAGCAAGGTCGCGGCGGCCGAGCCGTAGCCGACGTCCTGGAAGTCAACCAGCTGTTGGCGGGTGTAGACCGACATGGTCATCGTCGCCGCCGCGTTGCCGGTCATGACGTAGACGACGTCGAACACGCGGAAGGCGTCGAGCAGGCGGAAGGTGACGGCGACGATCAGCGCTGGCTTGATCAGCGGCAGGGTGACGCCGAAGAACACCTTGATCGGGTGGATGCCATCGACGCGCGCCGCCTCGTAGCAATCGCGCGGCAGCATCTGCAGCGCCGCCAGCACCAGCAGGGCGACGAAGGGCGTGGTCTTCCACACGTCGACCATGATCACCGAGAACAGCGCCAGGTTCGGCTCGGCGGTCCAGGCGATGTTCTGCGAGATCAGGCCGAGACTGGCGAGCGCGTCGTTGATGACACCGAACTGGTCGTGCAGCATCCACTGCCACATCTTCGCCGACACCACCGTCGGGATCGCCCAAGGCACCAGCACGGCGGCACGGAACAGCCCACGGCCAGGGAAGCTGGCGTGCATCACCAGCGCGATGGCGACGCCGAGCACGGTCTCCAGCGCCACCGAGGCAACGGCGAAGACCAGCGTGTTCCACACCGAAGTCCACCATTGCGGATCGGTCAGCAGCCCGTACCATTCGCCATCATCGTCGACGAGAAAGTTCTCCAACCCGACAAACGCGGTGTTGCCGAGGTCGGAGAGCGAGGCATCGGTGAGGCCGAACCAGATGGTGCGCGCCAGAGGCCATAGCGCGACCACCAGCAAGGCAAGAAGCATCGGGCTGAGGAACAGCCACGCGGTCAGGACGCGGCGTGCGGCCGGTCGCATCGGCGGCGCCGGCCGCTACCAGCGCGCGCGCCGACCGATCCGCTTCAGCTTGCGTTCCAGATCGGCGAGCGCCGTGTCGGCCGGCTGCTGGCCCGACAACGCACTGTGCACCGCGGTCCAGAACGCGGCGGAGACACGGTTGTAGTCGTCGCCGGTGACGCCCGAGGGCCGTGCGACCGCATTGGAAAACGTCTCGTAGAGCTGACCGAAGAACGGGTTGGCCGCCAGCACCTCGGCGTCTTGGTACAGCGCCGGATAGGTCGGGTTGTACGAGGCGGCGATGGCGCGGCGCTTCTGCTCCGCCTGGCTGGTGAGATAGAGCGCCAGGTCGATGGCCAGGCCTGGATGCTTGGAATAGCGTGAGACGGCGACGTTCCAGCCGCCGAGCGTACCGGTGTGCTTGCCGCCGGCACCGCCCTTCGGCAGGGCGACGACGCCGACCTTGCCGCGAATGGCGCTGTCGTCGCTGTTGGCCAGCGCCCAGGCGTAGGGCCAGTTGCGCATGAACACGGCCTTGCCGGACTGGAATACGCCGCGCGACGCCTCCTCGTCATAGTTCAGCACGCCAGGCGGCGAAATCTCGTTGACCCAGGACGCGGCGAGCTTGAGCGCAGCGGCAGCCTTCGGATTGTTGACGGTGATGTCGCCGTCGCGGGACACGATGGCACCGGCGCCGAAGCTGTCGAGCCATTCCAGCGCGTTGCAGGTCAGGCCTTCGTAGGCCTTGCCCTGCCACACGAATCCCCACAGGCCGTCACGGCCGGCAGCGCGTTCGGCGGCGACGATCTCGCGCGCGGTCTCGGTCATTTCCTGCCAGGTCGCGGGCGGCTTGGCGCCGTGCTTCTCCAGCAGGTCGGCGCGGTAGTAGAGGACGCCGGCATCGGTCCACCAGGGCAGCGCGACCAGGCGACCGTCGATGGTGTTGTTGCGGATCAGCGCCGGGAAGTGATCGCCGGCCGCCTTCGCGTGCGCCGCCAGGTCGACGAAGTGGTTCGCCAGGATGCCGGGCCAGACCACGTCGACCTGGAACAGGTCTATGTCATCGGCCTCGGCCGCCAGGATCTGCTGGTAAAGCGCCAGCCGCTCGGTGGAGGAGTTCGGCGTGGAGACGACGCGGACGTCCACGCCGGTCTTCGCCGACCACGCATCGACACCTTCCTGGCAGAGCTTGAGCTCCACGCCGACGGCGCCACAGGAGATCGACAGCGTCTGTGCCTGGACGCCGGCCACCGACCAGAGCGTCGCCGCGACGACCGTCACCAGCAGTTTCTTCATTGTTGGCGTCCTCCCGCAGGTTCACTCCGCCGCGACCAGGCTCCTTGGTACGTCCGGCTTCGATTTCGGCTTGATCTCGTCGAACCGGTCCATCACGTGGCGGGCCCAGTGTGCGACGTCGTAATGCCGCACGCCGTCGCGCAATCGCTGCATGCGCTCGCGTTGCTCGCCCGGGCTCATGCCCAGCGCCTGATCGATCGCGGCGTCCATGGAGCGATGCGAGTAAGGGTTGGTCAGCACCGCGTTCGGCAACTCCACCGCCGCGCCGGCGAATTCCGACAGCACCAGCACGCCTTGCTCGTCGGCGCGCGTGGCACAGAACTCCTTGGCCACCAGGTTCAGGCCATCGCGCAACGGGGCGATCCAGCAGATGTCGGCGGCACGGTAGTAGGCGACGAGCTCCTCGAACGGGATCGCGGTGGTGAACAGGATGATCGGCTGCCAATCGAGATTGCCGTAGCGGCCGTTGATCCGGCCGACCAGCGCCTCGATGTCGCGTTGCGCCTTGCGATAGACGGTCATGTTGGTGTTCGACGACACCGAGGTGACCATCAAGGTGATCTGATCACGCAACTCGGGCCGGCGTTCGAGCAGCCGCTCGTACGACTCCAGCATCTCGCGGGTGCCCTTGGTGTAGTCGGTGCGACCGACCGAGACGATCAGCCGGCGGCCGTCCAGCGCCTCGCGGATCTCGGCGACCTTGGCGTCGGTCGCCGGCAACTGCATGAGTTCGTCGATGTAGTCGGCGTTGGTCCCGACCGGAAAGGCGTCGATGTTGACGGTGTGGCCCCGGTGGCGGATGCGGGTCGGCACGCTCGGCTCCGACAGCGCCATGCCGGTCGGCGACATGCCGTCCTCGGTCTCGACCGTCTGCGTGATCTCGACGCCGAACAGGCTGCGCGCGGTGGCCACGAAGTTGGCGGCGTAGCGCGGAATGTGGAAGCCGACGAGGTCGCACTTCAGCAGGCTGTCCATGATCTCGGTGCGCCAGGGCAGCACGTTGAACACGTCGGGCGCCGGGAACGGCGTGTGGTGGAAGAAGGCGATGCGCGCGTTCGGCTTGATCTGGCGCAGATAGGTCGGCACCAGCCACAGATTGTAGTCGTGGATCCAGATCAGGGCGTCGTCGGCCGCCTCCGCCGCCGCGGCTTCCGCGAACAGCCAGTTCACCTCGCGATAGGTCGGCCAGTCGACCGGCTCGTAGTCATAGGTCTCCGGGAAGCTGTGCAGGATCGGCCATAGCGCCTCCTTGGAGGTCACGTGGTAGAAGCTCTTCACCTGCTGTGGCGTCAGTGGCAGGCGCGAGACGTTGTACTCGCCGACGGTGTCGCTGACGGTGACGACACGCTGGAACGTCTCGAGATGCTTGGCCTTGACCTGGGTCCAGGCGACCCAGGCGCCACGGTCGATCTCGCCGAAGAAACTCTTCAGCGTCGGCACGATCCCGTTCGGGCTCCGGTGCGGGCGATAGAGTGTCTTGCCGTCTTCGACCACCTCTTCCATGGGCTGGCGGTGGTAGACGATGACGAGGTCCGATTTCACGCGGCGTACTCCGAAAGCAGTTCAAGGTGGTCGATGGCTTCGAGGATGCCGGCGGCGCCCGCGCCGGCACTGCGGTAGACAGACGGCAGATCCTGCAGGCATTGGATCAGCGCCGGTTCGCTGTTCGATACCGCGACGCCCTTCAGGCCGGTCTGGAACAGCGACAGGTCATTCAGCGTGTCGCCGGCGACCAGCACGCGCTCACGGTCGAGAGCGAGATGCTCGATGAGCCGCAGCAGCGTCGGGCCCTTGGCGACGCCACGCGGCAGCACGTCGAGAAAGCGCTCGGCGGAGATCAGCACATCGAATCCCTGCGCCTCGATCTGCGGTACCAGTGCGCGATCGAACCTGTCCGGGTCATAGTCGTAGCTGACCCGGTAGCGGAACGGCGTCGGCTGCAGGCTCAGCCCAGGCGTGCGGTCCAGCATCTCGCGGACCTGCTCGCCACGGTCGGACCAGCGCCGAGCAATCTCTGCCTCAACCGCCTGCAATGGCGACATCTCGCGGCCCTCGGCCACGCTGGTGCCGACGTCTCCGATCACGTAGTCCGGCCATGGCACGTTGGTGTCGCGGCATAGGCCGCGAATGAACGGCAGGTCGCGGCCGGTGACGAAGATCAGCAGCAGTTCGTCGCGGCGAGTCTCGACCAGGTCATAGAGTTCCGCCCGCGCCGGCAAGGTGCCGCCCAGGAAGGTGCCGTCCAGATCGGTCGCCAGAATCAACTTCGCGGTCATCGCGTCAGCGCCTCGACCCGCGCCTCGATCTCGTCCGACGACGCCGGATGCGGCAACTCGACATCCAGCGCCTTCGGTTCCGCGCGCAGCGGACGGCCAAGCAGGGCCGCCAGCGCGTCCGCGACGCTGATGTCGCCATCGAGCACGGCGCGAACCGCCTCGCAGATCGGCATCTCGATGCCGTGGCGACGCGCCAGGTCGGTGACCGAGGTGGCGTTGGCGACGCCCTCAACCACCTGCGCCTTGCCGGCGAGGATCTCGGCCACGCTGGCGCCACGGCCGAGTGCCAGACCGAAAGACATGTTGCGCGACTGCTCGCTGGAACAGGTCAAAAGCAGGTCGCCGATGCCAGCCAGGCCCGTCACCGTCTCGCGCCGGCCGCCCAGCGCTTCGGCCAGGCTTTTCATTTCCTCCAGGCCGCGGGTAATCAGCGCCGCGCGCGTGTTGGAGCGGAAACCGAGTCCCGTCGCCACACCACAGGCGATCGCCAGCACGTTCTTCACCGCGCCGCCAATCTCCACGCCGATTACGTCGTCGGAGACATAGGGACGGAAGGTCGCCGTGCCGAGCGCCAGCGCGGTCCGCGCCGCCAGCGAGTTCTCCGACGTGCCGTTGTTTGCGTCCGCCGAGGCCACGGTGATCGCGGTCGGCATGCCGGCCGCCACCTCTTCCGCGAAGGTCGGCCCCGACAGCACGGCCAGCGGCCGGCCCGGCATCGCCTCCTCGACGACGTCGCTCATCAGCTTGCCGGTGCCGCGCTCCACGCCCTTGGCGCAGATCAACACCGGTACACCGACGGCCAGGCAGCTGTGGACGCACGCGGCCATGTCGCGCAGGAACTGCGACGGCACCACGAGCAGGACGAGGTCGGCTTCGGCGACGGCCTCGCTGAGGTCCACGGTTGCCCTGACCGCGCTCGGCACCCGCCGCTGCGGCAGGAAGGTCGCGTTCTCGCCGCTGGCGGCAATCGCCGACACAACCTCCGGCTCACGCGCCCACAGTCGGACGCGCCGCCCGGCGCTCGCCGCCGTGATCGCCAGCGCCGTGCCCCACGCACCAGCGCCGACCACAGCAATATTCTCGAATTCATCCTCCAGAAGAACGCCATTGACGTCCTCCTCGGTCGATTGGTTTACCATCATCCCCTTGGCACGGTGTGCCGGACGGACGCGCGGCAAGATCGCCGGCGCGTCATCAGCCATCAGGCAAAGGCGGACCGGTTCGTTCCGTCCTTCGCAACATTATCTCAATGGCGACGCCGTGAAGTCACGTCGCACGATGGCGTGTCCCGAATCTTGATTGGTGGACAAGGATACAGGGTCGTGCGTTGAATTTCCACCCCCAACCCCGTTATGCTTGCCATCAGGTGACGAAAATTAAACAAATTCAGCTATTTGGGAGAGAGGCCAGTCCGCCGGAACGGAGTTCGATATGACAAATGAGTGGTGGCGTGGCGCGATCCTGTATCAAATATATCCACGAAGTTTTCAAGATGCGAACCACGACGGCGTTGGCGACCTTCCCGGAATAACGGAACGGCTTCCGTATGTCGCGCGTCTGGGTGTCGATGCGATCTGGATTTCGCCGTTTTTCCGTTCGCCGATGCGCGACTTCGGTTACGACGTCCAGGACTATCGAAGCGTCGACCCTTTGTTCGGCACGATTGCCGATTTCGACGAGCTAATACAAGCCGCACATCGCCAGGGCCTGCGCGTCTTGATCGACATGGTGCTGAGCCACACCGCCGATCAGCACGCCTGGTTCGAGGAGAGCCGGCGCAACCGGGACAACGCGCGCGCCGACTGGTACGTGTGGGCCAATGCCCGCCCAGACGGAACGCCGCCGAACAACTGGCTGTCGATGTTCGGTGGCGTCGCCTGGACCTGGGAACCGAGGCGCGAGCAGTACTACCTGCACAATTTCCTGCCCAGCCAACCCGATCTCAACATCCACAATCCCGACGTGCAGGACGCCTTACTGGCCGAGTGCCAGTTCTGGCTCGACCGCGGCGTCGACGGTTTCCGCCTCGATGCCTGCAACTTCCTCACACACGACCCGGAGCTGCGTGACAATCCACCCCGGCCTGCCGGGTACCCGCCGACCGACGCCGTGAAGCCGAACAACCCCTACAATTTCCAGCTTCATAGCTTCGACAAGTCGCAGCCCGAGACCCTGACCTTTCTGCATCGCCTGCGTGACCTCGCCGAGAAGTACCAGGACGTCGCGCTGGTCGCCGAGATCGCCGACGACGACTCGATCGCCCGCATCGCCGAGTACGCTGGTCCGGGCGGCCCGCTGCATACCGGTTATTCGTTCGCGTTGCTGGGCGATCAGCTCGACCTGCACGTGTTGCGCGAGACGGTGGAGGCGTTCAGCGACGAGGAGCGTCAGGGCTGGCCCGCCTGGGCTTTCTCCAACCATGACGTGATGCGCGTGGTCAGCCGCTGGGGCGGGCCGCAGGCGCCGGCCGCCTTTGCCCGCGCACTGCTGTTCCTGCTGCTCAGCCTGCGCGGCACGGTGTTCCTCTACCAAGGCGAGGAGCTTGGCCTGCATGAGGTCGATGTGCCGTACGAGCGCATCGTCGACCCCTACGGCCTCACCTTCTATCCGGAGTTCAAGGGGCGCGACGGCTGCCGCACGCCGATGCCGTGGAGCGATGCCGATCCAAGGGCGCATTTCACCGACGTCGAGCCGTGGCTGCCGATCCCGAATGACCACATCGCCGCCTGCGTCGCGGCACAGGAAGCCGACCCGTCATCGACCCTGCAGTTCGCGCGGGCCATGATCGCCTGGCGCAAGAAACACCCGGCGATGACGCGCGGTCGCATCGAGTTCCAGCACGTTGCCGACCGGCAGATCAGCTTCCTGCGCCACGCTGACGACGAAACGCTGCTGGTGGCGGTGAACCTCGCGGACGAAACCGTGAGATTGCCGCGACCCGAGGGCAACGTTGCCCCCCTGCCCGACGTTACGGTGAATGCATCGATCAACACCGGCGAACTGACACTTCCGCCCTATGCGACGCTGGCGGCAACGTTCAACGCGACCTGACGTCTGCTACCGGCCAGGTCGCGACGACGTCGGCGCCGAGAGTGACGTCCGAGTTCGGAGGCAAACCGGTCGTCGCGTCATCGCCTGGTCGTGGTCAGAGAACTATTCCACGTGAGGGGTCGGAATCGGTTCTGCTGCATTATGACGTCGATCCGCAGCTTCAAAGTTGCGCTGTTTGCGCCGTCGATCTGGGCCAAAGTACTTCGGGGTTTCGAAGAAAACTCGATCTTTTCTGATCAAGTGTTCAAACGCCTTATAGAGATGCGACAATGACACCGGCTTGGATATCGAATAGTCGGATCCTGCAAGTCGCGCTTTTTGAACCAATTGCTTGGTCGCGTGTCCAGTCAGAACAATGATTGGCACATATTTTACGTGACCGGGGGAGGATCGGATCATTCGAACGAACTCTTCTCCATTGACCGGGTCCATCACCCAGTCCACTATGATCAAATCTGGAGTCCAGTCCACCAGATGCGCAAATGCCTCAACTGGATCCACAAATCCAACAACGTCAGATATCCGCATCGCGTTCATTATTTGACCAACAATCTTGGTCATGAAGGAGTTATCGTCGACAACCATGATTGACAGGCCCGAGAAGTCATATTTGACAGTCATTCGGGTTTCCAAATCAAACGCTAGTAATACTGAGCAAGATCATACTGAAAAAGAGAATTCCTGTTCGCGATTGAACTCTGACTGACATCGGTGGTCATGACCCAGACGCGTTCTGAATTGCGAAGAAAGCTCACGCCTCTCCGCTCCGTTGCCTGCTCAGACAACGCGCGTAGCGCGCACATTGCCTCGATAAGGAGAACTCGCACGGGTATGCTCCGACTGATCAACGATCGCACAGCTTATCGGTGCATGGTTAACCGACGGTGAATATCGAATGTAGTTCATTCGATTTATGAATAGATGTTAACTGAACTAGCGTAATCAGTTGTTCTCAATGACGAACGCTTTCGAATTCTCGGCAACCACAACGAGATACTTCAGGTCTTTCTGGACATTCGCCGGTGCTCGCCCTGGCGCGGCTGATCGCACACGCAGCCGCGCCAGCAGATTACCAGACCCAGAAGGCGCAGCATCATGACGAACCCGCGCCTGACGAAGCCGGCCAATCCGTTCGACCGAGCCCGCGCGACACCATGCATCAGTCGACCGGCTACCGCGACGGCCTGATCCTGACGCCGTTAGCGGTCACCAGCCGGCGCCCTGCGCCCTTGCACAGTCGGTGTCCGCATTTTCACAATGCCGCGGCGCGTCGCCAACCGATCGCGACGCCGCGCTGGGCCGACGGAACAACTTTCCGCCGCGCCACATACCGACAATGCCGTGTCGCGTCCCACTTGTTGGCCGGGCGCCGCGCAACCGGGTAGGACAAGGGGCGTCATCTGTCTCGATGCGCCGTTGAACGTTGCCATCAGGAGGACGCCATGATCACGAACGATTTTGAGGTGATTGACCCACGCTTCGCCAAGCTGGTGCTGGGCAACGTGCACGTCGAGCAACTCTGGACCGGCGGGCGCTGGACCGAGGGACCGGCCTACTTTGCCGCCGGGCGTTACCTGATCTGGTCCGACATTCCGAACGACCGCCTGCTGCGCTGGGACGAGACGGACGGGTCGGTGTCGGAGTTCGAGGCGCCCTGCCGCAATCAGAATGGCCACACGGTCGACCGCGAAGGGCGGCTGGTCTGCTGCGAGCACCGGGCACGTTGCGTGTCGCGCATCGAGCATGACGGCAGCCGTACCGTGCTGGCCGATGCCTTCGACGGCAAGCGGCTGAACTCGCCGAACGACGTGGTGGTGAAGTCGGACGGCTCGGTGTGGTTCACCGACCCGACCTATGGCATCGACGGCGACTACGAGGGCGATCCGGCGGAGTCGGAGGTCGGCCGCTCCAACGTCTACCGGGTCGATCCCGCGACCGGCGCCGTCACCGCCGTTGTCACCGACTTGCTGAAGCCCAACGGCCTGGCCTTCTCGATCGACGAGCGGGTGCTCTACGTCGCCGACACCGGCTTCACGCACGATCCATCGAACACGCCGAAGATCCTGACCTACCCGGTCTCCGCCGACGGTGCCTCGCTGGGCCAGGGCCAGCTCTTCGCGGAAAGTCCGTTCGGTCTTTACGACGGCTTTCGCGTCGACGTGCACGGCAACATCTGGACGTCGGCCGGCGACGGCGTGCACGTCTACGCGGCCGACGCGAGCCTCATCGGCAAGATCAGGGTGCCCGAGGTGGTGTCCAACGTCTGCTTCGGTGGGCGCAAGCGCAACCGGCTGTTCATCACCGGCACGAAGAGCCTCTATGCAGTCTACGTGAACACGCGCGGCGCGATCTCGCAGGCCGCGTAGACGAGCTACGGGATCACCTTGTCGGCGCGGAACTGTCCGAGCAGGCGCAGGAACATGTCCTCGCTGTCGACCACCTCGGTAAAGCCGGCCTGGATGCGCCTCACGTCGCTCATCACGTAGTCCCAGTCGGTGGCGAACACCCAGTCGGCGAAGGCCCAGTCGCCAGCCTCCGAGAAGGGCATCGGCTGCAGATCGTGTTCGCGCACCAGGCGGTCCCACACCGCGCCCTTGTCGGCCATGAAGTCGGCCAGGCTGATCCTTTGCGGCGGCGCCCAGGGCATGTCGAAGAAAGCCGCCAGCTTCGGCCACACATTGCACCAGCGGAAGCAGTCGGCGTTGGTCAGGTTAAAGGGCTGGTTCTCGGCGGCCGGGCTGATCGCGGCCCATATCGTGGCGCGAGCCAGCAGGCCGGCGTCGGTGACTTGGCCCAGCACCTCGTAGGCGCGCGGGCTGCCAGGAAAACGCAAGGGCAGGCCGTAGGCCTTGCAGATCGCGGCGTAGACACCGATCAGCAACATCAGGTTCAGCGGCACGCCACGCGCCGGTCCGCAGACCAGCTCCGGCCGCACCGCCGACCAACTCCAGGCCTTGCCGGCCTGGCGCGCCGTCAGAAAGTCCTGCTGGTCGTAGTAGAAGTTGGGCGGCAGGTGGCGGGCGTCGTCTTCCCTGGCCGGCGTCACGAAGGCGCCGAGGTGGCGGCCGTAATACTTGCCGCCTTCCTGCAGCGATATGTGGCGCAGCCCCTCGGCGACGGGCTCGACGGCATCGACGGCGTTGACCAGCAGCGCCAGGTTGCCCTCGACGTTCTCGGAGGCCAGTCCGCCATGCAGGCCGGCATAGAACAGGTGGGTGACGTCGATCAGCTCGGCCAGCGCGCGTTTCGCCGCCGCGGCGTCGAGCAGATCGACCGAGATGAACCGCGCGTTGGTTTCGAAGCCGGGCGGTTGACGCGAGACCGCCGTCACGGTCCAGCCGCCAGCGCGCGTCAGTTCCTGCACCAGGGTGCGGCCGATGACGCCGCGACCACCGATAACCAGCGCGTGTTTGTTCTCTGCCATTCCGGCTCTCTCCTGCAGACTGCGTGCGCGCAGCCACGCTAGCGCAGATGGCGCGGCCGCTGAAACGAATGGCAGCCATGCGCCGGCGGTCTATTGGCCGTATTGGAAGCCGTTCGCTAGTGTACGAAGACGTACGGCATGTAACGAAGGCCGTCACAGGTATTGTCGGGAGGAGAAGAAATGGATCACAAGAAGGCAGTCGTCGTCGGCGCGCTCGGCATGATCGGGCGCCATGTACTGCAGACGCTGGAAGCCAGCAACGACTGGGACATTGTCGGCATTTCGCGTCGCAAGCCGAGTTTCGACACGCGGGCCGAGTTCATCTCGGTCGACCTAGAGGACCGCGCGGCGGCCGAGCGAGCGCTCGGCAAGCTCGACGACGTCACCCATGTTTTCTATTCGGCGCTGAACGGCTCGATCCATGCCGAGAATGTCGCGGGCAACCTGGCCCTGACCGCGAACTCCGTCGGCGTGCTGGCCGAGGCATCGGCGAAGGCGATGCAGCGCGTGGTGTTGACGCAGGGCGGCAAGTACTACGGCTGTCATCTCGGCAAACACAAGACGCCGTCGGTCGAGACCGACCCGCGCCACCTGCCGCCGAACTTCTATTACGACCAGCAGGACTTCGTGGTCGACCTGCAGAAGGGCAAGGACTGGACCTACACGCTGGTCCGGCCCGAGGCGGTGATCGGCAACGTCGCCGGCATTCCGCTGAACAGCTGCGGGTTCCTGGCGGCCTACGCTGCCATCTGCAAGCACCTCGACGTGCCGTTCCACTATCCCGGGCCGGTCGAGGCGTTCGAGGCCTACAACAAGTTCACCGACGCGCGCATCCTGGGCCGGTTCGAGGCTTGGTGCGCCACCGCACCCGAGGCCGCCAACGAGGCCTTCAACATCACCAACGAGTCGGGCTTCCGCTGGTGCAACCTGTGGCCGGCGTTGACCGCCTATTTCGGTTGCCGGCCCGGCATGGTGATGCCGTTCTCGCTGACCGACTTCATGGCCGACAAGGCGCCGGTGTGGGACCAGATCGTCGCCAAGCACGACCTGAAGCCGACGCCGTTCGCGGACATGGGCGACTGGGTGTTCGCCGATTGGAATCTGGGCCGGACGTGGGACACGATCCTGGAGGACACCAAGCGCATCAAGGCCGGTTTCACCGAGGTGATGGATACCGAGGAAAGCTTCCTGTCGACATTCGACCTGATGCGCCGAGACCGGATTATCCCGTGACCGCGGCGGCCTTCGGCGGGGTCCGGCTGTGCGCGATGCCGACTGACAGTCGCGTCGCGGACTTCCGCAGATGACTTCGCACGGCCTTCTTCGCCAGCACCGGCGCGCCGTCCCGGATTGCCGCGAAGATTGCCTCGTGCTCGCGCCACACCGCCGTCAGTTCCTCGCTGTGCTGCGCAACGTCGGCCCGCGAAAGTCGGATTGCCGCCAGGATCGTCGGCTGCAGGGCCTGGCAGACGCCGATGTAGTAGGGGTTGCCGGTGGCGTGCGCCATGGCCCGATGGAAGTGAAGTTCCGCCTCCGGTCCGCTGTCGCTGGCCTTGCTGAGATGGTCCACCGCCAGCTTCATCGCGTCGAGATGCTGGTCCTCACGGCGCTCGGCCGCCAGCGTGGCAACGGTCGGCTCGATGGTGAGGCGGGTCTCGAAGACGTAGGCCAGGTTCTCCTGACGCTCCAGATGACTGGTCTCGATCGACAACGTGCGACGGGTGATCTCGCTGACGAAGGCGCCCGCTCCCTGTCGAGTGTCGATCAGACCCTCGTGCTTCAGACTGGAAACGGCTTCGCGAATTACGGTGCGGCTGACACCGAAGGACTCGGCGAGTTGTGCTTCGGTCGGCAGCCGATCGCCAGGCTGCATCTTGCCCCCGGTGATGCGTTCGCGAAGTGCGCGCGCGATCTGGTGCGCCAGCGTGTCTCGGCGCGATACCGGGCGAAAGTCTTCGAAGGCGCTATCACCAAACACGTTGCGGTTCGCTCAACCTCGTTACCTGGGTGGTGCGTTCAAGTCGGGCGTGGCGCTGCCCGTTCTGCACTCGATACGCCGCCGCAAGACAAACGCGGCACGCTTGATCGCAGGTCCGCGCTCGGGGCTCAACCCTTCGTCGCGCGCGCGACGAAGGGGGCGATCGGAAGAGGCCGTCGGGCGCCAAGTGCTGCGTGATCGAGTGCGCGAATTTGTATGATAATACGACTTTCTAGCAATATGCGCCACTTCGTTGGCGCGGGGCGGTTCGACGGACCGGGTTTGACCAGGACGATCCGCCAGTCAGCCGACGAGGGAGGGCACTATGCGTCTCGGCCTGTTCATGATGCCGTTGCACGATCCGGAACGCGACTACCAGACCGTGCTGAGCGAAGACCGCGAGGCGATCCTGCATGCGGAGAAGCTCGGTTTCGACGAGGCGTGGGTGGGTGAGCATTACGCCTGCGCGACCGAGCCGATTCCGGATCCGATGCAGTTCATGGCAACCCTGATCCCGGTCACGGAGCGGATCAAGTTCGGCACCGCGGTCATTAACATGCCGCAGCACCATCCGGCGCAGGTCGCCGGCAACGCGGCGCAGTTCGACCATCTGGCGCAGGGCCGCTTCATCATGGGCGTCGGTCCAGGCGGCCTGGGCTCCGACTTCGAGCTGTTCCAGACCTTCGACAAGAACCGCGCCGAGATGATGGCCGAGGCCGTCGACATGGTGCACAAGATCTGGGCCTCCGACCCCCCCTACCGCATCCACGGCAAGTATTGGGACGTGGTGGTCGACGAGCAAGTGCAGGAGAAGCTCGGCATTGGCCCGATGCTGAAGCCCTACCAGAAGCCGCATCCGCCGCTGGCGATGTCGGTGATGAGCCCGCATTCCGGAACCGCTCGCTTCGCCGGCTCGAACGGCTGGGGTATGATCTCCGCGAACTTCACGCCGCTGGAGAACGTCAAGACGCACTGGACGTCGTATGCCGCCGGGGCCAGCGACGCCGGCGAGCAGCCGGACCGCAACCTGTGGCGTGTCGCCCGCTCGATCCTGGTGACCGACTCTGACGAGCAGGCCGAAGCCTACCTTTCGAAGGAGGCGTGCAGCCCGGCCTGGTACTACAAGTATCTGCGCGACAACCTCGGGACGTACGGACTCCTGGGCATCTTCAAGGACGACCAGTCGATGCCCGATTCCGATCTCACCTGGCAGAAATGCCTGGAGCTCATGTTGATCTCCGGCAGCCCCAAGCGCGTGCTCGACCAGCTCGTCGCCATGGTGGACGAGATCGGCTACTTCGGCACCTTGCTGCTCACCCAGAAGGACTGGGACGACAAGGAATTGCACAAGCGCTCGATGCAGTTGCTTGCCGAAGAGGTAATGCCCAAGCTGAGCGCGTACGCCGAAGGCCAACAGGCGGCTGAATAACAGCGGCCCTGACAAAGAAAATCTGGAGGAGGAACCAATGTCGAGAATGATGAGGAATGCGGTGCGCGGATTGTCCGCTGCCGCCGTGATCGCGGTGGGAGCATCGCTGGCGGCGTCGCCGGCGGCGGCCGCGATGGGCAACCCGGACCCGGCCTGCTTCAAGCCCGATCCGCGCAGCAAGACGACGATCAGCTACCCGGGTCGCGAAGGTCCGTATCGCATCGCGCTGGTCAACGGCTTCGCCGGCAACAGCTGGCGCATCCAGATGATCCAGAGCCTGAAGGCATGGGCCGCGCGCCCGGAGAACGCCAAGGACATCAAGGAACTGAAGGTCGTCAGCACCGGCACCGACGTGGCCGCGCAGATCGCCGCCGTCGACAACTTCATCGCCGCCGGCTACGACGGCATCATCTTCATCGCCGTGAACCCGACCTCCTTCGGCCCGGTGATCAAGCGCGCCAAGCGCGCCGGCACCGTGCTCGTGCCGTTCGACAACGTGCTCGACACCGACCAGGTCGTGATCATCAACGAGCCGCAGGTCGAGTTCGAAGAGGTGAAGTCCCAGTTCGTCTACGACAACATGGCCGAGAAGAAGGGCAAGGTGCTGGAGATCCGCGGCCTGCCCGGCAATTCGGTCGACCGCGACCGCTCCATCGGCATGCACAACGTGTTCGACAACAAGGACGGCATCGAGGTCGTCACGGTGGTCGGCAACTGGGACGACGGCACGGTGCAGAAGGTCGTCGCCGATGCCATCAAGACGCACGGCAACTTTGCCGGCATGGTGACCCAGCATGGCGCCACCGGCCTGATGAACGCGCTGATCGACACCAAGCACCCGAAGATCCCGCTCGGCACGTCGGGCGAGAACGGTTCGCTGCGGATGATCGACGAGGGTGACTGGACCGCGATCGCGCGGGTGCAGTCGCCGGCGATGTCGGCCGTCGCCGCCAAGGCCGCCATCGCGCTGCTGAAGGGTCACGAGTTGCCCCAGCTCGTCGGCCTGGAAATCCCGACGATCTATTCCAAGGACCTGAAGGAAGGCGTGAACTACTGGAAGAGCGCGCCGGACAACTTCCAGGCCGGTGCTGACATCCCGGCCTGCGACGTGGTGCTGCCGCTGGAAGAACTCCTGAAGCAGACGCCCGACAACACCTGATCCCGACCACGACCGGCACGGGTCGTCCGCTGGCGACCCGTGCCGGCTTCTCTTGACGGGAACGGGCCCACCATGTCCGACGCCAACACTCCCTTTCTGCGCCTGTCCGGCGTGTCCAAGCATTTCGGGGGCGTGCGCGCCCTGCAAGGCGTCGACTTCGCCTGCC
This sequence comes from Alphaproteobacteria bacterium, assembly GCA_040223615.1. Lineage (GTDB taxonomy): Bacteria > Pseudomonadota > Alphaproteobacteria > JAVKFY01. The sequence goes on from JAVKFY010000071.1 coordinate 65,492, forward strand.
GCCGCGGTTCGATCCACGCGATCCTGGGTGAGAACGGCGCCGGCAAGAGCACACTGATCAAGACCATTGCCGGGGTGGAGCAGCCCGACGACGGCCGCATCGAGCTCGATGGCCAGGCGATCACGCTGTCCAGCCCACGCGATGCGCTGGACCAACGCCTTGTCTGCGTGTTCCAGGAACTGTCGCTGCTGCCGGATTTGACCGTCGCCGACAACATCTGCATCACCAACGCGCCGGGTTGGGGCGGCTTCATCGCATCGCGGGCGCAGCACAATCGCGCGGTGCAGTTGCTGGCCGAAGTCGGCTGCCGGGATGTCGACCCATCCATGCTGTGCAAGGACTTGCCACTATCGCGCCGGCAGATGGTCGAGATCGCAAAGGCGCTCGGCCGCGACCCGCAGTTGCTGATCCTGGACGAGGCGACCTCGGCGTTGACCGCGGCGGACGTCGAACAGGTGTATCGCCTGCTGTTCCGGCTGCGCGATCGCGGCATGTCGATCTTGTACATCTCGCACCGCATGCACGAGATCGAGGCGCTAGCCGATACCTGCTCGGTGTTCCGTGAAGGCCGCCACATCGAGACCTTCCCGCAAGGCGAGAAGTCGGCCGATGAGATCATTCGGCTGATGATCGGCCGCGACATCACACAGGTCTATCCGCCACGCACCGAGCGCGAGCCGGCGGCAAGCGTGGCGTTGAAAACGAATGGCCTGAGCTGGACCGATCGGCTGCAGGACGTGTCGCTGTCGGTTCGTCGCGGCGAGATCGTGGGTCTCGGTGGCCTCGACGGCCAGGGACAGCGCGAACTGCTGCTGTCGTTGTTCGGCGTGCTGCGCGACGTTCGCGGCACGGTGGAGGTAGGCGGTAAGCCGACCCAGATTGACAGCCCCCGCGCCGCCAAGGCCAGCGGCATCGACCTCGCCATGGTGCCGGAGGACCGCAAGAGCGAGGGCCTGATGCTGCCGCTTTCAGTACGCGAGAACCTGACGCTGGCGGCGGTCGAGACGATCACGCGCGGCGGCGCGATCGATCGCAAGGCGGAGGCCGATCTGGTCGACGCTGCGGTGGGACAGCTTCGCATCAAGATTGATACGATCGACGACGCGGTCGGCGGCCTGTCCGGTGGCAACCAGCAGAAGGTGGTGATCGCCAAATGGCTGGCGACGAAGCCCGAGGTCTTGCTGCTGATGGATCCGACGCGCGGCATCGACGTCGGCACCAAGCAAGAGCTCTACCAGCTGCTGCACCAGCTCGCCGCCGGTGGCACCGCCGTGCTGCTGTATTCCACTGACTATGACGAACTGATCGGGATGTGCGACCGGGTGCTGATCATGTACCAGGGCCAGATCACCACCGAACTGGTCGGCGAGCAGATCACCGAGGAGGCCATCGTGGCCAGCGCGCTCAACATCGGCGAAACGCCCGGCACGGCTGCCGCGGTCGCCCCATGACCGGCGCAGCCGGATCCGATGCGTCGTCAGGCGTAGGCTCCGGCGGCACGCCGGAGTTCAGGGGCTTCTTGCGCCGGTACAGTGGGCCGCTGATCGCGATCGCGCTGTTCACCGTGCTCTTCATCGTATTCCTGTCACTGCATCCACGCGGCCTGACCACCTACGTGATGACGCTGGCCGCCAACCAGGGCGTCGCATTGGCCTTCGCCGCGATGGCGCAGACGGTGGTGGTGCTGATTGGCGGCCTGGACCTCTCGGTCGGCGCCATCGTGGCGCTCAGCAACTGCGTCGCTTCGGAGGTCGTCAACGGCTCGCCAGCCGAGATCGCGTTCGGCTGCGTCCTGGTCCTGGCAACCGGCGCCGCGTGCGGCCTGCTCAATGGGCTGATTGCGGTCTACGGCGGTATCCAGCCAATTATCGCTACCTTGGCCACCGGCGCGATCTACACCGGCTTGGCGTACGTGATCCGCCCGATACCGGGTGGCGAGGTCGACGAAACGCTGGCCGACGCATTGACCTACGAGACCTTCCAGGTGGTTCCGACCGCAATCCTGATCATGGTCGCGGCGGTCGTGTTCGTCTGGTTGCCATTCAAGCACTCGATGCTCGGACGCAGTTGCTATGCCGTGGGCTCGTCGACATCCGCCGCCTACATGTCCGGCGTCAACGTGAACCGGGCGAAGATGGCGGCCTTCATTCTGGGTGGCACGCTGGCCTCGATGGGCGGGCTGTTCCTCGGTATGCAAACGCTGAGCGGCGATGCCCAGCTCGGCACCGACTATACCTTGAAGTCGATCGCCGCCGTCGTGATCGGTGGCACCTCGCTGCTCGGCGGCAGCGGCGGTCTGGTCGGCTCGATCTTCGGCGCCTACATCCTTCGCACGATCAATGGCGTGTTGCTGTTCGCCGGCGCCTCGCCGCTGGCGCAGCCCCTGTTCGAGGGCCTGGTGCTGCTGGCGGCGATCAGCGTCGGCGCGCTGCGGGTGCTGCGCGTGAAGAACCGGCTGGACCTGATGAGCCTGCAAGAGACCTTGCGGCCGGGCGGCGACCGAAGATTGATCAAGGGCCTCGACAACGCAGTGCTGGTGGCGATCGCCGCCATCGTGGTGATCGTCGGCATCGGCAGCCTCTACCTGCCCGCCTTCCTGTCGGTCGACTACCTGGTGCAACAGGTCTACATCGCCGCCTTCCTCGGCCTCGTCGCGGCGGGCGCCATGGTGGTCATCCTGCTCGGGCACATAGACCTGTCGATCCCCTGGGTGATGACTGCCGCGGCGATGGTGGCGACGAGCATGGTCGGCATCGGCGAGCCATGGGCGGTGACGCTGGCGATCCCCGCCGGTCTGCTGGTCGGCGTCGTGGTCGGCCTGTTCAATGGCATCGGTGTCGGCTATCTGCGCCTGCCGTCAATGATCCTGACGCTGGCGGTGAACGCGGTGCTGCTCGGTGTCGCCGTGGTCTACACCGGCGGATTCGCGCCGCAGACCAAGGCATCGGAGGCGATGCGCGTCCTCGGCAAGGGCAGCGACATCCTGGGCGTGCCAAACATGCTGTGGATCTGGCTGCTGCTCTCGATCGCGGTCGTGTTCATGCTTCGTCGTACGCCTTTCGGGCGTTACATCTTCGCCACCGGCAACCGCGAACGCGCGACCTATCTCTCCGGCGTGAACACCAACGTGGTGCTGGTGAAGGCTTTCGTGATCTCCGGAACCTGCAGCGCGCTGGGCGGCATCCTGCTCGCCGGACGGCTGGACCAGTCGTACCAGGGCATGGGCGACGAGTATCTACTCCCGGCGATCGCCGCGGTCGTGCTGGGTGGCACCAACATTCTCGGCGGCCGCGGGACCTACCTGGGCACCGTGGCCGGCGTCCTGGTAATCACGTTGCTCACAAGCGTCCTGGCCGTGATGCAGATGCCAGAGGCAAGCCGACGCATCATCTATGGCGTCGTCATCATCGCGATGCTCCTGGTGAACGGCCGCTCGGCGCGCAGGTAGACGACGTGGCCCCAGGTTGAGCGCAGAGTCAGGCGCCGCCGCCGGGCAACTGATGTGAGCCCAGGAAACCGGATGGCTTGGCGCTCGAGTTCTCTGCGACATCTCCCTTGGCCGGGAGGGGAGGTCGGCGGCTTTGTTCTGGAAATTTGAAGCCAGCGTCGGCTGCGGCGGATGTGCATCGACAATCAGCAACGTGGGTTTCGGGTCCCTTTCGTGATGAATGGGCCGTAAGGTTCGGACTAAGCGAGTTCAATGACATTCTGCGTGACACGTGGGAGAGACAGCATGACAAAGCGCGCGGCGCTTTCGCAGCAAACGGTTCGGGCGGTTGCCGCCCAGGTAGCAGGGCACCCGCTGGATCAGGATCGGGCGGAAGCGAACGCGGTGGCGTTGGAGCCGATCCTGCAACAGCTGGAGAGCCTGCGCCGGCTGCCGTTGAAGGACGTGGAACCGGCGGTCGTGTTCCAGCCTGTGGAGCGCGGCGGCGATGACTGAGCTGGCCAACCTCGATCTTCGCGAACTGGCGCAGGCCATCGCCGACAAGCAGGCCTCGCCGGTAGAGGTTGCCGAGGCGTTTCTGGCCCGCATCGACCGGTTGAACGAGCGTCTTAACGCGTTCATCACCGTGACCGCCCAGCAGGCCCTAGCGGATGCGCGCGCGGCCGAGGCGGAGATCGCCAAGAGCGGCCCGCGCGGCCCGCTGCACGGACTGCCGATCGGGCACAAGGATCTCTACGCCACGGCGGGGCTGCGCACCACCGGCGGCTCACGCGTGCTCGACGACTGGGTACCCGAGCAGGACGCGACCGTCGTCGGCAAGCTGCGCGAGGCCGGCATGATCACGCTCGGCAAGCTCAACACGCACGAGTTCGCCTACGGACCGACCGGCGAGAACGACAGCTTCGGCGCCAGCCGCAATCCGTGGGACACCGACAAGATCACTGGCGGTTCCAGCGGTGGCTCGGCCGCGGCGGTGGCTGGTGGGCTGCTGCCGGTGGCCACGGGTAGTGACACCGGCGGCTCGATCCGCATGCCAGCGGCGTGCTGCGGGCTCACCGGCCTGAAACCGACCTACGGCCGCGTCAGCCGGGCCGGCATCCTGCCATTGTGCTGGACCATGGACCATTCCGGGCCGCTCAGCCGCAGCGCCTACGACGCCGCCATGATCCTGGCCGCCTGCGCCGGCCCGGATCCACGCGACGCCGCCAGCGCCAATCGGCCCGTGGCGGACTATGTCGGCGCGCTCAATGGCGATGTTCGCGGCCTCAAGGTCGGCGTCGTGCGGCGCTACTTTTTCGAGCGGTCGCAGTCGCAGGTGAACGACGTGGTCGAGCAGGCGCTGGGGACGCTGCGCGAGCTTGGCGCCACCGTCGTCGAAATCGACCTGCCGCATATCGACCACGCGGCAGCGGCGGCGCTGGCGATCTACCTGGCCGAGGCCACGGCCTACCACGACGACACGCTGGACGATCGCGCGCACCTGTTCACGGAGGGCGTGCGAAGCATGCTGGAACTCGGCGAGCAGATCCTGGCCAAGGATTACCTGCACGCGCAGCGCTACCGCACGCTGCTCGGGCACGAGATGGCCGATGCGCTGGAACAGGTCGACGTGCTGGCAACGCCGGGCATCGCCATGACGGCGACGCCGATCGGCGGCACCGAGGTCGACATCAACGGCACCGCCGACGCGGTCTTCGCCGCGATCCTGCGCAACACCGAGCCGTTCGACCTGACCGGCCTGCCGGCACTTGTGGTGCCCTGCGGTTTCGCCGCCGACGGGCTGCCGGTCAGCCTGCAGATTGCCGGCCGGCCGTTCGACGAGGCTGGCGTGTTGAATGTCGGGCACGCCTACCAGCAGGCCACAGACTGGCATCGGCGACGTCCAACGCTGTGATCAGGGGGCGAGGTAGCGGAGCAGTTGCGGGTCGTCCTTGACCTGCGCCGCCGGTCCTTCCAGGGCGACCTGGCCACGATCCATGACGTAGGCGTGATCGGCGACGTGCAGCGCCAGCTCGACGTGCTGCTCGACCAGGATCACCGCCATCTCCCGGGCCAGCTTGCGCAACCGGTCGGCGATCTCCTCGATCACGCCGACCCAGACGCCCTCGGTCGGCTCGTCCAGCATCAGCAGGCGGGGCCGGCTCAGCAGCGCGCGGCCGATCGCCAGCATCTTGCGCTCGCCGCCCGACAGCGTGCCGGCCTGCTGCGGCAGCCGTTCGCCGAGCTTGGGGAAGAAGTCGAGCACCATGTCGACGCCAGACTTGTCGGCCTGGGTGATGGCGCCCAGCTGCAGGTTCTCGCGCACCGTGAGCTTGCCGAAGATCGCGTGTTCCTGCGGCACGTAGCCGACGCCCCGCCGTACCCGCTGCTCGGTCTGCACCGCAGCGATATCCGCGCCGTCGAACCGGATCGAACCGTCGATCACGGGTAGCTCGCCGACCAGGGTCTTCAGCAGTGTGGTCTTACCGACGCCGTTGCGGCCGAGGATTGCCACCGCGCCGGTCCGCGGTACCGACAGGCTGACACCAAACAGCACCTGGCTACGCCCGTAGCCGGAACAAAGCCCGTCGACCTGAAGAAGCGCATCGGCATCAGACACGGCTGGTGTAGACCTCCTGAACACGCGACGACGCTTCGATATCGGCGACCGTCCCGTCGTCGAGCACCTTGCCCTGGTCGAGCACCGTGAGCTGGTCGCAGATGTCCTTGATGAAGTCGAGATCGTGCTCGACGATGACCAGCGCACATTGCTGCTTGATCGGCTCCAGCAGTTCGCCGGTGGCGCGGCGCTCCTCCGGACTCATGCCGCCGGTCGGCTCGTCCAGCAGCAGCAGCTTCGGTTTCTGCATCAGCGACATGGCGATCTCTAGCCACTGTTGCTGGCCGTGGCTGAGCTCGCCCGCCAGGTCGTCGGCGCGTTCCGCCAGTCGGAAACGTTCCAGCGTTGCCATGACTTCGTCGTGCATCTCGCCCTTGCTACGCGAGCGCAGCAGCGCCCAGACCGACTGATGCGCCTGCACCGCCAGCAGCAGGTTGTCGTAGGGCGACAGTTCCGGCAGCACGGCGGTGATCTGGAACTTCAGGCTCAGGCCCAGGCGTGATCTTCGCGCCGGCCGCGCCGTGGTGATGTCGGTACCATCGAAATGGATCGTGCCGGCATTGGCGAAGTGCGCGCCGGCGATCGCCTTCAGCAGCGTGCTCTTGCCGGAACCGTTCGGGCCGATCAGGCCGTGGAAGGTGTTGGCTCGCACCGTGACGTCGACACCGTCGAGCGCCTTCAGCGCGCCGAAGGTCTTGGCGACGCCGCGCGCCTCAAGCAGCGCCATCGCCATCCGCCTTCCGCTTCGACGCCTTGCCGAAGGTTCCGATGCGCTCGCGCTGCGTGACCAGGAAGCCGAGGAGCCCGGTCGGCTTGTAGACCACGACGACGAGCAGGATCACGCCCAGCACCACCGGCCAGAAGCTCTTCACCTCGTCGATGTCGGAGAGCGTGAAGCTGATGCTCTCGATTGCAACCACACCGATCAGCGGGCCGAGCAGCGTGCCGATGCCGCCGAACAAGCCGTACAGGACCGCGTAGGTCGACAAGCCGATGCCCATGCTGCCGGGGCCGATGAAGCCCTCGTGGTAGGCGTAGAGCGCACCGGCCAGGCCGGCGATGCTGCCGGCGAAGGAGAACACCAGCGCCTTGAACACCTGCACGCGATAGCCGAAGAAGGCCAGACGCTCCTCGTTCTGCCGCATGCCGGCCAGCACCAGCCCGAACTGCGAGCGCACCAGGTAACGGCTGGCCAAGTAGACCAGCACCAGCAGTGCCGCGGCGATGTAGTAGAACACCAAGCCCGGTTCCAGCTCATATGAGCCGATGCGAGCGAACTCGAACACCGACATGCCGTTGCCGGCGCCGACCCACCGCCAGCCGGCGACCATGCGCTCCGCGGCATAGGAGGCGGTCAATGTGCCCAGCGCCACGAAGATGATGGTCGGCGTGCGCTTGCCCAGCAGCAGAAACCAGCCGATGAACAGGGCCACCGTGAGTCCGACCAGCATGCCGATCGGAAGCGTGACCCAGATCTGCACGAACTCCGCTTTGTTGGCGAGCAGCGCGATGACGTAACCGGACATGCCGAAGAACAGCGCCTGGCCGAACGTCATGATGCCGGAATAGCCCCAGCACAGGTCAAAGCTGATCGCCAGCATGCCGAGGATGATCATGCGGGTGATGATGATGGTGTGAAAATCGTTGACCACCAGCGGCGTACCGATCAACGCAACCAGCAGCACGACCTCGATAATTGGCATCACGCGCCGGGGGCGCGCGGATCGCTTCGTGTCGCGTTGCGCAAGCTCGGCCATGTCGGAAGCCGCTTCTCTGAACAGGACGTGAGAAGGCGGCGGCCGCCCCGGAAGGAGCGGCCGCCGTATCAGGTCAGGCGCACTCGTCAGGCGCGACCATGTCGTACTTGGAGATGATGTCCCACTTACCGCCCTTGCTCTGTGCGACGTACATGTTCATCGCGCAGTGACCGGTGCCAGGCACCATCTTCGCCGGCCCACCGGGGCCGTCTGCGATCTCGGCCTTGTCGATCGCGGCCGAGACCGCCTCGCGTGCCAGATCGCCATCGGTCGCGACCACCGCCTGCTCGTACAGCTTCACGCCGCGATACATGCCGGTGGCCGCGCTGCCGGCGGTGAACAGGTACTTGGTGTCCGGGAACATCTTGTTGTAGCCGGCGATCAGTTCCTGACCGAACGGATCGCCCACCGTGTGGAAGAAGTCCAGGCAGCTGTAGACGCCTTCCAGCTCGCGCGCGTTGACGTAGTTCACCGAATTCTCGTCATAGTAGACGCAGCTCAGCGAACCACCCTTGTCCTGGTAGCCGGCCTCGTAGAGCTGCTTGGTGAAGGCCTGCAGGCCCGGCGGGATCACCGTATTGAAGACGTGGTCGACGCCCTCATTGACGATCTTCGACACGGTGGCCGAGTATTCGAGCTGGTCGAGCGGATAGTATTCCTCGAACACCACCTCGCCGCCATTCTCCTCGATCACCTTGCGCGCCCACTTGTTCAGCAACTGCGGCCAGATGTAGTTCGCCGACGGCATGGCAAAGCGCTTGTATCCCTTCTCCTTGATCAAGTAGGGGAGCAGCTCGGCGCACTGCTGTGCCGGCGTCGGTCCGGTGCAGTACAGATTCTCGGTGCACTCCTGACCTTCGTAGAGCTGCGGGTAGATGTAGAGCGTCTTGCCGCGCTTCACGATCGGGTTCTTGATCGCCTCGCGCATGGCGCTGGTGATGCCGCCGAGCACGACGTCGACCTTGCTCTGCTGAATCAGGCGCCGGACATTGCCGACCGCGACGCCCGGGTCGGACGCGGTGTCTTCCAGGTAGAGCTCGATCGGCCGGCCCAGGATGCCGCCGGCGTCGTTGATCTGCTTCACCGCAAACTGCGCGGTCTGCCAGTTGGCGTTGCCGCCGGGCGCGATCGCACCGGTGATGTCGGTGGCGATGCCCATCTTGATCGGTCCCGCCGCGTGCGCCCATTTCGGCCGCAATACCCAACCGCCGGAGAAGCCAGCGGCCCAGCCGGCCGCCGCCAGTGCGCTACCGCCGGTCAGCAGCGACCGACGTGTCAGGCCTCGTTGATGGCCGTTACTTTCCCTCGTCGTCATTCTCAAATTCTCCCTTGGCTGATCAGGCCTTGTGGCCTGAACTTCACGATGGTCAACGCGGCCACGAACACCAGCACTTCGGCGAAGACCGGACTCACGACATCGACGACCCCCGGAATCTCACGCAACCACTGGAACCCTGGCACCATGGCGCCGATCAGCGCGCTGCCCAGTACCGGTCCCTCGAACGTGCCGATGCCTCCCAGCATGACCGACAGGAAAGCCTGCACCAGGAAGCGCACGCCCAGGTCGGCCGACAGCGAGAAAAGCGGCACCATCAACGCTCCGGCGAGCCCAGCCAGCGCAGCACCAAAGGCGAAAGTCAGCGCATATAGGCGCGTCGTCGAGATGCCCGACGCCCGCGCCAGTGACGGATTTTCCAGCGCGCCCCGTATCTGCAACCCGAACGATGTACGGGTCAGGAACAGGAAGCAGCCCAGCATCGTTGCCACCGTCAGAACGATGATCACCGTTCGCCAGATCGACAGGCTGAGCCCGCCGATCTCGAAGGCGCCAGGGATCGGTTCGTCGACGGCGAAGTACTGGCCGCCGATCAGGCCGCGCACGATCTCGCGGATGATCAGACCGATCGCATAGGTCGCCAGCATGGCGATGATTGGCGACGCATACAGTCTTCGGATCACACTGACCTCGATAGCCAGTCCGACCAGCCCGACGAAGAAGGGCGCGACGATCATGCCGGCCCACTCCGGCAAGCCCCAGGTGCCGAACAGGTAGACCGTATAGGCGCCGAGCAGGACGAACTCGCCGTGTCCGAGATTGAAGATGCCCATCAGGCTGGCGATCACCGCCAACCCGGCCACGACCAGCACCATGATCGAGGAAAACGCGAGGATGTCGAACGCGAGCTTGAATACTGCTTCCATGCCGTGAGCCGGCGCCCTCCCTTAGCGTCGCGTACCACCACGCAATGTCGTCACAAGTTCCGTGCCAACTGCCGCAGTGCGACGCTGCGCCGGAAAATCCACGCATTTCCGACCGCGTATTGCTCTTTCGTCGTCACGTACAACCCAATGCACGGACGCGGTGGATTGTTGGTGCACAAGACTATGTCAGAAGCCGTCGCGTCTGCACAAGCACGCGGCAGGTGGCGACAGGCCGCGTGACGGTGAGTGGATCAGCGCCGACCTGTAACCCCTGCGGGGAAGATCTGGATAATTGAAAACGCGCATATTCTTATACAAAGAGCGAGGTCACTCTTCAGCGCCGAAGTGGGTCAATTGGGTATGCCTGTCCCCCGGTGCGCTTTCAGCGCAGCGGGCTCACCTTGCCCATCCTCGCCCATCAGACGTGAGAACCCGATTACATCCGCGGCCATAACGGCGACGGGCCGCCGTTGAGCACGCTCGGTCATGGACGATGTCTCGTCGCGCACTCGCACTAAGGGGTAGCCCCGACCTCGAGCGAGCAATGGAAAATGCCGACGGGCGGTTACTGGGCAGATCCAGTCCTGATCGTCCCCAGCGGCCATGTCCGAATTTGGGGCGTTCCGGTCGTGGCCGGAGCGACGTCGGCTTCTCGTGCTCAGGCGTCCGGGAACCGGATGCACTCCGACCATTGCGTCAGGGCCCTAAGGTGAAAGTCCGACCCGTAAGAGACAGTAATCCTTCTCTTACGAGAAGAAGAAGTCGCCCGCTGTCAGTTGGTTGGCGTTGATGTCGGTCAGGGTGATCGAGGTGGTTGGCACCGCTTCGAAGGTGATCTGCGCGCCGTTCGCGGTATCGACGATGGTCAGCGCGGCGAAGTTGGCCACGCCGACCAGGCTGATCACGTCGGTGCCGTCCTCGAAGTCGGCGATCACGTCGGCGCCCTGCGTCGCCGCGAACACGAAGGCGTCGACGCCGGCGCCGCCGGTCAGCGTGTCGTTG
>JAVKFY010000072.1:0-90438 GCA_040223615.1 Alphaproteobacteria bacterium
GTCGCCGTCGTCGCCGGTGATCTGGTCGTCGCCGCCGCCGGCGATCAGCAGGTCGTGCCCGCCGCCGCCACTGATGGTGTCGTTGCCGCCGCCGCCGGTCAGCGTGTCGGCATCGCCGCCGCCGGCCAGGGTCTGCGGCGCATTGGAGAAGCCGAAGATGATGTAAGCGCCGCCGCCAGGATTGCTTGGGCTGCCCGGTGCGCCGACCAGGATGTCATCGAAGCCGTCGCCGTTGACATCGCCCAGCGGTGCCATCGACGATCCGAACACGTCGCTCGGCACGCCGGCCTGGGTCTGGCCGAGGGGACCGATGAACAGCACGGCCTCGTCGTCGGCCAGGTCGCGCAGGTCGATATCGCCGCCGAACCCACCGTTGCGGCCGAAGATCACGTAGACCTGATTGCCGTTGTCGTAGGCGAACAGGATGTCGTCTATGCCGTCGCCATTGAAGTCTCCGGCCGAGGCGATGTTGCCGAGAAAGGCGTCGTGGATGATGAAGCCGGCGTTGCCGATGCTGGCGATCGGTACGTCTCCGCTGACGCTGGCGCCGCCATACATGATGAAGGCGCCGCCGTTGTCCGGCCCGCGTGGCGTATCGCCGCGACCGGCGAAGACCGCAAAGTCCTCGGCGCCATCGCCGTTCACGTCGCCCAGGAAGGCGACCGAGTCGCCCAGATACTGGCCGGAGTCGGGCGTTGTCAGGCGGTAGCCGTTCGTGCCGATCGGCACGATGTCGGTGCCGTTGCCGAAACGGGTCCCGGTGCCGAAGATCACCGGCGAGCCGTAATTGTGCCCGACCAGGATGTCGTCTATGCCGTCGCCGTTGATGTCGCCGCCGCCGGCGAGGCCTTTGCCTTGCAGGCCGTTGAAGCTCGGCCCCGCCGTCAGGTCGATGTCGGCGCCGAGCGCACCGTCGCCGTAGACCACGAAGGTGGCGCTGTTGTACTGCCCGGCGACGAGGAAGTCCGCGACGCCGTCATTGTCGAAGTCGCCCGCGCCGCTGACGGCGGTCGCGGAGTTGCCGGGCAGGCCGGTCATGGTCAGGCCGTTGCCGCCGAGGCTGCCGATATCGAGTGTCGTCGGCAGGTTGTTGCCACCGAAGATCAAGTAGGCTTCGCCATTGCCGATGCCGCCGCCGGTACCGCCGGTGCTGACCAGGATGTCGTCGATGCCGTCGTTATTGACGTCCCCGGGCAGCGCCACCGCGAAGCCAAGCCCATCGTTGGCAGATGCAGTCAGCGTGAGCCCGCCGGCACCCAGCGCGCTGAGGTCGGCGATATCGGTGAAGCCATTGGCGCTGCCGAACACGACATAGACGGCGCCCGCGTTGTCGCCGACGCTGCGCGCGCCGATGACGATGTCATTAAAGCCGTCGCCATTGACGTCGCTGCCGCCGGCGACGGACCCGCCGGCACCATCGAGCTGCGCCCCGCCCAGGAAGCTGACGGCGGCGTTGGCGCCGAGGGACGACACGTTGTAGCTGTTGACCACGGCCTACCCCTTTCCCATGCACTCAGCGGCTCTGATGGCCCCTTGATACATCCGTTAACGAAGCATGATGTTAAGTTTATGACAAGAAGTGATTCGCGCCGAGCGCGCGCGCTTGCATCGTGAGGCGTTTCCCGGCAGTTCTGAGGCATCGGATCCCCGGGGGATGGAAGCGATGACGACGGCAACTCTGGAGATCATCGGGTGGGTCGCGCCGCGCGTGTCGTCGGAGATGATTCCGGCCGAGGGCCCGCCCTTCGATGCCGAGGTCATCGCGCGGACCGCGCGTGTCCATGAAGCAGCCGGCTTCGACCGGGTGCTGATCGGCTACTTCTCCGACGCGCCGGACGGGTTCATGGTCGGTGCCTGTGCCGCCGCGGCGACCCAGCGCTTACAGTTCCTCCTCGCCCACCGGCCGGGCTTCGTGGCGCCCACGGTGGCCGCGCGCAAGCTGGCGACGCTGGACCAGCTCAGTGGCGGCCGGCTCGCGGTGCACATCATCTCCGGCGGCAGCGACGTCGACCAGGCCAAGGACGGCGACTTCGTCGACCACGCCGGCCGCTACCGTCGCTCCGAGGAATATGTCGGCCTGCTGCGCCGCGCCTGGACCGAGCCGGCGCCGATCGACCATGACGGCGAGTTCTACCGGATCGTGGGCAGCCATGCCGACATCCGCTGCCACCAGCAGCCGCACATCCCGATCTACGGCGGCGGCGGCTCGGACGCGGCGATCGAGTCGCTGGCGCCGCATCTCGACTGTTTCATGCTGTGGGGCGAGCCGCTGGCCGAGACCGCCGCCTTCATGGACCGGGTGCGCCAGGCCGCCGCGAAACACGGCCGCACGCCGACCTTCAGTCTGTCGACCCGGCCGATCCTGGCCGACACGGAGGAGAAGGCCTGGGCCCGCGCGCACGGCATCCTCGACCGCATCCAGGCGCTGCGCGGCGGCCAGCCGGCGCCGCCGCCGGAGAATATCGGCTCGCAGCGTTTGTTGAATGCCGCCGCTGCGCGCGAGGTGCACGACACCTGCCTGTGGACCAGGCTTGCCGTCGCGACCGGCGCGCGCGGCAACTCCACCGCGCTGGTCGGCACGCCGGAGACGGTCGCCAAGGCGATGCTCGAATACTACAAGCTCGGGGCCACCAGTCTGCTGATCCGCGGCTACGATCCGCTGCCCGATGCGGTCCAGTACGGCGAGGAACTGATCCCCCGCGTGCGCGAACTGGTCGCCGAACTCAGCTGAAGAAGAAGTCGTCGGCCGAGAGCTGGGCCGCGGCGACGCCGGTCAGCGTGATCGAGGTCGTCGGCGTGTCCTCGAACACGATCCGCGCGCCGTTCGCCGTGTCGGTGATGCTGAGCGCGGCGAAGTTCGCCACGCCGACCATGCTGATCACGTCGGTGCCGTCGGCGAAGTCGGTGATCGTGTCGGCGCCCTGCAACACGGCGAACACGAAGGCGTCGATGCCGTCGCCGCCGGTCAGCGTGTCGCCGGCCGCCCCGCCCAGCAGGCGCGCGCCGCTGTCGCCCAGGCTTGCAAGATCGATCTGGATCGCCATCGCAGCCGTTGCCTCGCAGCGAGTGGCACCGTGCCCACTCGGCGCCTCATTCTATTAGCTATACGATAGGTTCAACGCGATGACGCGGCAATGTCCGTCGCGCCTCGCGGCACTTGCCCTGGGCCGTGATTTGCCGTTGTTAGGGGCCGGGAAAGCCGGGGAGGGCGCCGATGATCATGTATTCGCGCGAGTTGACCGTCGCCTGGGGCGAGTCCGATCCGTTCGGGCTGGTCTACTACCCGATGATGTTCACCTGGTTCAACGAGACCGAGCACGAGCTGCTGCGCGCGCTCGGCTTCCCGACCAATAAGCTGATCAAGGAAAGCCGCACCGCTTTCGTCATGGGTGACGTGCATTTCCGCTTCATCGGCCCGGCCGCCTATGGCGACAAGGTGCGCACCACCATCCAGCTTGCCAAGATCGGCTCGTCGACGTTGCACTGGGACTGCAAGGCGGTGCAGGCGACCTCCGGCGACGTGATCACCGAGGGCCGTGCGATCCGTATCTACGCCCAGATCCTGGACGACGGTAACCTGAAGGCGATCCCGATCCCGGACTACATCCGCGAGGCGCTGGCCGAGCCCGGCGGCCTGATCAGCCTGAAGGAACCGGAAGACTGATGCCCGCGAGGCAGGAGGCACGAGCATGACCAGCGCGTTCAACGAAGTGATGGAGATTCGCGGCGCCGGCCTGCCGGCCGACGGCGAGGTCGCGATCGCCGGCGCCGACCCGGTTTTCTCCACGCCGTTCAGGCTCGGCGAGACCTGCGCCGCGGTGCTGGCCGGCGTCGGCACCGCGGTCAACGACATCTGGGAGCTGAAGACCGGACGCCGCCAGCAGGTTGCCGTCGACGTGCGCCATGCCGCCGCGGCTCAGCGCAGCGCCACCTACATGCAGCGGCCCGGGCCGGACGGAAGCTTTCAGCCGGTCAGCAACGAGCGGCACGAGCGCATGCTGCAGGTGACGCAGCCGTGGCCGACCAAGGACGGGCGCTGGTTTCTGCCGCATTTCGGCCTGCCCAACCTGCAGGCCCGCGTGCTCAAGGTGCTGGGCTGCGAGCTCACGCCGGACTCCGTCGGGCCGGCAGTGGCGAAGTGGGACGCGCTCGACCTGGAGGCAGCCATCGACGAGGCCAGGGCCTGCGGCGCCATGGTGCGCTCGAACGCGGAATGGCTGGCGCACCCGCATGGCCAGGCGCTGGCGGCCAAGCCAATCGTCGAGATCTTCAAGCTCGGCGACAGCGACCCGGAGCCGATGCCGGCCGGCGAGCGCCCGCTCGACGGTATCCGCGCGCTCGACCTGACCCGCATCCTGGCCGGCCCGATCGCCGCCCGCACGCTGGCCGAGCACGGCGCCGAGGTGCTGATGATCGCCGGCGAGGGCGTGCCGCAGATCGCCGAGTTCGTCACCGACACCAGCCACGGCAAGCGCAGCTGCTACCTCGACCTGAAATCCGCCGACGACGCCGCGCGGCTGCGCGAGCTGGCGAGAACCGCCGACGTGTTCTCCGAAGGGTATCGTCCCGGGATCATGAACAAGCTTGGTTTCGGACCGGCGCAGCTCGCCGAGCTGCGCCCCGGCATCGTCTATTGCTCGATCAGTTGCTTCGGCGCCGACGGCCCGTTCAGCCACCGAGCCGGCTGGGAACAGGTGGCGCAGACCGTCACCGGCATCTGCCACGACCAGGATACGCAACGGCCGCGCCTGGCCCCGGCGGCGGCCTGCGACTACACCACCGGCTATCTCGGCGCCTACGGCATCCTGCTGGCGCTGGCCCGGCGCGCCCGCGAAGGCGGCAGCTATCACGTCCGGGTCTCGCTGTGTCAGTCCGGCATGTTCATCTACCGCCAGGGTCAGGTCGCCTATCCGCGCCCGGAGATGGAGCTCTCGCGCGAGGAGCTCGACGCCATCCTTCTCACCAGCCAGACAGCGGACGGGCCGCTGCGCCACCTCGGCCCGGTGGTGCGGATGTCGCAAACGCCGCCGCGCTGGGTCCGGCCGACCCCGGTGCTGGGCGGCGACCAGCCGGCGTGGCCGGAGGCACTGGTCGCCGCCTGAGCCTGGCGACTCCCCCGACGCGTCACGGCAACACCAGCGCCAACCAGAACGGCACGCTCACGGCGGCAAGCAAAGTCGTCGCGGTGATGATCGCCGCCATCAACGGCGCATCGCCGCCGAGCTGCCGGGCGAAGGCATAGGCCGCAGGCCCGGTCGGCAAGGCGGCATGGAGCATCACGACGGCACGTTCGGTCCCGCCCACCCCCGCCACCTGGCAAAGACCGAGCGCGATGATCGGCAACATCACCTGGCGCGTCAGTACCGCGATCGCCAAGGGACGTCGCGAGGCGCCCGCGATGTCGAAGCGAATGCCGGCGCCGACGGCCAGGAGCGCCAGCGGTAGCGTGGCTTCGGCCAGCAATTGCAGCGCGTCGAGCAGAGGCCCGGGCAGCGTGAGGGATGCGCCGCGCATCGCGTAGCCGGCGGCCAATGACAGCAGCAGTGGATTCAGCGCGATACTGCGCAGCGAGGTGCGCCAGGACGAACGTACGGGCACCGCGAAGTAGTGCAAGGCGAGGACCGAAATGATGTTGTCGACCGGGATCGCCAGGGCGACGACGAGTGCGAACAAGGCCACGCCCTGGTCGCCGAACACGGCGCCAGCCACGGCAAAGCCGGCATACACGTTGACGCGCGCGGCACCCTGCACCACCGAAGACATGGCGGCGCCGTCCGTTGTCACCAAGCGGCGTGCGATGACGAGCGCCGTGGTCGTTACGACGAGCGCGGCGACCGTGGTGAGTGCCATCGGCAGCGCCTGCGTCTGGCCCAGGTCGGCCTCGAGCGCACTGGTGAAGAGCAGGGCTGGCAACAGCACCAGGTAAACCACCCGGTCCAGCAACGGCCAGAATGCCGTGCCAGGCAGGCCCAGGCGCTGCAGCGCATAGCCAAAGGCGAGAAGCAGCCCGATTGGGACCAATGCCAATACGGTCGCGATCAAGCCAAGCTCCTATCGCATCCGCCCCGTGACGGTGGGGCGTGTCCATGCGCCGTCGGCTAGGCCGCCGGGATCGCCACGGCCGTCATGTCGCGGCCGATGGTGAGCGGGCCGTCGTAGATTGCCCGTACTTCGGCCTCCAGCGCCTTCAGTTCGGCCGCCGATTTCGGGCGCAGGTGGGTCAGCACCAGGTGCCCGACGCCGCATGCCGTCGCCACCCGCGCCGCCTGCACCGCGTCGGCGAGGGTGAAGGTGGCGACCTTGCGCATATGTTCGCTGTCGCCGATCTCGGCGGCGCCGGCGAAACAGCACTGCACCAGGATGTCGGCACCCTCCGCCATGCGCCGGAGGCCGCCGCAGTCCACCGTGTCGCCGCTGACGGTGATGATCTTGCCGGCCGCCTCGAACCGGTAGCTCAGGCACTTCCAGCGGTTCTTGAATGCCTTGGAGAAGTCCAGGCCGTGGCCGTGCACGGCGTAGGCGCAGGTGACGCGCCAGGTGCCGGTCTCGATCACGTCGCCGGGCTCGATGTCGATCGCGCGCACCGGCTTCCAGCCGCCGTAGATCGGCTCGCCGACCGAGCGCCACTCGATATCCTTGGCATAGACCTTGGTGATCAGCGTATCGACGATCTCGGCGGTGCCGGCGGGCCCGTAGATCAGCAGGTCGTCCTGCCGCCCGCGCAGCCAGCTGGTGATCATCACGTCGGCCAGATCGGAGATGTGGTCGAGGTGATGGTGGGTGATGAAGATCGGGTTGACCCGCGCCGGGTCCTCGCCGGCCTCCACCATGCGGATGCCGACGCCGCGCCCGGTGTCGAACAGCAGCCGTTCGTTGCCGTGGCGGATCAAGGTCGCCGGTCCGAACCGGTCGGCGCTGACCCACGGGCCCCCGGTGCCAAGCACCATGACGTCGGGCAAGGCTATGTCGGTGGTTGTCGACATGGTGGCGGTCGCTCCCCTCTGGGCTCCCGGTAAGCCTAGCCGATCGGCGGCTGCCATGCGCCCGGCCGGTGCTACGATGCTGGCGGGAGTGTTGCGAATGAACGAGTCGCGGGAGGACAGTCGGGCCAGGCTGGCCGCACGTCTGGCCGAGATGAAGCAAACCCGTGGCAGCCGGCGCCGGCGCGGCGAGCTGATCCTGCGCTGCGGCCTCATCGCCATGCTGCTGCTGCCGGCCGGGTTTGGCTATTTTGCCTATCTGTTCACCGCTGATGCCTGGCTGGCAGTCTCCGACGCCAGGCCGGTCGCGGGCACGGTGCGCGAGGTGGAGCAGATATCCACCACCTACCGAGAGAACAACACCACCAAGACCAGCACCAGCTACATCGTCCACGTCACCTTCCGCGGCGATGGCGGACGCGAAATGGTGCGACCACTGCAGCACGGTGGCGCGACCGACGACGACACCCGCTTCGCCCGCGACATTCTCGACATCGGCGACTACCCGGTCGGCACCGAAGTCGCGCTGCTGTACCACCCCGAACGGGAACACCGCGTCTGGCTCGACGATTTCCGAGCACTGTGGATACTGCCCTTGATCATGGGCGGCGCCGCGCTTGTCGCGGGATTCCTGGTCGCCGGTGGCCTTGTTGTACTATGGCCACGGACCTGGTGAGGCGCCAATCTGTCACAACGGACGAGGCACATTGACCCTAGGACCGGTGTCGTCCGCGGGGAGGGACGAGAGATGAGCGACTACTACGATCTCGGCGCGTTCAACCGGAAAGTGACTACGGCGTCGGACGAGGCCCAGCTCTGGTTCGACCGTGGCCTGAACTGGCTCTACGGCTACAACCACGGCGAAGCGGCCTCGTGCTTCAACAAGGCGGCGAAGGCCGACCCGGACTGCGCGCTGGCCTACTGGGGCGTCGCCTACGCGCTCGGCCCGAACTACAACATGCAGTGGCACCACTTCGACGAAGCCGGCAAGGCCAAGGCCACGGCCGGCGCGTACGAGAATTCGCGCAAGGCGCTGGCGCTTGTCGACAAGGTGTCGCCGATGGAGCGCGCGCTGATCGAGGCGCTGCCGGCGCGCTATCCGCAGGCCGAGACCATCGAGGACCAGGCGCCGTGGAACGCCGACTTCGCCGTCGCCATGCGTCAGGCGTACCGGGCGCTGCCCGACGATCTGGAGGTCGCATCGATCTTCGCCGAGGCGCTGATGAACGTGACGCCGTGGCAGATGTGGGATCTGAAGTCGGGCGGTGTCGCCCAGGGCGCGCTGACGCTGGAGGCGCGCGAGGTGCTGGAGCGCGCCATGCGCAACGATCCGGCGGCGATGGCGCATCCCGGCATCCTGCACCTCTACGTGCACCTGATGGAGATGTCGCCGTTCCCGGAACTGGCGCTGCAGGCCGGCGACGCGCTGCGCGAGGTGGTGCCCGACAGCGGCCACCTGATCCACATGCCGACGCACATCGACATCCTGTGCGGCCACTATCGCGACACCTTGCTTTACAACCAGCGCGCCATCGTCGCCGACCGCAAGTTCCTGGAACGCGAAGGCGCGATGAACTTCTATTCCGCCTACCGCATCCACAACTATCACTTCGCGATCTACGGCGCGATGTTCCTGGGCCAGTACGAGCCGGCGCTGGCCGCTGCGCAGGAGTTGATCGACACCACCCCGGAAGCCTTGCTGCGGCTGGAATCGCCGCCGATGGCGGATTTCATCGAGAGCTACATCTCGATGAAGCAGCACGTCTACATCCGCTTCGGCAAGTGGCGCGAGATCATCGCGCAGGACCTGCCCGACGACCCCGTCGTCTACTGCAATACCGTCGCCTCGATCCACTACGCCAAGGGCGTGGCGCACGCGGCGCTGGGCGAGGTCGCGGAGGCGGAGCGCGAGCAGGCGTTGTTCCTGGCCGCGAAGGCGCGCGTGCCGGAGAGCCGCCTGCTGCACAACAACACCTGCGTCGACCTGCTGGAGATCGCTGCGGCGATGCTCGACGGCGAGATCGAGTATCGCAAGGGCAACCACGACGAGGCCTTCGCGCACCTGCGCCGTTCGGTCGAGCTGGACGACGCGCTGCCCTATGACGAGCCGTGGGGCTGGATCCAGCCGACCCGGCACGCGTTGGGCGCACTGCTGTTCGAGCAGGGCCGGGTCGATGAGGCTGAGGCGGTCTACCGCGAGGATCTGGGGCTCGGCGGGACATTGAGCCGCGCTACGATCCACCCCGACAATGTCTGGGCGCTGCGCGGTTTGCACGACTGCCTGGCGCGGAAGGGCGAGAGCGCGGAAGCGCGATTGATCAAGCAGCGCCTCGACCTGGCCGCCGCGCGCGCCGACGTGCCGGTCGCCGCGTCGTGCTTCTGCGCCCAGTCGGCGATGCAGGCGGCGGAGTAGCGCCCGCGTCGTCCGGCTTGCCGCCAGCCGGTCTCGGGGGTATCCATCGCCCATGCACGAGTTCGCGGAAAGCTTCGAGATCGGCGGCCGGCGGGTAGGCGGTGGCGCGCCGACCCTGATCATCGCCGAGGCCGGGGTGGCGCATTTCGGCGACATGGACCTGGCGCGCCAGCTCGTCGACCTGGCCGCCGACGCCGGCGCCGACGTGTTCAAGACCCAAGTCTTCGACGTCGACCAGCTGATCGCGGCGGAGATGCCGGAATGGCGCGACCGGCTGCGCCCGCGCAACCTCACGCTGGACCAGTTCAAGGAGCTGAAGGCGCGCTGCGACGATCGCGGCCTGCTGTTCATGGCCACCTCGCACGACGCCTCGCGGGTTCCCTGGCTGGTCGAGCTCGACGTGCCGGCGATCAAGGTCGGTTCCGGCGAGCGCGGCAACCCGCGCTTCCTGACCCAGCTTGCCGAACTGGGCAAGCCGATGATCGTGTCGACCGGCATGTACGGCGAGGCCGACGTCGCCGAGGCGCTCGACGCCTGCGCCGCCGGCGGCTGCACCGAGGTCGCGCTGCTCCACTGCAACACCAGCTATCCGACGCCGCCGGAAGACGCCAACCTGGCGGCGATGGACCGGCTCGGAGAGCTGTTCGCCGGCCCGGTCGGCTACTCCGACCATACCGTCGACCACCTCGCGATCCTGGCCGCCGTCGCGCGCGGCGCCGAGATTGTCGAGAAACACATTACCATCCTGTTCGACGTACCGAACGCGCAGGACTGGAAGGTTTCCGCCGGCCCCGACGACCTGCCGCGTCTGGTCGCCGACATCCGCCGCGTCGAGGCCATGCTCGGCAGCGGCGTGAAGCGGCCCACGCCCAGCGAGACCGACGGCCAGAAATGGGCCACCAAGTCGGTGGTGCCGGTGCGCGACCTGCCCGCCGGTCATGTGCTCCGCCCCGACGACCTGACCACCAAGCGGCCGGGCACCGGCGTGCCGGCGAACCAGTTCGACATCACCGTCGGCCGCACGCTGGCCCGCGCGGTGCAGGCCGACACGGTGTTGCAGCCGGCCGACCTGGCGTGAGCCCGTGAAGCCGCGCCTGCTCTACTACACGCTGCTCAGCTACCAGCGCGAGAATGTCGCGCTGATGAACGCGCACTTTGACGTCGTGGCGCGTGCCGACCCGCGCGATGATGATGACGAAACGCTTGCCAGCCTCGACGCCTGCTGCGCGCCGCTCGGCTTCCCGTTCGACGGGGCGAAGATGGACCGCTGCCCGAAGCTGCGCGCCATCGTCACCAATACCACCGGCGTGCCGCATATCGACATGGACGCGGCCGCCGCGCGCGGCATCGAGGTGTTCTCGCTGAAGGACGAGCAGGCCTTCCTCGACACCATCACGCCGACGGCGGAGCACGCCTGGGGCCTGCTGCTGGCGCTCAGCCGCAACCTGCCGTGGTCGTTCGACGCGGTGAAGGCCGGTTCGTGGAACCGCTTCGATTTCGGCGCGCCGGCGATGCTGTCGCGGATGAGCCTGGGCGTGATCGGCTACGGCCGGCTCGGCCGCAAGGTCGCGCGCTTCGGCCGGGCCTTCGGCATGCCGGTCAGCTTCCACGATCCGTTCAAGGACGCCGACGACGTTGCCACCAAGGTCGACAGCCTGGCGGACCTGGTCGCGGGCAACGACGTGATCTCGCTGCACGTCCCGGCGCTGCCCGAAACCGCCGGCCTGATCGACACCAACATCATCGCTGCTTTCAAGCGCGGCGCCTGGTTCATCAACACCGCCCGCGCCGAGCTGGTCGACGAGGCGGCGCTGCTCGACGCGCTGAAGGACGGTCGGTTGGCGGGCTACGCCGGCGACGTATTGGCCGGCGAGTTCGACCCCACCTTCGATGCAGGTGCGCACCCGCTGGTGCGCTATGCCCGCGAGCACCGCAACGTGCTGCTGACGCCGCACATCGGCGGCTCGACCCATGACGCCTGGCGCGAGACCCAGGGCCGCGTGCTGCAGATGGCCATCGACTATTTCGGCAGGCGCGCATGATGGAAACGGCCTGGGGCCTGTTGCCGGCGCGCGGCGGCTCGAAGTCGATCCCGCTGAAGAACCTGGTCCGCTTCGCCGGCCGGCCGCTGATCGACTACAACGTGCTCGCCGCCCGCGCCGCCGGCCTGGAGCGCATCGTCTGCAACACCGACTCGCCGGAGATCGCCGCGCGCTGCCGCGAACTCGGCGTCGAGGTCTACGTCCGCCCGGCCGAACTCGGCGGCGACGACACGCCGGTCCTGGCGGTGATCGAGGATTGGCTCGGCACGCTCGCGCCGCCGCCTGGCATCGTCTGCCTGTTGCAGCCGACGTCGCCCTTTCTCCTGCCCGAACATGTCACCGCGACCGTGCAGGCGCTGCGCGACCATCCCGAGGCCGGTTCGGCGCAGACCGTGGTGCCGTGCCCGCACAATCACCACGCGGTGAACCAGCGCGTGGTCGACGATGGCGTGGTCGGGTTTCGCTTCCCGGAAGAGCGCGCCGCCGCCTACAACAAGCAGCGCAAGGCGGCGCACTGGCTGTTCGGCAATCTCGTTGCCTTTCGCCCGGCGGCGTTGCGTGAGCAGCGACAGGTCTTTGCCACGCCAAGCCGTGCCGTGCCGATCCCGTTCCACCACGGCTTCGACCTCGACGGCCCCGACGACCTCAAGCTTGGCGAGGCGCTGCTCTCAGCCGGACTGGTCGAGCTGCCGCACCTCTGATCGCGCGACCGCGACGGTCAGCACTGCCGCGAAGCCGAGTGCGGCCAGCCACGCGGTCTGCCACAGCCCGAAGCTCAGGTGGATGATGACCAGCGCGGCCGCGAACTGGCCCAGCGCCAGGGCCGGTGCGACGCGCCCCGGCAGCCGCCGGATCGACCAGGCCAGCGCCGCCAGCAGGGTCGTCCAGGCCAGCGCGCCGATGCCGCCGAGTTCGAGCCAGACCTGCAGGCTGCCATTGTGCGGATGCATGTTCATGCGGTCGCCGCCGTGCGGTAGCTTCTCGTCGCCACCGGGCACCAGCGGCGAGGCGTCGTGGCCCCAGCCGGTGAGCGGCCGGTCGGCGATCCGCCGCGACGCGAACTCCCAGATATAGAACCGGTGCAGCGCCGAGTAGTAGCGGTCCTCCAGTTGCGTCGCGTAGCGGTCCGGCGCCAGCCAGGCCGGCGCGGCGAGCGGCGCGCTCAGCACGCCGGCGACCACCAGCGCCGCCAGCGCCGCCGCCGCGCCACGCGGCCAGGCCAGCCCCGCGACCCCCGCCAGCAGCGCCACGCCGACGGCGAGCTGCGCGCTGCGTGACACGCCGGCCAGCACGGTCAGCAGCGCCGCCACCAGCAGTCCGGCCGCCAGAGTTCGGTTGCCGCGCCGGACCAGTATCCATGCCGCCGGCCACACCATCAGCAACACCACCACCAGGCGGCGGTTGGTCGTGGTCGGGTCGAACATCTTGTCTTGCAGGTCATAGACCCAGCGCAGCACCGCGTAGTCCGCCGCCAGCATCGCCAGCATCGTCAGCAGCGCCAGGACGAAGCCGGCGACCAGGGCGCGGCGCGCGGTCTCGTCGGCCGGCGCCAGCAGCAGCGGCGGCAGCGCCAGCGCCACGCCGGTGATGTTCACCCAGCTCGCCAGCGCGTCGGCGGGAGCAGGGGTCCAGGCGATGGTGATCAGTGCCCATATATCGATGACGAGGATAGCGAGGACGACCGGCAAAGCGGTCGACGGCGGCCACCCTCGGCCACGTTCAACAATCGACCGCCACCCGACGACCCAGCCCCACGCGCCCAGCACGAAGATCAGCGGCGCCAGCCCCTTCGGCGCGATCACCCCGACGATCGGCGCCAGCAGCGCCGCCATCGGCAGCGGCCGGAGCCAGGTCGTCATGGCGTCTGCACCCGCGCATAGGCCGCCAGCGTGTCGGCGACGAACCTCTCCTCGGAAAACTCGGTCTCGGCGCGCTCGCGGCCGCGCCGGCCCATCCGCTCGCGCAAGGCCGTGTCGGCGATCAGGCGGCGCAGTGCGTCGGCCGTCGCCGGCCCGTCGCGCACCGGCACCAGCAGGCCGTTGTCGCCGTCGCGCACGATCTCGCGGCAGCCGGGCACGTCGGCGGTAACGATCGGCAGCCCGCACGACGCCGCCTCGATCAGCCCGCGCGGCAGCCCCTCGCGATAGCTCGGCATGCAGATGATGTCGGCCTCGACCAGCACGTCGGGCATGTCGGAGCGAAAGCCCCACCATTCTGCCAATCCCTCGCGCACCCAGCCGTGGATGGTCGCTTCCGGCACGTCGGTCGGGTTCAGCGGATCGCGCCGCCCAACCAGGATGAACCGCGCCTCGCTGCCCTCGGCCTTCAGGATGCGTACCGCCTCGATGAACTCGTTGATGCCCTTGTCGCCGAGGATGCGGGCCGGGAACATCACCGTCACCGGGCGATCCGGACGCGGGCGCGGCTTGAACACCTCGATGTCGCAGCCGCAGCCCTTGATCATCGCCACGATCCGCTCGGCGACCAGGCCGCGCTCCACGAACATGCCGAGATCGTCGGGGTTCTGGAAGATCGCGACGGCGTTCTGGTGCGCCAGCGCGAACCGGTAGAGCCGCAGGATGAAGGCCCGGATGAGCCGCGCCTTCAGGTCTTCGCGGGTGAACAGATAGCCCAGGCCGGTCACCGCGTGCACCACCGCCGGCACGCCCAGCAGCCGCGAGGCCAGGCCGCCGTACGTCACCGGCTTCATCGCCACGTGGTGCACCAGGTCCGGCCGCAGCCGCCGCATCAGCCCGAACAGGTGCCAGACCAGGCGCATTTCGCCGAGCGGGTTCAGGCCACCGCGTTCCAGCGGGATGTCGTGATAGATAAATCCCTGCGCCTTGATCTTGTCGACCGAGACGCGTTCGAAGGGGGCGGCGACGTGGACCTCGTAGCCGAGCTTGGCGGCGGCCATCGCCACCGGCATCCGGTGGGTGGTGAAGAACAGCGCCTCGTTCATGAGGTAGAGCAACCGCGGCTGGCTCACCGCGGGCCGCCGATCCGATCGGGCGCGCGGATGTTCAACGCGCCGTCTCCAGCCACGACTGCAGCATCAGCACGTCCCACAGCGGGTACTGGTTGTTGCGCCGGCCGGAGAGGTGGTCGGCCCAGCGCGCCCGCACCGGCGCCGGGTCGAGGAATCCCTCGTGCTTCAGCCGGCTCTCGTCGAGCAACGCCTCGGCCCAGTCGCGCAGCGGGCCGCGTAACCAGCGGTCGATCGGCACCGAGAACCCGGTTTTCGGCCGTTCCACGAGCTCGGGCGGCACGTGCCGGTACAGCACCTGGCGCAGCAGCCGCTTGGTCACCGTGCCGGCGATCTTGAACGGCTGCGGCAGGGTCCAGGCGAAGGCGACCACGCGGTGATCGAGCAGCGGCACCCGAGCCTCCAGGCTGACTGCCATGCTGGCCCGGTCGACCTTGGTCAGGATGTCGTCCGGCAGATATGTCATGGCGTCGAGATACATCATCTGCGCCGCCGGGTTGGACAGGTTCGGCCAACTGTCGCGCCGTCGCACCAGATTGTCGGGCTCGCTGCCGCCGGCGACCATGGCTTCCGCTTCCGGCCAGTGGCTGACCAGGCGCTGGTAGAGCGCGCCGGCGTCGTCCGAGTCCAGCACCCCGGCCAGCTTGTGCAGCTTGTCGCCTAGGTTGCGGTGAGGCAGCAGCCGGGCCATCGCGTCCCAGCGGTCCGGCGGCACGGCGGTGATCGCGCCGCCCAGCCCGCGCCTGACGCCACCCGGCAGCCAGCCAGTCGCACCCAGCACCCGCCGGCTCCAGACGTAGCGGTTGTAGCCGCCGAAGACCTCGTCGCCGCCGTCGCCCGACAGCGCCACGGTCACGTCCTCGCGCGCCATCCGGCTGACCAGGAAGGTCGGAATCTGCGAGGAATCGGAAAACGGCTCGTCGTACATCGCACCCAGCGTCGGCACGACCTCGCGTGCCGCGTCGTCGGAAACCATTAGCGTGCGGTGGTCGCTGCCGATATGGGCCGCGACCCTCGCCGCATCGCCGCTCTCGTCGTAGCGCGGGTCTTCCTGGCCGATCGAGAAGGTGCGCATCGGCGAGCCGTGGCGCGCCTGCGCCAGCGCGGTCACCAGGCTGGAATCGATACCGCCGGACAGGAACACGCCGAGCGGCACGTCGGCCACCAGCCGGTCGCCGACCGCCTGGCTCAGCAGGTGTTCCAGATGCTCCGCCGCCTCCGCCTCGTCGCCGTCGAACGGCCGTTCGACACCGGCGCGCACCACCTCGGCCAGCGACCACCACGGCCGCACCTCCGGCTCGTGTCCGGCCCGCAGGGTCGCGATACAGCCGGGCGGCAGCTTCTTGACCTCGGCATAGATTGAGTGCGGTGCCGGCACGCAGTTGCGCTTCAGGTAGAGCACCAGCGCGTCGCGGTCGATCGTGCCCTGGAAGCCGGGCCAGGCCCGCAGCGCGGTGAGCTCGGAGCCGAACAGCCAGGTGTCGCCCTGGCGGCCGTACAGCACCGGCTTGATCCCGAGCCGGTCGCGCACCAGGTGCACGCAGCGTTCGGCGCGGTCCCACAGCGCGAAGGCGAACATGCCGACGAAGCGGCCGAGCGCGCCCTCAAGGCCCCATTCGACGATCGCGGCCAGCATCACCTCGGTGTCGGAGCGGCCCCGGAACCCGTGACCCTTGGCCCGCAGCTCGTCGCGCAGCGCCACGAAATTATACAGCTCGCCGTTATAGGCGATGACGTGGCGATCGTTGGCCGAGGTCATCGGCTGGTGTCCGGTCGGCGACAGATCGATGATCGCGAGGCGCCTGTGCGACAGGGCGATGCCGGCCCCGGCGTCGACGAACAGACCGTCGGAATCCGGTCCGCGATGGCGGATCGCCGCGCCCATGGCGGTGGCGTCGGTGGTCAGCCGGTCGGCGCCGATGCCGCCTGCCGCGACCAGGATGCCGGCGAAGCCGCACATCGCTCAGGCGGTCTCCGCCAGCACCGGACGCAACACCGGATAGTGCCGCGTCAGGTCGTCCAGCCGCGCGAGTTGCTCGGCGGAGAATTCCGCCGCGCCGCGCCCGGCGATGCCGCGGTTGAAACGCACCGCACCACCACGCGCCCGGGCCACCGCCGCCTCGATGTCGGCCGCCGACCGCTCGATGCGGTAGTGCCGCAGTACCGTCGCCACCGCCACTGCCGGATCGGCGACGACCTCGGCATAGTCCAGAACCAGCGCGTCGACGTCGCCCGCCGCCGTTTCCCAGCCGGCCAGAAACTGCACGTACCAGGGCGCGGCCAGGTCGATCACCGCCTGCAACTGTCGCGCGCGCGGCCAGTCGCGATATGCCGGCGGCATGGTCACGGCCGCGGTCGCCAACGACTCGGTATTGAGGTGATCGGCCAGGCTGACCAGCGCATCGGCCAGGTCGCGGCGCAGCAGCACCGGCCGGACGTGGAACACCTTCAGCAGGTCCAGGTTGGCGCCGGTGGCGCGCAGGTGCTGGTGCACCACGACATTCTGGCCCCACGAGTCGATCAGGCGCGGCAGGTACAGATCCTGCTCGTTCAGGTGGTCGTAACCGAGGAACATCTGGGTATGGCCGGTGGCCTCGGCCAGCGCCTTGACCAGGAAGCTGGAGCCGGATTTCGGCAGCGCCGCCACGAACACGCAGTCGCCGCGCGGCAGCAGCAGCTTGCGCCACGTCAGCGCCACGCGCGCGCCGTAGCGCTGCGTCGAGTTCAGGGCGCGCCACACCCGCTGGCCGGCGGTGTTGCTCACCGGCGCCGCCGTCGCGCCAGCAGCAGCGGCAGCGGCAGTCCGTCGCCGTCCGCCAGCAGGGTATGCGCCAGCAGCCCGCCGTCGCCGAACCAGCCGGTCTGCTGCAGCCGGCGCCAGGCCGCGCCGATATCGCTGCCGGCCTCGCCCTCGAACACCATGAGCTGCCACGGCAAATAGCCGATTCCGGGCGGATAGCCGATCGCCTGGTCGACGCCGAGATAGAGCAGCACGCCGTCGCCGCGCAGCCGGTGGTGGGCGGGCAGCATGCCGGCCAGGTCGCTGTCCGGGCCCAGGGTCTCGCCGAACACCGTGGCCCGGCTGGCGCCGAGCGCGGCCAGGATGCGCGCCGCGCCCTGCGCCACCGGCACGTGGTCCCAGCCATAGGTCCACAGCGCGCCGGCGGCCAGCGCCTCGGCCATCATCAGGCCGCTGTTGCAGCCGATGTCGAACACCAGTCGGTTCTCGATGTCCAGGTTCGGCTTGCGCAGCAGCGCGGCGATCGCCGCCGTGCGCGCCTCGGTATCGCGCAGGCCGGGCATCGCGCCGGGGATCGACTGATACAGCCGGCGCCGGTCGCCGCCGGCATGCGCTAGCGCGTCGCGCGCGAAGGTGGCGATCAGCCGGGTCTCGTCCGGAATCGTGAAGGCCTGGAAGTCGACATAGAGCGGCTCGCCGTTGGTGGGATCGAGCCGCAGGTTGTCGTTGCAGTCCGGCGCCGGGAAGTCGTTGTCGGTGTCGATCTTGCCGGCCAGCGTGGCCAGCAGGCCGCTCTTCAGCACCGGTCGCAACCGGCGCATGAAGGCGCGATAGGTACTGGCCTCGGTGACCTTCCAGGCGACGTGGTCGACGACATAGGCCGACAGGTCGCTGCCGCCGGCGTTCAGATGCACCAGGTCGTGCACCCGAGGGCCCAGGCCGGCGCTGTGCAACAGGCCGGCGATCCGCAGCAGCCCGGCCGGCGATGGCGCCAGCGGCCGCCGCTTCGCCCTGCCGCCCAGCGCCAGTTCCTGGGTCGCGTAGATCGCGTCCTCCGGTGGCTGCAGGTCCTTGAGGATTTTCAGGCCCACATCGGGTCCGTAGACGTCGGCCAGATCCGGCACCATGCGTTCCAGCGCCGGCCCGGGCGCCAAATAGAAGGTCCAGCCGCTTTCGCGCGGTTGCAGCTCGCGCTCGACCAGCGCCTGGCGCAGCGCGCCGACATCGTCGACCGCCGGCAGCCGGACATCCAGCCGCAGCACGCTCTGGCGCGACTGGTAGGCACGGTAGCGATAGGGGTCGGGCTTGAAGCGCGGGCCGAACCAGCTTCGGAACAGCCGCGCCAGCCAGCCCGGCTTGCGCGGCCCGCCGCGACGCGGCGACGGCCGGACCGGGCGGCGGCGCGGATCGGGCTTGGAGGGCAGCACCATGGCGCTCACGCCGCCCGCAAGTGGAAACAGCGCCAGGCGTGCGGCCCAACCGTGACGTTGCCGAAACGATCGGCCGCGGTGGCCAGCCGGGCCAGCTCCGCCTCGGTCTCGGTCAGGTCCAGGCCGGGAAACTTCTGCCGCACGTAGGCCGCCTGGCGTGGCCGCAGCACGCGCCGCGCGAGGTCGCGCAGCGGCGCCGCCCGGGCCTTCAGCCGCGCCACCGGCGGCGCCGGGCGGTTGTCGGCGGCCGGCAGCGTGTCCAGAGTCGCGACCACGCGTTCGGCCGCCAGCGCGCCGTCGCGGGCGGCGTAGTAACGGGCGGCGACATTGTCGGCCTGGGCATCCTTGGCGACGTGCCCGGCGGCCAGCGCGTCGCGCACCGACTCGATCAGCTCGTCGGCCGACCACACCGAACGGCTGACCGCGTTCGGCAGGTAGCTGTCATAGGTCTCCGACGTCGCCGGCCGGAATGCCAGCGCCGGCTTGTCCAGCAGGAAGGACTCCAGCCCCGTGGTGCAGGAATTGTGCACCAGCACCGGGCTCGCCATCAGCCAGGGCACCACGTTGCCCTGATAGACCACCCGCACGTTCGGCAGGTCGCGGGTCAGCTCCGACCAGCGCTGATGGTTCTCCGACGGATGCGGGCGCAGCACGATTGTGCGGTCCGGAAATGCCTTGGACAGCGCCGGGATGGCGGCGGCGAAGCCATGGAACAGCTCGCCCAGGAAATCGCGCCAGCGGCTGTAGAACCCCTCCTGCTCGGCGGTGGTCAGCGTGCCGCGCTGGCGCAGCACCTCGATCAGGTAGTCCGGTCCGTTGAAGTGGTTGTAACGGGCGAAGTTGGTGTTGATCAGGATGTAGTCGCCGTGTTCGCGGTTGAGTTGTTCCGCCTCGGCCGCGAACAGCCCGCGGCAGCTCGGCCGCAGCAGGTCGAAGCGCGGATTGCCCGCCAGCACCAGCTTGTCGCCATCCCCTGGACGTTCCTGCAAACCGGCCTTGCTCAACACATCCTCGCGTTGCACCTCGCCCCAGCAGAAGAACCGGTCGACCTCGGCCAGGCTGTCCAGGCAGATCCGTTCGTGCAGATAGGCGTCGCGATCGCGATAGACGAGGCCTTCCTCGCACCACGCGACGATGCGATGGCCGGCGGCGCGCAGGCGGCGGAAATGCGCGGTCTTGGTGCGTGCGATCGACTTGTCCAGATAGACCCCGCGCGGTAGCACCGGGAGCTGCGCCAGGATCGCGTTCTGCTCGCCCAGCAGCACGTCCCAGCCGGCCTCGGCGGCGACGGCGGCGAGCAGCAGCTTGGCGTGAAACTCACGCGCCTTGGTCTCCACCGGCAGCAGCAGCCAGCGCGCCATCAGCCGCCACCGCCAGGCTGGCGGTACGCCGATCTCGGGTCGTTCAGTGGGGCCCAGGGCATAAGCCGATGCTGCTTGCTGCTGCGGCTTGCACGGCGCCGCGACGCGGGCGGACAAGCGGGCGAACCGGCGACCTGTTTATCCGTGCCGCGCGGAGCCGGTCAAGGGCCGGCGGCGGCGCCTGGACAGCCCCGCGCCCGCATGATACTCGCGCGGCCACGTTCATGCGCGCCCCGCTTATCCATATCGGCTACCACCGCGCC
Source organism: Alphaproteobacteria bacterium (assembly GCA_040223615.1). Taxonomy (GTDB): domain Bacteria; phylum Pseudomonadota; class Alphaproteobacteria; genus JAVKFY01. The sequence goes on from JAVKFY010000072.1 coordinate 20,216, forward strand.
GGCTCGACCTGGCTGCAACGGTTCCTGTTCGGCGAGGCCCGGTCCGGCTTCGCGCAGCCGTTCGACCGGCGCGTCGACATTGCCGAACACCTGATCTCGCCGAACGCGCTGGATTTCGACGCGGCGGCGGCGGGCGCGCACTTCGCCGGCCGGCTCGATCAGGGCGACCTGGTCCCGGTGCTGAGCGCCGAACGCCTCTCCGGTTACCCCGACAGCGGCGGCTACGATTCGGCGGAGATCGCCCGGCGCCTGCGCGACGTCTTCCCCGACGGCCGGGTGCTGATCGTGATCCGACGCCAGGCCGACATCCTGCTCTCTTTCTACAAGGTCTACGTCCAGGTCGGCGGGCACCTGTCGCTGGCCGACTATGTCGCGCCGCCGAGCGGCGGCCGGCTGCGCATGCCGCGCTTCGACTTCGCGCATTTCGCCTACCATCGGCTGATCGGCCACTATCAGGCGCTGTTCGGCGTCGAGCGGGTCATGGTGCAGCCGTTCGAGGACATCGCCAGCCGTCCGGAAACGGTGGCGCGCCACATCGCCCGCTTCGCCGGGCTGGAGACGGTGCCGGACGTTGCCGCCGCGCGCCGCGTCAATGCATCGCTGAGCGGCCTGACGGTCGCCATGAAGCGCCGCCTGAATCCGTTCTTCCTACGCGATGCCGCCAATGGCTATTCGCCGCTGGCCATTCCCGGCCTGTCCGAGGCCGGGAATGCCGGTTTCATCTGGCTGGACCGCCGGTTGCCGGCCGGTTGGCGCACGGCCAGCGATCGGCGGCTGGCGGCCAAGGTCGCGCGACTGGCCGCCGGGCGCTACGCGGCCAGCAACCGCGCCACCCAGGACCTCACCGATCTCGACCTGGCGACGCGGGGCTACGATGTCTGATCTCGACCTGACGCAGTTGCCGGACCAGGCTGAAATCCAGCGCTTGCTGGCGCCGGACACCGCCAATGACGAGCCCGGCGCGGCCGCGTGGCGCACCCTGGAGCGCAAGCTGGCCCGAAACTGGAAGATCGCCCGGTTGCGGCGCGCGCTGGGGGTGGCCCGGCGCAGCCGCGATGTCGACTACGTCCAGGGCCGCTACGAGAACCTGTGGTCGCAGGACGACCTGCGCAGCGACCAGGACCAGAAGCTGAGCCCGATCCTGTGGGGCGAGCGCCGCATGATGGTGCGCCCGCGCGCGCTGAAGCGGCTCTACCTGCGGCTGGTGCTGGGCCTGCTGCGCGACCGCCGGCCGGGCACCGTGCTGGAGGTCGGCTGCGGCAACGGCCGCAACCTGTTCGCGCTGGCGGCGATGTATCCCGATCCGCGCTATACCGGCATCGAGCTGTCCGAGGCCGGCGTGGCCGCGGCGCGCGGGTTCCAGGCCGAGCCGACGGTGGGCGAGGCGATCGCCCGGCACGCGCCGGCGCCACTCGCCGATCCGGCCGCGCACCGCAAGATCACCTTCATGCAGGGCAATGCCGCCGCGCTGCCGTTCGAGGACGCCAGCTTCGACGTCGCCGTGACCATCCTGGCGCTGGAGCAGATGGAGGCGGTGCGCGACCAGGCGCTGGCCGAACTGGCCCGGGTCGCCAGCGACCTGGTGGTGATGATCGAGCCCTGGCGCGACCTGAACCAGACCGGCTTCCGCCGCGACCGCATCATCTCGCACGGTTACTTCAGCGCCTCGGTGGCGGACCTCGGCCGGTTCGGCCTCGAGCCGGTCCACGTCGACCTGACCCTGCCCAGCAAGCTGCAGATGGGCGTCGCCCTGGTGGTCGCGAAGCGCGCCTAGGCCTGCAGCAGCCGCCGCAGCAGGCTGATGTCCTCGGCCAGCGACGAGTCGGTCTGTTGCAGCGCCTCGATGCGCTTGACCGCGTGGATCACCGTGGTGTGGTCCCGGCCGCCGAACTTGCGGCCGATCTCGGGCAGCGAGCGCGAGGTCAGCACCTTCGACAGGTACATCGCGACCTGCCGAGGGCGAGCGATGTTGCGGGCCCGGCGCGGCGAGTGCATGTCGGCCAGCTTGATGTTGTAGTGCTGCGCCACGCGTTTCTGGATCTCGTCGATGGTGATCCGCTTGTCGTTCGCGCGCAGCACGTCCTGCAACACGTCCTGCGCCATCTCCAGGGTCACCGGCCGGCCGACCAGCTCGGCGAAGGCCACCAGCCGGTTCAACGCGCCTTCCAGCTCGCGCACGTTGGAGGTGATGCGGTCGGCCAGCATCGCCACCACGCCGTCGGCCATTTCCATGCCGTCGACATTGTCCAGCTTGGATTGCAGGATGCCGAGCCGCAGTTCGTAATCGGTCTGGTGGATGTCGGCGACCAGGCCCCAGCCGAGCCGCGACCGGATGCGTTCCTCGATGTCCTCCAGGCCGCTGGGCGAACGGTCGGCGGAAATCACCACCTGTTTGTTGCGGTCCACCAGGTCGTTGAAGGTGTGGAAGAACTCCTCCTGGGTGGAGTCCTTGCGCGAAAAGAACTGCACGTCGTCGATCATCAGCACGTCGACGGAGCGGAGCTGCTCCTTGAACGACAGCGCGTCCTTGTCGCGCAGCGCCCGGATGAACAGCAGCATGAACTTCTCGGCCGACAGATACAGCACCCGCCGGTCCGGCGTCTGCTCGCGGATATGCCAGGCGATGGCGTGCATCAGGTGGGTCTTGCCCAGCCCGACGCCGCCATGCAGGAACAGCGGGTTGTATTTGACCTTGGTGTTCTCCGCGACGCCCAGGGCGGCCGCATAGGCCAGCTCGTTCGACTTGCCGACGATGAAGTTGTCGAACCGGAAGCGCGGGTCGAGCACCGACACGTCGGCTTCGTTGGCGGCCTCCACCGGCGTCTCCTCGCGCTTGCCGCCGACCTTGACGACGATGCCGGTCAGGCTCTCGTCCTCCGTCGCGGCCAGCACGCGCAGGCGTTCCGAATAGTGACTGGCGACCCAGTCGCGCATGAACTTGCTCGGCGCGTCGAGCCGCAGGCTGCCGCGTTCGCGACCGATCAGCCGCAGCGGCCGGATCCAGCTGTTGTAAGCGCCATCACCGATTTCCGCGCTGAGCCGGGCCTGAATACGCGCCCACACGGTGTCCAGATTGCCGTTCATTACACCGAGCCTGGAAGATCGTGGAAAAGGAGTTGAAGTATTGGTCGCGCGATGCCTAAGCCGCGCCGCTTCCGGCTCTGCTAACGGTCGGTCCCGTCTTGGCGGGCAATATCGCCTGGGTGTCCATTCTGGTGTCGGCCGAACTGTTGTTCATCGTTATTTGGTCCACGGATGCCCCCCGAAATTGGACACCAAATTCGATTCTTCGTCGTCTCGACTCCTGGCGCCCCATCAAGTCGTCGTCGCGGTTGTTGCGTCTTGTTACTTGCCAACCGCCGCGCATCACAGACAAAACTGTCCCCCCATGCGAAGCGGTAAGAATCCGCGCCGCGAACAACTTTGCGTTTATTTGTGATGTCTTCGACTGTGTGACGCTGAGCGTGTTGAAGACAGTATCGCGACGGTCCCGGCTTCGCAACAGGACAAGTCGGGAACGCGGGATTTTTGTTGAACCGGAAGTGAAACGAAGCCCAGTGTGGGCTTGGGTTTGGTGACGATGGCCGGCCCCGAACCCCGTCTATACAAGGGGTTGCGGCCGGCCCGTCATGGACGCCCTAGATGGCGTTCAGCCGCTTGGTCAGGCGGGAGATCTTGCGGCTCGCGGTGTTCGCCGGCAGCAGGCCCTTGCCCGCGGCGCGCGCGATCACCGGCACGGCGGCGGCCATCGCCGCCTCGGCCGCGGCCTTGTCGCCGCTGGAGAGCGCCTCTTCGGCGCGGCGCAGGTAGGTGCGCAGTTTGCTGCGGCCCGAACGGTTGCGTTCGGTACGCTTCAGGGTCTGACGCCAGCGCTTCTTGGCTGACCTGATATTCGCCATTTACGGTCTCTCTTCACGTGGTCCCGGCCGGGGAAACCCGGGGCTTATACGCGCGCGCTCCCGACCGGTCAACCGGCTCGCTCCCCACACCGCGCGGGCCGGCGTGCGATGATTCGCTCAGCGGTGCTTGAACTGCGGCTCGCGTTTTTCCACGAAGGCCGACATGCCCTCCATCTTGTCCTCGATGGCGAAGCACGAGTGGAACAGGCGGCGCTCGAAGCGCACGCCCTCGGCCAGCGTGGTCTCGTAGGCCCGGTTCACCGACTCCTTGGCAATCATGGTCACCGGCCGCGACAGCTTGGCGATCTTGGTCGCCGTGGCGATGGCGTCGTCGAGCAGGTCGTCGACCGGCACGACCCGGCTCACCAATCCGCTGCGCTCGGCCTCTTCCGCGTCCATCATGCGGCCGGTCAGGACCATGTCCATGGCCTTCGACTTGCCGACGAAGCGGGTCAGGCGCTGCGTGCCGCCGGCGCCGGGGATGACGCCGAGCGTGATCTCCGGCTGGCCGAACTTGGCGTTGTCGGCGCAGATGATGAAGTCGCACATCATCGCCATCTCGCAGCCGCCGCCCAGCGCGTAGCCGGCCACCGCCGCGATCGTCGGCTTGCGGCATTTCGAGATCCGCTCCCAGCCGACGGTGATGAAGTCCTCCAGGTAGACGTCCATGTAGTCCTTCGGCGCCATCTCCTTGATGTCGGCGCCGGCGGCGAAGGCCTTGGACGAGCCGGTGACGACGATGCAGCCGATTCCGTCGTCGTCCTCGAACTTGTCGAGCGCGTCGCCCAGCTCCTCCACCAGCGCCGCGCACAGCGCGTTCAGCGCCTTCGGCCGGTCCAGCGTGACGATTCCGACCGCGCCCTGGGTGTCGACCTGGATATTCTCGTAGGCCATTGCTGGCTCCTTTTGGCGTCGCCGGCCACTCAGTCCGGCGTGATTGAAAACCTGACGGCGACCGCGCCCGCGCGTTCGCTGATCTCGATGCGCAACACCTCGCCGTCGCGGCGGAAGGTATCGGCCCACGGCAGGCGCGCGACAGCACGCTTGCCTTCGCTATTCGTGGCCGCGTCCGGTTGGGCGCGGCCTTCCGCGCGCCAGCCCAGCGGCGGCAGCGCATCGGCGTAATAGGCCCGGACCGCGTCCGGCGTCTCGTCGCCGCGCGCTTCCGCCTCGACGATGCGGCCTTGCGGCTTGTCGAACACCATGCCGGCGTCGGGCACTTCCCACAGGCCTGGCATCAGCGGCAGGTCGACGACATCGGCGAGATAGCGCTGCTCGGCCACGGCCGCCCCGGCGAACAGCAGCCACATCGATGCCATCGCCGCCAGGGCGCGGCTTCTTAGGACAGGTCGGGGGCGAGGTTCAACCATTCGGACAAACATCGTGTCAGCGCTGACAGTGGCCACAGTAGAAGCTCGACCGGCCGGACTGCACGATGCGCCGGATCGGCCGGTCGCAGGCGACGCACCCCTGGCCCTCGCGGTCGTAGACCTGGAACGCGTGCTGGAAGTAACCCAGTTCGCCCGAGGCCTGTACATAGTCGCGCAGCGTCGAGCCGCCGGCCGCGATCGCCTGGTTCAGCACGTCGCGGATCGCCGGCACCAGCCGCTCCGCGCGGCGCCCGGCGACGGTCCTGGCCAGCCGCCGCGGCGAGATGCCGGCGCGGAACAGCGCCTCGCAGACATAGATGTTGCCCAGCCCGGCCACCACCCGCTGGTCCAGCAGGGCGGCCTTGATCGGCGTCTTCTTGCCGGCGATCGCGCTCGACAGGATGAGGTCGTTGAACTCGTTGCCCAGCGGCTCCGGCCCCAGCCCGGCCAGCAGCTTGTGGCCGGCCAGTTCCGCCGCCGGGATCAGGTCCATCATGCCGAACCGCCGGGCGTCCTCGTAGCGCACCGCGTGGCCGCCGTCGGTGAGGATGGTGATGTGCTCGTGCGGCCCGGGCGGCGGCGCCGGTGTCGGGCCGATATACATCCGCCCCGACATCCCCAGGTGTGTGAGCCAGACCATGCCGTCGTCCAGATGCGCCACGATGTACTTGGCGCGCCGCTCCAGCCGCTCCACCCGGCGTCCTTCCAGGCGCCGGGCGAAGTCGGTCGGTAGTGGCCAGCGCAGGTCGGCGCGGCGCTGCGTCACCTGGGCCAGGCGATGGCCGACCAGCGGCGCCTCCAGGCCCCGGCGCACGGTTTCCACTTCCGGCAGTTCGGGCATGGCCGGAGCCTAGCTGAATCGCGAGGGCCGGGCTATCGTCCGCCCATGAGCGACACGGAGACCCATTTCGGCTTCCGCCGGGTGCCCAAGGACGACAAGGCCGCCCTGGTGCGCGACGTGTTCGACCGCGTCGCCGGGCGCTACGACCTGATGAACGACGCCATGTCGATGGGCCTGCACCGGGCCTGGAAATCTGCCTTCGTCGGCTGGCTGGCGCCGCGCGGGGCGATGCGGATCGCTGACCTGGCCGGCGGCACCGGCGACGTTGCCAGGCGGATCCTCGCCCGCGCGCCGCAGGCCCGGATCACCGTCATCGACATCAACGCGGAAATGCTCGCCGTCGGGGCCAAGCGCGTCGCCGGCGTCGACTGGGTCTGCGGCGACGCGGAAAAGCTGCCGCTGGCCGATTCGTCGCTCGACGCCGTGACCATGGCCTTCGGCATCCGCAACTGCACCGACCCCGCCGCCGTGCTGGCCGAGGCGCGCCGCGCGCTGCGCCCGGGCGGCCGCTTCATGTGCCTGGAATTCTCGAAGCTGCAGGTTGTCGGGCTGGACGGCCTCTACGACGCCTATTCGTTCCAGGCGATCCCGCGCCTCGGCGGCCTGCTCGCCGGAGACCGTGACGCCTACCAGTATCTGGTGGAAAGCATCCGCCAGTTCCCCGACCAGCAGGCCTTCGCCGCGATGATCGAGGCGGCCGGCCTCAGCCAGGTCAAGGTCCGCAACCTCGCCGGCGGCGTCGCCGCCAGGCATTCCGCCTGGCGGGTCTGACCCACCGGTGTCCGGTCAACGCGCGGCTGGGGCAACAAAACGCGTCATGCCCGCGCAGGCGGGCATCCAGGCAACGTTGAATTTGGCACGCGGAGCCGCGGAGAACGCGGAGTTCTCGATGCGCCCACGCCGCGCCTCCGCGTCTCCGCGTGAACCCTTCACGGCAGTTGAGCTGGATTCCCGCCTGCGCGGGATTGACGAGACCTGAATAGTTTTGCTGTGCAATGCACAGGCATCGCCTCGACCACGTCCGCGCCGGCTAACCAATCTTTAGGGACAGGTTAGCCATATTCACGTCGTTAAGCGATTTGGCTGACGACGATGCGTATTGAACGACATATCCGGCCCTGGGCCGCCGCCATGGCGGCGTTGTGCATGGTGCTGCTGTTGGTGCCGCCGGCGGGCGCGCAGGAGATCGGCGCGGCGGAAAAGGTCGTGCGCAACGTCTTCGGCACCTCGCTGACCCGGCGCATGCAGAACGGCGAGGCCCTGGTCGCCAACCAGAAGGTCACGACGCAGGCCGAGAGTGCGGCGCGCCTGACCCTGAAGGACAAGTCCAACCTGTCGCTGGGGCCGCGGGCCGAGGTCGTGTTCGACGAATTCGTCTACGATCCAGGGAAGAATTTCGCTTCCGGAACGATAAAGGTCGCCAAGGGCCTGCTGCGCTTCGCCGGCGCCCAGGCCAAGCTCGACCTGAAGGTGCGCACACCGACCGCGACGATCGGGATCCGCGGCACCATCTTCGACGTCATGGTCGACGGCGAGGGCACCGAGGTCGCGGTGCGGGAGGGCTCGGTCGAGGTCGACACGCCGCGCGGCCGCCGCCGCGTCGAGGCCGGCCAGTCGCTGAAGGTCCCGCCCGACGGTCAGCCGGTCATCGGCGAGGCCTCCAAGAACATGGGCAAGGCGGTCGCCGCCATGCTGGCGATGCTGCCGGCCAGCAAGGCCGTCGCCGCATCGTCGCCGGCGGCAGGCCAGAAAGCCGGGACGTCGGCCGGCAAGGGCGGGGCGGTGGCAGTCCCGGCCGCCGTGCGCCGCAGCAAGGACCTCGACTCGGTCCTGCTGCTCAGCGTCGACGGCGGCACCATCGCGATCCAGCTCCGCGAGGACCTGGCACCGAAACACGCCGCCTGGCTCAAGCAACTGGTGCGCGAGGCCTATTTCGACGGCATCGGCTTCCATTCCGTCTCGCCCGGCTTCGCCGCCGAGGCCGGCGACCCCAGCGGCACCGGCCGTGGCGGCGCCATCCAGGCGATGGACCCGGAACTGGCCAAGGCCGGCTTCAAACGCGGCAGCGTCGGCATGAAGGCCAGCCCCAGCGACCCGAACACCGCGACCTCGCAGTTCTTCATCCTGATGAAGCCGGCGCCGCACCTGGACGGCAAGTACACCTACATCGGCGATGTCATCCACGGCATCGACCGCGTCGACCGCCTCAGCCCCGGTCAACCCCCCAAGGTCCCCAGCCGCATCCGCTCGCTGCGCGTTGCCAGCGACGTGGCGGGTTAGAGCGGTTCATGTTTCGTCGGCACCGGCTCGGCGCTCTTTCCGCGTAAGCGGAAGCTGTTCTAGACACCTTGCCCCGGCGCCCCGGCGCGCCTACTTTCACAGCCAGAGCCCGTGAATTGGAGCATTTTCCGCCATGCTTGAGGGCAAGCGCGTCCTGTTGATCGTCGCCGGCGGCATCGCCGCCTACAAGTCGCTGGAGCTGGTGCGTCGGCTGCGTGAGCGCGGCGTGCATGTGCGCGCCGTGCTGACCAGGGGCGGATCGCAGTTCGTGACCCCGTTGTCGCTGTCGGCGCTGACCGAGGACAAGGTCTACACCGACCTGTTCTCGCTCACCGACGAGAGCGAGATGGGCCACATCCGCCTGTCGCGCGAGGCCGATCTGGTGGTGGTCGCGCCGGCCACCGCCGATCTCATGGCCAAAATGGCCCATGGCCACGCCGACGACCTGGCCTCCACGGTGCTCCTGGCGACCGACAAGCCGGTGCTGATCGCGCCGGCGATGAACGTGGAAATGTGGGACCATCCGGCGGTTGAGCGCAACGCGGCGCAGCTTCGGGCCGACGGTATCCACATGATCGGTCCGAACCCGGGCATGCTGGCCTGCGGCGAGGTCGGTGCCGGGCGCATGTCGGAGCCGATGGAGATCCTGGCCGCGATCTCGCAGCTTCTGGTCGCGGCGCCGGCAGGCGATCGGGCGGGCGACCTCAAGGGGCGGCGCGCGCTGATCACCTCCGGGCCGACCTACGAGGCCATCGATCCGGTCCGCTATCTCGCCAACCGCTCGTCGGGCAAGCAGGGCCACGCCATCGCCGCCGCGCTGGCCCGGCGCGGTGCCGACACGGTGCTGGTCAGTGGCCCGACCAACCTGCCGCCGCCGGCCGGCGTCAACGTCGTGCACGTGGAATCGGCGCGCGAGATGCTGGACGCGTGCGAAACCGCGCTGCCCGCCGACATCGCCATCTTCGCCGCGGCGGTCGCCGACTGGCATGTCGCCGAGGCCGCCGGCCAGAAGCTGAAGAAAACCGGCAAGAACCAGCCGCCGGCGCTGAAGCTGGTCGAGAATCCCGACATCCTGGCCACCATCGCGCACATGAAGACCGGCCGGCCGAAGCTGGTGGTCGGCTTCGCGGCCGAGACCAACGACGTCGTCGCCTACGCCCAGGACAAGCGCGCCCGCAAGGCCTGCGACTGGATCGTCGCCAACGACGTTTCCGGCGACGTGATGGGCGGCGACGAGAACGCCGTGCACCTGATTACTGCTGAGGGCGTCGACGACTGGCCGCGCATGTCGAAGCAGGCCGTCGCCGACCAGCTCGCCGGCCGCATCGCCGCGCACTTCGCCCAGAGTGCCTTGTCTTCATGATCGCCGTCCGCGTGCAGCAGCTACCGCATGCGGTGGGCCTGCCGTTGCCCGAGCAAGCTTCGTCCGCCGCCGCCGGTCTTGACCTGCGCGCCGCCGTGACCGAGCCGCTGGTGATCCCGGCAGGCCAATGGGTTCCGATCCCGACCGGCCTATGCCTGGAATTGCCCGAAGGCACCGAGGGCCAGGTGCGGCCGCGCTCCGGCCTGGCCGCGCGCCACGGCGTCACCGTGCTGAACAGCCCGGGCACCGTCGATGCCGACTATCGCGGCGAGGTCATGGTGCTGCTGATCAACCATGGGCCCGAGCCCTTCGTGGTCAATCGCGGCGACCGTATCGCGCAACTGGTGATCGCGCCGGTGCCGCAAGTCCGGCTCGCACCCGTCGCCGACCTTGCCGACAGCGACCGCGGCGCCGGCGGCTTCGGCTCCACCGGAGTCGCCTGAGATGCTGGCGCTGCCCTCCAAGACCCTGTACGCGCTGGAGGCGGTGGTCGACATCGCCTACAACGCCCGCCCGCACCCCGTTCGCAGCCAGGACATCACGACCCGCCAGGGCATTCCGGCACGCTACCTCGAACCGGTCCTGCAACAGCTCGTGCGCGCCGGCATCCTGCGCGGCGTGCGCGGCCCACGCGGCGGCTACCGGCTGGCCCGCGAGCGCCGGCGCATCTCGGTCGCCGACGTGGTTGAGGTGGTGGCGGGCGGCGAGGCGGGCGACGACCTGCCGCCGTCCAATTCGCCCTTCGGCCAGCACGTCGTGCGGCCGCTGTGGCGCGAGCTGGAGGCGGACCTGGTCGGCCGGCTCCAGGGCCTGACCATCGAGGACCTGTGCCAGCGCGCAGAAGGCGCCGGCGTGCCCGGGCCGAACGAGGAGCGGGCCGATTTCTCCATCTGAGCCGGCCGCCGCGCGCGGGCGCATCTACGACAGTTTCGTGGACACGATCGGCGCCACGCCGCTGGTCCGCCTGCCGCGCCTGGCCGCCGACGCCGGCGCGGTCGCCGAGATCTGTGCCAAGTGCGAGTTCTTCAATCCGCTCTCGTCGGTCAAGGACCGCATCGGCGTGGCGATGATCGAGGCGCTGGAGGCGGCCGGCAAGCTCGACCCCGACACCGTGCTGGTCGAGCCGACTTCGGGCAATACCGGCATTGCGCTGGCCTTCGTCGCGGCTGCGAAGGGTTATCGCCTGATCCTGACCATGCCCGACAACATGTCGGCGGAACGGCGCAAGATGCTGCTGCTGCTCGGTGCCGAGCTGGAGCTGACGCCCGCCGCGCAAGGCATGGCCGGTGCGGTGCGGCGCGCGGAGGAACTGCTCGCCGGCCTGCCCAAGGCGGTGATGCCGCAGCAGTTCGACAATCCGGCCAATCCAGCGATCCACCGCGCCACCACGGCGGAGGAGATCTGGACCGACACCGGCGGCGAGGTCGACGTGTTCGTCAGCGCGGTCGGCACCGGCGGCACCATCACCGGCGTCGCCGAGGTGCTGAAGTGCCGCCGCCCGGGCCTGAAGGTCGTGGCGGTGGAGCCGGAGGACGCGGCGATCCTGTCCGGCGGCCGCGCCGGCCCGCACGCCATCGACGGCATCGGCGCCGGCTTCGTGCCCTCGGTCCTGAACCGCGCGGTGATCGACGAGGTCATCACCATCGGCAACGAGACCGCCTTCGAGACCGCGCGCCGCGCCGCCCGCCTGGAGGGCCTGCCGGTCGGCATCTCGTCGGGCGCCGCGCTCGCCGCCGCGCTGGAAGTCGGCGCCCGCCCGGAACACGCCGGCCAGCGCGTCGTGGTGATCCTGGCGTCCTTCGCCGAGCGCTACCTCTCCACCCAGCTCTTCGATCTGGCGTAGGCTCCGCGACATGGATTTTGCCGACGAACAGATCGAGCGCTACGCGCGGCATATTGTGCTGGCCGAGGTTGGCGGTGTCGGCCAGGCGAAGCTTCTCGAGTCGAAAGTGCTGGCGGTCGGCGCCGGCGGCCTGGGCTCGCCGCTGATCCTGTATCTGGCGGCGGCGGGCGTCGGCACCATCGGCGTCGTCGACGACGACGAGGTCTCGCTGTCCAACCTGCAACGCCAGATCGCCCACACCACCGACCGCATCGGCATGGCGAAGACCGAGAGCGTCGCCGCCCAGGTCGCCGCCATCAATCCGGACGTGAAGATCGTGCCGCACCCGGTGCGCCTGACGCCGGACAACGTGGCCGGGCTGATCGCCGGCTACGACCTGGTGGCCGACGGCACCGACAATTTCGACACCCGGTTTCTGCTGAACGACGCCTGCTACTTCGCGAAGAAGTCGCTGGTGTCGGCGGCGGCGCTGCGCTTCGACGGCCAGCTCGCCACCTATCGCGCCTTCGAGGACGGCGACAACCGGCCCTGTTACCGCTGCGTCTTCGGCGGCCCGCCGCCGCCCGACCTGATCCCGTCCTGTTCCGAAGGCGGCGTGATGGGCGCGCTGGTCGGCACCATGGGCAGCCTGCAGGCCACCGAGGTGATCAAGGAACTGCTCGGCATCGGCGAGAGCATGGCCGGCCACCTGCTGATCTACGACGCGCTGTCCGCCAGCTTCCGCAAGGTGCGCGTGAAGCGCGACCACAACTGCCCGCTCTGCGGCGAGGCCCCGACGATCAAGAAGGTGGGCGGTTGAGACAGAGATGCCCGGGCCAAGCCCGGGCATGGCGTATGCCCATTGTTTTCGTTATTGCCGGGCTGTCGCGGCAGTCTCGCCTCAGTCGCGCAAGTCCGCCTTCTCCACCACTTCCGCCTTGCCGTCGGTCAGCCGGTAGATGCGGTCGGCGTCGCGGACGGCGGCCGTGCGGTGCGAGATGATCAGTACCGTGCCGGACTGCGCGACCTTGCCGATGGTCTCCTGGATCAGCGCCTCCGACTCGCGGTCCAGCGCGCTGGTCGCCTCGTCGAAGATCATCAGTTCCGGCTGGCGGATCAGGGCTCGGGCGATGGCGACGCGCTGGCGCTGGCCGCCGGACATTTTCACACCGCGGTCGCCGATCACCGTGTCGTAGCCGCCCGGCAGGCCTTCCGCGAAGTCGGCGACGTGCGCCGCGCGCACCGCGTCGAGGAACGCCGCCTCGCTGGCCTCGGGTTGGCCGGCCATCACGTTCTCGCGGATCGTGGCGTGGAACAGCTCCGCCTCCTGCGCCACATAACCGATCCGCCGCCGCAACGACCGCAGCGAAAAGCCCTCCAAAGGCTGGCCGTCGACCAGGATCGCGCCGCCGGACGGGCGCAGTAGCCCGAGCAACAGGTTCGCCACCGTCGACTTGCCCGAGCCCGAGGGACCGATCAGCGCCACCGTCTGGCCGCGCCCGATCTCCAGGTCGAGCCGGCGCAGCACCTCGGCGCCGTTGGCATGGCGCAGCGACACGTCCCGGAACCGGATGCCCTCGCGCAAGCCCTCGAAAGCCTGGCCGGCGTCCAGCGCCTCCGCCAGCGGGTCCTCCTTCAGCCGCCCGTCGACCAGCCGCAGCGACGGCAGCGTGGCGACGATCTTGGTGCGCAGGCTGGTCAGGTGGGTGACGTAGGTGATCAGCCGCTGCGCCACCAGCGCGATGAAGCCCAGCATCGGGATCACTTCCGCCGGCGGCAGCTCCAGGTAGACGAAGGTGACCAGCAGCGTGCCGGCCATTACCGTCAGCACCAGCAGCTCGGTGAGCTGGTAGGGCAGTTCGGCGAAGACGATGAACAGGGTCTCCGCGCGGGTGTAGCGCGCCAGGTCGGCCGCCACCGCCGACAGCCGCCGGCTCGCCAGGTCGAAGATCTTGATCTGCTTCACCGTGGCGATGGACTCGGCCACGTTGTCGCTGATCGCCTGGGCCAGCGACAGCCGCAGCTCGCCGAAGCGGCCGGCGTAGCGGTCCGACGACTTGCGCACGATCACGATCACCAGCCCGCCGACCGCCGCGACGATCAGGGTCGCCATCGGATTGGTCGCCAGCAGCAGCAGCGTCAGCGCCACCGAGATCATCGTCCGGTTGGCGAAGTCCAGCATCTGCGTGATCGCTCGCGCCGCGAGCTGGGTCTCCTGCACGATGTTCTGCAACACCACGCCCTGCGCCTGCTCCGCGTTGCGGGCGTAGTCTTCCTCCAGGAACCGGCGCAGTAGCCGCGTGGTCCAGTTCTCGCGGATCTTCAGCGCCAGGTGGTAGCTGAGGCCGCGCGCCGCGACCTGCAGCGCGGTCTTGATCACGAAGGCGCCGACCAGCAGCCCCAGCATCAGCCCCGGCGACAGTGCCGCCACCGCCGTCGCCAACGCCCCCGGCGCGTCGCTCTCGCCGGGGTCAAGCAGCACCGTCAGCAGCGGCAGGATCAATGCCAGGCCCAGCGACTCCGCGATCGCGGCCGCCAGCATCACCAGCAGCGCGATGAGGCAGGCGCGCCGGTGCCCGGCCAGCAGTTCATAGAGCCGCGCGAGGTTGGCCCGCACCGTCAGGCCGCGCGCCGGCCGGCCCCGGCCCGCGCCGCGAGCAGCCCGGCCAGCAGGTCGCGGGCGCGCGCGCCGGCGCCCCCGTCCGGATTGCCGACCCAGTGTTGCAGCATCGCCTGCGCAGCCGCGTCGAGCCGCGCCGGCACGCTGCCCGAGACCCGCCGCCGCGCGGTCTCGGCCAGCGCCTCGATCATCGCCTCGGCCGAGTCGGGCCGCGCCGCCGCGTCGCCCAGGTCGACCACATAGGGCGCGAAGCGCGGATCGGCGGCCTCGGCGAAGTGCGGCACCACGATAGGCTTTGCCGCCGCCATGCCCTCGAACAACGAGGTCGAGTTGAAGCCGCACAGCACGTCGCAAGCACAGATCAGCGCCAGCGGATCGCCGCCGGTGACGATTTCCAGGTTTGCCGGCGGCGCGAACCCCTCGCCCAGGCCGCGCCGCAGCGCGCCCATCGCCCAGGCATGGTCCTTGGTCTTGATGATCACGCGCAGGTCGGGGTGCCGGCGCGCCAGCTCTGCGACCGCGGCATGCGCCTCGCGCACCAGCCCGGTCCAGCGCACGGCTTCCAGTTCCGGTGCCAGCCGCTCCTGTCCGTCGGCGGTCTTGCGCCCGATATAGGGGCTGCCGGTCTTCTCGTTGAACGACATGAACAGCACGGTCGGGCGCGGGTCGCTCGAGGCGTCGCGCCCGGCGTGGTCTTCGCGCCAGCGGTGGATGTGGTCCAGCCGCGCCATGCCGGCGACGGTGATGCGCTCTGGCGGGAAGGTGCCGGCGCGGGTCTGGATGCCACGCTCGATCTCGTTGTAGGTGGCGATCGCGGTGCCCAGGAACGGCCCCTTGCGGTCGCGATAGATCTCTTCGTAGAGCGGCTCCAGGCCGGGGGTCTTGAGGTTTTCCTTGTGCAGCGCCACGAACACCGTGCCGGCCGCCTCCATAGCCGCCGCCAGCTCCTGCTCGGCGTAGTAGGAGAAGTTGCCGGTCACACAGGCGTCGATGCTGAGCTCTGCGTTCGCCCCCCGCCAGGCCGCCGCCAGGAAGTCGCGGCACGGCGCCTTGCCGGCGTCGATCGCCGGATCGCCGATGCCATAGGTATTGTCGTCGACGGTGGCCGGGAAGAACGGCCGCGCCAGCGCCTTCGGGGCCTCGCGGCGCAACGCGAACAGGCGATAGCGCGGGTCGCGCCCCAGGCTGGCCAGCACGTCCTCGATCAGCCCGGGTTTCGGCAGCACCAGCACCCGCCAGGCATCCGCCGCCGGCTCGACCGCGCCGGCCAGCGGCACCACCTGGCGCCGCAGCAGGCTCGCCGCCAGCCCCGGCAACCGCCGCCGGGCCGCCAGCCCCAGCCAAGGATCGGCCAGCTTGGTCTGCCACAGCCCAGGCAGCCGTCGAGCCGTCTCGATCTTCCGTCTAAGCGCGGCCAGCGCGGTCATTGCGTGCGCTTACCCTCAGAAGCGCCCCGCAGGACGCGACTATCAACGAATCGCCGCCGCCATGCACGGCGCGGGAGCGGTATATGTCCACCACGGCGGGGAGGCAAGTCGGCCCGGTTCGCGCGCCACGTTCGCCGCTGCCGCCGAAGTGCCGGCATCGCAGGTACGGCTTCAGCGTTTGCCGATCAGGTTGCCGCCTGCAACAGGCGGATCAGGCGTTTGGCGACACGCTGACGAAGCCGTCGATGGATCGGCGGCTTGCCTGTCGATCCGCGGCTGACACCAAGCAATCCCTCAGGGAGCCACCGGTGTTCGTCGGTCGCGGCGGCGAACCTGGTCAGTCTTTCTTCGAGTTCAGGGCTTCGCCGAGAAAGTTCTTCTATGACCTTTATGCACTCGTTCCGGTTATGGTGTTCGTAGTCATGATACTTGTTCGCGCGCCAGGCTTCATCGAATCCGAGGTGGAACGTTGCATGAGCGTCGGTCAAGATGACCGGGTTATCAGCGTGGGCTATGAGGTTGAACAGAAGCGATCGCATCACGAATCCCATCCCGATGATCGAATGAGAGCTCGCGAAGGATGCAACCAGTCGGACATCGAAAATGAAGCAATCCAGACCCGGGTGGACATACCCAAAGTCACTCAGGATTGCCGGCATGTCGGACGGAATCTGGTAGCTGTCGACAACGCCGCGTCGGTTGATGATCGCGACATCATGTCCGCAACGGATAAGCCACGAAGCATATGTGTAAAAATGCGGCATCAACCCGATGTCGGTATTCGTCAGCACGATAAAGTTTGGGGAGCGCCGGTCGTCCGACTGCGCATAGTCGACGCCACGCGAAACTATTTCGCTTAGAATCGGAAGCCGACGCTCGATGTCAAAATTTCCGTGCGCGGAACTCACGTCGTCGAGATCGGGCAAGCGAATGAAGTCCGAAGGCACGGCATTGGTATCTTCAGGCATAGGTGTTGCGGTGAGGCTGATGCGCGTCTGCGGATCTGTCAAACTCGAATAGGCGGCCGCCCGGCGCATGCTCTCGAAAGTTGCGGCCTGGGCTTTCGCCAGCCCACTTTCACCAGGCGCGTCAACCGGATTCACGACGTGAACGAGGTGTACGTCCCGATCGAGAGGCTTCGCGGCTCCGGCATGGCGGGCGTGAAGTGCCTCCGCTGTCGAATACAACTTCGAATAGTCCATCGATGTTCCTCGTCAGACTCTAGGTTCGCCGGACGAGTTGCATGTCCGCGGCGTCGACGCGCGGCCACCGAACATCAGGTCGGCTCATTTTACACTGTGTGACGAGCGGTTTTCGCGAGCCCGTGTTCACGTCGAGAGGCGCCAGTAGGCCGGGATGTGCCGCCGCGCCCAGGTATCCACCTTGTGCCAAGGCCATGGCTTCGCCGTGCCGAACTGCTTGAACTCAGGCATCCCCGAGATGTGCTGTTGAGAAAATTTCTTTGCGAACTGCTCATTGATCTGATTTGTCTGTCGCTTTAGGCCGATCTTCTTCGTCGAGACGGATGAGACTTGCAGGGGAAGCCGCGCCAGTTCTTTGGCGGGGTCGGCGATCAGATCTTCATAGACGATTGTCACTGCGTCGGCGTTTCGCAATCTTAGAAATGCAGAAATCGCATTGTTGCCATTCGATATATGTTCAAGTCGCCGCCGAATCAGGTGGTAATTGTAGCTTGGGTCGCGGTCCGATTTATATCGGCTCGACCACTGCCGCGTCTGCATGGCGATATGAAACGAGACGGCCTGCGCTATCTGGTCGCGTCGGACGACGTGAACATATGTGACATCCAAGGCAGCGAAGTATTTCTCTGCTCTCAGGTAAACGGGTAGGTGCTCACCATGCAGGTTGATACCCAGACATCCGTTCGGGAATGTCCTGTATTGTTTCAACTTTTCAACGTAGTTCGAAAGATCGCCGTTCTGAATCGGCGCGTCCCATCGCTCAGAAAGAATCTTCATATAGTGGTAGGGTTGGAAGTACTCGTGTGCGATGCATGCTTCGTTGTGCAGAAGCAGATCGCACAGATATGTACTCCCACTGCGCGGCGTGCTGAAAATGATCAGCAGATTGGTGGTCGGTGAACTTGAACCTTGATCGTAGCGAGCGTCGACAAAGTCATACTCAGGTATGCTAATTTTCGATGGACTCATAACATAGCACGTATTCATCAAACTTACAGGAATGCATCGCAATGAACAGCATAAGGCAAGCCAATCTGGGACCGTCACTGCTTATCACAATAGCGGTTCAGTTTGCGTTAAAGTCACAGAATGGTAACCGGAGTCGTTCTTGCTTCGCGGCTTAGAGACCCGCCTCAGATCGCCTGCTTCACCCCCACCACCTCGCGGCTACGAGTTACCCGGCCCTGCCAGACGCGGTCGAACTCGGCGATCAGGGCTTTGATGTCGTCGGAACTGGTGGCGGTGCGCGCGGCGTCCAGGTCGGGAAACGCGTAGAGGGCGATGTGGACGCCCGGCGTCACGTCGCTCCAGCCGCGCTCGGCCGACAACGTGCCGAAGGCTTTCTTGGCGTCGGGCAGGTGTTCCGTCTCGTACCATTTGTCGAACGCCTCGCGGTCGGCCTCGGCGACTTCCGCGCGCACGATCAGATAGGCCGTCATGGCTGTTCCTTCCCGCTGATCTTTCCTCGGCAGCGATAGTACACCTTGTCGGCCTGATCGCCGCGCCGCAGCACCGGCAGGGCCAGCGTCGCCAGCGCGATCGGTGTCGCCAGGGGGCCGAAATCGCGGCCCGACAGCACGCCGTAGCGGAACTTGTGCACGTCGTCGAAGGTGCCTTGCAGCAGCCGGTCGATGTCGGATTCCCACGGCAGGTTGCGGCGCGCGATATTGAAGATCAGCGTGCCCCCCGGCCGGGTCATCTGCACCAGGGCCCGCGCGGCGGCCAGCGTCTGCTCGGCCGGGAAGTGGCGGTTGACGAACATCTGCACGCACAGCACGAAGTCGCCAGCGATGCCGCAGTCCTGCTCGATCCGCATCGCCACCGCCAGCGCCTCGGGAAAGCGCCGCCGGCCGCCGACCAGCCGTTCCACGTCGAGGTCGACGCCGATATAGCGCTCGGAGCGAAAATACGGCCGGTTGTTCATCGGCCCGCAGCCGACGTCGATGCCGAGCTCTGCGACGCCGCTGGCCGCCATGTCGCGGCCCAGCAGCAGCCACAGGAGCTGTTTTGGCGGCCTTCCGGAGTATCTGAAACGCACGTGGCGTGATTAGCGCCCGCGCGCGGCGCTGGCAAGCGATGCCCGCCTACCGCCCGCCGACGATGTCGCCGACCAGGACGTCGACGTGGCGGCCCTGGAACAGGTTGACGCCGATCGACTCGCCGAAGTTCACCGCCGCTTCGTCATCGCAGTGCGCCAGCACCACGCGCTCCGGTCCGGCGTTCAGCACCGCGCGGCGCAGCTCGCGCATCCGCTCCAGGCTCATCTCGGCGGCGGCCCTGGGGCGCCAGATGATCTTCATGAAGTCGACGTCGAGCTCGTCGCGCCGCAGCAGCGGGAACGCCAGATGCGACAGCCCGTCCAGGCAGACCTTGAAATTGCGGTCGCGCGCCAGGTCGCGCGCGAAGCGGAAGGCGCCGACATCGGCCAGGATGTCGACCGCCTGGAATTCCAGCATCATCGACTTCGTCGTCACCGCGCGCAGCCGCCGCTCGAACGCTAGGAAGTCCTCCGCCAGCACCGTGGAGACGTTGATGTTGATCGAAGTGACGCCGTCATGCCCGGCCTCGCGCTCCGGCACCAGGCGCAGCACGCGCCGGTCGAGATGCGGCGTCAGGTGCTGGAACAGCCACGGTGTGCCGGCGATGTCGACATTCGGCATCACCCGACGCCGCAGTTCGTCGATCGACACGTAGAGTTCGGAGAATACCGGCGTCGGCAGCGCGTTGCCGTTCACCGCGGCGACCGTCTGGCGTTTCAGCATCACCGACAGGTCGGTGGTCTCGACCAGTTCCTCCAGCCGGCCCAATCCGGCCGGATCGAGCGGCAGGCGCGGCGCGTCCGGCTTCGGTTCGGCCGGCCGGGTTGTGGTGTCGAGCCGGTGCTGATGCGCGTGCAGCGCCTGTTCGGCGGCGATCGCCAGCCGCAGGAAGTCCTCGTAGTCCTCTTCCAGGTCGTACCAGGTGCAGAACTCGGCCGCGTCCTGGTTGCCCTCGGCGTCTGCGTCCTCGGCCAGCGGGTCGTCCTTGAACAGGAAACGCAGGCGCAGCACCAGCTCGTCGATGGCCGAGACCTTGGCGTTCTTCGCCACCACCACCAGGTCGGCGTTGGAGAGCTGGTAGCACTGCCCCTCGTGGTCGGCGACCAGCCGTTCGAAGGTCGAGGCGGCGGCGCGCAGGTGCTGCGGGCGCCGGTTCTCGCGCGCCAGCTTGGACAGGTGCAGATGGATGGCGCGGCGGCCGGCGACGTGCCGGCGCAGCCGTTGCGCGTAGTCGAGCAACAGCTCCTCGTGCGCCGGGAGTTCCTCCGTCTGCCGACGGGGTCGCGACATGGCCTACCCACTCAATTGAGTCCCAACGCCAAAGGACTAACCGGTTGCACCTAAGAATCGGTTAAGCATAGGGATGGGAAATCGTTCTCTCTGACCCGGGTGAGCCATGCGCGTCCTGTTTCTGCACACCAACTTTCCGGCCCAGTACCGCCACGTCGCGCCGGCGCTGGCGGCCAAGCCGGGCAACCAGGTGGTATTCGCCACCACCAACGACAAGGGCACGCTGCAAGGCGTGGAGAAGGTGCTGTTCAAGTCGCACCGCGAGGTGCGCAAGGAGACCCACCACTACATCCGGCCGCTGGAGTTCGCGGTGCTGAACGGCCAGGGCGTGTACCGCGTCGCCACCCAGCTCAAGCAGCGCGGGTTCACGCCCGACGTGGTCTGCGCGCATGCCGGCTGGGGCGTCGGCAGCTTCGTGAAGGACGCCTGGCCGCGCAGCCGCCTGTTGACCTATTTCGAGTGGTACTACAACGCCGCCGGATCGGACGCCGACTTCCTCAACGACCCGCCGCTGACCGAGGACGACCACCTGCGCATCCGGACCAAGAACGCGCCGATCCTGCTCGACATCGCCAATTCCGACTGGGGCCTGTCGCCGACGCACTACCAGCGCAGCCAGTTCCCGGACTGGATGGGCGAACGCATCGCGGTGATGCACGACGGGGTGGACACCGAGTTCTTCTCGCCGGTGCCCGACAGCAAGCTGAAACTGCCGACGCTCGACCTGTCGGAGACCGACGAGCTGATCACCTACGTCGCGCGCGGCATGGAACCCTATCGCGGCTTCCCGCAGTTCATGGGCGCGGTCGAGAAGGTGCTGAAGCGGCGGCCGAAGGCGCATGTCGTGGTGGTCGGCGCCGACCGCGTCGCCTACGGCCGCAAGCTGCCCGACGGCCAGACCTACAAGCAGAAGATGCTGGCCGACCTCGACCTGGACGAGAGCCGGGTGCATTTCACCGGCCTGCTGTCCTACAACGCCTACCGCGAGGTGATCCGCGCCTCGTCGGTGCACGTCTACCTGACCGTGCCCTTCGTGCTGTCATGGTCGATGATCGAGAGCATGTCGACCGGCTGCCTGGTGCTGGGCTCCGACACCGCGCCGGTGCGCGAAGTGATCCAGGACGGGGTCAACGGCCTGCTGGTGGAGTTCTTCGACACCGACGCCATCGCCGCGCGGATCGAGGAGGTGTTGGACCATCCCGACCGCATGGCCGAGCTGCGCCGGCGGGCGCGCGAGACCGTTCTGGAGCGCTATGCCCACAAGGACACGCTGCCCAAGCACGTGGAACTGATCGAGGACGTGGCCCGTGGCCAGTTGCCGCCGCGCCTGGTCACGGAGCCGCCGCCGCAGTCGCTGCCGGCGCCGCACTTCGCCGACGAGCTGGCCGGCGGCGGCGAGACGGTTCTGGTCTTCGGCGACCGGTGAGGCGGTCCGCTATTCGCGGACGAACTTCACCGCCAGGCCGACGAACACCATCAGCAGCAGGGCGCCCATGCTGGCACCGTAGGGGTCCCACCAGTCGACCTGATGCCGCAGCAGGCCGCACCAGACCGTCCAGAAGGCACTGATCGTGTGCCACAGGCCGTCGAGGGACATACTCATGACGCACCTCCGGCCGAGCCGGGCACGGGTTGGATGTGCGCTGGATAGGACATGGCCGCATTCTCTCCTTCGGTAGCTCCGCTGCCGGGCTGGGTCCGTGGACCTGGCTGACGGCCGGTGGCTTTGCGTGACCGCGGTTTCCCGTGGCTTGCCTTTTCGTGGCCGGGGCGGCTTGGCCGTCCGCCCCGTACACCCGCCGCACCTGGCGAGCGTAGCTGGAATATGGGCCCACCAGGCGCCGGTGCAATGTGACGGCGCGCACCATCCGGTGGCAAAAACGTGGCGGTGACGGGGACTTAGCTCCCGTCGTTCGCTAATAGACGGCCCGGCGTGGTGCCCAGCGCGCGACGGAACATGGCGATGAAGGCGCTCGGGCTGTCATAGCCCAGGTCCAGCGCCACCGTGGTCACCGCCCGGCCTTCCGACAGCCAGGCCAGCGCCTGGAGCAGCCGGGCCTGCCGCCGCCAGGCCCGAAACCCTTGCCCGGTGTGGCTTTCGAACAGCCGCGCCAGGGTGCGCGCGCTGACTCCGGCCTGTCGCGCCCAGCCCGCCAGCGTGGTCTCCGCGCCAGGGTCGGCCAGCACGCCGGCCATCACCCGGGCCAGCCGCGGCTCGTCCGCCATCGGCAGGTGTAGCGGCGCCGTCGGCTGCCGCCCGATCTCGTCCAGCACCACCGGCAGCAACAGCGCGATCTCGCGTTCGTCCAGCGGCCGGAACGGCTCGGTGGCGATGCGCCCGATCAGCTCGCGCAGCAGCCCGGTGACCGCCAGCACCCGCATCTGGCCCGGCAGTCCGCTGACCGTATCGGACGCGAAATAAAGCGACCGCATCGCCAGCTTCCCGTGGCAGTGGATCTCGTGCTGGGTCCCGGGCGGCATCCACACCGCGCCCTGCGGCGGCACCACCCAGCTGCCGCCCGCCGCGCGCACCGTCATCATCCCCGACGAGGCGTGGATCAGCTGCGCGGTGGCGTGCGCGTGCGGCGGAATGTGGTGCCCGGCCGGATAGTCCGACGCCAGCCCGGCCAGCGGCAGCGCCCGCCGGTCGATCTCGGCCAGTTCCGGTGCCCGTAGCAGTGTGTGTCCAGACTGCGACATCTGGGGGAAGGATAACTTGAAATCGCCAACGACTACAGCCTTTCGGAGGCCGATGACGGAACGTTTGTAGCTTTATGCTTTCGGTCATGCCCGGCTCGAGCTGGGCATCTGATGAAGGTCAGGTCGGCGGCCGGCAGTAGGTCTCGCGCACGAGCAGCGCCACCAGCACGCACAGGCCCGACGTCGCCGGGAACACCACGAAGGCCTCGTGATAGGCGACCGGCCCGAACACGCGGGCGCCGGCCGCCAGCGTGCCGTCCCAGTGCCGGTCGAGCAGGGCGCCGATCAGCGGCTGCAGCGCGGCGCCGGCGGCGATCGAGGCGAAGTTGACGATGCCGGTGACCAGGCCGCTGACGGCTGCCGGATTGGCCTCGCGCCCGACCGCGAAACTGAGCGCCATCGCGCTGCTGGTCGCCCCGATCCAGGCCAGCAAGGCGAACAGCGCGGGCCACGGCAGCGCCGGGCCGTACAGTAGCACCAGCCAGCCGGCCAGCGCGCCGACGGCGCCGCCGAGCAGGATCGGCTTGCGCCGCCCGATGCGATCCGACAGCCAGCCCAGGCTCGGTGCCGCTACGGCCCAGCCGATCAGCATCATCGACGCGCCGACCGCCGCCTGCGGCCGCGCCATGCCGTGCGCCTGCATCAGGAAGGCGACGCCCCACAGCACCGCGAAGGCCAGCATCGGCGCCGACGACAGCGCCGAATAGGCCGCCGCCCACCAGGTCTGCGGATTGATCAGCGCGGCACGCGCCATGCCCGGGCGGGTGCTCGCGGTGGTGCTGGCGCGCGGCGCGTCGTGGCGGGTGGCGAACCAGATCAGCACGCCGACCGCCAGCCCGACCGCGGCGGCGCCATAGGTCACCGCGCGCCAGCCGAAGGCTTCGACGGCATAGGCCAGCGGCGCCTGGCCGGCGACCGCGCCCAGCATCGCCACCGCCTGGGTCATGCCGGTGGCCTGGGCGAAGCGCGCCGGCGGCAGCCAGTCGGCGGCGAGCTTCAGGGTGCCGAGGAAGGCGACTCCGCTGCCGGCGCCGATCAGCA
Organism: Alphaproteobacteria bacterium; assembly: GCA_040223615.1. Taxonomy (GTDB): domain Bacteria; phylum Pseudomonadota; class Alphaproteobacteria; genus JAVKFY01. The sequence continues at coordinate 44,110 of JAVKFY010000072.1, forward strand.
GCCGGGCGCCGTAGGCCAGCGTCAGGTCGTGCGCGGCGGCGAAGGCCAGCGAGCCGGCCATGCAGCCGATCGCCGACAGGGTCAGCATCCGGCGTGGCCCGAACCGGTCGAGCAGCAGCCCCACCGGGATCTGGATCGCCGCGTAGGCGTAGAAGTAGCAGGCCGAGAGCTGGCCCAGCCGCGTCGCGTCGGCGGCGAAGTCGGCCATCAGGTGGTCGAACATCACCGACGGCGCGACCCGGTGGCTGAACGCGTAGGCGAAGAATGCCGCCCCGCAACCCCAGATCAGCCAGCCGCGCGAGACGGCGCCGGTGCGTATGGCCATGCTTGCCGGTGCGGGCTCAGCCGGCCGGCTGGCAATCGAGGTGCAGGTTCACCGGCATGGCGGCCAGACGCGGTGCTACCCCGGCGCTCGCGGTCGCGGCCCCGCGGCCGAGGTCGGCCAGATACGTCGCCGGCACCGGCGCGCCGGGCGCCAGCGGCACCCGGCCGCGGCCGACGCCTGTGAAGCTGGCCAGGGTGCGCCCGCCGCGCGCCGCGCACTGCTGCGCCAGCCGCTGCGCGGCGTCCACCAGCGCCGTCGGCAGCACCGCCAGGCCCGAGGCCGCATCGGTATCCGGCGCGTCGATCCGGATGGTGCCGTCGACATTTCGTTGCGACGTCGCCTGGATCAGGGTCTGTTCCAGCAGGATGTTGCCGGCGCGGATACTGATGTCGCCGCCAGTGCCATCGATGGCGTTCGCCTGGATCAGGCTGTCCTGCAGCACCACCAGCCGGATCGGCGCGGCGGCGGCGAGCTGCGCGTCGCTGATCGGCCCGATGGGCGGCGCGTTCTCCGCGCCCAGCGGCACCACCTGAGTCTCCGGGATGGTCCCGACCAGGTTCACGTCGCCGCCGTTGCCGGCGCCGCTGGACACCGTACTCGTGATACGTCCACCGATGAGCTGCGCGATGTCGTCGACCGCGATCACCATCCGCCCGCCGCCGGAATTCAACGCGATGGTCGTCACCGATCCGCCGGACGTCAGCGTCAGCGCACCGACGAAGATCGCCACCGAGCCCGCATCTCCGGGTCGGCCGAGGTCCACGATCGGCGCCCTGCTGGTGGCGCTGACCTGACCGGCGCCAGCAACAGTCAGACTTGCGGCTTCAATGCGCACATCGCCGCCATCGCCGCCGAAGCCGGAAATGGTGCTGGATGAAATTGCGCCGCCGTTGGCGACCCGCACGCTGTCCGCCCGTACCGCCACATCGCCGGCGGCGCCGGCGAAGAGTCGCAAGGCATCCGACGAGATGCGCGCATTGCGACCGATCACATTCAGCGTGCGGGCATCGATCGTCACTGTGCCGGCGGACCCGGTCCCGGCAGTTGCCGCCTGGATCGAGCCGAACTGGTTCACGGTGATATCCGGCTTGCGTTCAGCTGAACCGACCGTCACCGAACCGCCATCGCCTGTCGCCGTCACGCCGGCGCCGCTGAAGATACCGGTCTGGGTGGTTGCGTCGTTGCCGAGCAGCGACTGCGTGCCGGTGATCGTGATCCAGCCGGCATCGACGCTGACCGATCCGGCCCTGCCGATGGTCGCGGTCGAGCTGTTGATCTGGCCGAACGGGCGGATGTCGATCCCGCCGGCGCTCACGGTGACCGAGCCGGCGTCGCCGATCTTCGACGGGCTGTCGTTGCCCAGGAAGAAGGTCGACGAACTGATGCCGGTCAACGCGCCGTTGTCGAGTCCGACGATGGTCAGCATCCGGTTGGCCGTGACGCTGACATTGCCGGCGGGCGAGTTCGAGAAGGTCGTCGACGAGATCAGCCCGTTCCGGCTGAGATTGATGTCGCCGGCGACGACGGTGACCGAGCCGCCGTTGCCGACGAACGGATCGCCGACCAGGTTGCCGCCGCGCGGCTCCGGCACGGTGCGGCTCAGGATGCCGGTATCGAAGCCGCCGGGAACGCCGGCGATGTTGATGGTGTCGGCGAAGACCGCGACGTCGCCGGCATTGCCCTTGCTGAACGTGCTGGAGCTGATGGTGCCGCCGTTGGTCAGGGTGATGGTCGCGGTGGGCGCGTTCACCGTGATGTTGCCGGCGCTGCCGGTCGACGAGACACCGAACGCGACAGGCACCACGTCGGCGATGATTCCGGTCTGCAGCGCGTTGTTGGCGCCGTTGATGGTGAGCGAACCGCTGATGTTGGCGACCACCTCGCCGCCGGTGCCGCCGCTGAGCGTGCCTGAGTTCAGCACGCCATTCTTCTCGATCAGCAGGTTGTTGGCGTTGACCGTCACCTTGCCGGCGGCGCCGCTGTTCAGCGCCTGGCTGGCGATGCCGGCGGACTGGGCGGCGAAGCGGCCGGAGATGCGGATGTCGCCGCCGACCACGCGCACCTCGCCGCCGTCGGCCGGGCTGAAGGTGCTGGCGCTGATCGACGCGGTGCCGAGCACGTTGATGGTGTTCGCCGAGACGTCGACGGTGCCGCCCGATGCAGCCGCGGTGGCGGTCGGCTGCGAGTTGGTGAAGATGCCGGTGAACAGCAACTGCACCGGCTGACCATCGTTGACGGTCTCCGCGGCGGCGGTGATGTCGGTTGCGCGCACCGTCACCGATCCAGCCGGGTTCTGGCCGAAGGCGTTGCTGGCGACCGAGGCGAAGTCCAGCACCTGTAGCGTGCTGGTCTGCACGAGGACATTGCCGGCGGCGCCAAGCTGCACGTTGTTCTGGCCGGTGATTACGTCGCCCGAGTTGGACTGGATACCGGTCTCGAAGCTGTTCGGCAGGCCGGCCAGGAGAATGCTGTCGGCCGTCACCGATACCGAACCGCCGTCGCCGGCGCCGAAAGTGCTCGCGGTGATCGTCGCGTTACTCCGCAGTTCGATGGTGCGCGCGCTGACGGTGACGTCGTTGGCGTTGCCGCTGCCGATGGTCACCGAGCCGATGCCGGCTACCGCCTGGGTCACCGGATCGATGGTGCCGATCGCACGGATGCTGTCGGCGCTGACGATCACGGGTCCGGCGTTGCCGGCGGCGAAGCTGGTCGACCCGATGCTGCCCTGGCCGGTCAGATTGATCGCGCCGCTGACCGCCACCGTCACCCCGCCGACGTCGCCGCCGAAGGCCGGTACCGCAAAGGTACCGGTGTTGGAATGAATCTCGGCGCTGCCCGACAGGTCGATGCTGTCGGCGGTGACGGCGACCCGGCCGCCGTCGCCGGTGGCCACGGTGTCCGCCGCGATCACCGAGGCTTCGCTCAACGACAGCGTCCCGGTGTTCACCGACACGTCGCCGGACTTGCCGCTGCCGGCCGTGGTTGTGGCGATCTGCGCGCCGTTGCGGCCGGTGACGCTGGCGCTCTCGACCAGGATGCCGCCGGTGGCGTCGGCGCCGCCGGCATTCACGCTGAGGATGTTGCCGGCATCCAGCGTCAGGTCCGCCGCCTCCACCCGCACGATCCCGGGGCCGGGGCCGAGCAGCCGCACCTGGCCGCCGACGATGGCGACTTCGCCGCGGGTGCCGGTGGTCGGCTGGGTGATGTCCAGCGGCACGTTGCCCGGGCTGGCCAGCGAGCTCAGCCGGATCGAGCCGGACACGGTCTGCACCTGGCCGGCGATCTCGAGGCCGTTGCCGGCCAGTGTCACCGGTTGGCCCGAACCGGGGTTCAGCGCCGCGCCGCTCTGCACCGTGATCGGCCCCGAGGCGGTCGAGATGAAGCCGAAGGCCGCCGGCGCGGCGGTGGAAAACTGGCTATCGCTGGCGGTGTTGGCCCAGAACCGGGCGCCGTCCTCGAAGTCGATCGACGTGGCGGTGCTGGCGTGGAACCCGCCAGAGACATCGAGCCGCGCGTTCGGGCCGAACATGATGCCGGCCGGGTTGACCAGGAACAGGTCGGCGCCGGCAATGGTGGAACGGATGGTGCCGTCGATGGTCGAGGCGCCGCCCGTCACCCGGCTGAAGATGTTGGCGATCCCGGCCGGGCCGGAGAAGGTGGCGCTCTGCCCGGACGACAGGTTGAGGCGGCGGAAGCTGTGGAACAGGTTGGCGCCGGCGATACGGCCGAGGTCGGCGGTGATCGCGAAGTCCGGCCCGGCCAGCGACTGCGCCGGGCCGAGCGAGCCGTCGGTGATCACCTGCGCGGGCACCGGCGCGGCCGCGAGCAGCAGCGCCAGCGTTATCGAAGCACGCTTCAACATGGCCGACACTGTGCCGCAGCCGTCGGCCGCGGCCAAGCTACTCGTCGTTGACCAGCTCGTCGAACGGCTCGCGCGTGACCCGCTCGTCGCGTTTGTAGGTCGCCAGCACGAACACCACGGCCGCGGCGCCGATGCCCAGCACCGCGAAGCTGAACGGTACGAAATGGCGCACGTGGACGCCGTAGCGGCCGAGCGCGAACAGCGCGCCGACCACCGCGACCCAGAGCAGCCAGTAGCGCCACGGGCCGATGAACAGGTTATTGATCACGCCAGCGCCTTTCGCGGCATCCGGTAGCGGGTGAACCAGAAGGTCGCCACGCCGGCCGCCCCCACCGCCACGAACAGCCAGCCGGAGATGCCGAACGGCGAGGCCGCGGGCGGGCTCAGCAGCATCACCGCGACGATCCCGAGACCGATACGCACCGGCCAGCTCACCGGCCCCTTGCACCATCCCTCCAGCACCACCGACAGCGCCCAAACGCCGGCGAAGGCGGTCAGCAAGGTCACCACGGTCATGTAGAGCGGCCCCTCGAACAGCAGGCTCGGTCCGTACACGAAGACGAACGGCACCAGATATTTGGCGATGCCGACGCGGGCCGATTCCACCGCCGTCTCCATCGGTCTGGAGCCGGCGATCGCGGCCGCCGCGAACGAGGCCAGGGCGACCGGCGGGGTGATCGAGCTGACCACACCGAAGTAGAAGGCGAACAGGTGCGCCGCGATCGGCACCACGTCCATCTGGATCAGCGCCGGCACGATCAGCGCCGCGACGGTGATGTAGACCGCCGTGGTGGTCATGCCCATGCCGAGGATGATCGCCGCCACGCCGGTCAGGCAGAGCAGCACGAACAGGTTGCCGCCGGCCAGGTCGATCACCGAGTTGGTGAATTTCAGCCCCAGGCCGGAGACGAACACCGAGCCGATGATGATGCCGGCGCAGGCACACGCGATGGTCACCGGCATGGCCGCCCGCACGCCCGATTCCAGCGCCGCGAGCACGTCGATCGCGCTCATCCGCGTGCCCGGATGCACGAAGCTCAGCACGATCAGCGTGACGATGGCCCAGAACGCCGACAGCATCGGCGTGTAGCCGACCGCCAGCAGTCCGACCAGCACGCCCAGCACCAGCAGGTGGTGCCAGCCGCCGGCCAGAACTTCCAGGAAGCGCGGCAGCCGGTGCTTCTCGATCTTCTCCAGGCCGAGCTTGTCGGCCTCGATGTCGACCATGAAGTACACGGTGGCGAAGTACAGGAAGGTCGGCAGGATCGCCGCCACCACCACCATCAGGTACGGCATGTGGAGGAACTCGGCGATGATGAAGGCGGCCGCGCCCATGATCGGCGGCGTGATCTGCCCGCCCGAGGAAGCACAGGCCTCGACCGCGCCGGCGAACTTCTTCTTGTAGCCGAGCTGCTTCATCAGCGGGATGGTGAACGACCCGGTGGTCACCACGTTGGCCACCGCCGAGCCGGAGACCATGCCCAGGAAGCCGCTGGCCACCACCGAGGCCTTGGCCGGCCCGCCGGTGCGGTGCCCGGTCAGCGCCACCGCCAGGTCGATGAAGAAGCGCCCGGCGCCGGAGCGGATCAGGATCGCGCCGAACATGATGAACAGCACGATGTAGGTCGACGCCACCAGCATCGGGATGCCGAAGATGCCTTCGGAACGGATGAAGATCAGGTCGATGTATTTATGGAACGAGGTCGGCGGGCCGTAGAAGAAGCCGGGAAAATAGTTGGCGTAGAGCGCGTGCCCGGTGAAGAAGCTGGCGATCAGCACCATCGGGACGCCGACCGTGCGCCGCGTCGTCTCGAACACCAGCAGGATCATCAGGCTGCCGACATAGACGTCGTTCTGCGTCAGTTCGCCTTCGCGCATCATGAAGGCGTCGACATCCCACATGGTGTAGATCTGGATACCGATGCCGAGCGCGACCAGCGCCATGTCGATGGCGAAGCCGACAGCGCGCTTCACATTGCCGGCGTCGCCCGGCAGCCAGACCGGGTCGCGCAATGAATCGCGAAACAGCGGCTTCAGCAGCAGCGCCAACACCAGCATCACGGTCAAGTGCGTGGAGCGGAACGAGCGCGTCTCCGGCGTGCCGTAGACCGCGACATAGAGGTGGAACAGCGCCAGCGAGATGGTCAGCGTGACGCAGGCGACGGTCAGCGCCCAGACGATGCCGCCGCGCCGGCCGCCGAGCAGCCGCTCCAGCAGCGTCGCGTCGCGTACCTCGGCATAGGTCAGCCGGCCCTCGTTGACGACGGCATCGGTCATCGCGCGGTTCTCATGTCAGAAGCAAGAAGTGGAACTGGCGCCCGAAGCGAGGTGGCCGGACCGCGACGCGCACGGTCCGGCCACCTGTTTCGGTTCGGCTCGCGACCTACATCGCTGCCTTCACGCCCTTTTCGTCATAGTACTTCTGCGCACCCGGATGCACCGGCACGGCGGCGCCCAGCAGCGCGTTCTTGAGCTGCACGGTCTCCCAGACCTTCTTCACCTTGACGAACTCGCCGTGGTTGTCCCACAGCGACTTGGTCATCTGGTAGACCACGTCGTCCGGCAGGTCCTTGTTGACCACCAGCACGGTCACCGCGCCCAGCGTCGGGACCGAGCCGTTGACCGACTTGTAGTGCTCGTTGGTCAGTTCGACGCGGATGTAGCCCGGGTTGCGCTTCAGGATCTTGTTGAGGACGTCTTCCTCGATCGGCAGCAGCCGGATGCCGGGGCTGAACTCCAGGTCCAGGAACGAAGCCTGCGGATAGCTGGTCAGGCCGGCGAAGGCGTCGATGTGACCGTCCTTCATCAGCGCCACGGAATCCGAATAGGACACGTGGTGCACGGTGCCGCCGCCCTTCTTCACGTCGTCGGTCGAGTAGCCGTACTCGTTGACGATCATCTGGTAGGCGGCGAAGCCCGACCACTGCGCCTTGCCCGGGCTGATATTCTTATCCTTCAGGTCGGCGTAGGACATGATCTTGGAGTCCTTCGGCACCGCCGTCTGCATCGCCGCCGGATAGAGCGTCGCCAGGTGACGGACATTCTTGGTCTCCTTGTCGAAACCGGTGCCGGCCTGCCAGCCCTCGAACACGGTATGGCCATAGCTCCAGCCGACCTCGGCCTCGCCCTTGTTCACGTCCTTGACGTTGCCGACGCCGCCGCCGGGGCCGTTCGACGTGGCGATGCCTTTGACGTCCTTGCCCCAGACTTCGGCGATCTTGGCGCCGATCGGATACCAGCTGCCGCCGGCCGGGCCGGAGACCATGCGGACGAACGTGTCCGCCGAGGCCGTGGTCGCGAACAGCGCCAGCGGCGCCGCCACGGCAAGAAGTTTCAGGTGCTTCATCGTTCAAACCTCCCAGGTGAGATGTGTTGTACCGGACGGGCGTTGGATCGCCGTCTCACGCCCGTGTGTGATCGAGTCCGGGTTCGCGCCGATTGTTTCGATTTGCGCGTGCCTGTGCAACGATTCCTTCCGCATGCGGAGAACAATTCCAGGGAGCGGAGCCATGGAACTGGGCGTGGTACTGCCGACGATCGATATTGGCGGCGACCCGATTGTGCTGCGCGATTTCGCTCAGGCGATCGAAGCGCTGGGCTATGCGCACATCGCGGTCCCCGACCACGTGCTGGGCGCCAATGTCGCCAGCCGGCCCGACTGGACCGGCGGCAACACGTCGGAAGATTACTTTCACGACTGCTTCGTGCTGCTCGGCTATCTCGCCGGCCAGACCAGCACTGCCGTCCTCACCACACACGTGCTGATCCTGCCGCAACGCCAGACGGCGCTGGTGGCCAAGCAGGCGGCGACCATCGCGGTGCTGTCCGGCGGCCGTTTTCGGCTTGGCATCGGCATCGGCTGGAATCCGGTCGAGTTCGAGGCGCTGGGCGAGAACTTCCACGACCGCGGCGCCCGTTCGGCCGAGCAGGTCGAGTTGATGCGCAAGCTGTGGGCCGAGCCGCACGTCACCTTCGAGGGCAGGTGGCACAAGGTCACCGACGCCGGCATCAATCCGCTGCCGCCCGGCGGCTCGGTCCCGGTCTGGTTCGGCGGCTTCGACGACCGCATGCTGCGCCGCATCGCCCGGCTCGCCGACGGCTGGGTGATGAACGCCTACAGCGCGGGCGAGGAGGCGCGCGAGGCCTTCGACCGGCTGAGCATCTACGCCAGGGAAGCCGGCCGTTCGGGCCCGGTCCCGGTCGACGTGTGGACCTCGATGGGCGGCACCACGCCGGAGGCGTGGCGCGAGGAGATCGCCTACTGGAAGGGCCTCGGCGCGGGCCAGGCGACGCTCACCACGGCCTTCAACCGGCGCGGTCGGGTGCGCATCGACGGCACCTCGGTCGACGCCCACCTGAAGGCGATCGCCGACTACAAGGAGGCCGTGCGCGACCTGCTCTGATGGCCACGGGCGACCAGCACGAACCGCACGGCCACGCCTTCGGGCAGGACCGGCGCCGCCCGGGCGAGCGCCGCACCGTCCTGGTCGTCGTCATCACCGGCATCACCATGGTGGCGGAGATTGCCGGCGGGCTGCTCACCGGCTCGATGGCGCTGCTCGCCGACGGCCTGCACATGGGCAGCCACGCGGCGGCGCTGACCATCGCCGCGCTGGCCTACCTGATCGCCCGGCGCCACGCCCACGACCGCCGCTTCAGCTTCGGCACCGGCAAGGTCAACGCGCTGGGCGGCTTCGTCGGCGCCCTGCTGCTGCTCGGCTTCGCCGGCCTGATGGCCTGGGAGAGCGTCGACCGGCTGATCTTCCGGCCGCACGCGATCCAGTTCGGCTGGGCGCTGGCGGTGGCCGCGGTCGGTGCCGCGATCAACGCGCTCTGCCTACTGGTGCTGAAACCGCCGGACGAGGAGGCCGAGGACCACAACCTGCGCGGCGCCTACCTGCACGTGCTGGTCGACCTGCTGACCTCGGTACTGGCGATCGTCGCGCTGCTGGCCGGCTGGCTGCTGGGCTGGGGCTGGCTCGACCCGGCGGTCGGCGTGATCGGCGCGGTGATGGTGGTGCGCTGGTCGATCCAGCTCGGCCGCGACACCGCCAAGGTGCTGCTCGACTGGGAGGCGCCCAGCGCCACCCGTGACCTGATCCGCGATGCGCTGCAGGCCGACGGCCAGGCCCGCGTCTTCGACCTGCACGTCTGGTCGATCGGCCCCGGCCTCAACGCCTGCGCGCTCTCGGTCCTGGCCGTCGCGCCGAAGACCCCGGAGGAGTACAAGGCGCTGATCCCGAAGGCCGCCCAAGTCGCCCACGCCACGGTGGAAATCCACCGCCCCGGTCCGGACGACGAGGTCTAGCGCTTGCCGTAGACCAGCCAGTACACCCCGGCGACCAGGGCGCCGCCGCCGACGATATTGCCGAGGGTGACCGGCACCAGGTTTGCGACCACGCCGGCCAGGGTGACCTCGGTGCCGCCGGCCAGCCAGGCCACCGGCAGGATGTACATGTTGGCCACCGAGTGTTCGAAGCCGAGCGCCACGAAGGCGGCCACGGGCAACATCAGCGCCAGCACCTTGCCGGCCACGTCGTGCGCCGCGAACGAGACCCAGCAGGCCAGGCAGACCAGCAGGTTGCACAGCACGCCGCGCGCGAAGGCCTCCACGAAGCCCAGGCCCAGCTTGCCATGCGCGATGGCGATGGCGGTCTTGGCGACCCCGCCGCCGCCCAGCTCCATGACGCCGGCGGCCGCGACCAGTCCGGCGATACCCAGCGCGCCGACCAGGTTGCCGACATAGACCAGCGTCCAGTTGCGCAGCAGCGCCGCCAGGCTCACGCGCTCGTCGGCCCAGGCCATCACGATAAGGTTGTTGCCAGTGAACAACTCCGCCCCGCCGACGATCACCAGCAGCAGGCCGAGCGAGAAGGCCAGCCCGCCGAGCAGCCGTGTCGGCCCGAACCCGAACGTGCTGCCGGTCACCGTGACGGTATAGAACAGCGCCCCCAGCGCGATGAAGGCACCGGCCAGCACCGCCAGCATCAACGTCTGGCGTGTGCCGAGCCGTGTCTTGGCGACGCCGATCGTCTCGACCCGTTCGGCGATCTGCGCCGGGCTGTAGGCATCCAACTCGAACATGGTTGCCGATCCTAGGCCGCGGGCCAGCGTATCCGTTTGATCTCGCGCAAAGGACGAACATGGCGGTCGCGCTACGATAAGCCGTCAGAACGAGGAAACGCCACCATGCTCACCTGGGAGGATTGCCTTGGCGTCGCCGGTATCACCGAGGAGCTGGTCGACGCTGTTGCCGAGCACGAACACGTGCCGGAGATCGTCGCGCTGGAACTGACCAACTACATGGTGCACGAACCGGACGGCGTGCCGCGCCTGAAGCGCATCATCCTTGACGACATCGCCGCCGCGCGGACCCGTGGCGACGTCGACCACGCCAACCACCTGCGCCGCGTCCTGCTGCATTTCGTCGCGCTGCACCGTGACGACTAGCGCCTAGAGTTTCGGCGACGGGAGTGTCGACGTGTCCGCAGCCGCAGCCGCCGAACCGACCTTCCGCACCGCTGGCCTGACCAAGGTCTATGGCAGCGGTGCCAGTGCGGTGCACGCCTTGCGTGGCGTCGATCTGGCTGTGCCGCCGGGCGAGCTGGTGGTGCTGCTCGGCGCCTCGGGCAGCGGCAAGTCGACCTTGTTGAATATTCTTGGCGGCCTGGATCGCGCCACCGACGGCAGCTTCGCCTTCCGTGGCCAGGATCTGTCGCGCGCCAGCGACGGTGAGCTGACGCAGTATCGGCGCCGCCACGTCGGCTTCGTGTTCCAGTTCTACAACCTGATGCCGAGCCTGACCGCGGCGGAGAATGTCGACCTGGTGACCGAGATCGCCGAGCGCCCGATCTCGGCCGGCGAGGCACTGGCCATGGTCGGCCTGGAACAGCGGATCGACCACTTCCCGGCGCAGCTTTCCGGCGGCGAGCAGCAACGCGTCGCCATTGCCCGCGCCATCGCCAAGCAGCCCGACGTGCTGCTGTGCGACGAGCCGACCGGCGCGCTGGACAGCGCCACTGGCATCCGCGTTTTGGCCGCGTTGCAACAGATTAACGACCACCTCGGCACCACCACGCTGCTGATCACCCACAATGCCGTGGTCGCCGACCTGGCGCACCGCGTACTGCACTTCGCCGACGGCCAGTTGCGCGAGACCGTGATCAACGAGCGCCGCCTGGGCGCCGACGAGCTGAGCTGGTAGCCGTGCTCGGACCGCTGAACAAGAAGCTGATCCGCGATCTCTGGGCGGTGCGCGGCCAGGCGCTGGCCATCGCCTTTGTTATCGCCGGCGGCGTCGCCACCCAGGTGATGTCCGTCGGCATGCTGTACTCGTTGCAGGAGACCCGCGACGCCTACTACCAGCGCTATCGCTTCGCCGACGTCTTCGCGCCGGTGACGCGGGCGCCGAACGCGCTGGTCGACGACATTGCCCGGCTGCCCGGTGTGCGTCGCGCCGAAGGTCGCATCGCCGCCGGCGCCTTGATCGACATGCCGGGCGTGGTCGAGCCGATCAGCGCGACGGTGATCTCGGCCGAGAATGGCGGTCGGCAGGCGATCAACGACATCCATCTGGTCGCCGGACGACGTGCCGCCACCGGCCGTGTCGACGAGGCGGTGGTCAGCGAGGCCTTCGCCAACGCCTACCGCCTGACGCTCGGCACCAGCTTTGCCGCCATTCTCGATGGTGCCCGGCGCGAGCTCACCGTAGTCGGCATCGCGCTGTCGCCGGAGTACGTCTTCGCGCTCGGGCCCGGCCAGTTCGTGCCCGATGACCGGCGCTACGGCGTATTGTGGATGGACCGCAAGACGCTGGCGCACGCCTTCGACCTCGACGGTGCCTTCAACGAGGCGGTGTTGTTGCTGCAGCCCGGCGCCGACCCGACCGGGGTGATCGACCGGCTCGACCGGATGCTGCGTCGCTACGGTGGCGGCCGCGCCTTTGCGCGCGAGGACCAGATCTCGGACCAGTTCCTCAGCTCCGAGATGGACCAGCTCACCACCATGGCGACGGTGCTGCCGCCGGTTTTCCTGGGCGTGGCGGCGTTCCTGCTGAACCTGGTCTTCGGCCGCCTGATCGCCACCGAGCGCGGCCAGATCGGCCTGATGAAGGCGTTCGGTTACAGCGACCTGGCGATCGGCTGGCACTATCTGAAGTTCGCGTTCTCCATCGCCGGGCTCGGCTTCTTGATCGGCGCCGGGCTCGGCACCTGGCTCGGCCGCGAGATGGCGGCGCTTTTTCTCGACTACTACCGCTTCCCGTTCCTGCTGTTCCAGGCGGGCGCCGGCACGTATGCGTTGGCTGTCCTGGTCACGATGGGCGTCACCGCGCTTGGCGTTTCGCATGGTGTGTGGCGCGCGGCTCGGCTGGCACCTGCGGTGGCGATGGCGCCGCCACCGCCGCCGGACTATTCGATCGCTGGCGACTGGCTGACCAATGCGCGCCGGCTTTTCGACCAGCCGACGCGGATGATCCTGCGCCGCCTGCTGCGCTGGCCGCTGCGCGCCGGGTTCACCGTCACCGGAATCGCGCTGGCGATGGCGCTCTATATCGGCGTCAGCTTCTTTGTCGACTCGATGGACCACATGGTCGACGTCACCTTCAACCTGATGCAGCGCCAGGACATCGCCGTCAGCTTCGCCGAGCCGCGCGACCGGCGGGCGCTGTTCGACCTGGCCGGCGCGCCGGGTGTCCTGGTCGCCGAGGGCTTTCGCAGCGTGCCGGCGATGCTGCGCCACGGCCACCGCCAGGTCCGCCAGGGCCTGCTCGGGGTACCGGCCGAGGCACAGCTCAACCGTGTGATCGACGCCGCCTATCGCGTGGTGCCGCCGTCGCCGGCCGGCCTGCTGCTGTCGGAGAACCTGGCCGAGAAGCTCGATGTGCATCCTGGCGACCGCATCGAGGTCCAGGTGCTGGCCGGTCGCTGGCCGCGTGTCGAGCAGACGGTCGCGGCGGTGGTGAAGACCTATATCGGCGACGCCGCGGTGTTGGAAATCGGCGCCTTGAACCGCCTGATGCACGAGGGACCGGTGATCTCCGGGCTTTATCTCAGCGTCGACGAGGCCGCGCGCCCGGCGCTTTACGCCACCCTGAAGTCGACCCCGATGGTCGCCGGCGTGACGTTGCAGACCGAAGCCAAGCGGAAGTTCGACAAGACCCTGGACGAAAACATCGGCCGCTCGGTCTTCTTCAACACGCTGTTCGCCATGCTGGTCGCCGTCGGCGTGGTCTACAACGCGGTGCGCGTGGCCCTGGCCGAGCGCGAGCGCGAACTCGCCAGCCTGCGCGTGCTGGGTTTCTCCCACGGCGAGGTCGCCTACATCCTGCTCGGCGAAGTGGCGATCCTGACCCTGCTGGCGCTGCCGCTGGGCAGCGTGATGGGGCATTTCCTGGCGCTCGGCCTGAGCCACGCGATGAGCGCCGATCTCTACCGCATCCCCTTCGTCGTCGCGCCTTCGACCTACGGCTGGGCCTCGATCCTGATCCTGTCGGCGGCGCTGGCGGCCGGCCTGGTGGCGTGGTTCCGGCTCGGCAGGCTCGATCTGGTGGCGGTGTTGAAGACGCGCGAATAGGAGCCCGATGCATGCGCCTGAGAGCCCGACATGTCGGTACCGCCGTGGCCGTCGCCACCGTCGCCGCGGCGTTGATCTACGCTTTCCGGCCACAGCCCGTACTGGTCGACCTGGGCGAGGTCACGCGCGGGCCGCTGGCCGAGACCGTACGCGAGGAGGGCTATACCCGCGTGCGCGAGGTCTACATGGTCTCCGCGCCGGTAGCCGGCCGGCTGCTGCGGCTTGACCGCGAGGTCGGCGACGCCGTGGCGGCCGGGATCACGCCGCTTGCCCGGATCCGGCCGACCGACCCGGCGTTCCTCGACGTACGCTCGCAGTCCGAGGCCGAGGCCGGCGTGCGCGGCGCGGAGGCCAACCTGGCGCTGGCCCGTGCCGAGGTCGGCCGCGCCCGTGCCCAGGTCACCTTCGCCGCCGCCGAACTGGCCCGCGCCCGCGAACTGATGCAGCGCGGAACCATATCTTCCCAGACCCTGGAACGGCGGCAGCTGGAGCTCGACACCGCCAACGCCGTGGAAGCCACCGCGCGGGCTTCGGTGCGCGCGCGGCTGGCCGAACTGGAGCAGGTCCGAGCCCGCCTGATCGCGCCCAGCGGCGGCAACGGTCCCGGCGCCGGCGCGGTCGAAGTCACCGCGCCGGTCGACGGCCGCGTCCTGCGCCTGATCCAGGAGAGCGAGACCGTGGTTGCCGCCGGGGCGCCACTGCTGGAACTGGGCGATCCGCGCGACCTGGAGATCGTCGCCGAGCTGTTGTCGACCGATGCGGTGCGGCTGGCCGCCGGCGCGGCGGTGCGCATCTTCGACTGGGGCGGACCGGCGACGCTGGGCGGCCGCATCCGCCGCATCGAGCCATTCGGCTTCAAGAAGATTTCCGCGCTTGGCATCGAGGAGCAGCGGGTCAACGTGCTGATCGATTTTACCGAAGCGCCGCCCGAGGCGCTCGGCCACGGCTATCGGGTCGAGATCGAAGCGGTCGCCTGGGCCGGCGCCGCCGTCGCCCGGATCCCGCTGGCGGCACTCTTCCGCGTCGGCAGCGAGTGGGCCGCCTTCGCCGTCGACGACGACGGCAGGGCCCGCCTGCGAAGCTTGCGCATCGGCCACCAGGGTGCCGCCGAGGCCGAACTGCTCGACGGCCTGGCGGACGGCGACAAGGTGGTCCTGCATCCCGACGAGCGCATCGCCGACGGCACCTGGGTGGCGGCGCGCCAGTCCGCGCAGTGAGGTATTTCCCGTTTGGTGCATGAGCCGGCCCTGACGTAACGTAGGGGCAACAGGATCGGACTGGGCCCGCAAGAACCCGGACGGTCGAGAAGGCAGCGGTTCGCCCCTACCGGGTAGGCCCGCGCATTAGGGAGACAGCCAATGATGCACCAAGCGATGAAACTTGGGCTGCTGGCCGGTGCCGGCGCCCTGCTTGCCACCTCCGCCCTGGCCAAGGTGGAAGGCGATACGATCTGGCTCGGCTCGGCGATCTCGCTGACCGGCAAGTACGCGACCAATGGCGTCCATACGCAGCGTGGCTACGAGCTCGCCGCCAAGAAGGTCAACGACATGGGCGGCATCGAGATCGACGGCAAGAAGTACAAGATCGCGATCAAGTATTACGACGACGAGTCGACCCCGGCCCGCGGTGCGCAGCTCGCCGAGCGGCTGATCAAGCAGGACGGCTTCAAGTACATGCTGGGCCCGTACAGCTCCGGGCTGACCAAGGCGATCGCACCGGTCACCGAGAAGTACCGGATCCCGATGGTCGAGGCCGAGGGCGCTTCGCGCTCGCTGTTCACCCAGGGCTACCGCTATCTGTTCGGCATCATCTCCACCTCCGAGCAGTATCTCGGCAGCGCCGTCGACCTGGCCGCCGAGATGGCCGAGAAGGGCGGCGGCAAGGCCTCCGACGTGAAGGTCGCGATGGCGTTCGAGAACGATCCCTTCTCGCTCGACGTGCGCGCTGGCGTGCTCGACGACGCCAAGCGTCATGGCATGAAGGTCGTGATCGACGACAAGCTGCCGCGCGACCTGAACGACATGTCGGCGACGCTGACCAAGGTGAAGGCGCTGCGGCCCGACCTGCTGCTGGTCTCGGGCCACTCCAAGGGCGCGGCCACCGCGGCGCGGCAGATCAAGGAACTGCAGATCGACGTGCCGATGATCGCCATGACCCATTGCGAGTCGGCCGACGTGATCGGCAAGTTCGGCAAGGAAGCCACCAACGGCTTCCTGTGTCCGACGCAGTGGGCCGAGACGATGTCCTACAAGGGACCTTATTTCGGCAGCGCCGGCGACTTCGACAAGGCGTTCAAGGCGACCCATCCGGAATATACCAGCGTCCCGTACCAGTCGGCGCAGGCCGCCGCGGCGGTGCTGGTCTGGGCCGACGCGTTCAAGCGCGCCAACAGCCTGGACCCGGAGAAGCTGCGCGACACGCTGACCACGACGGACCTCACCACCTTCTACGGCCGGGTGAAGTTCGACGACACCGGCAAGAACATCGCCAAGCCGATGGCCTTGCGGCAGATCCAGGACGGCATGCTGAACGTGGTGGCGCCGTCCGCCTTCGCCTCGCATCCGGTCGAGCATCCGCGCAAGGCGATGTACTGAGCAGGTAGCCCACCGGCCGCCCGGCGCGATCCGGGCGGCCGGCCCGGCACCGCGCCATGGACAATATCGACATTCTTCTGCAAGCGCCGATCCTGAACGTGCAGCTGTTGCTGGACGGGCTGATGATCGGCGCCATCTTCGCGCTCGCCGCCTATGGCCTGGCCCTGGTGTGGGGCGTGATGAACGTGAAGAACCTGGCCCAGGGCGACTTCGTGATCGCCGGCGGCTACATCGGATACGCGCTGGCGCAGGCCGGCATCCATCCGATCCTGGCGCTGCCGATCGCCTTCGTGGTGATGTTCGGGTTCGGCTGGCTGCTCTACAAGTGGGTGATCAGCCGGGTCGTCGACCGCGACCTGTTCGCCTCGCTGCTGGCCACTTTCGGCATCGCCATCGTGTTGCAGCAGGTACTGAACCTGATCTTCGGGCCGGAAGTGCGCACCGCGGAGAGCGGCCTGGAGACGCTGAGCTTCGCCGGCGGACTGGTCACGGTTGCGGAGATCAAGCTGCTGTCCTTCGTGCTGGCCGGCATCCTGGCCGCCTCGATCATCGTCTTCATGAAGCGCAGCCGCATGGGCCAGGCGATCCGCGCCACCGCCCAGAACGCGCGCGCCGCCCGCGTCCTCGGCATCGACACCGAGCGGGTCTACGCCTTCACCTTCGCCTTGAACGCCGCGATCTGCGGCGCCGCCGGCGTGCTGGTGGTGATGATCTGGGTGATCCAGCCGTACTTCGGCATCGTCTACGCGGTGCGCGCCTTCATCATCGTGGTCGCCGCCGGGCTCGGCAACATGCCGGGCGTGATCGTCGCCGGGCTGCTGCTCGGCGCGGCGGAGCAGTTCTCCGGCTTCATCCTCGGCGCCGAATTCCAGGTCGCCTCGGTGGTCGGCATGCTGCTGGCGGTGCTGGTGTGGCGTCAGATGCAGCAGGCGCGCCTGCGCCAAGCCTTGCAGTAGCCTTTGAGTACCCAGAGCGGATGACCCAGAACCTCGTCGCCGACAAGTCCCCGCAGTCCGACGTCGCCACGCCGGGCAAGCTGTCGCAGGTCAACATGGTGCTGTACGGCGCCATCGCGGTGGCCGGCATCGTCGCGCCGCTGCTGTTCCCGGCCTACACCTTCCAGATCGCGGTGCTCTGGCTGATGGTCATGTTCGCCATCACCTGGGACATCATGGGCGGGCAGATGGGCTACAACTCGCTCGGCAACATCTTCTTCTTCGGCACCGGCATGTACATCTGCGCGCTGGTTCAGATCGGCCTCTATTACGATGTCGGCGAGTACACCGCGGCCTTCGGCGCCATCAAGGTCGACTATACCGAGCAGCAGTATTTCACCGGCCTGGCGCTGGGCGTGGTCGCCGCCGCGTTCGGCTCGGCCGTGCTGGCGGTGCTGGTCGGCAATGCCATCTTCGGCCTGCGGGGGCCCTATTTCGCCATCGGTACGCTGGGCATCGCCTTCGCCGCGGCGGAACTGATCGGCGGCTGGGACTGGGTCGGCGGCGGCGGCGGCATCTCGCTGCCGGTCTATCCCGGCGAGCCGGACGACCGCTCGCTGTTCTTCTACGCCGTTTGCTTCGTGCTGGCGGTGTGTTCCTTCCTCTACGTGCGCTGGCTTTACGGGCGGCGCTTCGGGCTGGCGGTGAACGCGATCCGCGACAACGAGGACAAGGCCGAGGCGATGGGCCTGCACACCCGGCGCTACAAGACCGTGGCCTGGTCCAGCTCGGCCTTCTTCCTGGGCATCGCCGGCGCCATCTTCGGCAACATGATCGGCTTCATCGAGCCGCTGGAGGTCGCCTTTCCGACCGTCACCTTCGGCATCTTCATGGTCGCGATGTCGCTGCTCGGCGGCAAGGGCACGCTGTGGGGCCCGGTGATCGGCGCCGTCGCCTTCCACCTGGTGAAGGAACTGACCTGGACCTACATGCTGGGCTGGCAGTTCGTCGCGCTCGGCGTGATCATCGTCATCAACATCGTCTACTTCCAGCAGGGCCTGATGGGATGGGCCCGCGAGAAGTGGCCGCACCGCTTCGGCATCGCGGTCGACGAAGAACCCGAACGGGCACGGCCATGAGCGCGCAACAGCACGCTCATATTTGTAGGCAGGCCCTCCACGCAGTGCGTCGAGCCTGCTGGGCACGGCCATGAGCGCGCAACAGCACGCTCATAATTGTAGGCAGGCCGTGTCCTGCTGGGCACGGCCATGAGCACGCCCGTCAACGATGCCCCGGTCATCGAGGTGCGCAACGTCTCCAAGGCGTTCGGCGGCGTCGTCGCCAACCACGACATCTCGCTCGACGTGCCGGCCGGGCGCATCACCGGCCTGATCGGCCCGAACGGGTCCGGCAAGACCACGCTGTTCAACTCCGTCGTCGGCTACCACCCGATCGATAGCGGCTCGATCAAGTTCGAGGGCCGGGAGATCTCCAAGCTGCGCGTCGGTCAGATCGCCCGGCTCGGCATGGTCCGCACCTTCCAGCAGACCCGCATCTACGGCGGCATGCGCTGCATCGACAACATGCTGATCTCGGTCTCGCACCGGAATGCCGGCTTCTGGCACATGTTCCAGGGCGCCGGCCGTGAGCTCATCGAGGAGGCCGAGCACCTGCTCGACTTCGTCGGCCTGTTCCGCAAGCGTTACCTGCTCGCCGGCGACCTCTCCTTCGGGCAGCAGAAGCTGCTCGAGTTCGCCATGGCACTGATGAACCGGCCCAAGGTGCTGCTGCTCGACGAGCCCACCGCCGGCATCAACCCGACGCTGATCAACGGCCTGATCGACCGGCTGCGCCGCGCCAACACCGACCTCGGCCTGACCCTGTTCGTGATCGAGCACAACATGCGGGTGATCATGAACCTGGCCGACCACATCTCCTGCCTGGCCCACGGCGAGCTGCTGGCCAGCGGCCCGCCGGCGGAGCTGCAGAACGATCAGCGCGTCATCGACGCCTATCTGGGCGCCCACTGATGGAGGTGGCGCGATGAGCACCGGGCGCATCTCCGGCTACGGCTTCGGCGAGGTCGACACGGTCATCTCCGTCGACGACGTCAACCGGCAGGCCCGCGCCATCGCCGCCGACGGTCCCGACGACGCCACGCTACGCGGGCTGGCCGACAACGAGCCGATGCTGTCGATCGAGAACCTGGTCGCCGGCTACGGCAAGATGCAGATCCTGCACGACTTCAACTTGCACGTCCGGCGCGGCCAGTCGTTATGCCTGATCGGCCCGAACGGCGCCGGCAAGTCGACCGTGCTGCACTCGATCTTCGGCTTCACCCGCATCTTCGGCGGCAAGATCACGCTGCGCGCGGACGGCCAGGCGGGCGCGAACGAGCGCGACATCACCGCGCTGACATCGAACCAGAAGCTGAGCCAGGCCGGCATCGCCTACATCCTGCAGGACAACTCCGTGTTCCCGAACATGACGGTGGAGGAGAACCTGTGGATGGGCGGCTACCTGACGCCTGACACCGCGGCGGCGCGCGAGGCGGCCGAGCGCGTATTCCAGAAGTACGACCGCCTGGCCGAGCGCCGCGACAAGCCGGCCCGGGTGCTCTCCGGCGGCGAGCGTCGGCTGCTGGAGATCTCCCGCGCCCTGGTCATGCAGCCCGACATCCTGCTGGTCGACGAACCGTCGATCGGCCTGGAGCCGCGCTTCATCGACATGGTGTTCGAAATCTTGCGCGAGTTGCAGCAGGTCGAGGGCAAGACCATCGTGATGGTCGAACAGAACGCCAAGAAGGGCCTGGAGTTCGCCGACGTCGGCTACGTCCTGGTCAGCGGCGAAACCGCGCTCGCCGGCACCGGCGACGAGCTGCTGCAAAACCCCGACGTCGGCCGCCTGTTCCTGGGCGGTTAAGGCGCCGACTCTGTCACGAAACTGAAAACTTCTTGT
Source organism: Alphaproteobacteria bacterium (assembly GCA_040223615.1). GTDB lineage: Bacteria > Pseudomonadota > Alphaproteobacteria > JAVKFY01. The sequence goes on from JAVKFY010000072.1 coordinate 64,357, forward strand.
AACACAACTACTTAACCACAGGTTATCCACAAGAAATTGTGGATGATTCTGGGTAAATGTCTGTTCATGGTGGCGGAATTGCGGTTCTATCGCGCACCACGATGACTGGCTCGCGACAGGAAGAAATCGAGCTCACGCTGGCCGCGACGCCGCCGGCGATGGAGGCGATCCGCCACCGCCTGTTCAACGGCCATCCCGGCAGGGTCAAGCAGCTTACCAACACCTATTTCGACACCGCCGACTACCGCCTGCGCAACCGTGGCCTGTCGTTACGGGTGCGCAGCGACGGCCAGCGCCACATCCAGACGGTGAAGCGCTCGATGGGCGATCCGACCCGGCGCGGCGAATGGGAGAACGACCTGCCCGGCCCCGACATCGATCTGGCCCGGCTGCCCGATCCGGACGTACGCGGCGCCATCGGCCTGCTGCTGCCGGGCGAGCTGAGGCCGGTCTTCGCCAACTCGGTGAGCCGCGAGGCGCACGTGCTGGAGAGCGGCGGCAACGCCGGCGACTACGTCATCGAGGTGGTGTTCGACCGCGGCGAAGTCCGCGCCAGCGACCGCGCCGACCCGATCCACGAGATCGAGCTGGAGTTGCTGAAGGGCGATCCGGCGGCGCTCTACGACGTGGCGCTGCAGCTCATGGACGTGGCGCCGATCGCGCTGCAGCCGCTGTCCAAGGCCGATCGCGGCTTTCACCTGGCGACCGGCGAGGCGCCGACCTGGCACAAGGCGCGCAAACCGACGCTGACCGCCGGGCAGAGTGTCGACGAGGCGCTGGCGGCGATCCTGCGGGCGTGCTGGCTTCAGGTGCTGGTCAACGGCCCGGCGGTGCTCGATGGCCGCGACCCGGAGGGCGTGCACCAGATGCGCGTCGGCCTGCGCCGGCTGCGCTCCGCGCTCACCGCGTTTCGTCCGGTGCTGCCCGCCGGCGAGGCCGACGAATTGCGGCAGCAGGCTAGCACGCTGGCCAATGCGCTTGGGCCGGCGCGCGACCTCGACGTCTTCCTGGGCGAGTTGCTGCCGCCGGTGCAGGCGCATCGGCCGGGCGACCCCGCCCTGTCGGCGCTGGCGCGCGTCGCGGGCGAGCAGCGCGAGCGGGCGCAGGCCGAGGCCGCCGCCGCAGTGCGCGACCCGGCCTTCACCGCCTTCCTGCTGCGCCTGGGTGCCTGGACCGAAAGCCGAGGCTGGCGCCGCACCGCGGAGGACCTGCAACCGCTGGCCGCGCCGGTTGCCGACTTCGCCGCCGCGCTCCTGGCCAAGCGCCGGCGCCAGGCGCGCAAGCTCGGCAGAGGCCTGAAGCATCGCACCGTCGAGGAGCGTCACGCGCTGCGCATCGCCTGCAAGAAGCTGCGCTATGCGTGTGAGTTCTTTCAGTCCATTTACCAAACGAAAACCACTGCGCGTTACATAGGACGACTCGCCAGTCTGCAAGACGACCTCGGACACCTGAACGACGTCGCGGTCGCCGAGCAACTGGTGCAGCGCTTCATGGAAGGCGGCGATGCTTCGAGACAAAGAGCAGAGTTCGCCGAAGGCGCCGGATTCGTCTTGGGCTGGTACGCCCGCTTGGCAGTCGAGAGCGATCGGCAACTCGTCAGCGACTGGCGCGAATTCACCCGCGCCGAACCGTTTTGGCCGCTTCCGCAAGCGTAAGCCGCCAATGATCCGCATCCTGGTCGCCAACCGTAAGGGCGGTTGCGGAAAGTCCACGATCGCCACCAATCTCGCCGGTGCCTATGCCGCCGGCGGCCTGCGCGTGGCGCTGGCCGACCTCGACAACCTGCACTGCTCGACCGACTGGCTGGCCGAACGTCCCGACCACGTGGCATCGATCCGCGGCATCGACTGGTCGACCGGTATCAAGAAGCCGCCGGCCGACATCGACCGGCTGGTGATCGACGCACCGGCCGGCACCAGTGCCAAGGCGGTCGAGGCGCTGTTGGGCCAGGTCGACGTGGTGATCGTCCCGGTGCTGCCGTCGGTGTTCGACGAAGGCAGCGTCGAGCCGTTCCTGGCCGACCTGATGAAGGCCAAGCGGGTGCGCAAGAACAAGGCCCGCGTCGGTGTGATCCGCAACCGTTATCGCGCCAACACCAAGGCCGGCCACCGCCTGAACGACTTTTTCAGCCACCTGGACTGCGTCGACCTCGGCGGCCTGCCCGACCGCACCGTCTATGCCGAGGCCGCCGCCTTCGGCCTGTCGCTGTTCGACCTGCCCGGCAAGCGCCTGGAGGCGCTGCGCCAGGACTGGGTGCCACTGCTTAAGTTCATCGAAACCGCCCCGGTCGCCGCCGACGCGTGATTTAGCCCGTCACGATCGACGGGCGTTGGTTCAGGGTACCGACGTCGAAGCCGGCGATCTGCTTGTAGCTGGCGGCGGTGCCGGCGAGTTCTTCCGCGCTCAGCACGTCCTCGATTCTCTGGTAGCCATCGGGCGCGCGCTGCTCGACCAGTTGCATCACCTGTTCCGGGCCGTTGCCGCGATTGGCCAGCACGATTTTCGCCGTCGCCGGCCGGCGCTCCGCGTCGTAGGCTTCCAGCGCCGCCGGCACGAGACCCCTGGCCTTGATCTCGCGGGCCAGCACGCGGGCGTCCAGGATCGCCTGGCTGGCGCCGTTGGAGCCGATCGGATACATCGCGTGCGCCGCGTCGCCCAGCAGCGTGACGCGGCCGTGCGTCCAGCGCGGCAGCGGATCGCGGTCCACCATCGGATACTCGAAACACGCTTCGGCCGAGCGGATCAGCCCCGGCACGTCGAGCCAGTCGAAGGTCCACGACTCGAACTGCGGCAGGAACTCGTCGAGTTGCCCCGGCCGGTTCCAGTCCTCGCGTCGCCAGCCGTGGTTCGGGTCGAACTTGCGTTCCGCGATCCAGTTGATCGTCGCCTTGCCGCCGTCCTCGGCGGCCTTGTCGATGGGATAGCAGACGAATTTCTGGAACTCGTGTCCGGCCATGATCATGGTCCGGCCGGTCAGGAAAGGAGCCGCGTTCTCGCTGACCCCGCGCCACAGGATGGCGCCGTTCCAGATCGGCGCGCCCTCGTCCGGGAACAACCGCGCCCGCACCGCCGAGTGAATGCCGTCGGCGGCGATCAATATGTCGCCCTCGGCCGGTGCCTCGCGGTCCTTGAACCAGGCCCGCACGCCATCGCCGGCGTCCTCCCAATGCGTCAGGTGGTGACCGGTCAGGATGTTGTCGCGCCCGATCCGCGCCTCCACCGCGCGCAGCAGGATCATCTGCAACGCGCCGCGATGGATCGAGAATTGCGGCCAGTTGTAGCCGGCCGCCTTGCCACGCGGCTCCGACCAGATCAGCTGCCCGCGCTTGGAGTAGTAAGCCAGCTCCTGCGTCGCGATGGCGGTCGCCGCCAGCTCGTCCTGCAACCCGAGCTCGCTCAGCTCGCGCACCGCGTGCGGCAGCGTGTTGATGCCGACCCCCAGCGCCCGGACCTGCGCGGCGCTCTCGTACACGCGGCAAGGCACGCCGATCTGGTGCAGGCTGAGCGCCGTGGCCAGGCCGCCGATGCCGGCGCCGACGATCAGGACCGTCATGTCGGCCCTCCCATTACCGACTAAACTGCCCGCCAGTGTAGCAGAGGAGCCGGGCCATGCGTTCTCGCCCACCGCAACTGGAATTCGCCTTCGAGGCCGCGGTCGAACTGACCCCGCCGCAGGATCTCGGCATGACCCCGGTCGGCCACCGCCGCATCATCAACATCGCCGGCGGCCAGGTCACCGGTCCGCGCCTGACCGGGCGCATCCTGCCCGGCGGCGCCGACTGGCAGGTGATCCGCCCTGACGGCACGGCCGATCTGCATGCCCGCTATACCATCGAGGCCGCCGACGGCGCGCTGATCTACGTGCAGAATATCGGCTACCGCTATGCCGAGCCACCGGTGCTGAAGCGGTTGACGGCCGGTGAGATGGTGCCGGCCGATGAGTACTACTTCATGGCCACGCCGCGTTTCGAGACCTCGGCGCCGGCGCACGAGTGGCTCAATCGCACCATCCTCGTCGCCGAAGCCGCCCGCGAGCCGGACACCGTGCGGCTGAGGTTCTACGCCGTGCTGTGAGCTCACGCGCGCGGCGGTAGCGCGTCGTACTTGCGGCAGCTCGCCGCCGGCCACACGTCGTCGCGCGCGAAGGCCTCGTCGAATCGCGGCACCCCGTCGGGCAGCGTCAGCCAGGGCTGCATGCTGCGCGTGAAGATATGCGCTTGCGGCGGGGCGGCGGCCGGGTCGTCCAGCGTGCCGCCGCGTACCGCGATCACCGGCACCTTGTGATAGAGGTAGCGCACCCAGATGTAGGTCGCGCACTTGGCGCAGGCATGCAGTTCGCAGCCGGCGCCCGACCCGCTCGGCACCGTCGCCATCCGGGTCTTGCCCTCGATCTCGAAGTCCGGCTCCGCCAGCACCAGGTGCACGACGAAGGCGCTGCCGGTGCTGCGCTGGCAATCGGTGCAGTGACAGGCTTGCGTGAACAGCGGCGCGTCGGTGATGCGGTAGGTGACGGCGCCACAGGCGCACCGGCCAGTCATGGTCATGTCGTGTCCTCCTTCACCGGCCTTGGCTTTCGCCTGCCGACCGGGTTAGCTGTACCTACACACTACAAGGGAAGGGCCATCGATGAAAATCCACCACGCGCCGAACACGCGTTCTGTCCGCATCGTCTGGCTGTTCGAGGAACTCGGGCTGCCCTACGAGCTTGAGAGCTACAAGCTGGGCGATCCGTCGATGCGCACGCCGGAATACCGCAAGGTGCATCCGATGGGCCGCGTGCCGGCGCTCGAAGACGGCGACCTGACGATCTTCGAGAGCGGCGCCATCGTCGAGTACGTGCTGGCGCGGCACGCCGGCGGACGGCTGCGCCCGGCCGAGGAGGCGCCGGAATTCCCGCTCTACCTGCAATGGCTGCACTATGCGGAAGGCATGCTGATGCCGCCGGTGAACATCATCGTGGTGGAGACCATCCTGCTGCCGCCGGAGCGCCGCAACGAGACCAACGTGGCTCGCGCCACCAAGCTGCTGGGCCAGATTCTGGGCGCCGTCGACGCGCACATGGCCGGGCGCGAGTATCTCGCCGGCGACTTCTCCGGCGCCGACATCATGACCGGCCACGCCTGCTCGGTCGCCACGCGACTGGGCGCGGACGTGTCCGACAAGCCCAACGTGTCGGCCTACGTCGAGCGCATCAACGCCCGCCCGGCCCTGCAGCGCGCGCGGGAGAAGTAGGAACAGTCCGTTCGGCGGATGCCGCGTGGTTCGAGCCGGCGTGGCCCTGCTCAGCCGCAGGCGACCGAGTAGATGTCCTTCACCTTGCCGGGCAGGCGGTCTTCGCGCCAGGTGTCGCCGCCGTCGGTGGTGCCGAAGATCTCGCCGTCGTAGCGGGCGCCGATGTGAACCTCGCCCGGGTCGGCGGCGTTCAGGCCGATCGACATGATGGTGCCGTGCACCTGCACCTTGTCGAACCGGCGCCAGCTCTCGCCGGCGTCGTCGGAACGGTACAGCCCGCCATCGTGGCTCGCCGCGGAGACCGACAGCGCCGCGTACATCGTCCTCGGGTCGCTTGGCGAGACCTTGATGTCGCGGCCGTAGGTGGTCGGCGAAAAGCGCTTCAGCTCCATGTCCTGCCACGAGCGGCCGCCATCGCGGGTCCGGAACAGGCCCATGCGGCAGGCCAGGATCGCCGCCTCGGGATCGGCCGGGCTGGTGGCGATGGCATGGCCGTCGAGCATGCCCTCCGCCTTGGTCTCCTGCTGCACGATGGAACTTTGCAGGTGCGGCCGCGCCGACAGCGCGACCAGGCCGTCGCCCATGTCGTGCCAGCTCTCGCCACCATCGTCGGTACGCATCGCCCCGGCGATCTCCAGTGCGGCGATGACCCGGTCGGGCTGGCCCGGTGTCTGCGCCATGCGCATCACCCGCGGCGCGAACGGCCCCTTGCAGCGTTCCGCGATCACCGGATCGGGCAACCGGCGCCAGCTCTTGCCCCGGTCGTCGGAGCGATAGACGCCGACCGGCGCGGCGCCGGCATACATGCGGTCCGCATCGCCATCGCTGGCCAGGAAGCTCCATATCTGCACGGCATCGGGGAAGTCGGTGCGCGCGAAGCTGGCGCCCCGGTCGCGGCTCAGCCACACCCCGTCGGCGGTACCGGCGAACACGAGATCCGGGTCGGCCGGATGCACGAACACCGAATAGGCCTCGTGCGCGCCCAGCGGATGGTCCCACTCGCCGGACCCGGTACGGCGGAAAACCCCGACATCGCCGACATCGTCAGGCCGGCCGACGAAGCCGGCGACGGCGACGTAGAGATTGCTGGCGGCCATGGCGCCCTCCCGGTTCGTTGATTATCGAAAAAAGTTAGGCCCGCGCCGCGGTCCGGTCAAAGCCGCCTACCGCCCGAACGACACCCGGTTCTTCTCCGCATCGTATTTGCATGAGCGGGGCTTGCCGTTGCTGAGGCCCTCGCCGGGGCCGGTCATCGTGCCGTCGGCCCACGCGCCGCCGCAGTACGAGCCGTCGCCGAAGTGGATCGTGCCCTGGCCGTGATACCTGTCGGCGTGCCAGCCGCCTTCGTAGCGTGCGCCATTGCCGTAGAAGCGCGTGCCCTGGCCGTCGAACCGGTTGTCGCGCCATTCGCCTTCGTAGCGCCCGCCCTTGGCGAAATGGTAGGTGCCGCGGCCGTGGCGCGGACCGAGCCAGAACTGGCCTTCGTAGCGGTCGCCGTCGGCGAAGACTTCCACGCCTTGACCGTGCGGCATGCCGTTCGACCAGCCGCCGTCGTAACGTCCGCCATTGGCCCACACGCAGCTCGCCTGGCCGTGCAGGCGGCCGTTGCGCATGTCGCCGCTGCAGGCGGTATTGCGTGGTCTCACCGTCTTTCTCGGTGCGCCAGGTGAGCGTGCCGACGCCGCTGGTCCGTCCGTTGATGCAGCCGCCGGTCCAGGTGATATGTGCCGGCGGGTCGCTCGGCGCATCGTCCCAGACCACGCAGCTCGCGTCGTTGGCCAGCGGCAGCCAGCCTGGCGCGGGCGCCGCGTCGTCCTGTGCCGCCGCCGGATGGGCGGCGGCCAGGATCAGCGCAGCGACCAGGGCGCGCAAGTCGCTAGGTGATGCCGAAGTCGATCACCGAGCGGACGACGCGGCCTTCCTTCATTGCCTTGAAGCCGTCGTTGATCTCGTCGAGCTTGATCGTGTCAGAGATCCAGTCGTCCAGGTGCAGCCGGCCCTGCTGGTACAGCTCGATCATGTGCGGCATGTCGGTGCGGAAACGGTTCGAGCCCATCGACGAGCCCTGGATCTTGCGGTCGCGCAGGAAGTCGAAGCCGTGCAGCTCGATCTTCATGCCGAACGGCACCATGCCGACGATGGTGGCGGTGCCGCCGACGCGCAGCATCTCGAAGCTCTGCTCGGCGGTGCGTTTGGCGCCCAGGCATTCGATGGCGTGGTCGACGCCGCCCTTGGTCATCTCCATGACCTGCTCGACCGGATCGCCCTCGCTCGCGTTTACCAGGTCGGTGGCGCCGAGCTTGGTGGCGAGCTGCAGCTTGGTCGGGTTGGTGTCGACGGCGATGATCCGGTTGGCGCCGGCGACGCGGGCGCCGTTGATCGCCGCCATGCCGACGCCGCCGCAGCCGATCACCGCCACGGTGTCGCCGAAGCGCACGCCGGCGGTGTTCACTGCCGCCCCGAAGCCGGTCATCACGCCGCAGCCGACCAGCGCGGCGCGGTCCAGCGGCATGGTCTTGTCGATCTTCACCAGCGCGTTCTCGTGCACCAGCATCTGCTCGGCGAAGGACGACAGGTTGAGGAAGCTGTGCAGCCGGCCCTCCTTCTGCCACTCCAGCCGTTCCGCGACGCCGGGCGGCATCTTCACCTCGGTATTGGTGCAGATGAACGGCTTGCCGCTGGTGCACTGCTCGCAGGTGCCGCAGAACACCGACAGGCAGGAGATCACGTGGTCGCCCTTGCTCAGGTAGGTGACTTCCGAGCCGACTGCCTCGACGATGCCGGCCGACTCATGGCCCAGCACGGCCGGCAGCGGGTGCGGATACAGCCCTTCGATGAAATGCAGGTCGGAGTGGCACAGGCCGGCATAGGCGGTGTTGACCAGCACCTCGTGCGGGCCCGGTTTCTTGGCGGCGATGTCCTCGATCACCAGCGGCTGGTTGGCTTCGTAAAGTACGGCAGCTTTCATCGGGGCATCCTCCCACCCAGGTATTATTGGCGAAACGCTAGCACGCGCTTCGCTACATCAGGAACACGCCCTTGCCGTCGGTCTGTTTGTCGAACAGGGCGTAGGCTTCCTGGGCTTGCTCCAGCTTCCAGCGGTGCGTGAACAGCGCGTCGACGTCGACCTTTCGCTCGGCCACGAACGTCGCGCAGTCCGCCTGGCCGACGGTGGAGAAGGTCCACGAGCCGATCAGCGTGACCTGCCGGCGCAGCAGGTCGGGACTGACGTCGAACGTGACCTCGCCGCCCTCGCCGACGTAGCAGGCGGTGCCCCAGGTGCGCACGCACTGCACCGCCTGGCGCCGGGCGGCGGGCGACGACGAGGCATCCAGCGCGGCGTGCGCGCCGAGCCCGTGGGTGACATCCTTGATCGCCGCCACCACGTCGTTGGTCTCGGCCGGGTTGATCACCACGTCGGCGCCGAAGTCACTGGCCCTGGCAAGGCGCTCCGGGCTGACGTCGAGCGCGATCACCCGCGCCCCCATCGCCGCACCGAGCTGCGTCGCCGACAGCCCGACCGGCCCCTGGCCGAACACCGCGATGGTCTGGTCGCCGCGAAGCCCGATCCGTTCCAGCGCGCCCCAGGCCGTGCCGGTGCCGCAGGAGATCGCCGCGCCGGTCTCGAACGACAGCTCGTCGGGCAGCGTCACCAGCGTGCGCGCCGGGCATTTCATGTAGGGCGCGTGCGCGCCGTGGCCGGTGGTGCCGTAGACTTCCGCGACGCCGTCGACGCAAAGCTGCATCCAGCCGGTCGAACAGTGCGGGCAGACCCCACAGCCACGATAATGGTGCACCATCACCCGGTCGCCGATCCGCGCCTGGTTTTCCGGCACGCCCTCGCCGATGGCGCAGACCACGCCGCACGGCTCGTGTCCGTTGATCACCGTGCCGACCAGTTGCGCGCCCAGCGTCACGCCGTCGCCGACCGGCGGACGGTAGGTCTTCAGGTCGGTGCCGCACATGCCCGACGCCTTGACCTCGATCACCACCTCGCCGGGCCCCGGCGTCGGGTCCGGCACGTCCAGCCACTTGATTTGCCGGTCGCCGGCGAAACTCACGCCCTTCATGGATTCTCTCCCGAAGCGAGGGCCGCGTTCGCGGCCCAGCAGTGAAAGCAATGTGTCGGCCCGTCCATCGCCGGCGAGAACACGCCGCCGGCGAAGGCGGGCGATGCGCGTCCGCGCTGCATCCCTTCCACGACGGCGATGTCCTCCTCGAACACCGAGCGCCAGGCGGCAGTGTTGGCGGCGCGCAACTCGGCGAAGTCGTCGCCCAGCGCCGCCTCGCCGACATAGTAGAGTTCCAGGTGCTCCAGCGTGCGCGCCGGGCCGAGCGGCTCGAGGTGGATGGCGAAGAAGTGGTCGCCATGGATGCCGAGCAGCACGTTGGGGAACAGCGCGACATACTCCGCCGCCCCGTCCCATGCCGTCGGCAGGTCCGGGAAGCGGGGCAGCGCCGACCCGTCGGCGCTCAGGCGCGGCGCATAGCGGCGGCTGCCCTGGCCGGCGAACGACCCGTCCCGCTCGATGCTGTAGTGGTCCTGGATCTTCGAATAGCGGTTCAACGCCGGATGCACCGACGGCAGGTGGTAGGACTCGCAGTAATTCTCCACCGCCAGCTTCCAGTTGCAGCCCACCTCGAAGGTCAGCGACGAGTCCGGCCCGCCGTGGCGCAGCAACGCCGGGTCGAAATCGGACCAGCGTTCGGCGAGCGGCGCGACGTGGTCCGCAAAGGCCGGCGCGTCGCCGGACAGGTTCACGAACACCACGTCGAACCAGACCGCCGTGCGCACCGCCCGCAGCCCATGTCGCCCCTTGTCGAAACCGGCGCAGGTGTTGCGCCCCGGCCCGCCGATGCCGGGCGTGGTGCGCAGCCGGCCGTCGAGGTCGTAGGTCCACGAGTGGTACGGGCAGCGGATGCGCTGGCGCAGCGTGCCGGCCTGCGCGACCAGTTCCATGCCGCGATGGCTGCACACGTTGTGGAACACCTTGATCCGCCCGTCATGGTCGCGCAGCAGGATCAGCGGCAGGCCGAGCAGGCTGACCGGCCGCACGTCGCCCGGGTTCGGCACCTGCGCCGCCATGCCGATACAGGTCCAGGTCCGCGCCAGCACCGCGTCGCGTTCGTAAATCGCGTAGGCATCGCCGGTATAGGCCTCGTTCGGCAGGCCGCTGGCCTCGGCGATCGGGCGCAGCACCCGGTCGGCGGCCTCGTGCACGGATGCCATGGCGCTCTCCCTAGCTGTCGGCCAGCCGCTTGCGCAGCTCGGCCTTGGCGATTTTCTCCAGCGTCGAGCGCGGGAAGTCGTCGACCAGGTGGACGCCGCGCGGCACCTTGAAGTCGGCGAGCTGCTCGCGGCACGCCGCCAGCACGCGCTCGGCCAGGTCCGGCGGCGCCGCCTCGACGCCGCCCTCGACCAGGATGAAGGCGACCGGCACCTCGTCCAGCATCTCGTGTTTCTGCGCGACGACGGCGACCTCGCGCGCCTCGGGAAACTGGACGATGATCTGCTCGATCTCCGAGGCGGCAACGTTCTCGCCGCCGACCTTCAGCATGTCCTTGTCGCGGTCGGCGAATTGCAGGAAGCCGTCGGCGTGCCGCGTCACCCGGTCGCCGGTCTTGAACCAGCCGTCCTCGGAATAGGTGTCGGCCGTCGCCTGCGGGTTGTTGAGATACTCGTAGAACAGCGACAGGCCGGCGATGCCCTTGACCAGCAGGTGCCCGGTCTCGCCCGGCCCGACCTCGCGGCCGTCGTCGTCGCGCAGGCTGATGCCGTATTCCGGCGCCGGCCGGCCGATCATCATCGCGCGGTTGGCGTCGTGCACGTCGCCGACGATGCCGTGCGTCATGGTCTCGGTCATGCCCCACCAGCCCAGCGAGCGCACGCCGAAATGTTCGTCGCTCGGCAGATTGCACACCGCCGTGCCCCAGAAGCGGTAGGAATGGTCCTTCGGCACCTCCTGGGCCATCAGCGCGCGGATGGCGAACGGGATGGTCGAGTTCCAGGTGCAGCCGTGCTTCAGCGAGATCGGCCAGTAGCGGCTGGCCGAGAAGCGTGGCTGCACCACCACCGTGCAGCCGGCCCACAGGCTGGCGCCGACGCAGTAGGCCTGGGCGTTGGTGTGGAACAGCGGCAGGAAGCTCAGGTGCACGTCGTCGGCCCGCAGGTCCTCGTGCACCGCGTTGACCCGGAAGCCCCACAGCGCGTTGGCATGGGTCCACAGCACGCCTTTCGGACGCGACGTCGTGCCCGACGTGTACTGGACCCCGACCGGGGCCAGCGGGTCGGCCGGGCGCAGCGGCGCGGCGGCCGGATCGCCGATCAGCTCCGAAAATCGAAAGCTCTTCTCCGGCGTGTGCGCCGGCGTCGTGCCGGCGTCGTGGTCGGTCACTGCCAGCCACTTCAGGTTCGGCGCGTTGGCCGCGACCAGCTCGGCGAAGGCCGGCTGGGTGATGCCGGCGACGGCGCCGCAGTGGTCGGCGAAGTAGGCCAGCTCGGCCGGCGCGGAGCGCGCGTTGGTGGTCACCGCGATGGCGCCCAGCCGGGCGCAGGCATACCAGGCCAGGATCGTCTCCGGGCAGTTGTCCAGGTGCACCAGCACGAAGTCGCCGGCCTTGATGCCGCGCTTCGCCAGTCCGCCGGCCAGCGCCGCCACGTCATGCGCGAAGCGCGCGAAGCTCCAGGCCTGCTCCGGCCCCTCGAACGGCTCCCAGATCAGGAACGGATGGTCCGGCCGCGCCTTCGCCCGCGCCTCGACCAGGTGCGGCACGTCGAATCCGTTGAACGGATGCAGCCGTCCCGGGGTCAAACGGTCGATATGTGCGAACGTGGCCAATATTTCCCTCCCCGGCGCTGTTGTTTATCGGCGCCGTCGGGAGTCATCATAGGCACGCCGTTGCGTCCGAGGGGAGAGGCCGATGTTCGATCTCGATAGGTTCCTGGCTGACTGCCAGGCCGCCGTTGCCGACAGTGACAACCATCTCGCCGTGAAAGAAGTCGTCGAGCGCGCGGTCAGCGATCCGGCCGGCATCATCAAGGCGCTGGGCGAGCCCGACAAGGGCGAGGTGCAGCGGCTGCACGTCTCCGACACGCTCACCGTGCTGAACCTGGTGTGGGCGCCGGAGATGATGATCGTGCCGCACAACCACAACATGTGGGCGGTGATCGGGATCTTTTCCGGCCGCGAGAACAACCTGTTCTGGCGCCGCATCCCGGACGATCCGCAGGGCCGGATCGAGTGCGCCGGCGCCAAGTCGCTGCATGCCGGCGAGGTGGCGCCGCTCGGCCGCGACGTGATCCACACCGTGGTCAATCCGCTGCGCCAGTGCACCGCCGCGCTGCACGTCTACGGCGGCAACTTCTTCACCGCCGACCGGCAGGAGTGGGAACCGGAGACCCTGGTTGAGGGCCCGATGGACGTCGACCGCGCGGTACGCTCCTTCGAGGAAGCCAACGCCCGGCTCGACAGCTACCGCGCAAGCGCGTAGGCCTCGTCGACCAGCTTGTTGACCCGCCAGCAGTCCTCGACGCCGGCGGGCGGCGGCTTGCCGGCCTGCCAGCATCGCAAGGTTTCCTGCAGCATCCGGTAGGACGGCGGCACCGGTGGTGCGCTGTCGTGGCTCTCCTCGCTGTCGGCGGTGGTGACGCGCAACTCGCCGTCCTTCGAGCTCACCATCGCGTCGCGGCCGCAGATCGCCCATTCCGCATCGGCGCCGTCCGGCAACCGGTCGCGCGGGTTCGGCGCGCCCTGGCCGGGCTTGCGCGGATAGCTGGTGCCGACCTCGATCGTCCCCAGCACCCCGTCGGACGAGCGCAGCAGCACCGTGACGTAGTCCTCCACCGGGTCGCGATGCACGGCGTTGCTCATCTGGCAGGCGACCACGGTCGCGTCGGGCCCGGTCAGTTGCAGGAACATGTCGAGTCCGTGCGGGCCGAGGTTGCGCAAGGAGCCGCCGCCGGCCTGCGCCGGGTCCAGCATCCATGGCGAATCCCAGTCCGGATAGCGCTGCGACGTGAACCGGTTCTGCCGCACGTAGACGTGGCTGAGCGGCCCGAATCCGCCGCCATCCAGCAGCTCGCGCGCCTTGGCGTGGAAGGCGGAATAGCGAAACGGCATCGGCACCGCGACGAAGGCGCCGGTCTCGGCGACCCGGTCGGCGATGGTGCGCACCTCGCCGGCATTCACCCCCATCGGCTTTTCCATCACGAAGGGCAGGCCGCGATCCAGCAGCATGTGCGCCGTCGCCGCCATGCTGGAATGGCGCCCCAGCGCCAGCACGAAGTCGGGCTTCCGCTGATCGAGCATCTGCTCGGCATCGCCGAACACCGGCGGCCCGCCGACTTCTTCCGCCCGGTGCGCCGCCACCCGCGGATCAGGATCCGACAGCCCGACCAGCTCCACCTCGTCCATCCTGGCGAGCTGGCGCAGGTAGGCCGGGTCGTACAGCGAATGCCAGTGACTGACCTCGATGGCACAGACGCGGATCGGCATGGCTCTCCTCCCTTTGCGCCCATGGTCGGTGAAGCGGTCGCCGGGTCAAGCCCGGCGATGACGACGATGCCGTCGATCCACGGCTGTCTGGTCAAGCTTTGCGGTGATCGTCGATTCCCTATTGCCGCTCAGGCGGTTGCGCTACTTCGGGCGGCACCGGACAAAAGAACCGCGACCGATTGGTCCAGCTTCTGGACGTGGATGCCCCGAACAAGTCGGGGCATGACGATTCTACTGAAAAACATAGAAAACGCGTCATGGCCCGGCTTGTCCGGGCCATCCACGTCCCTGAGCTTGCAAAGACGTCAAGGGTTGGTGCAGGCCCGGAAGGGCTAAACCGGACAGCAGTGGACTTGATCCGGGCATCTCTGGCCATCCGCATTTGCTTAGTTCATACTATGTTCCTCAAGTAGAGGGGCAGGGCATGACCGCGCATGTCGGCACGGTGGCGTTTCAGGGCATCGAGGCGGTGCCGGTCGACGTGCAGGTGCAGCTTGCCAATGGCATGCCGGCCTTCTCCGTCGTCGGCCTGCCCGACAAGGCCGTCGCCGAGAGCCGCGAGCGGGTGCGCGGCGCGCTGAACGCGCTCGGCCTGGCGCTGCCGCCGCGCCGCATCACCGTGAACCTGTCGCCGGCCGACCTGCCCAAGGAGGGCGGCCACTTCGACCTGCCGATCGCGCTCGGCCTGCTGGCGGCGATGGCGGTGCTGCCGGAGGACGAGGTCGACCGCTACGTGGCGCTGGGCGAGCTCTCGCTCGACGGCAAGGTGGTGCCGGTGGCCGGCGTGCTGTCCGCCGCGATCGCCGCGCACGGCCAGGACCGGGGCCTGGTCTGTCCGGCGCAGCAGGGCGCCGAAGCCGCCTGGGCCGGCGACGAGCTGGACATCGTCGCGGCGCCCGACCTGCTGACCATGATCAATCACTTCAAGGGCTCGCAGCGCCTGGCCCGGCCGCAGGCCGGCATGTCCGGCGACCGCGCCGCCGCACCCGACCTGCGCGACATCAAGGGCCAGGAGAGCGCCAAACGCGCACTCGAGGTCGCGGCCGCCGGCGGTCACAACCTGCTGATGAGCGGCCCGCCCGGGGCCGGCAAGTCGATGCTGGCCGCGCGCCTGCCCGGCCTGCTGCCGCCGCTGTCGCCGGCGGAAGCCCTGAAGGTGACGATGATCGCCTCCATCGCCGGCACGTTGTCCGACGGCCGGCTGCAACGCATCCGCCCGTTCCGCGCGCCGCACCATTCCGCCTCGATGGCGGCGCTGGTCGGCGGCGGCCTGCGCGCCCGGCCCGGCGAGATCAGCCTGGCGCACCACGGCGTGCTGTTCCTCGACGAGCTGCCGGAATTCTCCCGCAACGTGCTGGATTCGCTGCGCCAGCCGCTGGAGACCGGTCACGTCGTGGTCGCGCGCGCCAACGCCCACGTCACCTACCCGGCCGAGGTGCAGCTGATCGCGGCGATGAACCCGTGCCGTTGCGGCCACCTGGACGACCCGGCGCTGTCCTGCGGCAAGGCGCCGAAATGCGCCCGCGACTACCAGTCGAAGATCTCCGGCCCGCTGCTCGATCGGCTCGACATGCGCATCCACGTCGCGCCGGTCGACGCGGCCGACCTGTCGCTGCCGCCGCCGGCGGAAGGATCCGCCGAGGTCGCCGCCCGCGTCGCCGCTGCCCGCGACCGCCAGGAACGGCGCTACGCCGCGCTGGCGCCGGGTGCCGAGGTGCGCACCAACGCCCGGGCCGACGGCGAACTGCTGGAGCAGGCCGCCGCGCCGGACACGGCAGGCCGCGCCCTGCTGAACCAGGCGGCAGGCGCGATGAAGCTCTCCGCGCGCGGCTATCACCGCGTGCTGCGCGTGGCGCGCACCATCGCCGACCTCGCCGGCGCCGATACCGTCGCCCGCCCGCATATCGCCGAGGCGCTAAGCTACCGCCGCTTCGAGTTGGGCTGAGGGCCTTTCCGGCGAACGCCGGACCCCAGGACAATCGTCGCAGAGGATTCACGCGGCGGCGTGCGAGTATCAACAGGTGCCTTGAGCTCGGCGCCAGCCCGGACGGCAAGGTCATTCTCAGCGGGCTCCGTGAGCGGGAGGAAATCGATGGTTTATCTGGCGACACCGCTGGCGGCGCCCGGCGCGCGGTTTCGCGAGTTGCTGGCCGCGCCCGGTATCCTGGGCATTCCCGGCGCGCACAATGGCATGGCGGCGTTGCAGGCGCGCGACGCCGGCTTCGACGCGCTGTACCTGTCCGGCGCGGCGATGAGCGCCTCGATGGGGCTGCCCGACGTCGGCCTGCTCGGCATCGACGATGTGCGCTTCTTCATACGCCAGGTCGCGGGCGCCAGCGGCTTGCCGTTGCTGGTCGATGGCGACACCGGGTTCGGCGAGGCACTGAATGCGATGCGCATGGTCGCCGCCTTCGAGGCCGCCGGCGCCGCGGCCGTCCACATCGAGGACCAGGTGCTGCCGAAGAAATGCGGCCACCTGGCCGACAAGCGACTGGTTTCGGCCGACGAGATGGCGGCCAAGATCGCGGCCTGCGCCCGGGCGCGGCGCGACCTCTACCTGATCGCGCGGACCGATGCCGTCGCGGTGGAGGGCATGGATGCCGCTGTCGCGCGCGCGAAACGCTACGTGGCGGCCGGCGCCGACGCGGTCTTTCCCGAAGCGCTGACCTCGGCCGACATGTTCCGCGCCTTTGCCGAGGCGCTGCCGGGCGTGCCGCTGCTCGCCAACATGACCGAGTTCGGCAAGACCCCGATGCTCGGCGCCGACGAGTTCGAGGCGCTGGGCTATGCCATGGTGATCTGGCCGGTGAGCTCGCTGCGCGTCGCGAACAAGGCCCAGGAGGAGCTTTACGCGGCGCTCGCCGCCGAGGGAAAAACGTCAGCCATGCTGACCCGGATGCAGACACGCGATGCCCTCTATGCCACCCTGCGCTATGCCGAGTATGAGCGGCTCGACGGCGAGCTGGCGCGGCGGACGTAGGAGCGGAAGGTGGCGGCACGGTTGCGCGTCAGGTCGGGTCAGTTCGCGGTGCGCCGCCGCCGGCCGAAGGCGCGTGCCGTCGCGAAGCCGACCTGGCCGCCGGGCATCGGCCACAACCAGGGTCCGCCGCTGGACGAACCGACCCCGCCGTGGCGCGGCGGCGACCTCGCCGCTTACTTTGCCTGGGAGGCCGCGTGCGAGGCCGCCTGGAAACAGCCGCCCTACGAGATCGTCATGCTGCGCCTGCGCCGCGCCGAGGCGCTGGGCATGACCTACCGCCAGTACACCCTGGAGATCATGGAGCGCGGCCGCTACCTGCAGCCGGGCGATCTCGACGAGCCGCCCAGTCGTCCGCCCAGCGTTGCAGCGGCAGGATCGCCTGCAGCAACTCGAGGCCCGGGCCGGTGAGCGCGTAACCGCCCTCCGCCGCGACGATTCCCGCGTCGCGCAACTCCGCCAGTCGGCGGTTCAGCATCGTTGGCGAGACGTCGTCGCAGCGCGACCGCAGCGCGCGGAAGGTCAGTGCCTCGTCGCGCAGTTCCCAGATCACCCGCAACGTCCAGCGCCGGCCCAGCAGGTCCAGCAGCGCCATGATCGGCCGCCCGGTCGTCGAGCCGCGTACCGGATGGCCGGGTTTCGGTGTCGTCATCGTCACCTCTTGACGTGCTACATAAAGCGTAGCATATGCTACGGATAGTGTAGCACAAAGGAGCTCACCATGAGCAGCCCCCGCATCGCTCCGCTCGACCCGCCCTACGCGCCCGAGACCCAGGCCGACTTCGACCGGGTGATGAAGGGCGCGCCGCCGATTGCACTGTTCCGCACCATCGCCCGCGACCGCCGGCTGCTGCAGCGGTTCTTCGGCGGCGGCCTGCTGGACCGCGGAAATCTCACCATCACCGAGCGCGAGACCATGATCCTGCGCACCACGGCGCGGCACGGCTGCGTGTACGAGTGGGGTGTGCATGTGCGCATCTTCGCTGACGCCGCACATCTGACTCACGCACAGGTGTCGGCGCTGACTCACGGCGCGACTCATGCCGTGACTCACGATCCGACTCTCACCGACGACCAGCACCTGATCGTGCGGCTGGCCGACGCGCTGTATGACGCCAGCCGGGTCGACGATGCGCTGTGGGCCGAGCTGGCGGCGCGCTGGGACGATGCGGCGCTGCTGGAGCTGCTGATGCTGGCCGGCTTCTACGCCAAGGTGTCGTACGTCGCCAACGCGCTGCGCTTGCCGCCGGAGCCCGGCACGCCGGATTTCAATGACGTTGCGCCCGACGGAACCACCACAGGAACAGCGGCCCGGTGAGGTAGAAGGCGGCGCAGGCCTGTAGTGGCGTCGCCGGGTCGGGCCAGATCTCACCGAGCCAGCCGGCCACCGGCGGCGCGGCGGTGTTGCCGAAATACCAGACGGTCATGAACAGGCCGAGCGCCACCGCGCGATGCTTGGGCGCCACCACTTCGGCCGGCAGCGCCATGATCGCGCCGGCCGGCGCCGAGCCGATCAGGCCCATGATCACGAACAACCACAGCGCGCCGTCCAGCACCGGCACCAGCCAGGCACAAACGCCCCAGACCAGGATACCGGTCAGGATCACCGCGTTTGGCCGGCCGCGCGAGGCGATCCAGCCGCCGGCCGGGATCACCAGCATCGGCAGCCAGGCCATCAGTCCGAGCGAGATGGCGATGCGGCCGGGCGCCACGCCCGCCGCCACCAGCGCCGTCGGCAGGAAGCTCAGGTAGGCGAAGAACGGCGCCATGAACATCGCGAACAGGCCGCCGGCGATCAGCACCAGCTTGACCTCTCGCCGGGCCGGCCAGCTCCAGGCGATGCTGTCCGGCTCCAGCCCCGGCGGCCGGCGGTAGACCAGCGCCGTCAGCAGCAGCGCGAGCGCCGCCAGCGCCCCGGTCGAGGCGATCCCCAGGCGCCAGTCGGCCGCCGCGCCCAGCGGCGCAAACAGCAACAATGAGAGTCCGGTGCCGACCGGCTGCGCGCTGGAGATCACCGCGACGGCAAGCGCCAGGCGCGGGCCGGCGAACCAGTCGTAGGCCATCTTGCCGTTCAGCACCATGACCACCGCCGCGCCGACGCCGCCCAGCACGCGCCCGGCATAGAGCATCGTCAGGCCATCGGCCGACGCCGCCAGCGCCGCGCCGGCGGCCAGGCAGGCGAAGCCGGCCAGGCACATCGCCTTGTCGCCGAAGCGCTGGCCCAGCAGCCCGCCCGGCAGCGCCAGCAGCAGGCCCGGCGCCATGAACAGGCCGACCAGCGTGCCGATCGCCGCCAGGCCGATGCCGAGGTCGGCGATCATCGCCGGCGCCACCGCGCCGATCATCTGGTACTGGTAGCCGATGGCGGTGCGCGCGAGCGCCAGCACCAGCAGGATCGCCAGCTTCATCGCCGCGCCACCAGGAACACGCCGATCGAGGCCAGCACCAGCCCGGCGACGGCGAGCGGCGCCAACGCCTCGCCCAGCAGCAGCCAGCCGGCGATCCCGACCACGCCCGGCACCAGATAGAAGTTCGCCGCCACGCGCCCGGCCGCGCCCCGGTTCAGCATGAAGTAGTACAGCGCCATACCGCCGACCGAGACCGCGACGATGTTCCAGCCGATGGTGATCCAGGCGACGGCCGAGTTGTCGGACACCGGCGTCTCGAACAGGGCGGTCAGCACCATCCCCAGCACCGCCGCGGCGCCGAGCTGCACCGTCGTTGCCGGCAGCAGCGCGACGCCGCGCCCATGCTGGCCATAGAGCAGCGTGCCGCCGGCCAGCCCGGCGATGCCGATCGCGCCCAGCACCATTGCCTCGACCTCGGCCTCGGTGCCCAGCGCCTTCGGGGCCACCACGATGGCGACGCCGACGGCGCCCAGCACCAGCCCGACCCAGGCCTTCCAGCCCAGCCGCTCGCCCAGCATCGGCACCGCCAGCAGCGCGATGATCAATGGGTTCAGCGACTGCAGCAGCGCGATCACCGCCGCGTTCACCGTGACCATGGCGACATGGAAGGCGGCCAGCGCGACCCCGTTCAGCAGCGCCCCGGCCAGCGCCAACCGCCACCAGCGACCGCGCAAGCTTACCCACGACGCGCGGGTGATCGCACAGAGCAACAGCAGCAACAGCGTCGCGCCGAGCAGCCGCAGGGTCACGAAGTAGAGCGGCGAGACATGCTGCAGCCCGACCCGCGCGGTGATGAACGACGTGCTCCACAGCGCGATGAACGCGAAGGGTGCGAGACGGACGAGCGGCGATGCTGCAGGGGATAAGGCGGCGGACATGGAGGCGTCGATTGGTTCACACGGCGCGGAGCCAGGCAAGTGCGGTCTTGACATGCAACCAAAAGGTTGCATTAATTCGGACATGGAAGCGGACGCGGTGTTCAAGGCACTGGCCGACGCGAGCCGCCGGGACCTGCTGGACCGACTGTTCGACCGCAACGGCCAGACGCTGGGGGAGCTCACCAAGGGGTTGGCGATGAGCCGCCAAGCGGTGACCAAGCACCTGGCCATCCTGGAGGCGGCGAACCTGGTGATCACGCTCAGACGCGGGCGCAAGAAGTTTCACTACCTCAATCCGGTGCCGATCCAGCTGATCGCCGCACGCTGGATTGGCAAGTACGACGAGGCCCGGGCCGCGGCCCTGGTCGACCTGAAACGCGAACTGGAGAACGACGATGGACAAGGTTGAGCTGAACGCGCCGGCGTTCGTCTACGCGATCTACATCAAAGCCGCGCCCGAAGCCGTGTGGCGAGCGCTGACGCGGCCGGAGTTCACCGAGAAATTCTGGTGGGGCCGGCGCTTCGAGGGCGAGTGGCGCCAGGGCGCGTCGTTGACGCTGCGGGCGCCTGACGGCGAGCCGGACTTCACCAGTGAGGTGCTGGAATGCGAACCGCCGCGCCGGCTGGTCTACACCTTCGACGTGACCAAGAGCGACGAGCCGGCGAGCCGCGTGATCTACGAGATCGAGACCGTCGGCGACTCCGTTCGCCTCACCGTCACGCATGACCATTTCTTGCCCGACAGCAAGGTCCGCGACGGTGTCGCCAACGGCTGGCCCGGCATCCTCTCAGGTCTCAAGACGCTGCTGGAGACCGGCGCGACGCTGGACCTGAAAGTGGCCTGACCTAGCCGCGAACGAAGCGCCCGATCCAGCGGCCCATCTCGGCGTTGTGCGGGCTGGTGGCGAGACTGGCGGCGAAGCGCTCGTAGGTCGGCTGGTCGAGTTCGCCGTGGCGCAGCTCGACCAGCGCCTTGGCGATCGCCATGGTCATTTCCGGATGGCCCTGCACCGAGAAGACGTTGCGGCCGACGGTCATCGCCTCGTAGGGGCAGAAGTCGCTCGACGCGAGAACCTCCGCGCCTTCGGGCAGGATCGTCACCTGGTCCTGGTGCGAGACGATGGCGGCGAAGTCGGCGCGGTCGATCAGGCCGTCCGGTTTCGTCGCCTGCGCGGTGCGCACCCCCAGGCCCCAGCCGCGCCGCTCGACCTTGCCGCCGAAGGCCTGCGCCGCGAGCTGATGGCCGAAGCAGATGCCGACGACCTTGCGCTCGGCGGCCGCGGCGCGGCGCATGAAGTCCTCCAACGCCAGCATCCACGGCTCGCGGTCGAAGGCGGTGGCCGGCGACCCGGTGACGACGTAGGCGTCGTAGTCGTCGACCGCCGGCAACTCGCCGTCCAGCGCCTGCGTGTGGCCAAAGCGCGCCTCGGGCAGCGCCGGGCACAGCAGCGCCTCGAACAGCACCTGATAGGGCGGATAGATATCCGCCATGCTCGGCCGCGGCACGCCGCAGACCAGGGTACAGACGCGCAAGTGGGCTCAGCCCTTCTTCAACGCCGCGATCCCCGCCGACAGGGCGCCGTGCAGCAGCATCGCGTCGAACTGGTACGACATCATGCGAAACCCCTGGTCGAGCCAGGCCCGGCCCATCTCCAGGGTCGGCGCCAGGCAGCCGGCGGTCTTGTCATGGCGCCGGGCGGCGTCGAGCAGCAACTCCACCGCCGCCTTGAAATCGGGATGGTCGAACTGTCCCGCAATCCCCATCGACATCGACAGGTCGGCGTGGCCCAGGTGGCCGACGTCGATGCCGTCCACGGCCATGATCTCGTCGACGTTGCGGATGCCCTTGGCGGTCTCGATCAGCGCGATCACCATGGTGCGCGCGTTGCTGGTCGCCATCATGTCGGTCAGGGCCGTGCCGAAGTCCCAGTCATCGTGGCCGGCGCCGGCCATCGCGCCGCGCACGCCGACCGGCGGATAGCGGGTATAGGAGACCAGCCGCTTGGCCTCCTCCGCGCTCTCCACCATCTGCGCCATCACGCCGAAGGCGCCGACGTCGAGCAGGCGGGCGATGAACTGGTAGTCCTTGCCGGGCGGCCGCACCAGCGGCGTGATCCCGGCGCCGCGGCACAGCGCGAACTGCGCCTTCATGTCGGACAGCGAGGCGCCGGAATGCTCCATGTCGTAGAGCGCGAAGTCGGCCCCCGCATTGGCCAGCAGCGCCGGCAGCCCCGGCGTGTAGAAGTCGAACACCATGGTGCCGAACGCGGTCTCCCCGGCGGCGAGCCGGGCCTTCAACGGATTGTCACGCATCAATGAATCTCCCTCGGTGATCTTAGAGGTATTGCGCGAAGCCGGCACCAGCCCTCGTGGCAAAGACTCCCGCAGGACGGCCGGCTATGCTGGCGTCAGCTTTTTGGGAGGTATGTGATGGCGGGCAGCGACAGCAAGGCGCAACGGACGGCGAAGCTGGTCCAGCGCATCAGGGCCAAGCAGTTCACCGCGGCGCCGGGCGTGTTCGAGCTGATCTCGGCGCGGATCGCCGACTCCATGGGGTTCGATGCGCTGTACATGACCGGTTACGGCACCGTCGCCTCATATCTCGGCGAACCGGACGCCGGCCTGGCGACCTATTCCGACATGGTCGACCGCGTGGCGACGATCTGCGCCCACACCGAGACACCGCTGATCGCCGACGGCGACACCGGCTATGGCGGCCTGCTGAACGTCGCCCACACGGTACGCGGCTACGAGCGCGCCGGCGCCGCCGCGATCCAGCTCGAGGACCAGGAGTTTCCCAAGAAATGCGGTCACACGCCGGGCCGCCGGGTGGTGCCGCTGGAAGACGCCGTGGCCAAGATCAAGGTCGCGGTCGATGCCCGCCACGACGACGACTTCCTGGTCATCGCCCGCACCGACGCCCGCACCGCGCTTGGCCTCGACGAGGCGCTGCGCCGGGCGGAGGCGTTTGCCGAAGCCGGCGCCGACGTGCTGTTCGTGGAGAGCCCGGAAACCGAGGACGAGATGCGCCGGATCTGCGGCAGCTTCGACAAGCCGCTGCTGGCCAACATGGTCGACGGCGGCCGCACCCCGGTGCTGAGCGCCGAAGTGCTGGCCGATCTCGGCTATGCCATCGCGATCTACCCGGCGACCGGCTTCCTCGCCGTCGGTCAGGCGTTGAACGACGTCTACACGCACCTGCGGCGCACCGGATCGTCGGCCGGCGTGCCGACGCCGCTCTACGATTTCAACGAATTCTCCAAGATGGTCGGCTTCGAGAAGGTCTGGGACTTCGAGAAGCGCTGGGCCGGTCAGGGCTGACGCCATGGGCAAGGTGCTGGTCGAGCGCGCCGGACCGGTCACCACGGTGATCATCAACCGGCCGGAACGGCGCAATGCCGTCGATGCCAACACCGCCACCGCCCTGGACGAGGCTTTCCGCGCCTTTGACGAGGACAACGGCCAGTCGGTGGCGGTATTGACCGGCGCCGGCGGCTACTTCTGCGCCGGCTACGACCTGAAATCGGTCTCGGAGCGCGGCACTGTTGGCGCCAACCCCGGCGGCCGCGGTCCGATGGGGCCGTCGCGCGCGCTGCTGTCCAAGCCGGTGATCGCCGCGGTGGAGGGCTACGCGGTGGCCGGTGGGCTGGAACTGGCGCTGTGGTGCGACCTGCGTGTCGCCGCGGCGGGCGCGGCGTTCGGCGTGTTCTGCCGCCGCTGGGGCGTGCCGCTGATCGACGGCGGCACGGTGCGGCTGCCGCGCGTGATCGGCCACGGCCGGGCGCTGGATATGATCCTCACCGGCCGCGAGGTCAGCGCCGAGGAAGCGCTGGCCTTCGGGCTGGCCAACCGCGTCGTGCCGGCGGGCGAGGCCCGTGCGGCGGCCGAAGCCCTGGCCGAATCGCTGGCCCGTTTCCCGCAATTGTGCATGCGCGCCGACCGGCTGTCGGCGCACCGGCAGTGGGACCTCGATCTTGACGCTGCCCTGCGCAACGAGGCCGAGGGCGGCGAGGCACCGCTGCGCGCCGAGGCCCGCGAGGGCGCGACCCGCTTCGCCGGTGGCCACGGCCGCGGTGGGCGTTTCGATGATGCCTGAACGATTTCCGTGCAGGTGTTGCGAGTTTGCGCGAGGACTCTAAACCTAGCGCGCGAATACTTATCCACACACCAGATTTACGTAAGTCGGCAAGACGATAGTTGTCGCTTGACGTCGTACTTGTGTCATTTCGAGTCGCTGGTCCCGGTTTGATTCAACGACGACTCGAAGCGATTCCGTTTTGTTCCGGTGTTAAGACTTTTTTAACCATCTTCTACTCAGCTAGACTCGTATAACGATCAGGGAATTCCGGCAGGAATCGCGATACGTGTGCCGGATTTCAAGGGCTGCGAAGAAGAAGGGGATGCACCTATGCCGACTGCGCCTGCCGATGATTTTGCCGATCCTCGCAAGCTGGTCCGAGCCTATCTCGCACGATTGGAGCGCGACGGATTCTACGTCACCGTCAGTTCCGACATGAACGCCTGGGTGTCGATGATGGAGGCCGCGCCGGCGATCCGGGTGGTGAACCCGACCTTCGATCCGGCGCACAGCCAGCTCGACGCCTCGAACAGCTTCTGGGTCCGCGTCACCGACATGGCCGACAATCCGGTGGCCTGCATCGCCAACCGGCTGTTCGACACCGACGACTATCTCGGCCTGATCCGCAACTGGCGGCTATGGTACGACCGCGGCCTGAAGGAGGTGCGGCCGCTCAATATCGTGCTGCCCGACACGGTCCCGTTCGTCGCCGGCCGCATCGGCCACCACGGCGGCCTGTGGGTGCATCCTGGTCATCGCAAGCGCGGCCTGAGTTTCGTGCTGCCGCGGCTGACGCGGGCGCTGTCGCTGGCGAATTTCCGGCCCGACTGGCATTGCGGCATGGTGTTCGGCGACCTCGGCGACAGCGGCCTGCCGAAGTGGGGCTACGGGTACACGAACATGGAACTGTGCATCGACGGCTACTTCCCGGTCACCGGCCGGGACGAGCGGGTCTACATGACCTACATCAGCCGCGCCGACATGCTAGATCAGACGCGGGGGGATCTCGATCTTCTGGAACTTCACCCCGATCAACAGCTTGTCGATGTTGTAGCCGTTGCTGGCCAGCGGCAGGACCAGCCGCGTGTAGCCACGGGTTGAGTTGTTCATGAAGGCGCCGACATGCTGGTAACGCGGCGTGCCGGTGTACTTCACCGTGAGATAGTCTTCCTGTAGCGCGGTGGAGTAAATTTCGACCGGATAGTCGCCGATGCGCAGGCCGGTGTAGTTCTTGCCGTTGTCCAGGGTCATCTTCGACCCGTACAGCCGGAAGAAGAAGTGCGCCGGATTGTCCGGCGACACGTCGAGAATGTGCACCGTTCCGATCATGCTCAGCTTGGCGAGATCGACCGGGTCGATGTCGTCCTTGCTGGGGATGCGGTCGCTGTGGTGGCGTGACAGCCAATAGTCGTACAGGCCGTTCAACCGACCGTCTTCGAGATCGCGCAGATCTTCCAGGCCGTAGTAGTACCGGACCAGGACGTCGCTTCCCTGGCGTCCTTGGTCGGTATGCCTGATGCGCATTGGCACGACAGAACCCATTAGCCCAACCTACCCAAGTGGCTCCCCCAGGGGGCCTAAGATAAAGCCTTTGATTCCAGGAATCTAGTTTGTAATGACTCTTTACCCTATCAGGTTTGATTTTCAGACTCTGTGGATTCGGGCGCTGAGTCTGAAACGAGTCTTTTGATTCCGTGAACGAGTCCTTTCCACAACGCTAATCTAGTCCTAACACGGCGGTTCTGAACAAAGCGTTACTCTGCCGCGCGGCCGCTTGCGCCCGGGTGCCAAAGCCATGAAATGACTCGCGGTTTCGCCGTCACGGCCGGCGCGATAAAGACTCGGGCCGCGCCGGGCCGGCCGATGATCGGAAGACTAGATGTTTAGTCCCGGAGTGTGATGGTGCGATGATGTGCCATCACCTTCGGGAGGAGCTATGGGACAGGTACTTCACGGCAGCGCCACGACGACGCACGCCATCCGAGCAGCGATACAGCGATCGCAGGCTTCGATC
>JAVKFY010000073.1:0-15679 GCA_040223615.1 Alphaproteobacteria bacterium
TACGCCATGAACGTCGCACCACCGGACTCCGCAAGCGTCTTCGTGATCGCCGCCGTCAGCGTCGTCTTGCCATGGTCGACGTGACCGATCGTCCCGATGTTGCAGTGCGGCTTTGTCCGCTCGAACTTCTCCTTGGCCATCCCAGAATGCTCCGTACGAAAAAAGGGGGTGACGTGATGGGTGAGGGGTCGCGGGCGTGGCCGATCAGGCCATCTTCGCCCGCACCTCGTCGGCGACCGCCTGCGGCACCGGCTCGTAGTGGTCGAACTGCATGGTGTACTGCGCCCGGCCCTGGCTCATCGAGCGCAGTGTGTTGACGTAGCCAAACATGTTCGCCAGCGGAACCATGGCATCGACCACGCGGGCGTTGCCGCGCTGATCCATGCCGCTGACCTGGCCGCGACGGCTGTTCAGGTCACCGATGATATCGCCCATGTAGTCCTCGGGCGTCACCACCTCAACCTTCATGATCGGCTCCAGCAGCACCGGGCTGGCCTTCGACATGCCTTCCTTGAACGCCGCGCGCGAGGCGATTTCGAACGCCAGCACGCTGGAGTCCACGTCGTGGTATGCGCCGTCGGTCAGGGTGACCTTCATGTCGACGACCGGGAAGCCGGCCAGCACACCGGTGTCCAGCGCGGAGGTCAGACCCTTCTCGACGCCCGGGATGTACTCCCTCGGCACCGAGCCACCGACGATGGTGTTCTCGAAGACGAACCCTTCGCCGCGCTCCTGCGGCTCGAAGGTCAGCTTGATCCGAGCGAACTGGCCCGAACCGCCGGTCTGCTTCTTGTGGGTATAGTCGACTTCCGAGGTCTTCGTGATCGACTCGCGGTAGGCGACCTGCGGCGCGCCCACATTGGCATCGACCTTGAATTCGCGACGCATGCGGTCGACCAGGATCTCGAGATGGAGCTCGCCCATGCCCTTGATCACGGTCTGGCCGCTCTCGACGTCGGAGGTCACGCGGAAGGACGGATCCTCGGCGGCCAGGCGGTTCAGGGCGACGCCCATCTTCTCCTGGTCGCTCTTGGTCTTCGGCTCGACCGCGACCTCGATGACCGGATCCGGGAACTCCATGCGCTCCAGGATGACCGGCTTGACCGGATCGCAGAGCGTGTCGCCCGTCGTGGTGTTCTTCAGACCCGCGATTGCGACAATGTCGCCGGCGCGCGCCTCCTTGACGTCTTCCCGGTTGTTCGAGTGCATCAGCAGCATGCGGCCGACGCGCTCCCGGTTCTCCTTGACGGTGTTCAGCACCGAGGAGCCGGTCTCGAGAATGCCGGAATAGACGCGCACGAAGGTCAGCGAACCGACGAACGGGTCGTTCATGATCTTGAACGCCAGCGCCGCGAAGGGCTCGTCGTCGGACGACTTGCGGACCATTTCGGTCTCGCCATCGACCGACACGCCCTTGATCGCCTCGACATCACTCGGCGCCGGCATGTAGTCGATCACCGCGTCCAGCAGCGGCTGCACGCCCTTGTTCTTGAATGCGGAGCCCAGGAAGACCGGTACGAAGGCGTTGGTCATCACACCCTTGCGGATGCAGGCGCGAAGGACCTCCTCGGACGGCTCCTCGCCTTCCAGGTAGGCTTCCATCGCGGCGTCGTCCATCTCGACCGCGAGCTCAACCAGCTTCTGGCGGTACTCCGCCGCCTGGTCGGCCAGGTCGGCCGGAATGTCCTCGATCTCGAACTTCGCGCCCAGCGACTCGTCCAGCCAGCGGACGGCCTTCATGGTGACCAGATCGACCAGGCCGACGAAGTCGGACTCGACGCCGATCGGCAGCTGCATGACCAGCGGCGTGGTGCCGAGCCGGTCGATCATCATCTGCACGCAGCGGAAGAAGTCCGCGCCGATCCGGTCCATCTTGTTGACGAAGCAGATGCGCGGAACGTTGTACTTGTCGGCCTGCCGCCACACCGTCTCGGACTGCGGCTCGACACCAGCGACGCTGTCGAACACGGTGACCGCGCCGTCCAGCACGCGCAGGGAGCGCTCGACCTCAATGGTGAAGTCGACGTGGCCCGGGGTGTCGATGATGTTCACCCGGTGGTCGCGCCAGTTGGTCGTCGTCGCGGCCGAGGTGATGGTGATGCCGCGCTCCTGCTCCTGCTCCATCCAGTCCATCGTCGCGGCGCCATCATGCACCTCGCCGATCTTGTGACTGCGGCCGGTGTAATACAGGACGCGTTCGGTCGTCGTCGTCTTACCGGCATCGATGTGGGCCATGATGCCGATGTTGCGGTAGCGCTCGAGCGGCGTGGTACGGGGCATGAGCTGACCTCGATCCGGTCTCTTACCAGCGGTAATGCGAGAAGGCGCGGTTGGCCTCGGCCATCCGGTGCGTATCCTCGCGCTTTTTCACGGCGGTGCCGCGGTTGCCGGAGGCGTCCATCAGTTCGCCCGACAGCCGGTCCACCATGGTGTTCTCCGAGCGCGCCCGGCTGGACGCGATCAACCAGCGGATCGCCAGCGCCTGACGCCGCTCGGGCCGAACCTCGACCGGCACCTGGTAGGTCGCGCCGCCGACCCGGCGCGAGCGCACCTCGACCGACGGGCTGACATTCTCCAACGCCTCGTGGAAAACCCGGACCGGGTCCTGGCCAGTGCGTTCCTGAATCCGGTCGAACGCGCCATACACGATGTGCTCGGCGGCCGACTTCTTGCCGTCGATCATCAGGTTGTTGGTGAACTTGGCGAGAATCAGATCCCCGAACTTCGGATCGGGAAGGACTTCGCGTTTTTCTGCGCGGTGGCGGCGGGACATGGCGGGCTGACTCCTACTTCGGTCGCTTGGCGCCGTATTTCGAACGGCGCTGGCGGCGGCTAGAGACGCCCTGGGTATCCAGGACACCACGGATGATGTGGTAGCGCACGCCCGGCAGGTCCTTCACACGGCCGCCGCGGATCAGCACGACGGAGTGTTCCTGCAGGTTGTGGCCCTCGCCGGGAATGTAGCTGGTGACCTCGAAGCCGTTGGTCAGCCGGACGCGCGCCACCTTGCGCAGCGCCGAGTTCGGCTTCTTCGGCGTCGTCGTGTAGACGCGCGTACAGACACCCCGCTTCTGCGGACAGGCCTGCAGGGCCGGTACCTTGTTACGCGCGATCTGCTTCGTCCGCGGCTTGCGGATCAACTGATTAATCGTCGGCATTCGGGTTGGACCTCTGTCCCACGCCACATCAAATTCGGCTCTTGATCGGCAGCAGCAATACACCGCCGCGGCGACACGCGATGCGGGTCGGACCTTGGCGGGTGCTCCCGGTTGCCTAAGCCCTTGAAAGACCAGCAACCATCGCGACGCAGCGTCTAGAACAGGCGTCTACTACCTGCGCCGAAAAAGAGTTCGCGGATACTATGGATGGCCCCCTGGGCCGTCAACCGAAAACTCGCCATTTGCGCGCGAATTTCCACGGTTTTTCAATACCCTCGCCGATCCTGTTCAGGCGCAACTAAGTTGCGCCGCAGCTTGTCGGCGCGCAACGAAAACCCCGGTCCGGGCAGGCCCGGACCGGGGTTCCGACGTCTATGTCGGCAGTTTCGGCGTTCAGTCGTCGCCGACCGCCGCCTCCTGCTCCGCCGCCGGCAGCGCCGCGGCCCTGGCCTCCTCGACCTCGCGGTCGCGGCTCACCGCCACCTGGCGCATCTGGTTCAGCATCGCGCCGGTACCGGCCGGGATCAGCCGGCCGACGATGACGTTCTCCTTCAGGCCCGACAGGTCGTCGACCTTGCCGGAGACCGCCGCCTCGGTCAGCACCCGCGTGGTCTCCTGGAACGAGGCCGCGGAGATGAACGATCGGGTCTGCAGCGACGCCTTGGTGATGCCGAGCAGCACCGGGCTGGCGGTCGCGATCTTGCGGCCTTCCGCCTCGGCCTTCTCGTTGACCTCGTCGAACTCGACCCGGTCGACCTGCTCGCCGAGCAGGAAGGTGGTCTCGCCACCGTTCTCGATCTCGACCTTCTGCAGCATCTGGCGAACGATCACCTCGATGTGCTTGTCGTTGATCTTCACGCCCTGCAGCCGGTAGACGTCCTGGATCTCGTTGATCAGGTACTGCGCCAGCGCCTCCACGCCGAGCACCTTGAGGATGTCGTGCGGTGCCGGATTGCCGTCGAGCAGCATGTCGCCGACGCGGACCACGTCGCCTTCCTGCACGGTGATGTGGCGGCCCTTCGGCACCATGTACTCGACCGGCTCGCGATCCTCCTCGGTCGGCCGGATCAGGACCCGACGCTTGGTCTTGTAGTCCTTGCCGAACTCGATGGTGCCGTCGGCTTCAGCGATGATCGCGTGATCCTTCGGCCGGCGCGCCTCGAACAGCTCCGCCACCCGCGGCAGGCCGCCGGTGATGTCACGGGTCTTGGCCGACTCCACCGGGATGCGGGCGAGCACGTCGCCGGCATGCACGTTGTCGCCGTCCGGCACCGACAGGATCGCGTCCGGCGGCAAGAAGTAGCGTGCCTCCATGCCGTTCGGCAGCGTGATCACTTCCTCGTTCTCGTCGCGCAGGGTGATCCGCGGCCGCAGCTCGGAGCCCTTCGGCTGCTGCCGCCAGTCGGCCACCACGCGCTGCGAGATGCCGGTCGCCTCGTCCATCACCTCGCGCACCGACACGCCGTCGACCAGGTCACGGTAAGTGACGATGCCGTCCTTCTCGGTGATGATCGGCCGGGTGTAGGGGTCCCACTCGGCCAGCCGGCCGCCCTGCTTGATCTTCGAGCCGTCGTCGACCAGCAGCCGGGCGCCGTAGGGCAGCCGGTGCCGTCCGCGCTCGCGGCCGCTGTCGTCGATGACCACGACCTCGCAGTTGCGGCCCATGACGATCAGCCCGCCGCTCGAGTTCTTCACCACGTTGCGGTTTTCCAGCGTGATCGTGCCGGCATAGGCCGCCTCGATCGTCGACTGCCCGGCGACCTGCGCCGTGCCGCCGATGTGGAAGGTGCGCATGGTGAGCTGGGTGCCCGGCTCGCCGATCGACTGCGCCGCGATCACGCCGATCGCCTCGCCGACATTGACCGAGGTGCCGCGCGCCAGGTCGCGCCCGTAGCACGAACCGCACACGCCGCCATTGCTTTCGCAAGTCAGCACCGAGCGGATCAGCACCGACTGCACGCCGACCTCGTCGATCTCGTCGGAGGTCTCCTCGTCGATGATCTCGCCGGCCTTCACCATCGGCTTGCCGGTGTCCGGGTGCAGCACGTCGACCGCCGCGGTGCGGCCCAGCAGCCGTTCGGCCAGCGGCGACACCACGTCGCCGCCCTCGACCACCTCGCGCACCGTGATGCCCTTCTGGGTGCCGCAGTCATGCTCGACGATGACGCAGTCCTGCGCCACGTCGACCAGCCGGCGGGTCAGATAGCCCGAGTTCGCGGTCTTCAGGGCGGTGTCGGCCAGGCCCTTGCGGGCGCCGTGGGTGGAGTTGAAGTACTCCAGCACGGTCAGGCCTTCCTTGAAGTTGGAGATGATCGGGGTCTCGATGATCTCGCCTGACGGCTTGGCCATCAGGCCGCGCATGCCGGCGAGCTGCTTCATCTGCGCCGCCGAGCCACGGGCGCCGGAGTGCGCCATCATCCAGATCGAGTTCACCGAGGAGCCGGCACCGGCGGTCGAGACGCGTTTCATCATCTCGTCGGCGACCTTGTCGGTGCACTGCGCCCAGGCGTCGACCACCTTGTTGTACTTCTCGCCCTGGGTGATCAGGCCGTCCTGGTACTGCTGCTCGTACTCCTTGACCAGCTCGCTGGTCTCGTTGACCAGCGCTTCCTTGGTCTCCGGCACCATCATGTCGTCCTTGCCGAACGAAATGCCGGCGCGGCACGCCGAGGCGAAACCGAGCTGCATCATCCGGTCGGCGAAGATCACCGTCTCCTTCTGGCCGCAGTGGCGGTAGACGTAGTCGATGATCTGCGAGATTTCCTTCTTGGTGAGCTGGCGGTTCACCAGGTCGAACTTCAGCAGCTGGTGCTTCGGCATGATCTCGTAGATCCGCATCCGCCCTGGCGTGGTCTCGACCCGTCGTGTCTCCAGCTCGCCCTCGTCGTTCATGAACTCGGTGCGCATGGTGATCTTGGCGTGCAGCGACAGCGCGCCGCTGTCGATCGCCTGCTGGATCTCGCCCATGTCGGAGAACGCCATGCCCTCGCCGGCCACGCCGTCTTCCTGCAACGACAGGTAGTACAGGCCGAGCACGATATCCTGCGACGGCACGATGATCGGCTTGCCGTTGGCCGGGCTGAGGATGTTGTTGGTCGACATCATCAGCACGCGGGCTTCGAGCTGCGCCTCCAGGCTGAGCGGCACGTGCACCGCCATCTGGTCGCCGTCGAAGTCGGCGTTGAACGCGGCGCAGACCAGCGGGTGCAGCTGGATCGCCTTGCCCTCGATCAGCGTCGGCTCGAACGCCTGGATACCCAGACGGTGCAGGGTCGGCGCGCGGTTCAGCAGCACCGGATGCTCGCGGATCACACGGTCGAGGATATCCCAGACCTCCGGGCGCTCCTTCTCGACCATCTTCTTGGCCATCTTCAGGGTCGCCGCGGTGCCGTCCACTTCCAGCTTCGAGTAGATGAACGGTTTGAACAGCTCCAGCGCCATCTTCTTCGGCAGGCCGCACTGGTGCAGTTTCAGTTCCGGACCCACCACGATCACCGAGCGGCCGGAATAGTCCACGCGCTTGCCCAGCAGGTTTTGGCGGAACCGGCCCTGCTTGCCCTTCAGCATGTCGGCCAGCGACTTCAGCGGACGCTTGTTGGCGCCGGTGATGACACGGCCGCGCCGGCCATTGTCGAACAGCGCGTCGACCGCCTCCTGCAGCATGCGCTTCTCGTTGCGCACGATGATGTCCGGCGCCTTCAGCTCGATCAGCCGCTTCAGGCGGTTGTTGCGGTTGATCACCCGGCGGTACAGGTCGTTCAGGTCGGAGGTGGCGAAGCGGCCGCCGTCCAGCGGCACCAGCGGGCGCAGCTCCGGCGGGATCACCGGCACCACTTCCAGGATCATCCACTCCGGCCGGTTGCCGGACTCGATGAACGACTCGATCAGCTTCAGCCGCTTGACGATCTTCTTCGGCTTCACTTCCGAAGTGGTCTCGGCCAGCTCCACGCGCAGGTTGTCGCGCTCGCGCTCAAGGTCGACCGCGCTCAGCAGCTCTTTCACCGCCTCCGCGCCGATCGCCGCCGAGAAGGCGTCCTCGCCATACTCGTCCTGGGCGTTGGCGTAGTCTTCCTCGGTGAGCAGCTGCAGCCGGTTCAGCGAGGTCAGGCCCGGCTCGACGACGATGAAGTGCTCGAAGTAGAGCACCCGCTCCAGGTCGCGCAGCGTCATGTCGAGCAGCAGCCCGATCCGGCTCGGCAGCGACTTCAGGAACCAGATGTGCGCCACCGGCGAGGCCAGCTCGATGTGGCCCATGCGCTCGCGCCGGACCTTCGACAGGGTGACCTCGACGCCGCACTTCTCGCAGATGATGCCCTTGTACTTCATCCGCTTGTACTTGCCGCACAGGCACTCGTAGTCCTTGATCGGACCGAAGATGCGGGCGCAGAACAGCCCGTCGCGCTCCGGCTTGAAGGTGCGGTAGTTGATCGTCTCCGGCTTCTTGATCTCTCCGAACGACCACGAACGGATGCGATCCGGGCTGGCGAGCGAGATCTTGATCTGATCGAAGCTCTCGGCAACCGATGCGACCGGACCGAAGATGTTCATCAACTCGTTCATGAGGTTCTCTCCTTCACTCGGGCACGAGGCCCGAAACCGGGGCGCCGGACCAGCCGGCGCCCCGTCGCGGGATCAGTAGGTGCGGTTCGACAGCTCGACGTTGAGGCCGAGCGAGCGCATTTCCTTGACCAGCACGTTGAACGACTCCGGGATACCAGCCTCGAAGTTGTCGTCGCCGCGCACGATGGCCTCGTACACCTTGGTGCGGCCGGCGACGTCGTCCGACTTCACGGTCAGCATCTCCTGCAGCGTATACGCGGCGCCGTAGGCCTGGAGCGCCCAGACCTCCATCTCGCCGAACCGCTGGCCGCCGAACTGCGCCTTGCCGCCCAGCGGCTGCTGCGTCACCAGGCTGTACGGGCCGATCGAACGCGCGTGGATCTTGTCGTCCACCAGGTGGTGCAGCTTCAGCATGTAGATGTAGCCGACCGTGGTCTGGCGATCGAACGGCTCGCCGGTGCGGCCATCGTTGAGCCGGACCTGGCCCGAGCCGGACAGCCCGGCGAGTTCCAGCAGCTCGACGATCTCCGCCTCGTTGGCGCCGTCGAACACCGGCGTCGCCATCGGCACGCCGCGTTGCAGGTTGCCGCCCAGTTCGAGCAGCGCGTCGTCGTCGAGCTCGGCGATCTGCCCCTTGTACTGCTCTTCGGAGTAGATCGACTTCAGAGACTTGCGCAGGTCGTCCGCCTTGGCCGAGCCGCGGCCCATCTGCGCCGCCAGCTCGCCGACCTGCTGGCCCAACCCGGCCGCCGCCCAGCCCAGATGCGTCTCCAGGATCTGCCCGACATTCATCCGGCTCGGCACGCCCAGCGGGTTCAGCACGATGTCGACCTGGGTTCCGTCGTCCAGGTAGGGCATGTCCTCAAGCGGCATGATCTTGGAGATCACGCCCTTGTTGCCATGCCGGCCGGCCATCTTGTCGCCCGGCTGCAGCTTGCGCTTCACCGCGACGAAGACCTTGACCATCTTCATCACGCCCGGCGGCAGCTCGT
The DNA here is from genome assembly GCA_040223615.1 of Alphaproteobacteria bacterium. Classification (GTDB taxonomy): domain Bacteria; phylum Pseudomonadota; class Alphaproteobacteria; genus JAVKFY01. The sequence continues at coordinate 8,711 of JAVKFY010000073.1, forward strand.
CGCCGCGCTGCAGCTTCTCCACCTTGCCGTCGAAGCGCGCCTGCAAGGCGCCGTTGGCGTCGTCGAACTGCTTCTTGAGCTGTTCGATCTCGCTCATCGCCTTCTCGTTCTTCAGGACGATCTGCCACCACTGCACTTTCGGCATTTCGTCGAGGATGGTCTCGGTGAGCTTGGTCTCGCCCTTGATGCCCTTGCCGCCGGACGCGATCTTGCCGACCAGGTACTCGTGCAGGCGGCTGTAGGTGTTGCGGTCGAGGATCTTGCGCTCGTCGTCGCGGTCCTTGGCCAGGCGCTCGATCTCGTCGCGCTCGATCGCCAGCGCGCGCTCGTCCTTGTCGACGCCATGGCGCGAGAACACCCGCACCTCGACGACGGTGCCGGACACGCCCGGCGGCAGCTTCAGCGAGGTATCGCGTACGTCGGACGCCTTCTCGCCGAAGATCGCCCGCAGCAGCTTCTCTTCCGGCGTCATCGGGCTCTCGCCCTTCGGCGTGATCTTGCCGACCAGGATGTCGCTGGGGTTCACCTCCGCGCCGATATAGACGATGCCGGCCTCGTCGAGATTGCGCAGCGCCTCCTCGCCGACATTCGGGATATCGCGGGTGATCTCCTCCGGGCCCAGCTTGGTGTCGCGGGCCATGACCTCGAATTCCTCGATGTGGATCGAGGTGAACACGTCGTCGCGGACGATGCGCTCGGAGATCAGGATCGAGTCCTCGAAGTTGTAGCCCATCCACGGCATGAAGGCGACGAGCACGTTGCGGCCCAGCGCCAGCTCGCCCAGTTCGGTCGACGGTCCGTCGGCGATGATGTCGCCGGCGGCGACCATGTCGCCCACCTTCACCAGCGGCCGCTGGTTGATGCAGGTGTTCTGGTTCGAGCGCTGGAACTTCAGCAGGTTGTAGATGTCGACCGCCGAGGCCGACAGGTCGGACTCGTCGGACGCCCGGATCACGATGCGGGTGGCATCGACCTGGTCGACGACACCGCCGCGCTTGGCCGAGATCGCCACGCCGGAATCGCGCGCCACCACCTCTTCCATGCCGGTGCCGACCAGCGGCGCCTCTGCCTGGATCAGCGGCACCGCCTGGCGCTGCATGTTGGAGCCCATCAACGCCCGGTTGGCGTCGTCATTCTCCAGGAACGGGATCAGCGCCGCGGCCACCGAGACCAGCTGCTTCGGCGACACGTCGATGAACTCGATGGTCTCCGGCCGCACCATCACGAACTCGCCGGCGGCGCGGCAACTCACCAGGTCGTCGGTGAACTTGCCCTTCTTGTCGAGTTCGGCGTTGGCCTGGGCGATGGTGTACTTGCCCTCTTCCATCGCCGACAGGTAGACCACTTCCTCGGTCACCCGGCCGCCGGAGACCCGGCGATAGGGCGTCTCGATGAAGCCGTAGCGGTTCACCCGGGCGTAGGTCGCCAGCGAGTTGATCAGGCCGATATTCGGCCCTTCGGGAGTCTCGATCGGGCAGATCCGGCCGTAATGCGTCGGGTGCACGTCGCGCACCTCGAAGCCGGCCCGCTCGCGCGTCAGGCCGCCCGGGCCAAGCGCCGACAGACGCCGCTTGTGGGTGATCTCCGACAGCGGGTTGGTCTGGTCCATGAACTGGCTGAGCTGCGAGGAGCCGAAGAACTCGCGCACCGCCGCGGCCGCCGGCTTGGCGTTGATCAGGTCGTGCGGCATCACCGTGTCGATGTCGACCGAGCTCATCCGCTCGCGGATCGCGCGCTCCATGCGCAGCAGGCCGATGCGGTACTGGTTCTCCATCAGCTCGCCGACCGAACGCACCCGGCGGTTGCCGAGGTGGTCGATGTCGTCGATCTCGCCGCGGCCGTCCTTCAGCTCGACCAGCGTCTTGACCACCGCCAGGATGTCCTCCGCGCGCAGCACGCGCAGGCTGTCCTCAGTCTCGAAGCCCAGGCGCGCGTTCAACTTGACCCGGCCCACGGCCGACAGGTCGTAGCGCTCCGGATCGAAGAACAGGCCCTTGAACAGCGTCTCCGCGGCATCCAGCGTCGGCGGCTCGCCCGGCCGCATCACCCGGTAGATGTCGATCAGCGCCTGCTCGCGGGCCGCGCTCTTGTCCAGCATCAAGGTGTTGCGGATATAGGGGCCGACCGTGATGTGGTCGATGTCGAGCGTCGGGATGTTGACGATCTTGTGCTCTTTCAGGGCCTCGATCGTCGCCTCGGTGATCTCCTCGCCGGCCTCGGCAATGACCATGCCGTCGTCTTCGTTGATCATGTCCTCGGCGACATAGCGCCCGATCAGCTCGTCGTCGCTGACCAGCAGTTCCTTCAGGCCGTCTTCGCCGAGCTGACGGATCAGGCGCGGGGTGATCTTGGTGTGCGCCTCGACCACCACGTCGCCCGACTTGGCGTTGATCAGATCGTAGGCCGGCCGCAGGCCGCGCATCCGGTCGGCGTCGAACGGGGTGCGCCAGGCCTCCTTCTTGGTGTCGTACTTGAACGGCACCTGCTTGTAGAAGTGCGCCAGGATCTCCTCGCCGGTCAGGCCCAGCCCCATCAGCAGCGTCGTCACCGGCAGCTTGCGGCGCCGGTCGATGCGCACGTAGGTGATGTCCTTGGCGTCGAACTCGAAGTCGAGCCACGAGCCGCGATACGGGATGATCCGCGCCGCGAACAGGAACTTGCCCGACGAGTGGGTCTTGCCGCGGTCGTGGTCGAAGAACACGCCCGGCGAGCGGTGCATCTGCGAGACGATCACCCGCTCGGTGCCGTTGACGATGAAGGTGCCGTTGTTGGTCATCAACGGCATGTCGCCCATGTAGACGTCCTGCTCCTTGATATCGAGCACGGACTTGGCGCCGGTCTCCTCGTCGACCTCGAACACGATCAGCCGCAGCGTCACCTTGAGCGGCGCGGCATAGGTCATGCCGCGCTGCTGGCACTCGTCGGTGTCGTACTTCGGCTCTTCCAGCTCATACTTGACGTAGTGCAGCTCGGCGGTCTCGGAGAAGTCCTTGATCGGAAACACCGACTTGAAGACACCATTGAGGCCGGTGTCGTCACGCTCCGCCTCTTCCCGGTCGATCTGCAGGAACTGGTCGTACGAGCTCTTCTGCACTTCGATCAGGTTCGGCATCGCCGCGACCTCGGGGATACGCCCGAAACTGCGACGGATACGCTTGCGGCCGGTGAAGGAAAGAGACATGCCTGCTCCTTGCACGTTCAATTCGTTAGGTCGCGTGCGCGTGAGCCGCGCACGACGACAAGGGCCATCCGCGGCGCGGTTGACCCATCGTTCAAAAGCTCTGTTCCGGGCTTCGGCGACGACGTCGACGTCCGCGTCATCGCGTCCCGGTCTTTGTGGTGCTGGTCCGGCGGTCCGTGACCCTGCTCCTTTGTGCCGTGGCCGGCCCCGGCCGAAACCGGGGCCGAATCACGCGTATTGTAAGGCTACTTGACCTCGACTGTGGCGCCGGCCGACTCGATCTGCTCCTTGATCTTCGCGGCCTCGTCCTTGCCAACGCCTTCCTTGATCGCCTTCGGCGCGGCCTCGACCAACTCCTTGGCTTCCTTCAGGCCCAGACCGGTGACGGCGCGGACCTCCTTGATGACGTTGATCTTCTTCTCGCCGAAGGCGGTCAGGATGACGTCGAACTCGTCCTTCTCCTCCTCCACCTCGGCGGCGGCACCGCCGGCGGCGGCCGCGACCGCGACCGGCGCGGCGGCGGACACGCCCCACTTCTCTTCCAGCAGCTTCGACAGCTCTGCCGCTTCCAGGACGGTCAGCGCGCTCAAGTCGTCGACCAGTTGGTTCAAATCAGCCATTTGTCTCAGTTCCTTCGGTTCCGAACCCCTGACGGTCCGTTCGGTGTTGCTTCAAAATCGGCCTCAAGCCGCCTCTGCCTTCTCGGCATGGGCAGCCAGCACGCGCGCGATCTGGCCGCCCGGCGCCTGCAGGATGCGGGCGATGTTGCCCGCCGGGGCCTGCAGAAGCCCGACGATCTTGCCGCGCAGCTCATCCAACGACGGCAGTTCCGCCAGTGCCTTGACCCCGTTGGGGTCGAGGACGGTGTCGCCCATGGCGCCGCCGAGCACGATCAGCTTGTCGTGCTGCTTGGCGAACTCCACGGTTACCTTGGCGGCGGCCACCGGGTCGTCGGAAAAGGCGATGCCGGTCGGACCGGTCAGCAGGTCGGCGAGACCCGCATACGGCGTATCGACAAGCGCCAGCTTGGTCAGGCGGTTCTTGGTCACGCGGAAGCGCGCCCCGCCGTCACGCATGCGCCGCCGCAGGTCGGTGACCTGGGCGACGTTGAGGCCGCTATAGTGGGTGACGATCACGGCCGCGGTCTCCTTGAAGACCGCGTTCATGTCCGCCACGAACGCGTGCTTTTCAGCTCGGTCCACGTCTAGCCTCCGACATTCGGACACCGCGGTGATCGCCCACCGATGGCATCCAGCCTTGTTTCGTCCGACGGCCCATCCGCCAGACGTAAGGCCTGCCCTTCGTCAGGGGTACCGAACGACCGGCCCGAAAGCCCGTCGCTCGCCCCATCTCATGCTGGCGCCTCCGTGAAGGCCTTAGGTCTCGCGACACCCGCAATCTTGGACAGGGTGGAAACGGTCGGCCGAGGCCGGGCCGTCTCCGATCGCCACCGCCGGCAAGCCGGCGATGGCGAAACTCAACCGCTAGTCGTCGCCGGCCGGCGCCGAGGCGTCGACCGAGAGCGATGCGAAATCCAGCTGCACACCGGGGCCCATGGTCGAGCTCACCGATATCTTCTTCAGGTAGGTGCCCTTGGCACCTGACGGCTTCGCCCGGATCACCGCCGTGGCGAAGGCCCGGATGTTCTCCTCCAGCTTGTCGGCGGAGAAGCTCGCCTTGCCGACCCCGGCGTGGATGATGCCGGCCTTCTCGACCCGGAAGTCGACCTGACCGGCCTTCGCCGCCTTCACCGCGGCCGCCACGTCCGGCGTCACCGTGCCCAGCTTCGGGTTCGGCATCAGGCCGCGCGGGCCCAGGATCTTACCCAGCCGGCCGACCACCGCCATCATGTCCGGCGCCGCAATCACCCGGTCGAAGTTGATCTCGCCGCCCTGGATCTGCTGCGCCAGGTCGTCGGCGCCGACCAGGTCGGCCCCGGCCTCGCGCGCCTCGTCGGCCTTCGCGTCCTTGGCGAACACCGCGACCCGGACCGACTTGCCGGTGCCGTTCGGCAGCTGCACCGTGCCGCGCACCATCTGGTCCGCGTGGCGCGGATCGACATTGAGGCGCATCGTCAGATCGACCGTCTCGTCGAACTTGCCGCTGGCGTTCTCTTTCACCAACCCCAGCGCCTCATCGATCGAGTATTGTTTTTCCCGATCAACGGATTCCGAGGCTTTCTTAGACCGCTTCGTTAGCTTTGCCATGGTTCTAGCCCCTCACCTCGATACCCATCGAGCGAGCCGACCCGGCGATCATCTTCGCCGCCTGGTCGATGTCGTTGGCGTTCAGGTCGACCATCTTGGCCTCGGCGATCTCGCGCACCTGCGCCATGGTCACCGAGCCGACGGTGTCGCGACCGGCGGTCGCGGTCCCCTTTTGCAGCTTCGCGGCCTTCTTCAGGAAGTACGACGCCGGCGGCGTCTTGGTGGCGAAGGCGAAGCTCTTGTCCTGGAACACGGTGATCTGCACCGGGATCGGCATGCCCTGCTCCATCCCCTGGGTCTGCGCGTTGAACGCCTTGCAGAACTCCATGATGTTCACACCGCGCTGACCCAGCGCCGGGCCGACCGGCGGCGACGGGTTGGCTTGCCCGGCCGGGATCTGCAGTTTGATGTAGCCAGCGATCTTCTTGGCCATGTTGCCCTTTCTCCTTCTCCGGCGGCTCTACGCGTGGCCGCCAGGTGGCGTGGTGCGGCCGGGGCTGACCTTCCACACCGGTGATACGAAAACCCGGTCTAGAGTTTCTCGACCTGGCTGTACTCGAGCTCCACGGGCGTGGCGCGCCCGAAGATCGACACCGCGACCTTGAGCCGCGTGCGCTCCTCGTCGACCTCTTCGACGAAGCCGTTGAACGAGGTGAACGGCCCGTCGCAGACCCGCACCTGCTCGCCGATTTCGTACAGGATCGTCGGCTTCGGCCGCTCGATACCCTCCTGCACCTGGTGCATGACCCGCTCGGCCTCGGAGTCCTTGATCGGCGACGGCTTGCCGCCGGTGCCCAGGAAGCCGGTCACCTTCGGCGTGTTCTTCACCAGGTGATAGGCCTCGTCGGACAGGTCCATGTGCACCAGCACGTAGCCGGGGAAGAACTTGCGCTCCGCCTTGACCTTCTGGCCGCGGCGGATCTGCATCACGTCCTCGGTCGGCACCAGCACCTCATCGAGGTCCTCGGCCAGGCCGACCGCCTCGGCCTGCTCCATGATCGACGCCGCGACCTTCTTCTCGAAGCCCGAGTAGACGTGCACGATGTACCAGCGTAGCGCCATGGTTCAGGTCCCAACCGTGAGCAGCAGCCGCACGCCCCAGGACAGCACCTGGTCGATCAGCAGGAAGAATATCGCCGCCAGCGTCGCCATGATGAACACCATGGTCGTGGTGATCGCGGTCTCCTTCCGCGTCGGCCAGGTGACCTTGGAGGTCTCCTGCCGCACCTGGCGTACGAATTCCGCCGGACTGACCTTCGCCATCGTTGACCTACTTATCCATTCGTCGCGCGCCGTCGTGGCGCCCAAGTGTGGCAGGAGTGGAGGGACTCGAACCCCCAGCCCCCGGTTTTGGAGACCGGTGCTCTACCAATTGAGCTACACTCCTTCAAACCGTCTCCGGCCCGACCCTGGTCCCGCTGCTGCGCTGTGCTCTGCTCGCCTTACTCGTCGATTGAGGCGACGACGCCGGCGCCGACGGTGCGGCCGCCTTCGCGGATCGCGAAGCGCAGCCCCTCGTCCATCGCGATCGGCGCGATCAGCTCCACCTTCATCGATACATTGTCGCCCGGCATCACCATC
>JAVKFY010000074.1:0-9052 GCA_040223615.1 Alphaproteobacteria bacterium
CCGGACACCCCGGGCCTTGCGGGGTTTTTGGTTTTTGGGTAACATCGCCAGGCCCCGGCTGGCCCGGGGCACCCACGTCCAGAAGCTGGACCAATTGGTTGCGGTTCTTCTGTCTGGTGCCGCCCGAAGCAGCGCAACCGCCTGAGCGGCAATAGAGACGATCACCGCAAGCTTAACCGGACACCCGTGGACCTGACCCGGGCATTTCTCGTCGCCGCTACGCCAGTTCGAAGCCTTCGTAGCCGTTGGCGACGACCTCGTCGCACTTCTCGCGGTATTTCGGGGCGCCGCCGGCGTAGGCGACGAAGTGGCGGGCGGACTGGCGGCCTTCGATGTTCTTGTTGATGCCGGTCATCCACGAATCCACCTGCATCGCCAGCAGGCGCGAGGCGGCCTCGTTGGCGTGCTGGGTCCAGGCCCGCTCGGCTTCCGCATTGGCCTCGATGCGCTTCAGGCCTTTCTCGCGCAAGTACACCATGCAGTCGGTCACCCACTCCACGTTCTGCTCGATACAGCGCGGGATGTTGCAGAAGGTGGCGGCGTTGTGCGGCCCGACCAGGGTCAGCATGTTGGGGAAGCCGGCGATCTGCAGGCCGAGATAGGTCCGCGGGCCGTCAGTCCACTTGTCTTTCAGCTTCTGGCCCTCAAGCCCGGTGAAGTCTATGCGGTTGAAGGCGCCGACGATGGCGTCGAACCCGGTGGCGTAGATGATCATGTCGAACTCGAACGCCCGGTCGGAAGTGTTCAGGCCCTTGGCCGTGATCCGCTCGATCGGGGTCTCGCGCATGTCGACCAGCTCGACATTCGGCTGGTTGTAGACCTCGTAGTAGCCGCTCTCCATCGGCACGCGGCGGGTGCCGAAGCCGTGGTTGGTCGGGATCAGCTTGTCGGCCAGCTTCGGATCGTCCAGCCGCTCCCTGATCTTGCGGGCGACGAACTTGGTGACCTCGTCGTTCGATGCCTTGTCGATCAGGGTGTCGCGGAAGTTGCCCATCCACAGCGCGAAGCCCTTCTCGCGGTAGAGCCGCTCGTAGGTCGCCTCGCGCTCCTCCGGCGACACGTCCAGCGCGTTCTGCGGCAGCACGTTGTGGATGAAGCAGCCGAAGCTGTCGCGGCACTTGGCGAAGATCTCGTCATAGCTGGCATGGATCTCGGCCTGCTCGGCCTCGGTGATCGGCGCGTTGCCCAGCGGCACGCACCAGTTCGGCGTGCGCTGAAACACGGTCATGTGGCCGACGGTCTTGGCAATCTCGGTGATCGCCTGCACGCCGGTGGCGCCGGTTCCGATCACCGCGACGCGCTTGTTCTCGAAGCTCACCGGATGATGCGGCCAGGTGCCGGTGTGGTAGCTCTCGCCCTGGTAGTCGTCGACGCCGGGGATGTTCGGCATGGTCGGCGCCGACAACGGTCCGATGGCGGTGATCAGGAACCGGCAACGGGCCACGCCGCCGTCCTCGAAGGCGAGCTCCCACTCGCCGGCAGCGTCGTCCCATGCCGCGGCCTTCAGGCGCTTGCCGAAGCTGATGTCGCGGCGCAGGTCGAGCTTGTCGGCGACGAAGTTGCAGTAGCGCAGGTTCTCCGGCTGGCCGGAAAACTGCTCCTTCCAGTCCCACTCGGCCAGGATCTCCTTGTCGAAGGAATAGCCGTAGGTCCAACTCTCGGAATCGAAGCGGCAGCCGGGGTAGCGGTTCCAGTACCAGGTGCCGCCGACGTCGCCGCCGGCCTCGTAGACATGCACGTCGAAGCCGAGGCCGCGCAACGTGTGGAGCTGGTACATGCCGGACAGGCCGGCGCCGACGACGATGACCTCGTGGCGTTCGTTCGCGCTCATGGCTTGTCTCCTTCCCATTCGCCGATCAGGATAGCAGAGCCGCGCGCGGGACAAGCAGACTGCGACCCAGCGTCGCGCGCGGCGTATCGCTGGGCCGGGGGCTCGGTCGGGAGGAAGCGTTGACACTGCCGCGTCCGCGCGGCCGCAAGGAGCAACGCGCATGGCCAGTACCGTACCGCTGATCGACATCGCCGCCTGTCGCGCCGGCGAGCCCGCCGCCAAGGCGCGGCTGGCAGCCGAAATCGACGCCGCCTGCCGCGAGATCGGTTTCCTGGTGATCCAAGGGCACGGCGTCGATCCGAAGCTGATCGCCGAGATGCACCGGGTCAGCCACGCCTACTTCGCGCGGCCGTTCTGGGAGAAGATGCGCTTCAAGATGCCGGCGGACCGGTATCGCGGCTACACGCCGTTCGGCGCGGAGAGCCTATCCTACAGCCTGGACGACGTGGCCCCGCCGGACATCAAGGAATCCTTCTCGATCGGCGCCTTCGACCATCCGTTCGACGCGTATCATTTCGGGCCGGACGGGGCGCGTTACTTCGCGCCGAATTTCTGGCCCGACGCGCCGGCCGAGATGCGTTCGGTGTGGGAGGCCTACTACGGCGAGATGACGCGTCTGGCGGGCGACCTGATGGCGCTGTTCGCTCTGGGACTGGGGCTGGACGAGCACTGGTTCGACGACAAGATCGATCGCCACATCACCAACTTCTCGGTGATCCACTATCCCGGCCAGACCGACATCGCGCCGGCCGAGGGCCAGCGCCGCGCCGGCGCGCATACCGACTATGGCAGCCTGACCATCATCCAGACCGACACCGACGTCGGTGGGCTGGAGGTGTGCCGGCGCGACGGCGGCTGGGAGGCGGTGCCGTGGCTGCCGGACACGTTCGTGGTCAATCTCGGCGACCTGATGGCGGAGTGGACCAACGACCGCTGGGTCTCGACCTTGCACCGGGTCGCCAATCCACCGCGCGAGCGGGCGGCCGAGAGCAAGACCTCGCTGCTGTTCTTCCACCAGCCGAACTATGACGCGGTGGTGGAGTGCATCCCGACCTGCACCGACGCCGCCAACCCGCCGAAATACGGCCGCACCACGTCGGGCGAGCACGTGACCATGAAGATCAACAAGCACCGCACGGTCGACGGCGTCGGCGAGGCCGCGGAATAACGCTGCGCCGACATGTTTGAGATGGCCGGCTCGACCCGGCCATCTTCTCACAAGTTTAGAAGAACAGGCTCGGCAGCCAGGTGGCGAGGCCGGGGAACACCATCAGCAGCACCAGCATCGCGAACATCGTCACGACGAAGGGCAGGGCGCCGATGATCACGTCGTTCATCGCGCCGCCCTTGCGCACGCCCTGCACGACGTAGAGGTTGACCCCGATCGGCGGGGTGATCAGCGCGGTCTCCAGCAACACCGTCAGCAGGATGCCGTACCACACCGGATCGAAGCCCATCGAGAACACGATCGGCGCGACCAGCGGCGTCGTGGTCAGCAGCATGGAGAAGGTCTCCATGAAGCAGCCCAGGATGATGAAAAAGATGATCAGCGCGATCATGGTCTCGGTCGGACCCCAGCCGAGTCCGGTCACGAAGTCGGTGAGCTGCTGCGTCAGTCCGATCAGGCCGAACAGGAAATTCAGGAAGATCGCCGCCAGGATGATGATCATCACCATCGCGGTGGTGCGCATGGTGCCCTCGATGGCGTCGCGCAGCATGCGGAAGGTCAGCGTGCGGTTGGCGGCGGCCAGCACCAGCGCGGCGACCACGCCGAGCGAGGCCGCCTCGGTCGGGGTGGCGAAGCCGGCGTAGATCGAGCCGATCACCACCAGGAAGATGAACGCCGGCGGCAGCAGGTGCGGCAGCGAGGCGATGCGGGAGGCCCAGCTGGTCTCCACCGGCGTGCCGCCCCACTCGCGTTTCCAGGTACAGGCGATGATCACCGTGGCCATGAACAGTGTCGCCAGCAGCAGACCGGGGATGAAGCCGGCGAGATAGAGCTGCGGCACCGAGGTATCGGTCAGCAGGCCGTAGATGATCAGGTTGATCGACGGCGGCACCAGGATGCCGAGCGTGCCGCCGGCGGCCAGCGTGCCGAGGAACAGCCGCTCGTTGTAGCCGCGCTTCTCGGCTTGCGGCAGCGCCACGGTACCGATGGTGGCGGCGGTGGCGACCGAGGAGCCGGAGGTGGCGGCGAACATCGCGCAGGCGCCGATATTGGAATGCATCAGGCCGCCGGGCAGCCACGACAGCCACTGCACCATGGCGCCGTACATGCGCTCCGCGATGCCCGAGCGCAGCAGGATCTCGCCCAGCAGGATGAACAGCGGCACGGCGGCCAGGATGAACTCGATGGAGTATTGCCAGGTGATCTCGCCCAGCGCCGGGTAGAAGTTCCAGCCGCCGAACTCCCAGTCCAGCGCCAAGGCCAGGATGCCCAGCGCGGCGCCGACCGGGATCGCCAGCGCGATCAGGACCAGCAGGACGAGAACCGTGAACAGCAGCATCTAGTCGCGGTCCTTCAGGCCATGGCTGGTCAACTCGGCCTCGATCTCCTCGGTCGCCGTGCGGGTTCCGGCGCGGAGCTGGATGGCGGTCCAGTCGCCACGGAACAGCGAGGCGAGCAGCCGCAGCAGCAGGACGAAGGCGGTGATCTCGAACAGCACCAGGCCGAAGAACCACAGGCCCTGCGGCACCGCCAGCGGCGTCGACAATGGCGTGATCGACAGCGACCACACATCGGTGTCGCCGAATGGCGCGCCCATCGAGCCGTGGAATACGCGCCAGGCCCAATAGGTCACGAAACTCATGAAGATCAGCAGCGCGCACAGCGCGACGATGTCCAGGAGCGCGCGCAGCGGCATCGGAAACCGCTCGTAGAGCGCGTCGATGCGCACGTTCGACCGGCCCAGCAGGGTGAAGCCATAGGCCCAGGCGGTGGAGATGGCGAAGATGTAGCCGGTGATCTCATCGGCGCCGGCCATCGACCAGCCGATGAACTTGCGGCTCAGCACGTCGAAGGTGACCATGAAAGCGGCGAAGATAAGCATCGCCCCGCCAGCCCAAACGGCATAGCGGCTTACCGCCTCAAGGCGGGCTAGCAAACGATCCAACATGGGCGGAAACCCGTGGTTCGGCTAGGCGGGGCGTGCCGCCGGCACGCTTTGCCGGCGACACGCCCCTGGCCGAACTACATCGTGGCTTCGACGCCGACGACCTTGCCGACGGTGCTGTTCCACTCCGCGGCGCAGTCCTTGCCGCATCTTTCCGCCCAGCGCTTCAGGACGAAGTCGGAGAGGATCTTCTCACGCGCCTTCAGATCGGCTTCGGTCGGCTCGACCAGTTCCATCTTGCCGGGCTCGCCGATCTCGCACGGCCCGCCGGTGTTGCAGGTCACGCCCATCTCGTCCTCGGCCTCGGTCGCCGCCCACATGCGCTTCTCCAGCGCCGCGCTCTGCTCCAGCATGAACTTCTGGGTGTCGGCGTTGAGGCTGTCCCAGGTCTTCAGGCTGACCGCCATGAAGGCCAGGCCGGCGCTGACCGGGACGCGCAGGGCGTGGGTCGCGACCTCATGCCACTTGGCCTGATAGGCCGGCATGGTGCCGGTGATGCCGCAGTCGACGACGCCCTTCTGCAGCGCCGGGACCACCTCGGCGAAAGCCACGGTCACCGACGTGCCGCCGACGGCCTCGACGAAGTCGCCCATGGTGGTCGAATAGACCCGGATCTTCAGGCCCTTGAGGTCGGCCAGGCCCTTGACCGGCTTGTTGCAGAACAGGATCTGGCTCGGGTACGGGTAGACCACCAGCATCTTGGCGTTGAAGTTCTTCTCGAACTCGCGCTCCAGGATGCTGCGGTAGGCATCGACATTGGCGCGGGCTTCCTTGAAGTTGCCGGCCGCGGCGGCAAGGTCAACGCCCTCGAACACCGGATGCTCGGAGGCGACATAGCCGAACACGCCGAAGGCGACGTCGAACACGCCGAGCTTGACCAAACGCATGACCTCGAAGCCTTTCAGGCCGAGGTCGGTGATGGCGTTGATCTTGGCGGTGATCATGCCGCCCGATTCCTTCGGCACCACCTCCGACCAGAACGGCTTCTCGTGAACCTTGTAGTTCGACAGGTTCGACCACGAGCCGATCACCTTGAACTGGCGCTTGTCCAAATCGTCTGCCGAGGCCACGCCGGCGCTCATCGCCAGCGCGCCGGCGAGCGCGACCGAACGCATCCCAAGTGTCCAGAACTTCATCACAATTTCTCCCTGTTCGCCGTTTTTTGGGCCCTTCTCGCACGGCACAGGGCCGGCAACGGGTGCGGTATCAAAGGTGACGGGGCCATTGCCTGTCAACTCGACAGACCTTTGCCGCAAGCTTGGATCGGCGTGGACCTGGCCAAATCGGCGAGTCGAAGGTCATCGCGCCGGCCCACGCCATCTGCTAGCGTCGGAGCTGGAGCCGAGGCAGGGAAGCCGGTGCGACACCGGCGCTGCCCCCGCAACTGTAAGGGAGAGGGTCCGGCACGCATGCCACTGACCGGCAACGGTTGGGAAGGCGCCGGCATCCGACGACCCCGAGCCAGGACACCTCGTCGGCTCCATGAATAGGCCGACCGCGGCCCCCGCGGTCACGTCCTCGGTGGGAGGATGCGCCAGTGGCGTTGCACGATGTGCCAGGTGGCCTGCCGCTGCCGCCGGCGACCCTGATCCTAGGCGGTGCCCGTTGCGGCAAGAGCGCGCTGGCCGAGGCGATGGCCGTGGCCTCGGGCGATCGCCTGACTTATCTCGCCACCGGCCTGGCCGTTGACGATGAGATGGCTGCGCGCATCGCCGAGCATCAGGCGCGCCGCGACGGCTGGACCACGGTGGAAGAGCCGCTGGCGATGCCGCGCGCGCTGGCCGAGCATGCCGGCGATGGTTGTGTCGTCGTCGTCGACTGCCTGAGCTTCTGGCTCGCCAACCTGATGGAGGCGGAACGCGACGTCGCGCGCGAGACCGACCGGCTGGTGCGGGTGCTGCGCAACCTGCCCGGCGCGGCGATCCTGGTCGGCAACGAGGTCGGGCACGACATCGTGCCCGTGAACGAACTGGCGCGGCGTTTCCGCGACGCCAACGGCCGCTTGAACCAGCAAATCGCTGCCGCCTGCCAGCGGGTGATCCTCACCGTCGCCGGCCTGCCCATGATCCTGAAGAAAGAAGAAGAGTGATGGTCGAGAAGATTCCCGCCACCGTGGTGACCGGCTTCCTGGGCGCCGGCAAGACCAGCCTGATCCGGCACCTGCTGGAAAATGCCGAGGGCCGGCGCATCGCGCTGATCGTCAACGAGTTCGGTGATCTCGGCGTCGACGGCGAGATCCTCAAGGGCTGCGGCATCGAGGCCTGCGCCGACGACGACATCGTCGAGCTGGCGAACGGCTGCATCTGCTGCACCGTGGCCGACGATTTCCTGCCGACCATGGCGGCGCTGCTCGACCGGGACGACCCGCCGGACCACATCGTCATCGAGACCAGCGGCCTGGCGCTGCCCAAGCCCTTGGTGAAGGCGTTCAACTGGCCCGACGTGCGCACGCGGGTGACGGTCGACGGGGTCATCGCGGTGCTGGACGGACCGGCGGTGCGCGACGGCCTGTTCGCCGCCAACCCGGACGCGGTCGACGCGCAGCGTCAGGCCGACGACAACCTGGATCACGAGAGTCCGTTGCACGAGCTGTACGAGGACCAGGTGTCGTGCGCCGACCTGCTGATCCTGAACAAGTGCGACCAGCTCTCCGATGCCGAGCGCGACGGCCTGACCGCCGGCCTGAACGGCAAGCGGGTGGTCGGCGCGACGCACGGGCGGATCGATGCGCGGGTGTTGCTCGGCCTCGGCGCGGCGGCGGAGGACGACCTCGACGCCAGGCCCTCGCACCACGACGGCGATGACGATCATGACCACGACGACTTCGACAGTTTCGTGGTCGACGTGCCCGAGGTGGCGGCGCCGGCCGACCTGATCGCGCGGCTGGAGGCCGCCGCCGCGTCGCTGCCGATCCTGCGGGTGAAGGGCTTCCTGCCGATCGCCGGCAAGGATATGCGGCTGCTGGTGCAGGGCGTGGGCCAGCGCTTCCAGCATTACTACGACCGGCCCTGGCGCGACGGCGAGGCGCGCGCCGGCCGGCTGGTGGTGATCGGCCCGCGCGACCTCGACCAGGCGGCGGTGCGCGCGGCGCTGGCCCCGGGATCGCGAGACTGATGCACCTGCTGGCGGCACAGCCGGGCGGGCCGGTCGACGCGGGCCAGGCGGTCGACCTGGGGCAGAGCCCGGCCGACATCGTCGTGCTGTCCGCCGCCGACACCGAACTCGCCTGCCTGGCCGCGGCTCAGTCGCGGCTCGGGCCGGACGCGCCAAGCCTGCGGCTGGCCAACCTGATGCAGCTGGCGCACCCGCTCTCCGTCGACCTCTATGTCGAGCAGGTCGCCAGTCAGGCGAAGCTGGTGATCGTGCGTCTGCTGGGCGGCACCGGCTACTGGCCGTACGGCGTGGAACAGCTCGCCGCGCACGTGCCGAACCTGGCCCTGCTGCCTGGCGACGATAATCCCGATCCGGACCTCGCCGAACGCTCCAGCCTGCCGCCTGCCGTGTTGCATCGGCTGTGGCGCTACCTGGCCGAGGGCGGCATCGACAACGCGGAACAGGCGTTGCGGTACGCGGCGGACCTGACGGGCCGGTCGAGCGAGTGGCGCGAGCCGGCGCCGCTGCTGCGCGCCGGCCTGTACTGGCCCGGCGAGAGCGATCCCGACCTCGATGCGATCCGCCAACACTGGCGCGGCGAAGCGGTGGCGCCGGTGGTGTTCTACCGGGCACTGGTCCAGGCCGGCCAGACCGAGCCGGTCGACAGTCTGGTCGAAGCTCTCGCCGTGAACGGACTGAACCCGCTGCCGATCTACGTCCCCAGCCTGAAGGACCGGACGGCGCAGGCGCTGATCGCGGAGCTGGTGGAGGAGACATCCCCGTCGGTGGTTCTCAATGCCACGGCTTTTGCGGTCGGAAGCGCCGGTTCCCCCACCTCACCTGTCCTCTCCGCCCCCAGGGGCGGAGTGGGACGCAATGGGGATGACGTTTCCGCTCCCTCTCCGCCCCTTTGGGGGGGAGAGGACAGGTGAGGTGGGGGAACCGGCGCTTCCGACCGCAAAAGCCGTGGCATTGAGAACCACCGACGGGGATGTCTCCTCCACCAGCTCCGCGA
>JAVKFY010000075.1:0-22058 GCA_040223615.1 Alphaproteobacteria bacterium
CCCACCCGGCCACCCACAAGGATACTGGCGTTGGGTGGCCGGGTGGGGGAGCCGGCTGGTGCCGACTAAACATGAAACGCTCTAGCCCGCCAGCCGTCGGCAGCGCGGGTTCTCCGGGTCGGTGGCGCCGCGCGGCACTGCGACGTCCGGCTTCAGCGCGTCGATGCGGTAGAGCCGGATCGACGCGCCGACCGTCGCCGCTGGCGGATAGGCATCGAGCCAGCCGTAGCTGCCGCAGCTTTTGTCGACTGTCAGGAACAGGCTGATCGCGATCCAGCCGGTGGTAGGCGTCTCCGGCGGCAGCGGTTTGAAGCCGGGCACGAAGCGGGCCGGGTCGGCGCTGCCGTTATAGGCCACCGCGATCTCATCGATACCGCGCTGGCGCACCGCCTCGGCCAGGCGTTTCAGGTCCTGGCCCCAGTCCAGGTCGCCGTTGATCAGGATCTTCTCCGGTTGGCCGCGCGCCGCGAGATTGAAGTAGGCGAGGTGGTCGGGATGCGCTAGCAGCACGCTGGCCAGTTGTGCCGCCAGCAGCAACGCCACGGCGATCCGGCCCGGCCAGTTGATCCGCGCCAGCCGCCAGCAGACATACCCGGCGCCCAGCGCCAGCATCGGATACAGCACGAAGGCATGGCGAAGGCCGATATTGATGCGGCTGAACCAGCATACGAAGACGAGCAACACCACCGTCGCCACCGGCACCGCCAGTAACCGCCAGTCGCGCCCGTGGATGCCCGCGCCCGTCATCCATGCCAGCCCGGCCAGCCCGGCGAACAACAGCGGTGGCGGCGTGCGCACCGCGAAGCCGACCGGATAGAAGTACCACCAGCCGTCCATGCTGAACTGGCCGAGCAGGTAGCTGGCGTGGCCTTGGAAGTTGTGCGCCGCGACGCCGACGATGCCGAGCGGGATCGCCGTCACGACGGTCGGCGGCCGCAGCCCGAATCCGAACAACGCCCACAGCACCAGCGCCGCCAGCGCCAGCATGGCCAGGTACTGCAGCGGCCGGAACGGCAGCACCGGCCGCGCCGTGCCGACCATGCCGCGCAGGACGATCCACGCCGCCAGCACCAGCCCCAGGAACGGAATGGCGGAGAACTTGGTCGCCAACGCCAGCGCGCCAGCGACCGCCAGCACAAGCGCGATCGGCCAGCGCGGCCGGTCGAGCCAGGCCATCAGCGCGGCGAAGCAGAATGTCAGCGTCGCGACGCTGGGCACGTCGGTGGCGGCGATGGCCGCGTTGCCGATCAACGGCGGCAGGCTGGCCAGGAAAAACACCGCCAGCGTCGCCACTACCGGCCCGGCCAGTAATCGCCCCCACGCCCAGGTCGCCGCCAGCAGCAGGACGAAGAACGGCAGCACGCCGAGCCGCGCCAGCGTCAGCGCGCGCTCGTAGTCCGGCGCCGCGTCGAGCAGCGCCGCGCCTTCCTCGAAGATGCCGGGCGTGCCGAGGCTGCGCATGCCGTGGAGATACGGCAGCAGCGCCGCGGCCGCCCGCGCCAGCGGCGGGTGCTGCGGCTCGTAGTCGTAGACGCCGCGGCTCAGCAGTTCGATGCCGGCGGCCAGGTGTGCCGGTTCGTCCCAGGTCTGCGAGGTCGTGGCATAGGTGGAAATGACGACCGCGGCGCCGGCGATGGCCAGCAGCGCCGCCGCCAGCCCCCAGAGCAGACCACCTCTCACCCGTCGCGTCCGAGCGAGTCCCAGAATCCGCGCCGTGCATCGTCATGTTCGCGCAGGTAACGCTCGAAGGTCGCGATCTCCAGGGCAATGCCCTGCTCGATCGGCAGCTCGCCGCCGCCGTCCATCGCCGCCTTGATCGCACGCAGGCAGGCGCGCGACCGGCCGCGGATCTTCTTCAGAAGGTCGTCGACGGCCACCGGCAGTTCCGCCAGCGGCACCGCGCGCCAGGCCAGACCGATAGTGGCCGCCTCGCGGCCGCTGAGCCAGCGGCCTGACATGATCAGCTCCTTCGCGGCCGCCATGCCGATGCGGCGCGGCAGACGCTGTGTCGAGCCGCCGCCGGGCATCACGTTCACCTGCGCGTGGTTGTCGCCGATCCTGGCCTCCTCGGCGACGAGGATCAGATCGCAGGCCAGCGCGGTCTCGAAGCCGCCGGCGCGTGCCACGCCGTTCACCGCCGCGACCGTCAGGAGCGGCAGCCGTTCCAGGCGCAGCAGGATGTCGTTCAGGCGTCGGATAACGGCCAGGAAGTAGTCCGTGTCCTCGAAGCCACGCTTCAGGATCGCCAGGTCGAGGCCCACGCAGAAGGCGCGACCTTCACCGGTGAACACCGCCGCCGCGATCTCCTGGTCGCGCTCCAGTTCGTCCAGCACCCAGTCCAGATCGTCCATGCGGGCATCGTCGATCGCGTTCAGCCGGGCGGGGGCCGCGAACGTGACGGTCGCGACATGGTCGGTGACGGCATAGCGCAATGTCGTTGGGGGCATCGCTAGAGGCCCAGTACGCCGGGGTTGATCAGGCCGCGCGGGTCGAGGTGGTGCTTGACCGTGCGCAACAGGGCCAGCGTGTCGGGCGCCAAGCTCCGGGCATAGTCGTAGGTGCGGCCGAGCTGGTAGTTCGTCGCGCCGGCGCCGTCCATCGCCGCGGCGAGCGCCTTGCGCAACGCGTGCGCGGCCTCGCGCGCCGCCGGGTTGGACGGCCGTTCACCATGGCGTTTCACCTGGTCCGGCGTGGCGTGGTGCCGGTGGAACGCATTCAGCGCGTCGGGCCAGAAGAGCTGCGGCTCGACCAGGATGCTCGCGCCGGCGACGACGGTCAGAACGGTGGCGCGGATGTCGTGCTCGGCCATGGTGTCGCCGTGTTCGGCCAGCACCTGGCTCGCGGCGGCATAGCCGTCCCTGGCGCGGCCGGCGGGAAACACGCCGTGCACCGGCAGCCAGTTCTCGCCATCCGGGCCGAGCAGCGCCTTGATCGGCCGGAACGGGCGGGCACGGGTGACCCGAGGGATGGTGTCCGGGATCGGCGTGCCGCCATGCGCCGTCGCCATCTCGGCGACTTTTCCAAGGGCGTGGGCCACCACCGGCTCGTCGCCTTCCGCGACCACGTGCAGCGAGTGGCGCAGGTCGCGGACGAAAGCCTTGCCGGACCGCATCAGCCCGGCGAGGCCACGCAAGCCGCCGCCGCGCGCCACGTCGGCCGCCAGTTGCGCGCCCTCCATCGCGCCGAAGCCGGTGCGATGGAGGTTGCGGTGGCTCTCCGGGTCGAAGCCCCAGACCTCGGCCAGGCCGTCAACGCCGACCAGCGCGGCCTCGGCGTTGAGCAGGCTCTCGGCGGTCGGGAAATCCAGCGAGGCGAAGGCGGTGGTTTCGGGCGGCGCGATCAGCCGCAACGTCGCGCGGGCCTTGATTCCGAGCGCGCCGCAGTCGCCGACGAACAGGCCGGTCAGATCCGGTCCGCTGCCGCCGGTGACCAGGCGACGGCCGTCGGCGGCGATCACCACCAGTCCGATAACCGTCTCGCGTACCGTGCCGTGGCGCGCCGAGCCGAAGAAGGCGGCGTCCTGCGACAGGCTGCCGCCAACGGTGGCGACCATGCCGGAGAGCGGACCGAAGAACGGCGTCCGCCACCCCTTGGTGCCGAGCGCGTCGTACAGCATTGCCCAGGTGCAGCCGGCCTGCACCGTGACCGTGCGCGCGGCATCGTCGATCTCGATGATGCGGTTCAGGTCGGTGAGGTCGAGCACGATACCGCCGGGCCGGTCGGCGAGGTAGCCGGCGGTGTAGGAGTGGCCGCCGCCGCGAGGGTACACCGCCAGCCCGGCGCCGGTTGCGGCGGCGACGGTGGCGGCGAGCTGGTCCTCGTCGGCGGGACGGACCACGGCCAGCGGAATCGCGCCGGCGCTGGCGATGTCGTGCGCGAAGAGTTCCAGGGTGGCCTTGTCGGTCGCCACGCGGTCGGCGCCGACGATGCCGGCCAGTTCAGTCGCCGATAACGGCATCGGCGATCTCCCGCACGTCGCGCCCTGCGCTCCGTACCGAACGCGCGGCGCTCTTGGCCCAGGCGACGACGGCCTCGTGGTCGGGATCGTCGGCCATGGCGACGACATCGGCGGCGTAGCCGAGGTCCGGAGACCAGGCCGCCGCGGCAGCGCGCGTCGTGGCCATGCCGGCGGCCCCGGCGCGCACCGTTTCCGAGAACCGCGCATGCAGGCCTTCGACGTCGATATCGAGGCCGACACGCCGGGCATGCGCGTGATCGCGCCGGTGCCAGGGTTTGAACAGCAGGTCGTCGCGCAGCATCCACCACGTCGCAGTGAGGTGCGTGCCATCCCAGGCCGGCGCCAGGTCCGGCAGGGGGCCGAGGTCGGCGCCGAGCGGCGGGTCGACCAGCGTGACCCGGTCGGTGAGGTCGGCGACGCTGGCCGCGAAGCCGCCGCTCAGGCCGCAGGCGACCAGCTCCGGCTTGTCGAACGCGCCGACCAGCGCGCGCAACAGGTCCGGGCTTGCCTCTGCCGGCGACGATCCGCCACAGCCTGGCAGGTCGATGACGTGGACGTAGCGGTCGCCGGTGAGCAGCCGGCCCAGGTTCCATGTCTGCGAACCGCCACCGGGCAACGGATGCCAGACCAGCAGCGGCTTGCCGTGCGCCGGTCCGAACGACCGCACCGTTATCATGTCGTCGCCCAGGTACAGCAGCCAACGGCGGTCGCCGCCAATGCTCAAGGTCAGCGTGGCGTCGACCGCGTGCGGCGCCATCAGGTCGCCGATCGCCACCGCCCAGGCCTCGCGGTCGGCTGGCAGCGAACGTTTCTCGCAGCCCTCGGGCAGCGGCGGCAGCCGATCCAGGTGCGGGTGCAACAGGTCATCGGTGCGCGCCGTGATTGCCAGCTTCGCGGTGGCGCGGGCGACCGGCGTGGCGCCGTCATAGCGGAAGGCGGCGGCATAGCCGACCCGGTAGCCGTCGCCGGCCAGCAGCAAGTCGTCGACCACGCCTTGCATGAAGGCAAGCGGGGGCGGATCGCGCTGCAACCGCGCCGCGCGCCCCGGCCGGTTCCAGGGGAAGAAGCTGAACTGGTCGCGCACCCGCGTCCACAGCCAGTGCACGTGCGTGCCCATGCGGTCCGGCCGGAACGGCGCCAGGTAGGCGTCGAGGTGCTCCTCCTGCTCCGCCTCGGTGAACACCGGATAGCCGTCCAGCACCGCAAGCGTCGTGCGTTGCGGATAGCGTTCGGCGAAGGCCATGGCGATGCAGGCTCCGGTATGCGTGCCGTAAAGACACGCGCGTTCCAGCCCGATGGCATCGAACAGCTCGGCCAGCCCGTCGGCATAGTGGCTCATGTCGGGGCGCGGCTCGGCCAGCGGGTCGGACAGGCCGAAGCCCGGCGTGTCCAGCGCCAGCACGGTGAAGCGCTCGGCGAGCTTCGCGGCGAGCGGCAGCAACGCCCACGACGAGCGCGGCGACTCGTGCAGCAACACCACCACCGGTCCGGCGCCGAGCTTGTGCAGGTGGACCTGGCGGCCGCCAGGGCAGGGGATCAGGTAGCGCTCGCTCGCTGGCGAACTCATCCGTCTTGCACCAGCCGGTCGCGCAACTCCCGCTTCAGCATCTTGCCGGTCGGGTTGCGCGGCACCTTGTCGATGAAGCGGATCTCCTTCGGCATCTTGAAGCCGCCGAGGTGGCGCTTGCAGTGTTCGATCACCTGCCCCTCGGAAAGCGCGGCATCGTCGCTGACCACGAAGGCGACCACCGCCTCGCCCCAGTAGTCGTCCGGCTTGCCGACGACGCAGGCGTCACTGATCGCCGGGAGCTGGCGCAACACGTCCTCGATCTCGCGCGGATAGACGTTCACGCCGCCGGTGATCAGCATGTCCTTCTTGCGGTCGACGATATAGAAGTAGCCGTCCTCGTCCTGCCGGCCCATGTCGCCGGCGGAAAACATGCCGTCACGAAAGCCGGCCGCGGTCTCTTCCGGCTTGTTCCAGTAGCCGTTGAACAGCATCGGCGAGGTGGCATAGAGCTCGCCGACATCGCCCGGTGCCACCGGCTCGCCGTCGTCGTCCAGCAGCGCCGCCCGGTACAGCGGGAATAACTGGCCGACGCAGTTCTGTTTGCGGCGCATGTCGGCCGGCCGCAGGTTGGTGACGATGCCGGTCTCGGTCGAGCCATAGGTCTCGTGCAGCAGGCCGTCGCCGAAATAGTCCAGCACCTGGTGCTTGGTCGCCTCCGGCAGCGGCGCGGCGTTGCACACGATCGCCTTCAGGTTGTGCGCGCGATAGCGGTCCAGCACCGCTCGCTCCAGGCCGAACAGGCCCTGAAAATGCGTCGGGACCATGAACACGCCGGTGTGCCGGCCCTCGTGCAACCGCGCCAGGATGTGCTCGGGGTTGAAGCCGCCGACGACTTCGCAGGTGCCGCCCAGAAAAACCGAGGTGAAGGCGAAGGAGAAGCCGGCGCCATGGAACATCGGCGCGAAGGCCAGGAAGCTGTCGTCGCGGCTGTAGCAGCCATACTCGGTCGCCTCGGCCAGCGCGATCAGCGTGCGGCTGCGATGCGGCAGCACCACGCCCTTCGGTTTGCCGGTCGTGCCCGACGTGTAGCATATGGTGAAGTTGTCCCACTCCGCCGGCTCGTAGCCGGGATGGTCGGGCCGGGCCTTCGACAGCCAGGTCTCGTAGTCGTCGCCGAACTCGATCACCCGCTCCACGCAGGCGGCGCCCGAGGCACGGACCGCATCGGCGTAGTTCGGGGCGACGAACACGGCGCGCGCGGCGCAATCCTCGAAGATGAACTTCAGTTCGCCCGGCGTTTGCCGCGGGTTCAGCGTGGCGACGGCGCAGCCGATCCCGCTCAGCCCGACCACCACCTCAAGGTATTCCAGCCGGTTGTCGGCGACGATGGCGACATTGTCACCGGGCCGCAGTCCCAGGTCGCCGATGCCGGCATTGCCGGCGCGGTTGATGCGCTCGACCAGTTGCCGGTAGGTGACGGCGGCCTCGCCCTGGACCAGCGCGATCTTGTCGGGCGTGCGCCGCGCCGAGGAGCGGACACCGGTGGCCAGCGTCAGCCCGCGATAGTTGCCGGATGGCGCGCGGTCCATCAGTTGTCCTTCACGCCGATGGTGCCGTCGGCGCGGACCACGAGGTCGCGCGGGTTGTTGACGCCGCCGGGCCGGGCGACGGGGGCGCGCGCGGCAGGCGCCGGACGCGGGGCGGGCGCCGCCGGCTTGGCGGCGGTCCGGTCGAGCTTGAACACACCGAGCGCGTTCTCGCGCAGGATCTTTCGCGCCGACTCCTCACGCAGCCCGAGTCCGGCGATTTCCTCCATCGCGCGCTCCGGGTCGATCACCGGCCAGTCGGTCCCGAACAGAACCTTGTGGGCGCCATATGTGTTCATGTAATGCACGAGCTGTTTCGGCCAATGCTTTGGTGCATAAGCATCTGCGCCGATGTAGATATGCTCGTGTTTCCATGCCATGGAGATCATCTCGTCGGTCCACGGCACGCCGATGTGGATGCCCAGGAGCCGCAATTCGGGGAAGTCGATGGCGACCTGGTCCAGCGTGATCGGCCGCGCCACAGACGGCAGCCGGCGCTCGCGCGAGTACACCAGGTTGTGCCCGACCTGCATCATGATCGGGATGTCGAGTTCGCAGCATTTGGCGTAGTAGGGGTAGTACTTCGCGTGGTCCGGCGGCAGCCCGAACCAGTGCGGATAGAGGTGCGCGCCGACGAAGCCATAGTGCTTCACCGCGTGTTCCAGGTCGCGCAGGCCCTGCATGCCGCGGAACGGATCGACCCCGGCCAGCCCGGAAAAGCGCGTCGGATGCTGGCGGCAGACCTCGTCCACGCGCTCGTAGGGGATCTCGAACGAGCCTTTCACCGCCAGGTCGCCGGCCCGCACCGCGATCAGCAGCGAGCGTTCGACGCCGGCGCGGTCCATCTTCGCCAGATAATCGGGGATCGACACGCCATCGCGCATCGCGTCGGACATCCGCACCTGGCTCTTGAACTCGTCGTCCAGCCCGGTCCGGCCCTCGCGCACTTCCTGCGGGGTGTACAGATTGCAGACGATGTCGATGGCGTTGCCGATCACGTGCGCGTCTCCAGCGGTGAACGTTGTCGCGGCGTTGTGCGCGCGCAGTGGTTGGGGAAGACGCGGGACTGGCTGAGGCCCGGACCGACGCCGATCTCGTTGCAGAAGTTGCGGAAGGCCAGCGCCGTTTCCGCCTCGTCCTGGCGGAAACCGACGGTCACCGCGTCCGAATTGCGCCGTCCGCGGGTGCCGGGCAGCAGGGCGGGCACGCGATGATGGTCGGCCAGCCATGCCTCCAGCACGTGCAGCAGCAGGCCGCGCTTGCGGTCGCTGAAGCCGCCGTGATTGTCCGCCGGCGGCAGCGCCACGGTGATCAGCAGCCAGCCGTCGTCGCCCGGCTCAGCCCATTCATTGTCGATCCCAGCCATTACGGGCAAGATACCGGTCCGGCGGCAGCCTGAGAAGCCGGTCGAGAGGGTGTATGAACGACAAGTCCGAGAGTCTCACCGGTTGGTACAACGCGCAGTTGGCCGAACTGGAAACGCGGATGCGCCAGATGGAGGAGCGGCTCGGCGGTCCGGTCCGCGATTTGCGCCGTCCGGCGCCGGCGCCTGAATCTCGCCGCGAGGCGCCGAAACCGGAAGCCCGCCGCGAAGCGCCACCGCCCAGCAGCCGCCCACGGTCGGTAACGTCGGAGCGTCCGGCACGGCGCGGACCAACCGGCACCGGCTGGCGTCTCGGCGTCGATGTCGGCGGCACCTTCACCGACCTGTTGCTGATCGACGAGAAGACCGGGCAGCCGTACACCGCGAAAGTTCCCTCTACGCCGCAGGACAGTTCCATCGGCGTGCTGAACGGCATCGAGAAGATCTGCGGCCAGGCCGGAATCGACCCGGCACAGATCACCCACGTGATGCACGGCACCACGGTGGCGACCAACACGGTGCTGACCGGCTCCGGCGCGCTGGTCGGGCTGGTCACCACCAAGGGCTACAAGCAGGTGCTGCAGATCGCGCGCTCCTACGTGCCGGGCGGCCTGGGCGGCTGGGTGATCTTCAACAAGACCGATCCGCTGGCGCCGCTGGAACTCACCATCGAGGCCGACGAGCGCATGAGCGCCAAGGGCGAGGTCGTCGAGCCGTTGAACGAACGCAAGCTGCGCGACGACCTGGCCAAGCTGCGCGACGGCGGCATCCAGGCACTGACCGTCTCGCTGATGAACGCCTACACCAACGGCAAGCACGAGCAACAGGTGCGCCGCGTCGCCGAGGACGTGCTGCCGAACGTGCCGGTCAGCATCTCGTCGGAAGTTGTGCCCGAGATGTACGAGTACGAGCGCACCGAGACCACGGTGGTGAACAGCTACATCCGCCCGGTGGTATCGCGCTACGTGGAGAGCCTGCAACGCGAGTTGAACGAGCGCATGCAGGGCGTGCAGCTTCACATCCTGCGCTCCGACGGCGGCCTGGCCTCGGCCGACGCGTCGAAGGCGGCGCCGGTCAACCTGCTGATGAGCGGGCCGGCCGGTGGCGTTTCGGGCGCGATCTGGATCGCCAAGCAGGGCGGCTTTTCCGACCTGCTGACCTTCGACATGGGCGGCACCTCGACCGACGTGGCGCTGATCCAGAACGGCGTCGCCCAGACCCGGCGCGAGACCCGCGTCGCCGACGTGACCGTGCGCGCCAGTTCCATCGACGTGCGCACGGTCGGCGCCGGCGGCGGCTCCATCGCCTATGTCCCCGAACTCACCAAGGCACTGCGCGTCGGCCCGCAGTCGGCCGGCGCCGAGCCCGGCCCCGCCGCCTACATGAAAGGCGGTACCGAGCCGACGGTGACCGACGCCAACGTTGTGCTGGGCTATCTGCCGGCCGACGCCAAGCTGGGCGGCGACATGGTGATCGATCGCGCCGCCGCGGAGACCGCCGTCGGCAAGGTCGCTCAGGCCATCGGCCTGCCGCTGAAGCAGGCGGCCGAAGGTATCTACAACATCGTCAACGAGAACATGTTCGGCGCCCTGCGCCTGGTCTCGGTCGAGCAGGGCTACGACCCGCGCGACTTCGCGCTGGTCGGCTTCGGCGGCGCCGGGCCGCTGCACGCCAACGCGCTGGGCCGGCTGATGGGCTCCTGGCCGGTGATCGTGCCGCCGGGACCGGGCGTCCTCTGTGCATACGGAGATGCCACGACCCGGGTGCGCGACGAGGCCGGTCGCACCTTCGTGCGGCGCTTCGACGAGACCAGCGACTCAGAAGTGCTGCGCATGCTGGAGGAACTCGCCGAGCAGGCAGCCGAGACGCTGAACAACGAGGGCGTGCCGCGCAACCAGCAGGAAGTGCTCTACCAGATCGACCTGCGCTACGCCGGGCAGGGCATGCGGCTGACCGTCGACGTGGCGCCAGATGATTTTCGTTCCGGCGGCCTGGCGGCGGTGGCGCGCCAGTTCGATGCGGTGCACGAGCAGCTCTTCACCTTCGCGCTGGACACCATGCACGAGCTCTACAACCTGCGCGCCGTGGTCCAGGGCCAGGACGCGGCGGCACAGGCCATGCCGGTGCCGCGCGGCGGCGGCGACGGCAGCCGCGCGGTGTACCAGGAGACCCAGGTCTTCGTGGACGGCCGGGACCGGCCGGCGAAGCTCTACGACCGCTCAAAGCTCGGCGCCGGCGACCGTGTCGTCGGCCCGGCGATCGTGACCGAGATGGACAGCACCACGCTGATCCTGCCCGACCATGCCGGCGAGGTGGACGCCGTCGGCAATATCCTGATCCGTCCGACCAAGTAGCTAGGAGTCGGAAGCGCATGCCCGCGACAGTCATCCAGACCAACCAGACGCCGTTCAAGAAGATCGACCTCGATCCGATCACGCTCGACATCATCGAGAACGCGCTGCGCAACGCGCGCACCGAAATGGACGCGGTGCTGTTCCGCACCGCCATGTCGCCCGGCATCCGCGAACAGCACGATGCCTTCCCGATGATCGCCAACAACGACGGCAAGATGGTGGTCGGCCAGTTCGGCTCGTTCTTCCACGGATTCCAGGAGGGCTATGACGGCGAGATCGAGGAAGGCGACATCTTCCTGACCAACGATCCTTATTCCTGCCGCGGCGCGATCAGCCACCTGAACGACTGGCTGACCATGATGCCGATCTACATCGACGGCCGCATGGTCGCCTGGGCGGCGATGTTCGGCCACATGACCGATATCGGCGGCAAGGTGCCGGGCAGCCTGCCGACCGACGCGGCGCAGTTGTTCGAGGAAGGCATCCAGGTGCCGCCGACGAAGATCTACCGTGGCGGCAAGCTGAACACCGAGATCCTGGAACTGATTCTGCGCAACTGCCGCCTGCCGGATTGGAACCGGTCCGACTTCAACGCCATCATCGCCGCGCTGCGCCTGGCCGAGCGCCGGGTGCGCGAGATTTGCGACCGCTTCGGCGTCGATACCTTCATCTCCGCCATGGACGAGATGCTGGACCGCAACAAGCGGGCCATGGGCTCGATCCTGCAGATGGTGATCCCGGAGAAGAAGCAGTATTTCGAGGATTACATCGACGACGACGGCGTCGGCATGGGCCCCTACAAGATCGCCTGCACCATGTGGCGCGAGGGCGACATGGCGATCTTCGACTTCGAGGGCACCGACCCGCAGTCGATCAGCTCGGTGAACTTTCTCCTCAACGAGGAGATGTTCAAGATGTTCCTGGGCGCCTTCTTCATCAACCTGTTCGACCCGCAGATCCTGTTCAACGACGGCTTCTACGACCTGGTC
The DNA here is from genome assembly GCA_040223615.1 of Alphaproteobacteria bacterium. Taxonomy (GTDB): domain Bacteria; phylum Pseudomonadota; class Alphaproteobacteria; genus JAVKFY01. The sequence goes on from JAVKFY010000075.1 coordinate 11,761, forward strand.
GAGGTACGAATACCGCGCGGCACCATCCTCAAACCCATACGGCCGGCGGCGCTCAGCTGCCGCACCCACCTGCTCGGCCGCATCTTCGACATCATGAGCGGGCTGCTGGGGCAGGGCTCGCCGGACGCGCTGGCCGCCGCCGGCTTCTCCGACAGCCCGCATTTCATGTATTCCGGCTACGACAGCAACGGCGAGTGGTACCAGCTCTACCAGATCGGCTTTGGCGGCATTCCCGGCCGGCCGGTGGGCGACGGCCCCGACGGGCACTCGCTATGGCCGGCTTTCACGAATGTTCCCAATGAATTTTTGGAGGCATATTTTCCGCTGCGCATCGTGCAGTACGAGACCATCGCCGATTCAGGCGGCGCCGGGCTGCATCGCGGCGGCAACGGCCTGTCGATGGGCTACCAGTTCCTGGAGCCGGGCGAGATCTCGATCCATGACGACCGCTGGCTGACCCACCCCTGGGGCGTGAACGGCGGTTTGCCGGGCGAGCGCTCCAACAAGCTCATGGTCCGCGCCGACGGGTCGCAGGAGTGGATGGTTTCGAAGTGCGACCGGGTGAAGGTCGAGGCCGGCGACACGCTCTACTTCAACACCTGGGGCGGTGGTGGCTGGGGCGATCCGCTGAAGCGTCCGCCGGAGAAGGTGGCGCTGGATACCAGCCGCGGCCTGGTCACGGCCGACGGTGCGCGCCGCTATGGCGTGGTGCTGCGGGCCGACGGCTCGGTCGATGAGGGCGCCACCAGCAGCCTGCGCGCGGAGATGGACCGGGCGCGCGGCGAGATCCGTCTGTTCGACTTCGGCGGCACGGTGGAGGAGCTGAAGGCGCGCTGCAAGGCCGACACGCACCTCGACCCGCCCTCGACGCCGGTGTTCCAGAAGTGGATGACGCGGCCGGCGCAGGCGGCGGAATAGCGCATGAGCGAAGAATCCGGGGCGGAAACGCTGGACGACAACTACGCGCGCGCCGGCTACCACAACCGGATCGGCTTTGGCGAACGGCCGGCGCTGATCCTGGTCGACTTCGTGGAGGCCTATTTCGAACCGACCTCGCCGCTCTACGCCGAGGTCGACGACGCGCTGGCCTCGGCCTTGCGCGTGCTGGCGGCGGCGCGGGCGGCGCGTATCCCGGTGATCTATACCAACGTCGTCTACCACCCCGGCGGTCTGGACGGCGGCATCTTCTACCGCAAGGTGCCGGCGCTGAAGTCGTTCGAGAAGGGCAACCCACTGGGCAACTGGCCCGAGGGCATGGCACCGATCGACGGTGAGCTGGTGATCTCCAAGCAATACCCGTCGGCCTTCTACGGCACATCGCTGGCCGCGACCCTGACCTCGCTGAAGGTCGACACGCTGATTCTCACCGGCCTGACCACCTCGGGCTGCGTGCGTGCCACCTGCGTCGACACCTGCTCCAGCGGCTTCATCCCGATCGTGGTGCGCGAGGCCTGCGGCGACCGCGCCGAGGGTCCGCACGAAGCCAACCTGTTCGACATGAACGCCAAGTACGCCGACGTGGTGGCTGAGACCGAGGCCGTCGACTACCTGAAACGGCTGCACAACCGATGACCGAACGCCGTTGCGAGACCACCAACGGGGCAGTGCCGGCCGCTGTGCTGAAGGCCGACGTGTCGAATCTTCTCGACACGCTGGCCACCGGCGCGGTCGGGATCGTGCCGCTGGACGTCGCCTATGCGGTGCTGGCGGCGAAGGAAGCCGGCATCCGGCGCATCTTCGACGCCAAGCAGCGCAGCTACGAAAAGCCCTCGGGCATGTTCGGCAATGCCGCGATGTGCCACGCGCTGCACGTCATGGACGACGCCAAGCATGCCATGGTCGACGAGCTGATCGCGGAGGAGAAGGTACCTTTTTCGGTCGTCGCACCTTTTCGGCGCGATCACGATATTCTCGAGTCTGTAGAGCCGTTTGTTCTCGAATCTTCAACCAAGTCCGGAACATTGGACATGCTGCTGAACGCCGGCCAGATGCACGACGAGATCGCGGCCCAGGCGATGGCGCGCGGCATGCCGGTGTTCGGCTCCTCGGCCAACACCTCGCTGGCCGGCTCGAAGTACAACCTCGCCGATATCGAAGCGCCGGTACGCGAGGCGGCGAGCATCGCCTTCGACTACGGCACCTCGAAATACGCCAACCCGGACGGGCGCTCCTCGACCATCGTCGATTTTCGCGACTTCACCGTGGTCCGCGTCGGCGTCTGCTTCGACCGGTTGCGCACGGCGTTCCGCGACCGCTTCGACATCACCCTCAAGACCGCTTCGGGAGAGGCAGCATGAGCGACGACGTCTACAAGGCCATCGGCTTCGATTCTCACAAGATAGGCTTCGGCGAGCGCCCCGGCATCGCCGTGGTCGACTTCCAGCGCGGCTTCACCGAACCGGAATTTCCGCTCGGCGGCCGGCCGATGGTGGTGCGCGCGGTGGAGAACACCGCCAACATGCTGGACCAGGCCCGCAAGCTGAACATCCCGGTGGCGACCTGCTACACCAGCTACACCACCGGCCGCGACGCGCCCTACTGGAAGATCCCGGCGGTGACCGACACCTTCCATCACGGCGAGGAAGCGGTCGAACTCGACCCGCGCATCTACCAGCAGGGCTACGACGCGGTCTACTGCAAGACCGGCCCGTCGATTTTCTTCCAGACCGCGATCACCCAGTTCTTCATCAAGGAGCGGGTCGACACGGTGATCGTGGCCGGCTGCAACACGTCGGGTTGCATCCGCGCCTCGGTGATCGACGCCTTCTCCTACGGCTTTCGCGTGATCGTGCCGGAGGACTGCGTCGGCGACGTCGACGAGGGGCCGCACAATGACAACCTGCGCGACGTCGGCCGCCGCTATGCCGACGTGGTGCCGCTGACCGACGTGCTCGACTATTTCGAAGAGGTCCGCAAGCGTAACCGATGAAACCGGGACGCGAAGACGCCAAGGCCTTCGCCCGCGAACACTTGCGCGGCATCTGGGCCGCGACCACGACGCCGTTTAGGGACGATTTGTCGCTGGACGAGGCCGGCTACGCGCGCAACTTCGCGCACTGGATCGACGACCTCGGCATCGATGGCTTCTTCGTGTCGGGTAAGCAGGGCGAGTTCTTCGCCATGTCGGTGGCCGAGCGCAAGCGCACCTTCGAGATCGCGGTCGAGGCGTGCCGGGGCAGGGGCGGGACGATGCTGTCCTGCTCGGACCAGAATCTCGACACCGTGCTGGAGCTGGCGCGCCACGCCAGGGCGGTCGGCGGCGACTATATCGTCGTGCACAGCCCCGTCCTGCACTTCATCACCGACGTCGACGACACGCTCTATGAGTACTACCGGTACATCTCCGAGCAGGTCGACATCCCGATCGCGATGTGGAGCCATCCGGACGCCGGCTACCTGATGTCGCCGCGGCTGTGCGCCCGCATCGCCGAGCTGCCGAACATCGTCGCCATCAAGTACAGCGTGCCGCGCGACTTGTATGCCGAGCTCACCCGGCTGGCCGGCGACCGGCTGATCGTCTCCACCGCGTCGGAGGCGGAGTGGCTGGACAACGTCCTGGAACTTGGCTGGCAGGTCTACCTGTGCTCCACGCCGCCGTTTCTGATGCAGACCGCGACCGACCGGCGCATGCGCGAGTACACCGACCTGGCATTCGCCGGCGAGGCCGAGGCGGCGCGCCGGGTGTCCGCCAGCCTGCAGCCGGTGCGCGACGCGCTGCACAGGACCCGGCCCGGCGGCAAGCCGCAGGCGCAGCAGAAATACTGGCAGGAAATGCTCGGCCAGGCCGGCGGCCCGGTGCGCCGGCCGCAGATGCAGCTCACCGAAACGGAGCGGGCGGCGATCCGGGCGGCGTTCGGTGGCTGCGGCCTGGGCCGGCCGGCGACCGCGAAGGCGAGCTGAATCCCACTGTCGGAATCGACACCTACCGAGGCGCTTGCTAACCTCGCGAACCATGTCAGACGAGCTTAAGCAAGCGCTTGAAAAGGTCTTCGCGGCGGATTCCGAGCTGTATCGGAACCGCGGCTTTCAGCGCCGCATCGGCTACGGCACGCGGCCGGCGTTGATCAACATCGACCTGGCCAACGCCTGGACCCGGCCGGGCCATGCCTTCTCGTGCGACGGCATGGACACGATCATCCCGGCGGTACAGGACCTGCTGCAGGCGAGCAGGGCAAAGCAGGTGCCGGTGGTCTACACCACGACCGCGTACAACGTCACCGAGGGCCCGAACAGCGACATGGGGCTGTGGCACAAGAAGATCCCGGTCGAACTGCTGAAACTCGGCGATCCGGCCTGCGACATCGACGACCGCATCGCGCCCGAGCCCGACGAGCAGGTCATCGTGAAGAAGCGGGCCTCTGCGTTCCACGGCACCTATCTCGCCGGTTTCCTGCGCGCCAACAACATCGACACCGTGATCATCACCGGCGTCACCATGGCGGCCTGCGTGCGCAACACCACCGAGGATGCCATCGCCGAGGGCTTCCGCCCGATCGTGGTGCGCGAGGCGGTGGGCGACCGGGTCGCCGGCGTGGTCGAATGGAACCTGTTCGACATCGATGCCAAGTTCGGCGACGTGGAGCCGCTGGAGAACGTGCTGAACTACCTGAACGGGCTGCCGGGCCCGCTCGCCAACGAACGCCGGCGCGACTAGGAGAGGTCAGGCGATGGCGCGGGTAGGCGTGGATGTCGGCGGTACCAACACCGATCTTGTGTTGGAGGCGAACCATGGCGTCTTCGTGCACAAGGTGCCGTCGACCCCGGCGGACCAGTCGGAAGGCGTGATCAAGGGGCTGAACGAGCTGTGCGAGATTGCCGGCGTGCCGGCCTCGGAGATCGAGCTGATCGTGCACGGCACCACGGTCGCCACCAACATCACCATCGAGCATAACGGCGCCGACGTCGGCATGCTCACCAGCCGCAACTTCCGCGACATCCTGCACATCGGCCGGCACAAGCGGCCGTTCAACTTTTCGCTGCACTTCGAGGTGCCGTGGCAGAACCGGCCGATGGTGAAGCGGCGCAACCGCATCGCCATCACCGAGCGCATCCTGCCGCCCGACGGCCGCGTCGAGACTCGCCTCGACGAGGACGAGGTGATGGACGCCATCGCGCTGTTCAAGAAGCGCGGCATCAAGTCGGTGGTGATCGGCTTCCTGTTCTCCTTCCTGAACGACGCGCACGAGCGCCGCGCCAAGGAGATCGTCGAGCGCGAGATGCCCGACGCCTATGTCTGCTGTTCGTCGGAAGTCGCCAACGTGATCCGCGAGTACGAACGCTTCTCGACCGCGGCGATGAACGGCTTTGTCGGCCCGAAGACCTCGACCTACCTGAACAACCTGCAGAAGAAGCTGAGCGAGCAGGGCTACCGCGCCCACCTGCGGGTGATCCAGTCGAACGGCGGCATCTCCACCGTCGAGGCCTGCTCCAAGCAGGCGGTGAACATCCTGATGAGCGGGCCCGCCGGCGGTGTCATCGGCGGCCGCGCCGAGGGTGTGCTGTGCGAGCGGCCGAATATCATTACCGTCGATGTCGGCGGCACCTCGGCCGACATCTCCACCATCCCCGACGGCCAGATCAAGATCATGAACCCGCGCGACTCCTACGTCAGCGGGCACCCGATCCTGGTGCCGATGATCGACCTGGTGACGATCGGGGCGGGCGGCGGCTCGATCGCCTGGATTGATCCGGCCGGCGGCTTCCACGTCGGCCCGCGCTCGGCTGGTGCTGATCCGGGCCCGGCCTGCTACGGCCGTGGCGGCACCGAACCGACGGTGACCGACGCCCAGGTCGTGCTCGGCCGCATGGACCCCGACCGCATGCTGGGCGGCGATTTCCAGCTCGACCCGGAGCTGTCGAAGAAGGCGATCCAGGACAAGATCGCCTCCAGGCTGAACATGTCGGTGACCGACGCCGCGCTCGGCATCATCAAGGTCATCAACTCCAACATGGCGCTGGCCATCCGCTCCAACTCGGTGGCAAGGGGCGTCGACCCGCGGGAATTCTCGCTGGTGCCGTTCGGCGGCGCCGGCCCGTTGCACGGCGTGGCGCTGGCCGAGGCGATTTACGCCCGCGACGTGCTGGTGCCGGTCGCGCCCGGCATCACCGCCGCGATGGGCCTGCTGCAGACCGACATGCAGTACGAGCACGCGCGCTCGATGATCGCCTCGCTGACCAACGCGACGGAGGCCTCGGTCAGCGCAATGAACGACCTGCTCGACGACTTGCAGGCCGAGTGCCGCAAGGACCTGGAGGGCGACGGCGTACCGCCGGACCGGCAGCGCTACCAGCGCATCGCCGAGTGCCGCTATCACGGCCAGGGCTTCGAGCTGCGCGCGGAGATCCCCGACGGTGCGATCACGCTGGCGAACACCACTGCGATCATCGACAACTTCCATAGTCGGCACCGGCTCGACTACGGCTATCACTTCGACGACGGCGAGGTGGAGCTGATCACTGTGCGCGTGATCGGCACCGAGCAGGTGACGCCGTTGAAGCTGCCGACGATCGAGCGCGCCAACGGCGCTGGCATCGACCATGCCGTGCTGTTCACGCGCCCGACGACATTCGACGACGGCCAGACCGTCGACACGCCGCGCTACGATCGCGGCCAGCTCGGCGCCGGCCACAAGGTGCCGGGGCCGGCGATCGTGATCCAGCACAACTCGACCACGCTGGTGCCGCCCGGCTACGTGGCCGACGTCAGCGACTATGGCAATCTGTTCGTGCACCGCACGGGCTGAGGACTACAGGGAGAGCTCGACATGGCGACCCGCGAACTCGATCCGATCACCTTGCAGGTGATCTCCGGCGCGCTGGACACCATCGCGGAGGAGATGGGCCACGTGCTCTACCGCATGTCCTTCTCCTCGATCATCCGGGAGAGCCAGGACCTCGGCGCCGGCCTGTTCGACACCGAGTTCAACACGCTGTGCGAGTCGGAATCGACGCCGCTGCACATCGGATCGATCCCCGGCTACCTGCACGGCATCCAGGCCTCGCTGCAGGGCGGCAAGTGGGAGGACGGCGACGTCATCATCCACAACCATCCCTACTACGGCGCCAGCCACTCGCCCGATATCGCCATCGCCATCCCGGTCTACCATGACGGCGAGCTGGTCGGCTTTTCCGCCAACACCGCGCACCACGTCGACATCGGCGCGGCGACGCCGGGGCTGATCATCGACATCCCCGACGTCTATGCCGAGGGCATGCTGTTCGCCGGCACCAAGCTGTATCAGCGCGGCGAGCGCAACGAGGCGATGTGGGAGTTCATCCGTCGCAACAGCCGCGCCTCGCGTCAGCTCTGCGACGACCTCGACGCGCAGATCGCGTCGGCCCGCCTCGGCGTGCGCCGCTTCAAGGAGTTGCTGGAGCGCTACGGCAAGGACGACGTGCTGACCGCCACTAACCAGCTCATGGACTACACCGAGCGGGTGCTGCGCCAGCGCATCGAGGCGATCCCGGACGGCGAGTACCGCGCCGAGGGCTTCCTCGACGACGACGGCAAGAACCGCGACGCGCACCTGCCGATCAAGGTCTGCGTGCGGGTCAAGGGCGACGGTATCGAGGTCGATTTGACCGGCTCGGCCGACCAGGTCGAGACCGGCTTCAACGTGCCGTTCGAGGGCTCCACCAAGGTCGCGTGTTTCTGCGCGGTCCGTTCGCTGCTGCTCGACGCGCACACCTCCGAAGTGAAGGTGCCGTCGAACCAGGGTTCGTTCCGGCCGGTCAACGTGATCGCGCCACTGGGCTCGATCTTCAATCCGAAATTCCCGGCCGCGGCCGAGGCACGCTTCACCCAGTGCAACCGGATGATCGACCTGATGTACAAGGCGCTGGCGCCGGTGCTGCCGCAGGCGGTGATCGCCGGCTCCTCGGCCAGCCTCAGCTTCGCGTCCTATTCCGGCATCCGCCCGGAGGGCGACTACTGGGTGTTCCTGGAGGTCAACGAGGGCGCCTATGGCGGCCGGCCGCGTTCCGACGGTCCGGATTCGATCGACAACCTCATGTGCAACACGCGCAACAACCCGATCGAAGATCTGGCCATGCACTTGCCGATGATCTGCGACCGCTACGAACTGCGCGACGACGTGATGCCCGGCGCCGGCAAGTTCCGCGGCGGCATTGGCGTGGTCAAGGCGCAGCGTATGCTCGACACCGGCTTCATCACCCACGAGAACGAGCGTCACCATGACGTGCCCTGGGGTGCCTTCGGCGGCACGCCGGGCCAGGTCGGCCGGGTCGAGCTGTACAACCACGCCGATCCCGAAGGCACCCGGCACGACCACTACGCCAAATTCTCCGCCATCAAGGTGGCGCCGGACGACGTGCACGTGTTCTACGGCCCCTGCGGCGGCGGCTTCGGCGATCCATTGGAGCGGCCGGCCGCGCAGGTGCTGGACGACGTGCTGGACGGCTTCTGCACCGAGCAGCACGCGCGCGACGCCTACGGCGTGATCGTCGACCTCGATGAGGAGGTGGTGGACCAGGCCGCGACGGATGCGCTGCGGGCGCAGATGCGCTCCTCGACGCGACCCTACGCGGACATGATTGTCACCCCGGTGATCGATGCCGCCAACGACGAGCGGCCGAAGATGGCGCCGACGCCGAAACCCGCCGACAAGGCACCGACCACCAGCGCCCCGGCGCCGGTCGCCGCGGCGGCCAACGACGATCTCGACGCGGTGGTGCAGCGGCTGAAGGCGAGCTTCGGCGAGGACTGGAGCTTCGACATCCTGCGCCACTCGGTCATCGGCCAGACTGTGGAAGTGCACGGTCAGCTCAAGGCCAATGGCTCCGTGGCGCGCGAGACCGGCCGGATCAACGGCGGCGGCACCGGCACGCTGGGCAACCGTCTGCAGCAGGCAGCCGACGACAGCCTGCGCCGTTGCGCCGAACGCGTCCTGGCCGATGGCCACGGCCGCTACGCCGGCGCCGCCGGCGGCGACGACTGACACTATTTCGGCAGCACGACACTTGATGGCCGAAACCCACCTCACCCCAACCCTCTCCCCCCTAGGGGCGGAGAGGGGGCGCAATGTAGATGTCGTCGTTCCCTCTCCGCCTTCAGGGGGGAGAGGGGCAGGGAGAGGTGGGTCTCGATGACGCGCGTGCTCGCCGATCTTTCCGTCCTGATCTCGGAGCGGCCGATTGGATAGTCAGGCGGTCGCCTTTCTGCAGGCGATGGCGGCGCTCGCCGTCGTCGCCGTGCTCGCCTTTCTGGTGTTGCTGATCGGCGGCCAGAAGCGCCAGGCGGCGACGCCCGCGCGGGTACGCGGCCCGGTACCCGAGCCGCCGGTGCCCTGGGGCCAGTTCCTGGCCGCCATCGTCCTGCTGGTGGTGATCGGGGCGGCCTTCGTCTGGCGCATGGCCGGCGACGGGCTGCCGGGCACCGACTGGCGCGGCGATGACCGCTCGCTGATCTTCTTCGCCGTGATGCTGGCGCTGGCCTTGGTTGGCCTGATCGTCTTCCTGGTCGTTGCCCTGGCCCGCGCCAACCGCCGCGTCGGCGCGCCCGCCGTCGCGGCGGTTCCACAAGCCCCGGCCGAGACCGTGGCGCCGCCGTCAGCCTCGCGCCTGCTCGGCCTGCTGCTGCTGGCCTTCATGCTGCTGCTGATGGCCTGGACCTGGCTGGATAGCGCCACCGAATACGCGCTGATGCGCGACCTGATCTACCCGGCGGCGCTGGCGCTGACGCTGGTCCTGCTGGTCGACAAGGCCAGCCGCGCCTGGAACCCGAAATCCAGCACCGACAGCTTTTCGGAGTGGCTGTTCTGCGACGGCTTCGTCTTCCTGCAGGTGATGGCCTACCTGAACCTGCGCCAAGCGGCGAGCGGCGAGACCTATGCGGCCTTCTTCTTCGACCTGCTGGGCATCGCGCTGTTCTTCCTCGCCTTCTGGCTGGTCGATCGCAAGCTGACCCGGTTCCGCTTCCTGCTGGCGCACATTTACCTCGGCCTGCTGCCGATCGGCCTGCTGCTGTGGCGCTATGTTCAGGACATCACGGTGCCGGAGGATGCCGTGGTGAACTTCTGGGAGACGCTGTGGCCGTTCTTCGTGCTGGCGGTGATCGGCGTCGTGCTGGAGATCATCGTCGCCATCATCTGGCGCGGTCCGGCACGCTCGGGTATCGCGGCGGCCAAAGATGTGGTGTTCTTCGTCGCTTACGGCGTGTTGCTGCTGGTCGCCATTCCCGCGGCGGCTTAGGCTAGAATGTTGATTATCAAGCCGGCGCCGGCCCGCTCCCCCACCCGGCCACCCAACGCCAGTATCCTCGTAGGTGGTCGGGTGGAGAA
>JAVKFY010000076.1:0-54660 GCA_040223615.1 Alphaproteobacteria bacterium
GTATTTTCCGGACTTGATCCACGGATGTCCGGTTAAGCTCTGGCGGGACCAACAGCACGCTTCATGCCAGCGCACGCTGGCATCCAGGCAACGTTGATTCGGGCACGCGGAGCCGCGGAGAACGCGGAGCTGCTGGGATCGGCGCTCCGCGACTCCCTTGCCGAGCAAGGCGACCTAAAGGTCGCCTTGGCGGGTTCCGCGAACCCGCATCGGCAAGCTCCGCGTGAAATCGCCACAGCGGCCGGTCTGGATTCCTGCCTTCGCAGAAATGACGATGTTCCTATGGAAGTGCCGTCCACTCTAACCGTGGGACGGCGCAACCGATTGTTCGCCAATACGCTACTAATCGTCGCGCGACGCCTTAACCGGACACCAGTCGACTTGATCCGGACATCTCGGATCAAGGTCGTTGCCGTCTCCTATTTGTTCGCCTTGTGCAGCCACCAGGCCTGCTCGTTGATCGAGAAGATCGGGCGGTAGTGGCGGATCTTGTCGGCGTTGATCACGGTCTTGATCTGGTTGTCGAGGATTAGCACGTCGTCGCCGACATGGACCGACAGCACCGCGTGCGCCGCGCGCAGGTTCAGATCCTGCAGCACCACGATACGCATCGCGGCCGGGTCGACGCCAAGCCGCTGTAATGTGAGGTACTTGGCGATCGCGTAGTCCTCGCAATCGCCGTCCTTGGCGAAGAACTCGCCGGGCGTGGCCCAGTAGTCCTTCACCCCCCAGTTGATCGGATCGACGATGTAGCGCGCGACGTTCATGCGCCGGTTCACCGCGGCAAGCTGATCCGCCAGCGGCTTGTCCCGCAACTCCTCGACCAGGGCCTGCCATTTCTGCCAATGGCACTTGTTGAACGTGGTCGACTCGCAGCTCCCGGGCACCTCGCCGCGCGCCTCGAAGAAACGCTGCAACATGCCGGTCCACTTCGGGAAAGGCTTCAGGTTGGTGTTGCGGGCTTCGCGCGAGTTCAGGAAGGACGGCACCAGCTTGGCCTTGGCGGCCACGGCCGGTCCGGCCCAGCCCAGAGCCAGGCAGCCGGCGATCAGCAGGGCGCCAGTTCGCATAAACATGCACCTTGATATGGAGCGAAAGCTTAATAATTTCCCGTCACTTTCACGCGAAAGCCGGTGCCGGGCTCGCACGGGCCCCGAAAAACCCTTATCTTGCCGCGCATTGCGTCGGACCGGGGGGTGAACGCGAAGTTGCCATGACCGCGCCTGCACAGACCGACGCCACGCCGCGCGCCGGCCGCCTGGTGATCATCGCCGGCGCCGTGCTGGCGGTGATCGCGGTGCTCGGCATCATCGGCGTGTTCCGGTTCGTCGCCGCCGAGCGCGCCCGCGACCTCGCCGCCTGGCAGGTCCGCCTCGGCATCGTCGCCGACAGCCGCGCGGCGGCGGTCACCGCCTGGCTCGACGCGCAGGCGGCGACCTTGCGCGAACTCGCCGAGAATGCCTCGCTGCAGCTCTACTTCACCGAACTGACGCTGGCCGACGGCGACCGCGACCTGGTCACCGAGGAAGCGGCACAGGCGGACTATCTGCGCAACCTGCTGGTCGCCACCGCCGACCGCGCCGGCTTCGCCGCGCCGCCGCTGGGCGCGCAGGTAAAGGCAAACGTGGAGCGTATCGGCATCGCCGGGCTGGCGCTGACCGATGCCGACGGCGAGGTGCTGGTCGCCACGCCGGGCATGCCGCCGCTGGCCGGCCGCTTGGCCAACTGGCTGGGCGACAGTCCGCGCGAGGAACCCGGCACGCTGGACCTGTTTCTCGGCGCCGACGGCAAGCCGGCAATGGCCTTCGTGGCGCCGATTTTCTCGCTGCAGGGTGACAACACCGCCGCCGACGTCGTCGGCCGCGTCGTCGGCCTGCGCCCGGTCGGCCCGAGTTTCCAACGCACGCTGCGCCAGCCAGGCGACGTCGACACCAGCGCCGAGACACTGCTGGTGCGCCGCGACGGCGCCACCGTCACGTATCTGTCGCCGCTGGCCGATGGCACCGAGGCCCTGAAACGCACGCTGGCCGCCAACACGCCGGAGCTGGCCGCCGCCATCCTGCTGGACAGCCCCGGCGGCTTCGGCCTGTATCGTGACTACCGCGGCGTGGAGGTGCTGGCCACCAGTCGCGCCATCGCCGGCGCGCCGTGGGTGCTGATCCGCAAGATCGACCGCGACGCCGCGCTGGCCGAGACCGACCGGCGGCTGACGGTGCTGCTCACCGTGCTACTGCTGTCGATCGGCGTGGCCCTGGCGGCGATCGTCGCGGTCTGGCGCCATGGCACCTCGGTGCGCGCCGCCCAGGCCGCCGAGCGCTATCGGGTCAGCACCGAGCGGTTCGAGAATCTGTGGAAGTTCATCCGGCTGGTCACCGACAGCCAGCCGAACCAGATCTTCGCCGTCGACAACGAGAACCAATATACCTTCGCCAACTATCAGGCCGCCGCCCGGGCCGGCCTGGAGGCCGACGAGATGATGGGCAAGTCGATGGCGGCGGTGCTCGGTCCGGCCCGCGCCGGCGCCCTGGAAGAGATCAACAGGCAGGTCATCGCGACCGGCGAGACCCGCAGCGAAGTGCATGCCTTCGCCACCGACGGGGACAAGCGCCACGTGGTGAAGTCGGACCACATCCCGCTGCACGGCGACCGCGACCACCCGCCGGGCGCGCTGGTGATCGTGGAGGACATCACCGAACTGGTCGAGGAGCGCGAGCGCGGCGAACGCATCATGCGCCAGGTCGTCGACACGCTGGTCACCCTGGTCGACCGGCGCGACCCGTTCTCCGCCCATCATGCCCAGCGCGTCGCTGAAGTCGCCCGCGAGATCGCGCAGGAGATGGACCTGGATGCGGCGGCGGTCGATACGGTCGACATTGCCGGCTCGCTGATCAACCTCGGCAAGGTTGTGGTGCCGAGCGAAATCCTGACCAAGCAGGGCGCGTTGACCGCCGAGGAACTCTCGCAGGTCCGCGGTTCGATCATCGCCGGCGCCGAATTGTTGCGCGGCATCGACTTCCAGGGCCCGGTGGTCGACACCCTGCGCCAGACCCTGGAGCACTGGGACGGCACCGGCGCGCCGGCTGGCCTGGCCGGCGAGGACATCCTGATCACCGCGCGCGTGCTCGCGGTCGCCAACGCCTTCGCCGGCATGGTCAGCGCCCGGGCCCATCGTCCCGGCCTCGATTTCGACGCCGCCGAGCAGGCGCTGATGGCTGACGTCGGCAAGGCCTTCGACCGGCGGCCGGTGGCCGCGCTACTGAACGTGCTCGACAACCGCGGCGGGCGCGAACGCTGGGCCGCCTACCGCGAACCGCCGGCGCTGGCCTAGCGCGATGGCCGGTGGCGTCATCGGCAAGGCGATCTCGACGATCCGCCGCAAGCCCGGCCCAAAGGGCAAGACGGTGCCGCCGTTCCACCGGGTCTACGCCATCGGCGACATTCACGGCCGGCTCGATCTGCTGGACGACCTGCTGCAGCAGATTGTCGCCGACCGCGAGGCCGCCAAGCCGGCACGCGCGGTGCTGATCTATCTCGGGGACTATGTCGACCGCGGACCGGACAGCCGCGGCGTCATCGACCGACTGCTGGCGCCGCCGCCGGACGGCTTCGACGTGGTGCACCTGCTCGGCAACCACGAGGCGCTGATGCTGCACTTCCTGGCCGACGACCGCGCCGGCTTCGGCTGGCTGAGCAACGGCGGCGTCGCCACCCTGGCCAGCTATGGCATCGAGGTCGCCGGCGAGGTCTACCGCCGTGAGGACCTGACCGCGTTGCGCGTCGAGTTGCGCGAGCGCCTGCCCGACGCCCATCGCCAGTTCCTGCAGGGGCTGGGCTTGCACCACCGCGAGGGCGACTACCTGTTCGTGCATGCCGGTATCCGCCCCGGCGTGCCGCTCGACGACCAGACGGCCGACGACCTGATCTGGATTCGCGAGGCATTCCTCGACAGCAAGGCCGACCACGGCTTCGTCGTCGTGCACGGCCACTCGATCCGCCAGGAGGTGGTGCTGCGCGCCAACCGCATCGGCATCGACACCGGCGCCTTCGCCAGCGGTACCCTGACCTGCCTGGTGCTGCAGGACGACAGGTACGAGTTGCTGCAGACCGGACAATCCTAGCGACTGGCCAGCGGCGCCGGTTTCGTGTAATCCCGCCGCCATGTCGGATGCCGCCGCGCTTCATGCCGCGATCGAACGCTTCGCCGCCGCCAAAGTCGTGGTGCTGGGCGATGTCATGCTCGACCGCTACGTCTATGGTCAGGTCAGCCGGGTCTCGCAGGAGGCACCGATTCCGGTGCTGCGTGTCGGCCGCGAGTCGCCGATGCCGGGCGGTGCCGGCAACGTCGCGCACAATCTCGCGGTGCTCGGCGCCGAGGCGCGCCTGATCGGACTGGTCGGCAACGACGAGGCCGGCCACAGCTTGCAGCAATTCACCCCGAACGGCGCCGGCCGCCTGATCAACCACCTGGTCGTCGACCCGGACCGCCGCACCACCGTGAAAACCCGTTTCGTCGCCGCCGGCCAGCAGCTTCTGCGGGCCGACGAAGAGGACATCGTCAATCCATCCAAGGCCGTCGAGGCGGCACTGCTGCGCCGGCTCGACGACGCGCTGGCCGACGCCGACGTGCTGGTGATCTCCGACTACGCCAAGGGCGTGCTGAGCGACCAGGTGCTGCGCAGCGCCATCGACCGCGCCCGCGCCGCCCGCTGTCAGGTCATCGCCGACCCGAAGCGCACCGAACTGTCCGCCTATTCCGGCGTGCACCTGCTGAAGCCGAACCGGGCAGAACTGGCCGCCGCCACCGGGCTGACGCTGGAAGATGACGCGGGGCTGGTCGAGGCGGCCCGCCGGGTGATGGCCGAGGCCGGCGTCAACGCCATGCTGATCAGCCGCTCCGAGCTTGGCGTCACCCTGGTCGAGACCGGCCAGGACGCGCGGCACTGGCGGGCCGAGGCGCGCGAGGTTTACGACGTCTCCGGCGCCGGCGACACCATGGTTGCGGTACTGGCCTGCGTCATGGCTGCCGGCGGCACGATGGCCGAGGCGGCCTACCTGGCCAACGTTGCCGCCGGCATCGTCGTTGGGCTGCTGGGCACCGCCACGGTCTCGCCGGACCGGCTGGCCGCGGCGCTGCGCCACGCCGATCTGGGCGGCCACGAAGCCAAGGTGATGAGCCGCCAGACCGCCGCCGAACAGGTCGCCGAGTGGCGCCGGCTGGGCCTGCGGATCGGCTTTACCAACGGCTGCTTCGACCTGCTGCACCCCGGCCACGTGTCGCTGTTGCGCCAGGCCCGGCGCGCCTGCGACCGGCTGATCGTCGGCCTGAACGACGACGGCTCGGTGCGCCGCCTGAAGGGCGAGGGCCGGCCGGTACAGGACGAGACCGCGCGCGCCCTGGTGCTGGCCTCGCTGGCCGACGTCGACCAGGTGGTGCCGTTCGCCGAGGACACGCCGCTGGCGCTGATCGACCTGCTGCGCCCCGATGTGCTGGTGAAGGGCGCCGACTATACCCGCGAACAGGTCGTCGGCCACGCCGAGGTTGAAAGCTGGGGCGGCCGGGTGCTGCTCGCCGACCTGGCCGAGGGCCATTCCACCAGCCGCACCATCGCCCGCCTCGGCAACGGGAGCGGCGGAGGCGGGCGATGATCCTGGTGACCGGGGGCGCCGGCTTCATCGGCTCCAACATCGTCGCCGCGCTGTGCGAGGCCGGCGAGGACGTCGTTGTTAGCGATTGGCTCGGCCGCGACGACAAGTGGCGCAACCTGGCCAAGCACGACATCGTCGACATCATCCCGCCCGATCGTCTGGCCGACTGGCTGCCGGCCGGGCCGGAGGCGGTGGTGCACATGGGCGCGATCAGCTCGACCACCGAGACCGACGGCGACGCGCTCTACGAGAACAACGTCGCCACCTCGATGCGGCTGTGGCGCTGGTGCGCCGATACCCGCACGCCGCTGATCTACGCCAGTTCGGCCGCGACCTACGGCGACGGCGCCGCCGGCTTCGACGACGCCGGCGACCGGCAGTCCCTGATGCGCCTCAAGCCTTTGAACGGTTACGGCTGGTCGAAGCTGACCTTCGACCGCCAGGTCGCGCGCGAGGTCGCCGCCGGCACCGCGCCGCCGACCTGGGCCGGTCTGCGCTTCTTCAACGTCTACGGCCCGAATGAGTACCACAAGGACGACATGCGCTCGGTGGTCTGCAAGAACCACCCGGTCGCCCGCGACGGCGAGGCGGTCAAGCTGTTCCGCTCGCATCGGCCCGACTATGCCGACGGCGAACAGCTACGCGACTTCATCTACGTGCGGGACTGCGTCGCCGTCGTGACCTGGCTGCTGCAGGGCAAGGCCAGCGGCCTGTTCAACGTCGGCACCGGCCAGGCGCGCAGCTTCCTCGACCTTGTGAAGGCGCTGTACGCGTCGCTGGACCAGCAGCCGCTCGTCGAGTTCATCGACATGCCGGAGGCGATCCGCGAGCGTTATCAGTACTTTACCGAAGCTCGGATCGACCGCCTGCGCGCCGCGGGTTACGACGCGCCGTTCACCAGCCTGGAAGACGGCGTCGCCGACTACGTCCATAGTTACCTGTCGAGCGACGATCCCTATCGTTGAAGCAAGCTGACCGGGCGTCATCCCGCGCTGAAACAATTCGCGACGTGCAAACGCCGCTCGTTTGGGCTAGAATGTCTTTACGTTTACGTCAACGTAAAGACATCGTCACAGACTGTACGGGACACGCGCCGGATGACTGACCAGATCACGCACGACCCGGTCTACAACACCATCGACCGCGACGATTTCGAGTCGCTGATACAGCCGCCGCGCTACGAGACCCGGTCCGACGCCTTCGACGGCATTATCTCGGCCACGCACGACCACTTCTGGGATCCGCTGGACGCGGTCTACGTCGACTTCACCAAGCCGTTCGACATCGAGAACGAATATCTGATGCCGCGCGAGATGTGCTTCGAGCTGCGCACCGCGGTCGCCGACAAGCTGGACGAGAAGCAGCAGATCGCGCTGGCCAACGAGTCGACGCGCTGGAGCCTGTCCGGCATCCTGCACGGCGAGCAGGGCGCGCTGTCGCTGTCCGCCAGCCTGTGCCACATCCTCTACGACCCGGCCGCCCAGGAATACGCCGCCAACCAGGCGCGCGAGGAGGCCCGCCACGTCACCGGCTTCGGCAAGTATGTCGAGACCCGCTGGGGCCGGCCGTTGCCCGTCGGGGAGCAGCTTGGCCTGCTGCTGAGCGAGCTGGTGCACACCCAGGAGGTCTACAAGAAGCTGGTCGGCATGCAGATGCTGGTCGAGGGCCTGGCCATGGGCGCTTTCGCCAGCCTGCACGCCAACACCAACGACCCGGTGCTCAAGCGCCTGGTGCAGCTGGTGATGACCGACGAGGCGTTCCACCACAAGTTCGGCAAGATCTGGGCCGAGAAGACCATCCACCGCCTCTCGCCGGAGGAGCACAATACGGTGGAGGACTGGGCGGCGCAGTGTTTCGAGACGCTGCTGTTCAACCTGTCCAACGTACGCCAGCGGAAAGCGATCTACGAACCGTTCGGGCTCGACTGGGAGTGGGTGCGAGACGCCTGCCGCGAGTGCTACAGCGAGAACGACCGGCGCGAGGACCTGCGCTCCAACTCCAACATCTTCCGGGTGCTGGTGAAGACCCTGCTGAGCGCCGGCATCATCACCGACCGCACCCGCGGCCTGTACGCCGCCTGGGTCAACATGGACGACCTCGACGCCGAGGGCGACTTCATGATCGGCGACGCCATCGCCGCGGAAGGCATCGAGGACCTGCGCAAGATCAACGCCAAGCGCCGCAAGATCGGCCAGAAGCCGATCGCGGCGTAACGCCAACCAACACCGTCATCCCGGGCAAGCGCAGCGCGACCCGGGATCACCAGCTTGGGTTGCGCGTGTGGTCGGCCGTTGATCCCGGCTCTTCGCTGCGCTGCGGCCGGGATGACGAGTTGGGACTATCAACTCCGCATCCAGGCGGTGCCCCACAGGTTCAACGTGTGCGCCTCGTGCGGCCAGGTGCGTACCGGGTCGTCGTCGGCGAAGACCTCCATCTCGGCGGAGAATTCCAGCCGGTTGCCGTCCGGGTCGCGCACCATGGCGAACAGGTTGTTGCCCGGCCCGTGCCGCCCCGGCCCCCACCACATCGGCACCCGCATCATCGCCAGGTGGTCGGCCCAGTCGCGGATGTCGTTCCAGTTGTCGCACTCCAGCGCCTGGTGGTCGTAGCGCACCTCGGGACAGCGGAAGCTGGCGAAGGAGTGATGCTCCGGGTCGGACCGCATGAAGCAGGCCATCAGCTTGTCGCCGTCATAGACCTCGTCCGACGTCAGGAAACCGAGCCTGTCGCCGTAGAAGCCCTGCTGGCGCACCGGATCGGTCGAGGCGAAGACGATGTGCTGCGTGCGCCCGGCGATGCCGTCCTTGGTGGCATGCTCGTCATGACCCGGCAGCGGCACGCCGAACACCAAAAGCAGCCCGTCCGGGTCCCGGACCGCAAACGCCGCGTTGCCGAACAGCGGCGACGGGCTCTCCTCCAGTGGCAGGTCCTTCAGCCGCGCCTGCAACGCCGCTAGCCGGTCCGCGTCGTCCAGCGCGAAGGCGACGAACGCGACGGTCTCGTCCGCGCCCTCGCCGACCAGCAGGCGCCGTCGCGGCCCGGCCAGGTGCCACAGCCCGTCGCCGGCCTTGCGCGACGCCATGCCACAGGCCTTGCCGTACCACTCGACCAGCCGCTCCGGTTGCGACGAGTTCAGGCGAAAGTGGTGCATCTGCGCGGGCCACAGCGGCGAGGTCATGACCGTTTCTCCCAGTTCAATGCCGGCCCCCATCATAGCCCCTGTTGTTGCCCATCGCGCGGGCACAAATGCTAGGATCGCGGCCCATCCAGAGGGAGCCCGATGAGCGACAACGCCGAAAAATTCTCCGGCACCATGGAGGTGCGCGAGCAGCACCGCATCGATGGCGACCGCTTGCGCGCCTACATGCGCGAGCACGTCGACGGCTACAACGGCGAGCCCCTCGACATCGAACAGTTCAAGGGCGGCCAGTCCTGCCCGACCTACAGCATCACCGCCGGCGGCAAGGCCTACGTCCTGCGCCGCAAGCCGCCGGGCAAGCTGCTGCCCTCGGCGCACGCCGTCGACCGCGAGTACAAGGTGATCACCGGCCTGGCCGACACCGACGTGCCGGTGCCGCGCACCTTTTGCCTGTGCGAGGACGAGGCCGTCGTCGGCACCGCCTTCTACATCATGGAGCGGGTCGACGGCCGGGTGTTCTGGGACCCGATGCTCAAGGACCTAGCCAAGCCCGAGCGCGGCCAGGTCTACGACCAGATGAACGCCGCCATCGCCGCGCTGCACCAGGTCGACTACGAGGTCGTCGGGCTCGGCGACTTCGGCCGGCCCGGCAACTACTTCGCGCGCCAGATCGGCCGCTGGTCGAAGCAGTACAAGGCCTCGGAGACCGAGAGCATCCCGGAGATGGACCGGCTGATCGAGTATCTGCCCGCGTCGATTCCGGCCGGCGACGAGACCTCGCTGGTGCACGGCGACTACCGCCTCGACAATATGATCTTCCATCCTACCGAGCCGCGCCTGCTGGCGGTGCTGGACTGGGAGCTCTCGACCCTGGGCCACCCGCTGGCCGACTTCAGCTATCACCTGATGGTCTGGCGGCTGTCGTCGACCGAGTTCCGCGGCATCGCCGACGCCGACTTCGCCGGCCTCGGCCTGCCGACCGAGGACGAGTACGTCGCCGCCTACTGCCGGCGCACCGGCCGCGAGCGCGTCGACAACCTGGAATGGTATCTCGCCTACAACATGTTCCGGCTGTCGGCGATCCTGCAGGGCATCATGGGTCGCGTGGTCGACGGCACCGCCGCCTCCGAACACGCCATCGAGCAGGGCAAGCGCGCCCGCCCGTTGGCCGAGGCAGCCTGGCGCCAAGTGGAGGCGATCGCGAAATGAGTGCGCCAGCGGCCGTGGACGGCGTCCAGATCACCGAGGTGCGCGCCGCGCACCGGATCGACGAGAAGGCGCTTGCGAGCTATCTCGCCGAGCGCATCCCCGGCTTCAAGGGGCCGCTGGTCGTGCGGCAGTTCGAGGGCGGCCAGTCGAACCCGACCTATCTGCTGTCCGACGGCGCCCGCGAATGGGTGATGCGCAAGAAGCCGCCGGGCAAGCTGCTGCCCTCGGCGCATGCCGTCGACCGCGAGTACCGCGTGATGAAGGCGCTGGCCGACACCGCCGTGCCGGTGCCGAAGATGGAACTGCTGTGCGAGGACGACGGCGTGATCGGCACCGCCTTCTTCGTGATGGAGAAGGTCGAGGGACGGGTGCTGGCCGACGTTCAGATGCCCTCGCTCACGCCGCCCGAGCGGCGCGCCATCTACAACGACTTCATCGACAAGCTCGCCGCGCTGCACAGCGTCGACTACCAGGCCGTCGGCCTGGAAGGCTTCGGCCGGCCGGGCAGCTATTACGCGCGCCAGATCGGCCGCTGGTCGAAGCAGTACGAGGGTTCCAAGACCGACCAGATCGACGCCATGGACCGGCTGATGGAATGGCTGCCGGCGAACATCCCCGACGACGACGAGACCTCGATCGTCCACGGCGACTACCGCCCCGGCAACTGCATCATCCACCCGAGCGAGCCGCGCATCGTCGCGGTGCTGGACTGGGAATTGTCGACCCTGGGCCAGGCGCTGGGCGACGTCGCCTATTGCTGCATGGGCTATCACGGCAACCTGGGCACCGCCGGCAACCTCGCCGCCATCGATCACGCGGCCATGGACATACCGACCGAGCAGGAGTTCCTGGCCCGCTACTGCGAGAAGACCGGCCGGCCCGGGATCGAGAACTGGCCGTTCTACCTGGTCTTCGCGCTGTTTCGCATCGCCGCCATCGGCCAGGGCGTTTACAAGCGCGGCCTCGACGGCATCGCCAGTTCCGACCGTGCCACCCAGTTCGCCGACGTCTGCCGCATCCGCGCCGAGATTGCCTGGAACATGGTCACCGACGCGAAGCTGGATTGATCGGGGGAGGACGACGTCAGTCGATGACGAGCAACCCAAAGGCGATCAGACCGGCGAGCCGGTAGCCGATGACGTCGAGCAGCTTCGGCGAAGGACGCTAGCAGCCGGCGAGGAATGCCCTCGTAAATACGATGGTGCTCATTCGAAGCTCGCCAGCGCGCATCACACGACTCGCCAAGAGCCCTAGCAAGTACGTACGGTTCGTAGCCCGGATGGAGCGCAGCGCAATCCGGGAACAGCAGCCATGCCGCGCCGGCGATCCCGGATTTCGCTTTGCTCCATCCGGGCTACAATCTGGCGAAACGTCAAAAACGGGAACCTAGCCATGCCAACCTACCAGGGCGGTTGTCACTGCGGCGCGGTACGTTATGAGCTGACGAAGGCCGAGCCGCCTGTCTCGTTCACCGACTGCAACTGTTCGGTGTGCACCAAGAAGGGCGTGCTGCACTATGGCAGCGAGCACGACGAGTTTCGCCTCCTGCAAGGCGAGGACGCGCTGAAGCTCTACCAGTTCAACACCACGACCGCGAAACACTGGTTCTGCGGTACCTGCGGCATCCACGTCTACGGCGTACCGCGCAGCCACCCGCATCGGCTGAGCGTGAACGCCCGCACCCTTGACGACTTGCACGCGCTGCTGCCCTCGGTGACATTGACGCCCTATGACGGCGTCAATCACCCGAAGGACCGTCAGGCGTGAGCGCGGCTGCCGATTTCGCCCGCGAGCACATCGCCGGGCGCGATTGGCACGCGCACGACGTGATCCCGGCCGAGCTGTGGCGGGCGCTGGCGGACGCCGGCCTGCTCGGCCTGGAAGGCGGCTGGCGCGACCTGAGCCACGCCTGCCGCGATTTGGCCGAGGCCGGCGGCAACCAGGGCATCGCGATGTCGGTGATGGCGCACAACCTGGTGCCGCGCCTGCACCTGCGCCGCCTTGGCACGCAAACGCAACAGGACCGGCTGCTGCCCGGCCTGGCGCGTGGCGAACACGGCATGGCGGTGGCGATCTCCGAGCCCGGCGCCGGCGCCCATCCCAAACTGCTGAAGACCCGCGCCGTCCATGACGGCGACGGCTGGCGGCTCGACGGCGAGAAGGCCTACGTCTCGAACGGCCCGCTGGCCGACCACGCCATCGTCCTGGCGATCACCGACGAGGTCGACGGCCGCAAGCAGTTCACCGGCTTCCTTGTTCCGCTTGACACCGCCGGCGTCAGCCGCACCGCGGGCGTGCATATCGACTTCCTACGACCCATGCCCCACTGCGGCCTCAAGCTGGACAACGTGCACCTGCCCGCCGACGCCATCATCGGGCCGGAAGGCGACGCCTTCGCGGCGATCTCGCTGCCGATGCGCCGCGTGGAGGACGCTGTCGGGCTCGGCACCACGGTCGGCGCCCTGCGCCACGAACTGGCGCTGGTCGCCCAGGGCCTTGGCGACAATTCCAGCGACGACGACCGCGCCCGCCTCGGCCAGCTTCTGGAGACCGTCGACGCCCTGGCGGTGCTGGCCGACACGGCGGCGGAGCGTCTCGACGCGCACGGCATCGACACGCCGGGCCTGGAGGCGTTGGCCGACGCCGGCAAGAGCCTGGCGAAGCAGGTGCAGGACTCTTTGACGGGCTGGCCCGCGAAGTGGGATAACGCAGCGCCGCCCGACTTGGCCCGCGTCGCCCACGACCTGGACAAGTCCCTGAACATTGCCGGCGCCGCCTATCGGGCGCGTCGCATGAAGGCGGCCGACGCCTGGTTGAAGCGGCAGCAACGGTAGGACATGCAACACATCGAGTCGGAGAAGCTGGCCTCGGTCGAGGCCATCACGTCGGCGCTGGCCGCAATCGACTACATCGCCTCGCCACAGATCGCGACGGCGGTCTACGTCGCCCAGGCGCTGGGCAAGCCGGTGCTGGTCGAGGGTCCGGCCGGCGTCGGCAAGACCGAGCTGGCGCGCTCGCTCGCCGCCATGCTGGAGCGGCCGCTGATCCGGTTGCAGTGCTACGAGGGCCTGGACGAGTCGAAAGCGCTCTACGAGTGGAAGTACGGCAAGCAGCTGCTCTACACCCAGGTGCTGAAGGAAAAGCTCGGCGACATCCTCGACGGCGCGGAGGGGCTGGACGGCGCCATGGCGCGGCTCAACGACTTCGGCGACCTGTTCTATTCGGAACGCTTCCTGGAACCGCGCCCGCTGATGACCGCGCTGCGCGAACCCGGCGGCGCCGTGCTGCTGATCGACGAGATCGACAAGGCGAACGAGGAGTTCGAGGCTTTCCTGCTGGAAGTGCTGTCCGATTTCCAGGTCTCGGTGCCGGAGATCGGCACCATCAAGGCGGACGTCGCGCCGCTGGTCTTCCTGACCTCCAATAACACCCGCGACATGGGCGACGCGCTCAAGCGCCGCTGCCTGCACCTGCACATCCCGCTGCCCGACCAGCGGCTGGAGGAGGACATCGTCGCCGCCCGCGTGCCCGACGTCTCCGACCGCCTGCGCCGTCAGCTCGTCGGCTTCGTGCAGGGCCTGCGCGAGACCGACCTGAAGAAGCTGCCATCGGTCAGCGAGACCATCGACTGGGCCCGCACGTTGCTGCTGCTGCACGCCGACCAGCTCGAACCGCAAATGGTCCGCGACACGCTCAATGTCCTGCTGAAGTTCGAAAGCGACATCGAGGCCGCGCGCCCGCAGGTGTCCGAGCTCGCGCGCAAGGCGCAGCGCCTGTCCGAGACCGGCATCCGTGCAGCCAACGCTTGAGAATTTCGTCCGCGCCCTGCGCGGCCACGACGTGCCGGTCTCGCTGCGCGAGAGCATCGAGGCGGCCGAACTGGTCACCCGCATCGGCTATGGCGACCGCGACCTGCTGAAGAACGCGCTGGCCGTGACGTTGGCCAAGTCGGCGGAGGAAAAGGCGGCCTTCGACGACTGTTTCGAGTTGTTCTTCACCCGCCAGGCGCCGGCAGCACCACCGCCGGTCGACGCGGACGAGAACGACGCGGACAGCGACGCCGAGGGCGCCGGCGGCGACCTGCTCGACCTGGTGCGGCAAGGTGATGCGCAGGCGCTGGCCGCCGCGATGGAACAGACCGCCGGCGAGATCGGCGCCGCCGACATCCAGTTCTCCACCCAGCGCGGATTCCTGGCCCGCCGCCTGCTCGACCGTATGGGGCTGCGCGACCTGGAGCGGCAGATCGCGGCACAACGTGCCGGGGCAGACAGCAGCGGCGGCGGCGCTGAGGCGCTGGAGGCGGCGCGGCGCTTCCTGCTCGACGAAGCGCGCCAACTCATCGACCGCCAGTTCCAGCTCTACGCCGCGCAGAACGCGGAGAAGATCCGCGAGGAATTCCTGGAGATCGCGCGGCTGGGTGCCGTCGACCGCCGCGACTTCCACCGCATGCACCGGATCGTGCGCCGCATGGCCAAGCGCCTGGCGCAACGCCACTCGCACCGCCGCCGGCGCTACAAGCGCGGCCAGCTCGACGTACGGCGCACGCTGCGCAAGAGCCTGCCGCACGACGGCGTGCCCTTCGACATCGTCTGGAAGACCAGGAAACTCGACCGCCCGAAAGTGGTGGTGATCTGCGACGTGTCACGCTCGGTCGCCGCCGTCGCCCGCTTCCTGCTGCTGTTCCTCTACAGCCTGCACGACGTGATCCCCGACATCGACTCCTACGCCTTTTCCGACCGGCTGGTCGACATCGGCGACATTCTCGACGAGGAGGGCGTGGAGACCGCGATCGAACAGGTGCTGAACCGCATCGGCTTCCGCCCGACCGACTACGGCCAGGCGCTGGAGGACTTCGAGGAACAGTTCATCGCCAATGTCGACCGCCGCACCACGGTGCTGATCATGGGCGACGGCCGCTCCAACGACACTGACCCGAAGAGCGAGATCCTGCAGCGCGTCGCGACCCGCTCCAAGCGCATGATCTGGCTGAACCCGGAACCGGAAGCCTTCTGGGGCCTGGGCGACTCGGAGATGCCGCGCTACCGCCCGCACTGCCACCTCGCGCGCACCTGCAACACGGTGAAGCACCTGGAGCGCGTGGTCGACGACCTGCTGCGCTCCTACAACGGCTAGCCGCTGACGCCGTCCGACAGGCACGCGTCGATCGCTCGCGTGCGCAGCAGCGGCAAGGGCAGCTCGCGGAAGTGGCGCACCACATGGCTGGCCACGCAGCCGCACAGAAGCTCCGCTCGTTTGCGGCGCTCGCCGTCGACGAAGGCGCCGTAGAGCTGGATGCAGGTATCGTATTGCGTGAGGCGGATCGCCTGCGGTTCGGTGCAACGGCGCTCCGCCGGCGTCTCCAGTTCGCCGGTCAGCGCCGCCGGGTCGGCCTTGCCGCGGTTCGCCGCCGCCTCGCCCTGGCAATAGCAGTTGACGTCGCGGCGGCCGGCATCGGCCGTGCAGGCGCCGTAGGTGGTCATCAGCCGCTCGGTCCAGGTCGGCGGTGCCGCGAGCCGCCCGGCCAGCATGTCGCCGACCGACTGCAAGTCGCGATAAACGTGCTCCAGATGCAGCTTGCCTGCGGCGATGGTTTCCGGCGTACAAGTTGGCGCCGGCAGGTTCTCCCGCACCAGCGTCGCGTCGTAGCGCGCCGTGGCAATCGGCAGCAACGTCGGCAGGTTGCCTTCGACCCAGCCGAGCCAGCCGTCGCGCAGGCCCGCCTCGGCGGCGGCGCAGGCGTCCAGTTCGGCATGCGCGTCGGCGAACAGGAAGCTCAGGAACAACACGCGGCTGCGGACCCATGCCGGCGGCGTCGCCGGGTCGCGCGGCGGTGCCTGGGCCGTGGCCAGCGCCTGCAACTCGCCCAGCAGGCCGACCATGCCGGCTTCGACCTGGCGCTGGCCGTCGGGACCGCAATTGGAAGTGCCGCGCGGTGCCGTCAGGTAGGCGATGTCGTAGGCCTGCGCCGCCCGCGTCTGCGCGAATCCGAAACTGGCTTCGACCCGGTCGAGATAGCGGTCGCGCAGATCGCGCGCCGGCGTGCACGGCTTCAGCGTCGCATGCAGTTCGGCATAGCGCGTGGCGTTGGCCGCCACGGCATCGGTCAGCTCGTCCGCCGACGCCGGTACCGACACCCAGAGCAGCGCGAACAGCGCGATGAGCGGCCGCAACATGCCTACGCCGCCCCCAACCCCTGCGCCGCGCCGCGCAGCACCTGGTCGCCCCGGGCCCAGACCATTTCCTTCCAGCGATCCTCGTCCGGGTAGAACATCTTGCGGAACTTGGCGCGGATCGCCTGCCCTTCGGCGCTGGCTTCGTCGCCGTGGCGCCACAGCCAGTGCTCCTCGCGGATCGCCTGGATGACGTCTTCCTGCGGATAGGTGCCGTATTCAAGCGTCACGCACACCACCTCGGCAGCGGGCAGCGCGTCGCTGACTCCGAACCCGGTCTTGCCCTTGTTGACCGGGGCCGAGGCGCCGGCGACATAGGGTGTGGTGACGTTCTCCGCGTACCAGGCCAGCGCCTTGTCGTGTTCGCGCGCGCCAGGCTTGTGATAGCTGATCGCCTCGCCGACACCGTAGGGCCCGAGCCCGGTGTGCAGGTCGATATGCGCGACCATCTTCGCCGCAGGCAGATGGTCGCGCACGATCGCCGACAGCGTGCGGTTCGACCAGACCGGCTGCCGCCCGCCGAAGAAGATGCCATCCGGATCCTGATATTGCCCGCTGCACGCCGTCAGCACCGCCATCTCGCCATGCTTGGCCTTGAAGGCAGTCAGCGCCGCATCGGCCTTGGCCAGGTTCTCGAACGGTCCGTCGGGGATCAGCGCGTGCTTGATGTCGGCATAGAGCGAATTGTGCGGGTGGCCGGCATCGTGGTCGATGAAGTTGCGGTTGATGTCGACATTGTCCTCGTTGGCGCGCCGTATCCAGGCGAAGCCGGATGGGTTGATGGCGTACACCAGCACCGCCGCGACGCCGTCGGGAAGCTGCCTGCCACGCCCTTCCGCGAGCCAGCCGCCCTGGATGCCGGAGCCGCAGAAGCCTTCGCCGCCATGCGTGGAGGACAGCACCAGCATGACCCGTTCGGCATCGGCCGGACCGAGCAACGCGACATCAGTCGACAGCGCCAGGCCATCCGGCCCCGGCGCCGGGTTGTCGTAGCGTGTCAGCGCCGCGCCGGCGCCAGCGGCCGCGGCGCGAAACTTGTCGCGCGCCTCGGCATAGGTCGCCGCGAAGTAACGGCCGGCACTCATGGCCGGGCCCAGACGGACACGGCTCGCTTGACGTTGTGAGCGTGCTGTTGCGCGCTCACTGCGCCGCCAGCCCGGCCAGCGCCTGGCGCGCCAGTTCCTGCGCCCGTTCCCAGACCATGTCCTTCCAGTCATCAGCGTCCTGGTAGAAGGCGTCGCGGATGTCACGCTTTATCCGTGCCCGCAACGCGTCGTCGTCGGTGCCGTTCTTGGCCAGCCAGTGGTCGCCGCGCAGCGCGTTCAGCACGTCCATCACCGGCACGGTGCCATACTCGACCGCGATCCGGGTGATCGGCGTCCCGGCCGCCTCCAGGCGGTCGAACGCGCCCGAGATCGTACCCTGGACATGCGCCGAGACCGAGCCGTCGCCCGGCACCATGACGTCGCCGTACCAGTCTTTCGCCCGCTTCAGGTCGTCGCTGCCGGGCGTTGCGATACCGATCGCCTCGCCGACGCCCCGCGGCCCCAGCCCGGTATGGAAATCGATCACGCCGACGGTGCGGTGGCCCTGCACGAAGCGCTCGACGATGGCGCGCAGCGTGTCGTTCGACCAGACCGGCGCATTGCCGCCGTAGAACAGCCCGTCGGCGAACTGATACTGCCCGCCGCTTACCGCCGCCTGGAAGGCGAACTGCCCACGCTCCTGGATGTACGTCGCGATCGCTTCGTCGGCCGCCTGCCGACCCGGGCCGTCCCAGTCGGTCGGCAGCAGCCACGGGTGCACTTCGGCATAGGGGTCGTTCGCCGGCGGCGGGGTGCCGTGGTCGCGGAAATTGCGGTTCAGGTCGACATTGTCCTCGTTGACCCGGCGGACGAACGCGAAGCCGTGCGGGTTGATCGCATGCACCAGCAGCATGGCGACGCCGTCGGGCAACGCCTTGGGCAGGAATCCGCTGCTCAGGAATCCGACGAAGCTGCCGGAACCGCAAAAGCCCTCCACGCCGTGCGTCGCCGAGTTCACCATCAGCAGCTTGTCGGCGTCGGCCGGCCCGACCCGGATCACGTCGGTCGCCAGCGTCTCGCGTTCAGGCCCGGGCAGGGGGTGCGTGTACGTCACCACCTGGCCGCCATGCGCGGCGCAGGCGGCGAGGAACTTCCCCCGCGCCTCGGCATAGGTGGCGGAAAAGAATTCGGCGGCCATGGGTCGCTCCTGTCTGGAACGCGAGGGGCCGGCTGCGTGAGCCGGCCCCTGCCGTTCTCTTATCGTTGGCTCAGTTCCAGCGGCGCAGCTCGAGCCGGCCGACCTGGTTGCGATGCACCTCGTCCGGGCCGTCGGCCAGCCGCAGGGTGCGCGAATGCGCCCACATGCTGGCCAGCGGGAAGGCCTGGCTGACGCCGCCGCCGCCATGCGCCTGGATCGCCCAGTCGACGACCTTCAGCGTCATGTTCGGCACCGCGACCTTGATCATCGCGATCTCCTTGCGCGCCTCCTTGTTGCCGACCGTGTCCATCATGTGGGCGGCCTTCAACACCAGCAGGCGGGCGCCGTCGATCGAGATGCGGGCCTCGGCAATTCGCTCCAGCGTCACGGTCTGCTCGGCCACCGGACGCCCGAAGGCGACGCGCTCCTTGGTGCGCTTGCACATCAGCTCCAGCGCGCGTTCGGCGACACCGATTTGGCGCATGCAGTGGTGGATGCGGCCCGGGCCGAGGCGGCCCTGCGCGATCTCGAAGCCGCGACCCTCGCCCAGCAGCATGTTGGACGCCGGCACCCGGACATTCTCGAACAGCACCTGACCGTGACCATGCGGCGCGTCGTCATAGCCGAACACGTGCAGCATTCGCTCCACGGTGATGCCCGGCGCGTCGGCCGGCACCAGGATCATCGACTGCTGGCGGTAGCGGTCCGGGTTGTTCGGGTCGGATTTGCCCATGAAGATCAGCACCTTGCAGCGCGGATCGCCGATGCCCGACGACCACCACTTGCGGCCGTTGATCACATATTCGTCGCCGTCGCGCTCGATCCGGCTCTCGATGTTGGTCGCATCCGACGAGGCCACCGCCGGCTCGGTCATCGCGAAACAGGAGCGAATCTCGCCGGCCATCAGCGGCTTCAGCCACCGCTCCTTGTGCTCGTCGTTGCCGTAGCGCACCAGCACTTCCATGTTGCCGGTGTCCGGCGCGGAGCAGTTGAAGCTCTCGCCCGCCATCGGCGAACGGCCCATCAACTCGCACAGCGGCGCGTATTCCAGGTTGGTCAGGCCGGCGCCGAGATGGCTCTCGGGCAGGAACATGTTCCACAGGCCGGCATCCTTGGCCTTCTGCTTGACCTCTTCCAGGATCGGCACCGGCGCCCAGCGCTCGCCCTCGGCGATCTGCGCTTGGTAGGTTTCCTCGTTCGGATAGATGTACTCGTCCATGAACTTCTGGACGCGCTCCATGTAATCCTTGCAGCGATCGGAATATTCGAAATCCATCCCGGCCGTTCCTTCCTCGTTGACTTGATCTTGGCTGATTTTCCTGGCGCGATCCTAGCGCCTGCCCGCGAAAAAGTCGCGCAGCAGTTGCGCCGCCTCGCCCTCGCCAAGGCCCGGATAGAGCTCCGGCCGATGGTGGCAGGTCGGCTGGTGCAGGACGCGGGCCCCGTGTTCCACGCCGCCGCCCTTGGGGTCCGGTGCCCCCCAGTACAGTCGCCGGAGGCGCGCGAAGGAGATTGCCGCCGCGCACATCGGGCATGGCTCCAGGGTGACGTAGAGGTCGCAGTCGACCAGCCGTGGCGACGTCTGGGCCGCCGCCGCGGCCCGGATCACCAGCATTTCCGCGTGCGCGGTGGGGTCGTTCCGCTCTTCGGTGCGGTTGCCGTCGGCCGCCAGCACCTGCCCGGCCGCGTCGACCAGCACCGCGCCGACCGGCACCTCGCCGCGCCCGGCGGCCAGCCGGGCCTGCTCGAGGGCAAGCTGCATCGGGGTCGCCGTCATTGCATGATCAGGCCGCCGTCGACGTTGATGGTCTGGCCGCTGATGTTGCGCGCGCCGGGACCGGCGAGGAACGTCGCCAGCGCGGCGATGTCGCCCGGCTCGTTGCCACGGCCCAGCGGGATCTGGCGGCGCTGCGCCGCCAGCAGATCGTCGACCGTGGTCCCGAGTTCGTTGGCGCGCCGGCTCATGATGCCCTGCAGCATCTCGGTCTCGACCACGCCGGGGCAGATCGCGTTGACGTTGATATCGTGCGGCGCGAACTGCGAGGCGGCGATGTAGGTCATGGCGATGACCGCGCCCTTGGTCGAGGCATAGGCCGGATTGGAGGTGTGGCGGAAGCCTTTGCCGGCGATCGACGCGATGTTGACGATGCGGCCGCCCCGACCCTGCTCGATCATCTGCTTGGCGACCTTCTGGGTACAGAAGAACACGCCCTTGGCGTTGACCTTCTGCATCAGGTCCCAGTCCGCCTCCCCGATGTCGAGGAAGGTGCCGTGGCGGGTGACGCCGGCATTATTGACCAGGATGTCGATGCCGCCGAGCCCGTCCACGACGCCCGCGACCATGCGTTCGATCGCGCCGACGTCGCCGACGTCGGCGGCCAGGGCGAGCCCGCGCCGCCCCAGCTTCTCCACCTCGTCCGCGACCGCGCCCGCCGTCGCCTCGTCGAGGTCGGTCACGGCGATGTCGGCGCCGGCCTCGGCCAGCGAGAGCGCGATCGCCCGGCCGATACCGCGCCCCGCCCCGGTCACCAGCGCCGTCTTGCCCGCCAAGCTCATGCCATGTCCTCCCTGTCGGCCCGCTCTTGGCGCGACGATAGCACGACGGCGCGGTTGCCGATTGCCAGCCACGATGGCCGGCCCTATGGTCCGCCGCCATGTCGGATAGCGCCAGCCCCGCCGGTGAACGGATCGCCAAAGTCTTGGCGCGCGCCGGCGTGTGCTCGCGCCGCGAGGCGGAGCGCCTGATCGTTGCCGGCCGGGTCGCGGTCGACGGTAAGGCGATCGCCACGCCGGCGCTGAACGTCGGCCCCGATGCGAAGATCAGCGTCGACGGGGAGCCGATCCGCGCCGCCGAGCCGACCCGGCTGTGGCGCCACCACAAGCGCCGCGAACGCATCACCTCGAACCGCGATCCGGAGGGCCGGCCGACCGTGTTCGGCGACCTGCCCGACGATCTCGGCCGGCTGATCAGCGTCGGCCGGCTGGACTACACGTCGGAGGGCCTGCTGCTGCTCACCAACGACGGCGAGCTGGCTCGGTTCCTGGAATTGCCCAGCACCGGCTGGACCCGGCGCTATCGGGTGCGCGTGCACGGCTATGTCGACGACAAGAAGCTCGCCACCCTGGCCGACGGGCTCACCGTCGACGGCGTGCGCTACGAGCCGGTGAAGGCGCGCCTGGACAAGCAGCAGGGCTCCAACGCCTGGCTCACCATGGCGCTGAAGGAGGGCAAGAACCGCGAGGTACGAAAGCTCTGCGCCCACCTCGGGTTCGAGGTCACCCGGCTGATCCGCGTCGGCTATGGCCCGTTCCAGCTCGGCGACCTGAAGCCCGGCGACACCGCCGCGGTACAGGGCAAGCTGCTGAAGGACCAGCTCGGCGGCCACGCCAAGAAATTCCGCCTGCCGCACCATGCGGATCATCGCCGGCAAGCATAGGCACCGGCGCCTGGCGGCGCCGGCCGGCAACAACGTGCGCCCGACCGGCGACCGCGTGCGCGAGGCGATGTTCAACATCCTCGAACACGGCCTGCTCGACCTCGACGGCGCGGTGGTGCTGGACGCCTTCGCCGGCTCCGGGGCCCTGGGGTGCGAGGCGTTGTCGCGTGGCGCCGCGCACGTGACGTTCCTCGAACCCGCCTACGATGCCCGCGCCGCGCTGACCCAGAACCTGCGCGACCTGGACGAGACCGACAACGCCGAGGTGCTGAACCGCGACGCCACCCGCCCCGGCGCCGCGACGCGGCGACACGACCTCGCCCTGTTCGATCCACCCTACCGTCAGGGCAAGGCCGAGGCGGCGCTGGACGCCCTGCGCGACTGGCTCGAGCCCGGCGCCGTCTGCGTGGTCGAAACCGACCGCCGCGACGGCCTGCCCCTGCCGGCAGGATACGAGCTGATCCAGACGCGCGACTACGGCCGCACCCGGCTGTGGTTCGTCACAGCGCCTTGAGCAGCATCCAGACGGCCATCGCCACCATCATCAGGTTCTCGGTGAGCGATACGAAGCCGAGCGGCACATTGCTGTCGCCGCCGACACAGGCGCATTTCAGTTCACGCCGGTCGACATAGACCGCCTTGAACACCGACACCGCGCCAATCGTCCCGATGAACAATGCCGCCGGCGCCGCCACGACGGTCAGCGCCCCGGCGATCATGCACACCCCGGCCAACAACTCCACGAACGGGTAGACGTAGGCGTAGCGCACCACGCGCTGCGCCAGCAGGTCGTAGCCCAGGAACTGGCTGGAGAAGCTCTCCAGGTCGCGCAACTTCTGGATTGCGAGAAGGCACATCGAGATGGCGATGAACCATTCCACCGTGCGCAGCGAGAACACATCGCCCAGTGCCGCCCAGCTCGTCGCCAGCGCCATGAGCGCCGCCGAGGCGAACACCGCGATGACCGGTTGGTAGGTGGTTTCCTCTTCGCCGTCGTCGACGTCCTCGCCGAAATACGCCCGCAGGTCGTCATAGCCGCCGACTCGCTTGCCGCCGATGTAGACCTGTGGCGTGGTTTCCACGCCGGCTTCGGCCATGAACGCGTCGGTCTCGGCGCGCGTGTCCAGCGTGCGGTCCTCGACCTCGAAGCCCTCGCGCGCGAGCAGATCCTTCGCCTTCAGTCCGAACGGACAGATGTGCGCGTCGGTCTCCATGCGGTGGAGGATTGCTTGCCGTTCGCTCATGGTCCGGTAACGACGACCGGCTGGCGGTGGTTCCCGGCCGTGAGCCTGTGGAACGCTCAACCGAGTTGTCTGGTCAGGTACCGGACGGTCTTGCCGCGGTCGGGCAATGTCGCGCGACCGACCTCGATAAATCCCAGTCGCGCATGAAACGCGTCGGATGCCGGGTTCGGCGGCTCGACATTGATCTCGCAGCCGACTGTGTCGACACCGGCGGCCGCGGCGCGACGAAACAGCTCGCCATACAGCGTCTGCGCCAGCCGGCGTCCGCGACGAGCCTTAGCGACGATTACGCGGTCGACATAGACGAAGCGCTCGTGGCGCGCCTGGAACCAACGGAAGTTGGCGTTGTCGTAGGCGGCGTCCGGCCCCAGCGCGATCAGGAAGGCCGCCGCGCCGTCGATGCAGCCGGCGAGGAACGCCGCCTCGACGAGCGCGCGCCATTGCGCCGGTTCCAGATGCGAGGTCTCCCGTGCGTGGGCGTTGTTGAGCGCCAGCAGCGCAGCCTGCGTCGCCGCATCCTGGTCCGCGATCGCCCGTACGGTCGGATCGGTCCGCGTCATGGTTCCCGCACCCTGAGCCACAGGCCGTTGGCCGCCTCGTCCTGGCGCCCCACCCGTTGCCAGAAAGCCCGCAACGCCTGGTTTAGATCCGGGTCCTGCTGCACGAACTTGCCCGGCAGGACGATCTCGTAGCGCCGTCCCCGGTCGGCCAGCAGCAGCACCGCCAGCAGGTACTGCTCGGAGTAGAACCGGCCGTGCCACGCAGGCGGGTAGTCGAGCGGCAGGAAGATGTCATCGAAGTAGACCAGCACGCCTGGCCGCAACGCCGGCAGCACGTCAAGAAACAGCACCGTCACATCGGCGTTCTGGAAGCATCGGTGCGAGTTGTCGACGTAGAGAATATCGCCGTCGCCGAGCCGGTCGAACAGCGTCAGATCGACATCTTCCAGCGGCTGCCGGATCACCTCGTCGCACAGCCCGTCGATCTCGGCGCGCGGCTGCGGATCGACCGATACGATCCTTGTCTCCAGTCCGTGATCGCGGATCGCATGGCGCGCGAACCGGGTCGACCAGCCGGACCCGATCTCCAGGTAGGTGCGCGGCCGGAACAGCGCCGGAAAGCAGTACAGCGCCGCCGCCGTGAGGCCGCCGACATAGGGATTGTCCCAGCACGGGCCGGCCGGGTCGGCGGCATGCTCGGGTATGGCGGCCAGACCCTCGGCGTACACCGCGAAGCACTCGATCCACCGCGCGTAGCCGTCGCGCCCGGCCGCCATCGACGCCTGCAGCCCGGCATGCGGCGGCCGTCCCCAGCCGTAGCGGCTTGCCGGCCGGACCGGATAGTCGAGATAGACCGGCATGTGCCCGGCGGCCATCGCGCGCAGGAACCGGCCGGCTTCGCGGAGGGTGCCGGGCCGCGCCAGGTTGCCGAGCCCGCGCCGCCATCGTGCCAGCGGCATGCTCAGCGCCGCCCGAACAGCCGCTCCAGGTCGGCGAGCTTAAGCTCGACGTAGGTCGGGCGGCCGTGGTTGCACTGTCCGGCGCGCGGCGTGCGTTCCATCTCGCGCAGCAGCGCGTTCATCTCCGGGACCGACAGCATCCGGCCGGCACGCACCGAGCCGTGGCAGGCCATCGTGGCGCAGACATGGTCGAGCTTGTCCTGCAACGCGGTCGCCTGGTCGTATTCGGCGAACTGCTCGGCCAGGTCGCGCACCAGCCCGGCGGCATCGGTCTTGCCGAGCAGCGCCGGGGTTTCGCGCACCACCACGGCGCCCGGGCCGAACCGCTCCAGCACCAGGCCCAGCGCCGCCAGTTCGTCGGCACGGTCGGCGACGCGGTCGGCCTCGGTCTCGGCCAGTTCGACCACTTCCGGCAGCAGCAGGATCTGGCGCTGCACCCCGCGATTGGCGAGCTCCGCCTTCATCCGCTCCATCACCAGCCGTTCGTGCGCCGCATGCTGGTCGACGATGACCACGCCGTCATCGGTCTGCGCCACCACGTAGGTGCCATGCAACTGTGCCCGCGCCGCGCCCAGCGGGTACTCGATCGCCGCGTCCTCGGCGTCCGGCACCGGCGCGACGACCGCACCCGGCGGCGCCAGCGGCGCCTGCGCGGCGTAACTGTCGGACAGTTGCCGGCGCGACGGCATCGCCGGCCGGTGCTGCCACAGCGAACCCATCGCCGGCGCCTCGGCCGGCCGCAACCGGTCCAGCGCCGCGGCCGAGACCGTGGTCGAGGTCCGGTGACCGGCATCGGCCAGCGCGTGGCGCAACGCCCCGACGATCAGCCCGCGCACCAGCCCGGCGTCGCGGAACCGCACCTCGGCCTTGGCCGGATGCACGTTGACGTCGACCAGATCGGTCGGCAGCGTCAGGAACAGGGCCAGGGCGGCGTGCCGGTCGCCGGCAAGCACATCGGCATAGGCGCCGCGCACCGCGCCGTGCAGCAGCCGGTCGCGCACCGGCCGGCCGTTGACGAACAGATACTGCGCCTGCGCCGTCGCCTTGGAATAGGTCGGCAGGCCGGCCAAACCCGTCAGCGCATAACCGTCGCGCGCGGCGTCGATGTCGACCGCATTGTCGGCGAACTCGCGGCCCATCACCGCCGAAAGCCGTTGCCGCCGCGCGTCCTCGCTCGTCACGGCGGCGACATTCAACAGGGTCCGGCCACCGTCGCGGACCCGGAAAGCCACGGCCGGATGCGCCATCGCCAGCCGGCGGACCACGTCCAGCGCGTGCGATGTCTCGGTGCGCGGCGCCTTCAGGAATTTCAGCCGTGCCGGCGTGGCGAAGAACAGGTCGCGGACCTCGATCCGGGTGCCCGGGCCTTGCGCCGATGGCTGGACCTGGCCGACCCGGCCGCCGTCGACCCGCAGTTCCCAGGCTTCGTCGGCGCCGCGCGTCCGGCTGGCCAGATGCAAGCGGCTGACCGCCCCGATCGACGGCAGCGCCTCGCCGCGGAAGCCGAGCCAGCGGATCCGGTCGATATCGTCGTCGGGCAGCTTGGAGGTGGCGTGACGTGCCACCGCCAGCGCCAGGTCGTCGACGGCCATCCCGGTGCCATCGTCCTCGACCAGCACCAGAGCGCGCCCGCCATCGGAAATCGCGACCTCGATCCGCGCCGCGCCGGCGTCGAGCGCGTTCTCCACCAGCTCCTTGACCACCGAGGCCGGCCGCTCGATCACCTCGCCGGCGGCGATCCGGTTGACCGTGGTCTCCGGCAGCCGGCGGATGGTCATGACATCTCCGCCAGATACTTGCGCGCCAGCACCTTGCCCTGCTCCACGGCGGGCTGGTCGTAGGCGTCGATGCCGAGCAGGCCGGCCGAGATCGCGGTCTCCAGCATGAAGTGCATGAACAGCGCGCCCAGCGCCTCTTCGTCGACCTTTTCCAGGTTCAGGCGGCGGACCGGGCGGCCGTTGCCGGCCAGCGTCTCGACGGTGGCGCGGCACTCCGCCGCCACCAGGTCGCCGACGGTGCGGCCGGCCAAATAGTCGAGGCCAAGCGCCTGGGCCTTGTCGGCCGGGACTTGCGGGCCGGTGCCGGCGATCGGCGCCTCGATCAACGAGAACAGCTTATCGGCTGGGCCTTCCAGGTAGAGCTGCAACTGGCTGTGCTGGTCGACCGGGCCCAGCGCATCGATCGGCGTGGTGCCGTGGCCCTGCTTGCCCAGGCTCTCAGCCCAGATCTGCCGGTACCACACCGCCAGCAGGTGCAACCGGTCGACATAGGGCATCAAGACGCTCTGTCGCACGCCGGCCTCGGCCAGCGCGCAGGCCAGCGCCGCGCCCTCCGCCGGGGCCGACGAAGCGCCGTCCGTCCCCAGCGCCGCGTCCTGCACCGCCGCGGCGCCGGCGCGGATCTTCGACGGGTCCAGGCCGGCCAGCAGGGCGGGCAGCATGCCGACGACCGACAGCACCGAGAACCGACCGCCGACCAGCGGGTCGTGGTCCAGCATGGTCGCGCCGATCTCGGTGCCGAGCTTGCGCAGCACGCTGTCGCCCGGCTCGACGACGCAGGCGATGCGAGGTTCGGGGTTCAATCCTTGGGCCGCCAGCGCGTCCAGGGTGACCAGCGCCTGGGTCAGGGTCTCCGCCGTGCCGCCGGACTTGGAGACCACGACGAAGCCGGTATCGGCCAGCCGCCGGTCGGCCAGCACCTGGCTCATCACCTGCGGGTCGAGATTGTCAGGCACCAGGATCACGGGATCGTCGTCGGCCGGGTCACGCAGCGCCAGCAGCGCGCGGGCGCCCAGCGCCGAGCCGCCGATGCCATAGATCACCACCCGGTCGTAGCGCCGCCGCCACGCCTGTGCCAGCTCGCGGGCCTGGTCCAGGTCGTCATCGCGGTGCGCCAGGCGGAACAGCGGCAGCGAGCCGTCGTCGCGGGCAGCGCGGATCGCGTCCAGCGCGGCCGGCGCCTTGGCCTGCCAGGTCTCGACGGCGGCGCGGACGGCTCCGGCGCCGCCGATCCTGTCGGCGTAGCAGAGCGAAGTATCGATGGTCAGCGGCATGGCCGCGAGCCTAGCAGATTCGCCGACCCCGCTCAGCCGCCAAGCCCGACCGGCCGCCCGACCGCGATCACCAGCAGCTTCGCCGGGTCGATCAGCCGCTTCGCCACCCGCTGCACGTCGTCCAGCGTCACCGAATCGATCAGGCCGGCGCGCCGGTCCATATAGTCGAGGCCCAGGTCGTTGCGCTGGATCGCCGTCAGCAGCCCGGCGATCCGCGCGCTCGACGTCAGGTTCAGCGGAAAGGACCCATTGAGGTAGGCCTTGGCGTTGGCCAGCTCGTCGGCGGTGACGCCGTCCTCGCGCAGCCGCGCCAGTTCGTCGCGGATCACCTGCACCGACTCGCCGGCGCGCGCGTTCTGCGTCGACACCCCGCCGACCCACAGGCCGGCATGGTCCATCGGATACAGGTAGCTGTAGACCGAGTAGGCCAGCCCGCGCTTCTCCCGCACCTCCTCGGTCAGCCGCGAGGTGAAGCCGCCCCCGCCCAGCACGTAGTTCATCACGTAGGCGGCGTACCAATCGGGGTCGTCACGCTGGATTCCCGGCAGCCCGAAGTTGATCACGGTCTGAGGCACCGGCCGCTCGATCACCGTTTCCATGCCGCCAGCGAAGGGGTCCGCCGCCGGCACCGGCCTCGGCTCGCCGGCGGGCAGCGCGCCGAAGGTGCTGTCCAGCAGCGGCGCCAGCGTCGCCGCGTCGATATCACCGACCACGGAGACGATCATGTCGTCGCGAACCAGGTGCCGGGCCACGTGCGCCTTCAGGTCGGCGATCTCGATGGCCCGCACCGTCTCCACCGTGCCGTCGCTCGGCCGGCCATAGGGATGGCCCGGAAACATGGTCGCGTACCAGGCCAGATTGGCGATGGTGTCGGGGTCATCCTGGCTGCGCAGCAGGCCGGAGAGAATCTGGCCGCGGATGCGTTCCACCGGCTCGGCATCGAAACGCGGCGCGGTCAGCGCCAGGCGCAGCAGGTCGAAGGCGACGTCGCGGTTCTTCGACAGAGTGCGCAACGAACCGTCGAAATCGTCGCGCCCGGCATCGAAGCGAAGCTGGATCTGCAGGTCCTCCAGCCGGGTCTGGAAGGTGCGGCTGTCGAGCCCGCCGGCGCCTTCGTCGAGCAGGCCGGAGACCATGTTGGCGACGCCCTCGCGGCCGCCGGGGTCGTAGACGCTACCGCCGCGAAACGCGATGTCGACGGTGATCAGCGGGTTGGCGTGGTCCTCGATCAGCCATGCGGTGACCCCGCCTTGGCTGGTCACCACCTGGATGTCCGCCGCCCGTGCCGGCGCGACGCAGAGCGCGACGATCATCAAAATCGCGGCGGCGACCCACCTCCCCTGTCCTGTCCCCCCTGAAGGGCGGAGGGGAACGCCGTTGCGCCGTCTGTTCTCCCTCTCCGCCCCTTGGGGGGGAGAGGGTCGGGGTGAGGTGGGGGAAAGGCCGACGTGACCGGTGCATGCGTTCATCGCCCTAGCCCTCCTGTTCCGGCAGCAGCTCGGCAGTCACCGAACGGCGTTCGTCCAGTACCGCCTTGGCCGCCGCCAGCACGTCGGCGGCGGTGACCGCCGCCACTTCGTCCGGCCAGTCCTCGATATCCGCGATCGTCAGGCCGCCGGTCAGCGCGTTGCCGATGATCCGCGGCGCCTGGTTCAGGTCGTCGCGGGCATAGACCGCCGCCGCCATCAGCCCG
Organism: Alphaproteobacteria bacterium; assembly: GCA_040223615.1. Lineage (GTDB taxonomy): Bacteria > Pseudomonadota > Alphaproteobacteria > JAVKFY01. The sequence continues at coordinate 29,273 of JAVKFY010000076.1, forward strand.
TCCTTGGCCCGGGTCAGTTCGGTCTCGGTGACGCCGCTCGCCAGCAGGTTGACCAGCACCAGGTCGACCGCCTCCTCGACCGCGGCCAGCCCGCCGCCCGGCACCGGCGCGGCGTAGATGGTGAAGGTCGACAGGTCCAGCGCCACCGCGTCGTAGTAGCTGCCGGCCGCCGACGCGACCCGCTCCTCGACCACCAGCTTCTGGTACAGCCGGCTCACCGAGCCGCCGCCGAGGATTTCCGACAGCACCTGCAGCGGCACCGCGTGCCGGGTCTCGCCGGACGCCCGGCTCGGCGCCAGGTAGCTGCGCCGCCAGCTCGGCTCGCGCACCTGGCTGTCGTGGTAGGTGACCCGCCGGGCGGCGATCTGCGGCGGCTCCTGTGGCCGTTTGCGCGGCTTCAGGTCAGGATTTCGTTCGTGCACGCCGTAGTAGGTCTCGGCCAGCCCGCGTACCTCCTCCGGCGTGACGTCGCCGACCACCACCAGGATGGCGTTGTTCGGCGCGTAGAACCGTTTGTAGAAGGCCAGCGCGTCCTCGCGGCTGAGCTCGGCGATCTCGTGCGCCCAGCCGATCACCGGGATGCGATAGGGGTGCGCCAGATACTGCGTCGCCAGCACCATCTCGCCGAGCTTGGCGCCGGGGCTGTTGTCGGTGCGCTGGCGCCGCTCCTCCAGGATCACGTCGCGTTCGGTCAGCACGTCCGGCTCGGCCAGCCGCAGGTTGGTCATGCGGTCGGCCTCCATGCGCATCACCAGCTCCAGGTTGTCGCGGGCAATGGTCTGGATGTAGCCGGTGTAGTCGTAGCTGGTGAAGGCGTTGTCGCGGCCGCCGTTGCGGGCGACGATCCTGGAGAACTCGCCCGCCGCGATGTCCTCCGTGCCCTTGAACATCAGGTGTTCCAGGAAGTGCGCGATGCCGGACTTGCCGGGCGGCTCGTCGGCGGCGCCGATGCGGTACCAGACGGTGTGGATGACGACGGGGGCGCGATGGTTTTCCACCACCACCACCTGCATCCCATTGTCGAGTTCGAAGGCCGTTGGCTCGAACACCGCCGCGCCGGCCGGCGCCGCCAGCCCGACAAGGATCGACAACGCCGGCAGCAACGAACAGCGAATTCCTGGCAAGGCACGACCTCCTGCGCCGTGATGGCGACCCGAGAACTATTTGGACCTGACGGCGGGCCAGGCAATGCCCGCTGGCGCAGGCGTGATCAGAATCAGAAGATGCCTTCCAGGATGCCGCGCTTGCGCCGCTCGATCACCGGCGTCTCGCCCTTAGTCACCGGCTCGCCGGTGGCGGCATTGCCCCGCAGGCGCTGGGCTTCCTTGGTCGGATCCACGACCGTGCCGGACGGCAGCCGTGGCTGCCAGAAGATCAGCCGGTCGACGAAGCTGTTGTCCCTGGCGGCCAGCGCCGAGGTTTCGCTTTCGATCACCTGACGGATCGAATCGTCGGTGCCGAGCGCGCCGGCCTGCTTCAACATCGCCACCTCGCCGCCGGTACGGTCGCCGGCATCGACGGGGACGGCCCGCCCGTCGCGGTTCAACAACGCGGCACGCGCCGTCTCGGTCGGTTTCAGGTCCTGGTTGCGCCGGGTGCCGGGCACCGGCGGGCGCAAGGTGAAGTTGGGCGGCATCACCAGCGGCGCCTTGCGCACCACGGTGAACTCGTCCGGTGAGGACTTCGCCAGACCAAGCTCCTCTTTCACCCCAGAGCAGGCCGCCAGCCCCATCGCCAGCAGCGCGACCATGCCAATTCCAAGCCGTCCAAGCATCTTCCCTATCCTCGCCGGCGCCCACTCTCGGCGGCGCCGATCTCGTTGTCGTCGCCGCGAGAGCGGCGGCCGAACAGTGCGTCCAGCATCAGGAACGCGACCCCGACGACGATCGCGCTGTCGGCGACGTTGAACGCCGGCCAATGATAGCCGAAGCCATGCACGTCGAAGAAGTCGGCCACCGCGCCGTACCACGCCCGGTCGATGATGTTCCCGGCGGCACCGCCGATGATCAGGCCGAGGGCCAGCACCAGCCAACGCTCCTTCGCGCGCACCATCCAGACCACCAGCGCCAGCACGATGGCGCTGGTGACCGCGATCAGCAGCCAGCGGCCCGCGCCCTCGCTGGGCAACAGGCCGAAGCTGATGCCGCGATTCCACACCATCACCAGGTTGAAGAAGCCGGTGACCTCGATGAAGCCGCCGGCCTCGCGCACCATGTCGATCAGCCAGAGCTTGCTGACGCGGTCGAGCGCCAGCACGGCCAGCGCCACGGCGAAGCCCCGGCGCCAGGCCATTTCTAGGCCGCCTCGGCCGAATCGTGCTCGGCGACCGCGGTCACGCAGCGCTGGCACAGGTCGGGGTGGCTGGCGTCCTGGCCGACTTCGTCGGTGACCTGCCAGCAGCGTTCGCAGCGCGCGCCGTCCGCCAGGCCCGGCACGACCGAGACCCCCGCGGTGCCCTCGACACGGAACGCCTCGGCCGGTCCCTCGCCCTCGACCAGGTTCGCGCCCGAGGTGATGCCGATCTCGGCCAGGTCGACATCGGCCATCGCGGCGATGTGCTCGGCACTGGCGTAGACCGTCGGCCAGGCCTGCAGGCTGGCGCCGATGCGTTTCTCGCGCCGCTCGATCTCCAGCGCGCCGGTGACCACGCGGCGCAGCACCCGGACTTTGTCCCAGCGCGCGCCCAGCGCGTCGTCGCGCCAGTCGGCCGGCACCTCGGGGAAGACGCGCAGGTGCACGCTCTCCTGTTCGCCGGGGAACCGATGGCGCCAGGCCTCCTCCGCCGTGAAGCACAGGATCGGCGCCAGCCACGCGGTCAGGCACCTGTGCAGTTGGTCCAGCACCGTCACCGCCGCGCGACGGCGCGGGCTGGAGCGCGCGTCGCAATAGAGCGCGTCCTTGCGGATGTCGAAATAGAACGCTGACAGGTCGACGGTGCAGAAGTTGTAGACCTCCACGAACATGCGGTGGAAATCAAAGTCATCGACCGACTTGCGCACCAGCGCGTCGAGCTCGGCCAGCCGGTGCAGCACCCAGCGCTCCAGCTCCGGCATCTCCGCCGCCGGCACCACGTCGGCCGCATCGAAGGTCGCCAGGTTGCCGAGCAGGAAGCGCAGCGTGTTGCGCAGCCGGCGATAGCCGTCGACCTGGGCCTGGATGATATCCATCGAGATCCGCAGGTCGGCGGAATAGTCGGAGCTGACCACCCACTGGCGCAGGATGTCGGCGCCGAACTTGTCGCACACGTCCTGCGGCGCGATCGTGTTGCCGAGCGACTTGGACATCTTGCGGCCCTGGCCGTCGAGCACGAAACCGTGCGTCAGCACCGCCTCGTAGGGCGCCCGGCCGCGCGTGCCGCAGGCTTCCAGCAGCGAGGAGTGGAACCAGCCGCGGTGCTGGTCGGAGCCTTCCAAGTACAGCGAGGCCGGCCACATCAGCTCCGGCCGCTGCTCCAACACGAAGGCATGGGTGGAGCCGCTGTCGAACCAGACGTCGAGGATGTCGTCGACCTTCTCGTAGTTCGCCGGATCGTAGCCGTCGCCCAGGAAGCGCGCCGGGTCGCTGTTGAACCAGGCGTCCGCGCCATCCGCCGCCACCGCGTCGACGATCCGTTGGTTGACCGCATCGTCGCGCAGCGGCTCGCCGGTCTGCTTGTCGACGAACAGCGTGATCGGTACGCCCCAGGCGCGCTGCCGCGAGACCACCCAGTCCGGCCGGTCCTCGACCATCGAGTAGATCCGGTTGCGGCCCTGCGACGGCACCCAGCGGCAGTTGTCGATCGCCGTCAGCGCCTTGTCGCGCAGATCGTTGGTGGTCATCGAGATGAACCACTGTGGCGTGTTGCGGAAGATCAGCGGCGCCTTGGAGCGCCACGAGCACGGATAGCTATGCGTCAGCTTGCCATGCGCCAGCAGCGCGCCGGCCTCGGTCAGCTTCTCCAGCACCGGCCCGTCGGCCTTGAACACATGCACGCCAGCGAACAGCGGCACATGCTCGAAATAGGTGCCGTCCGGCCCCACCGTCTGCGGCACTTCCAGGCCGAACTCGACGCCGACCTCGTAGTCCTCCGCGCCGTGGCCGGGCGCGGTATGCACGAAGCCGGTGCCCTGCTCCTTGGTCACGTGATCGCCGGGGAACAGCGGCACGTCGAAATCGTAGCCCCGGCCGCGCCAGGGATGCGCGCACACGGTCTTCCGCAGCGCGTCGGTGCCGACCGTACCGAGTTCCTTGTGGCCGGTGATCCCGGCCTGCCGGCACACGTCCTCCAGCAGCTCCTGCACCACGACAAGCTTCTCGCCGACCTTGGCCAGGCTGTCCGCCGCCACTTCGGTGATCTCGACCAGGCGATAGTCCATGTCCGGGCCATAGCAGATCGCGCGGTTGCCCGGCAGGGTCCACGGCGTGGTGGTCCAGATCACCACCGAGGCGCCGTCGAGTGCCGGATCGCCGGCCGTCACGACGGGGAAGCGCACGTGCACCGTGGTCGAGGTCTTGTCGTGATACTCGACCTCGGCTTCCGCCAGTGCGGTGCCCTCGACCACCGACCACATCACCGGCTTCGAGCCGCGATACAGCCCGCCGTTCATCAGGAACTTCAGGCACTCGGCGACGATCTGCGCCTCCGCCGCGTAGGCCATGGTGGTGTACGGATTGTCCCAGTCGCCGACCACGCCCAGGCGCTTGAACTCGCCGCGCTGCACGTCGATCCAGTGCTGCGCGAACTCGCGGCACTCCTTGCGGAACTCGTCGATCGGGATGTCGTCCTTATTGCGCCCGGCCTTGCGGTAGCGCTCCTCGACCTGCCACTCGATTGGCAGGCCGTGACAGTCCCAGCCCGGCACGTAGTTGGCGTCGCGGTCCATCATCTGCTGCGAGCGGCTGACAAGGTCCTTCAGGATCTTGTTCATCGCCGTGCCGATGTGGATGTGGCCGTTGGCGTAGGGCGGCCCGTCGTGCAGGACGAACTTCTCCTTGCCCTTGGCCTGCTGGCGCTGGCGGCCAAACAGGTCGAGCCCGGCCCAGAAGTCGAGAAGGGTTGGTTCCAGCTTCGGCAGGCCGGCCTTCATCGGGAAGTCGGTGCGCGGCAGGAACAACGTGCTCTTGTAGTCGGCGGTCATCGGTCAGGAACCCGATTCTATCGTCGCCCGGCGGCCAAAAACCGTGCCTGGGCGGTAACTTAACCTGGAATATGCGACGCGGCTGACGGTGCAGCCCAGAGACGCGCGATAGACCCGACCCTCAAGCGAGGGCCGGGCCGGTAATGTACGGCCCCGTCGGGCGCAGGCGGTGCTGCTGCGACATGCCGGCCTTATAGCCAGCGGCGGGGAGCAAGTCCACAGGCGGGTTCGACGCCTACCGAGCCTCTAATTGACAGCAATCGCATTCAACCACAGGCTGTCCTGGCAATGAAAATCAGGCGCGCGCGCAAGTGTGTCGATGACGACCACGCCATTGTGACGGCCGAGGTCCAGGCCGACGGCCACGCGCCGCTCGACATCCGCATCGCCGCACCGCGCCATTACGCCGACTGGGTGACGCCCACCGCAAATGCCTTTCTGCTCGCCGCCGCCGTGGCCGCCGGAAAGTACGGCGACCGGACGATCGAGCTCGACGCCCCGGTGTGCCCGCAGCTCCGCGACGGCATCAACGTCGCGCTTCGCCTGATGCGGCACGAATGGCCCGAGCCCGACCTGGCGGTGCCGGAGGTCGAGGCACCGCTGGCGCCGGGCCGGCGGCAGCCGGGGACGGCCTGCTTCCTGTCCGGCGGCGTCGACTCGATGGCGGCGTTGCGCCACAACGTGACGACCTATCCGGCCGACCACCCGCACCGGATCAGAACCGCGTTTTTCGTCTACGGCCTCGATATCGGCGACCCGAACAAGGCGCCGCGTACCGACCTGTTCGACGACTACCTGTCGCGCCTGCGCGAGGTCGCGGCCGACGTCGGTGTCGAAATGGTGCCGGTCTGGACCAACATCCGCGACATCATGCCGGACTGGCGGGTCTACGAACGCCTGCAGTTCGCGTCGCTGCTGGCCGCGATCGGGCACGTATTCTCGGCCAAGATCGGCCGTCTCGCCATCGCGCTGGACAACACCACGGAGTATGTCTTCCCGCACGGCTCGCAACCGCGCCTGAACGCCTGCTACAGCAGCAGCGAGATCGAGATCGTCAACGCGATGGAGCGATACTCGCGCCTGGACAAGGTGCGCCTGATCGCCGACTGGGACGTCGCGTTGCGGCATCTGCGGGTCTGCTGGATGATGCAGGACATCGGCGCCGGGGCGATCAATTGCGGCACCTGCTCGAAATGTGTCCGCACGCTGGCCGAGCTGCTGGTCGCCGGTGCGATCGATCGCGCCACGGCCTTTCCGGTGCGCGACCTGCGGCCGGAATCGTTCGCCTCCACGGAGGTGAGGCTTCCGATACACCTGGAATACTATCCCGAACTGGTGGAACCGCTGCGCCAGGCCGGACGGCCCGATCTCGCGGCGGCGCTGCAGGCGCGTATCGACGCCTCGCCCCTCACCCCGAAGCCGCTCTGGTACCGCGCCGCGCGTTCCGCCCGCTGGCGCGCCCGCCGCGCCGTGCGCCGATTGAGCCGTCACTGAGCCGCTCGGTTCCGCCGGGCGGCGGCCTGGCGGTCCGAATTTTTCACCTCGCGGAATTGATTGCGGGACCGGGCGGTCCCAAATAGCCTGCGATCAAGGTTAATATGGGGAACTACACATGTCCGATCTTTCCGCCTTCCCGATCACCAAGCGCTGGCCGGCCCAGCATCCCGACCGGCTCCAGCTCTACTCGCACCCCACCCCGAACGGCATCAAGGTCTCCGCCGCGCTGGAGGAGCTCGGCCTGCCCTACGAGGCGCACACCGTGTCTTTCGGCACCAACGACCAGCTCACGCCGGAGTTCATGTCGCTGAACCCGAACAACAAGATCCCCGCGATCATCGATCCTGACGGCCCGGGCGGAAAGCCGATGGGCCTGTGGGAATCCGGCGCGATCCTGGTCTACCTGGCGGACAAGACCGGCAAGCTCATGCCCACCGACGGCGCGGCGCGCTACGAGTGCCTGCAGTGGCTGATGTTCCAGATGGGCGGCGTCGGGCCGATGTTCGGGCAGTTCGGCCACTTCTTCAAATTCGCCGCCGACAAGATCACCGACAACTACCCGACCGAGCGCTACCTGAACGAGAGCAAGCGCCTGCTCGGCGTGCTGGAACAGCGCCTCGACGGCCGCGACTTCATCATGGGCGACGACTACACCGTCGCCGACATCGCCACCTGGCCGTGGCTGCGCACCATGAGCGGCTTCTATGACGCGGCGGCAGAGATCGAGATCGCCAGCCGCCCGAACGCGCAAGCCTGGCTTGAGCGCTGCCTGGCCCGACCGGCCAGCGACAAGAGCCTGAACATCCCGCCGCGGCCGTAGTGCCCATCTACGTCGACGGCGATGCCTGTCCGGTGAAGGACGAGGTCGTGCGGGTGGCGACCCGTCACGGCCTGGCCGTCCGCCTGGTCGCCAACCAGTGGCTGCGCCACGGCCAGGAGCCGGGCGTGGAGATGGTGGTGGTGACCGACGGGTTCGACGCCGCCGACGACTGGATCGCCGAGCGCGCCGGCGCCGGCGACATCGTGGTCACCGCCGACATCCCGCTGGCCGCGCGCTGCCTGGAAAACGGCGCCCAGGTCCTGGGTCCGACCGGCCGCCCGTTCACCGATGCCGGCATCGGCATGGCCAAGGCGATGCGCGAGCTGTCCAGCCACCTGCGTGACACCGGCGAGATCAGCGGCGCTGGCCCGGCCTTCTCCAAAAGGGACCGCTCGGCGTTCCTGCAGGCGCTGGAAAACGCCGCACAGGCGGCGAAGCGCGGCTAGGACGCCGCCTCACGGCCGCATGTGGAACTGGGACGGGCCGGTCTGGCGTAGCGGGGCGGCGAGGTTGGCGAATTCGCATAGGAGCGGGCGGGTGTCGCGCGGGTCGATGATCTCCTCGACCAGGAAGGCTTCCGCGGTGCGGAACGGCGAGCGCACCCGGTTCAGCCGGGTCTCGATGTCGGTGAGCAGCGCGTCGCGGTCGTCGGCCGCGTCCAGGTCGGCGCGGTACGCCGCCTCGATCCCCCCTTCCAGCGGCAGCGAGCCCCAGTCGCCCGACGGCCAGGCGTAGCGATAGTGCAGCCGGCGGTGATTGCTGTTCGCCGCGCCGGCCACGCCGAATGCCTTGCGGATCAGGATCGTGCACCACGGCACCGTCGCCTGGTACACGCCGGCCAGCGCCCGGCTGCCGTGCCGGATGGTGGCCTGCTTCTCGCTGGCGACGCCGATCAGGAAGCCGGGGCAGTCGACCAGGTGCACCACCGGCAGATGGAAGGTCTGCGCCAGGTCGACCATGCGGGTGACCTTGAGCGACGTGTCCGCGGTCCAGCCGCCGCCGAAGTGATACGGGTCGGAGGCGAGCACCGCCACCGGCCAGCCGTCGAGCCGCGCCAGCCCGGTGATGATCGAGCGGCCCCAGCGCTTGCCGATCTCGAAGAACGAGCCCTTGTCGACCACCGCCTCGACGATCGGGCGCATCTTGTAGACCTTGCGCCGGTCCTTCGGCACCGCGCCGATCAGGAAGTCCTCCTTCCGGGCCGGATCGTCCTCGACCGGCCCGCGCGGCGGCAGGCCGTCGATCGACGACGGCAGGTAGCTGAGGAATTTCGCGGTGTATTCGAATGCCTCTTCCTCGCTTTCCACCACGTCGTCGACGGCGCCGTTCCTGGTGTGGATATCGGCGCCGCCGAGCTCTTCCTTGGTCACCGGCTCGCCCAGCCGCGCCACCACCGGCGGGCCGGCAACGAACATCTGCGAGATGTCCTTGACCATCAGTGCGTAGTGGCTGGTCGCGACCCGCGCCGCGCCCAGCCCGGCGACCGAGCCCAGCGCCAGCGCCACCACCGGCACCGCGCCCATGTTCGCCACCACCCAGTCCCAGCCCGGATTGGCCGGCACGTAGGTGCGGCCATCGGTCTCCAGCGATTTCACCGACCCGCCGCCGCCGGTGCCGTCGACCAGCCGCACAAGCGGCAGGCGCAGCTCGTTGGCCATCTGCTCGGCGATGATCTGTTTCTCCCAGATCGAGGCGTCGGCGGCGCCGCCGCGCACGGTGAAGTCGTCGCCGCCGACGACAACGTGGCGCCCGTCGATACGCCCGCGCCCGCAGACGAAGTTCGCCGCCTGCAGCAGCACCAGGTTGCCGTCGCCGTCATACTCAGCCTTGCCGGCGGTCGCGCCGACCTCGTGGAACGAGCCCGCATCCAGCAGCTTGTCGATGCGTTCGCGCACCGTGAGCTTGCCGCCGTCGTGCTGGCGCTTGACCTTGTCCGGCCCGCCCATCTCGGCTGCCAGCTTCTCGCGCCTGCGCAACTCGTCGATTTCCGGCTGCCAGCTCATCGCATTCCTCCCATGCGCCCGGCATTCAGTATGGCGGGCGCGACAGCGCGGCGCTACGGTCGGGCCATCCCCAGGAGGTCACCATGCACCACGATATCCGCGGTCTTGAGATCACCGCCGCCAGCGCCGACGCGGTCGCCCATTACGACGCCACCGTCGAGGCCTATTGCGGCTTCCGGCGCGACACCGGCAACCACCTGAAGGCGACCTTCGGCGCCGACGCCGTCATGCCGATGGCCAGCGTCCTGCGTGGCTACTTCATGAAACTGTTCGCGGTGCCGGCGCTGGAGCGCAAGGCGCGCGAGTCGCTGCACGCCGCCGAGCACGCGGCGGTGGAGGCCGGCGCCAACGCGCGCGAGAGACTGCACATGGCGGCGCTGGCGGCATGGTGCGAGGGCGATTTCGAGACCGCGGTCGACCGCTTCGAGGCGATCCTGCTCGACTGGCCACGCGACATCCTGGCACTCAAGCTCGCGACATTCCTGCACTTCTACCTGGGCGACGCCGCCAACCTGCGCGACTGTCCCGGCCGGGCGCTGAGTGCCTGGGACGAATCCACGCCGGGCTTCGGCTACGTGCTCGGCATGCAGGCCTTCGGGCTGGAGGAGGCCGGCCACTACGCCGCCGCCGAGGTCGCCGGCCGTCGCGGCGTGGAACTGAACCCGGCCGATGCCTGGGCCGGCCACGCCGTCTGCCACGTGATGGAAATGCAGGGCCGGCACAAGGAGGGCATCGCCTGGGTCGACGGCCTGCAGGAGCACTGGAAGCCGCTGAACAATTTCGTCTACCACGTCTGGTGGCACCGGGCGCTGTGCCACCAGGAACTCGGCCAGTACGATCAAGTGCTGCGGCTCTACGACGAAGAGGTCCGCAGCGACAAGTCCGAGGAGTATCTCGACATCACCAACGCCGTGGCGCTGTTGTGGCGGCTGGAGGATCGCGGCATCGATGTCGGCGACCGCTGGGCGGAACTGGCGGAGGTGTCGGCCAGGCGCCTGGACGACCACCTGATGGTCTTCGCCGACGCGCATTTCATGATGGCGCTGGCCGCCGGCGGGAATGCGGAGAACGTCGAGCGCATGCTGAGCTCGATGCGCCAGGCCTCGCTCAGCGACGCCACCGAAGCCCGTGTCGCCGCGCAAGTCGGCCTGCCGCTGGCCGAGGCCATCGTCGCCTACCGTGCCGGGAAATTCGACGAGGTCGTCGATAAGCTACTGCCGCTGCGCTACGAGCTGCCCAAGGTCGGCGGCAGCCACGCCCAGCGCGACGTGTTCCAGCAGATGATCATCGAGGCGGCGTTGAAGGCCGGCCGCTTCGCGCAAGCCCGCGCACTGCTCTCAGAACGCACCGCTAGGCGCCCGAACAACGCCACCGCGTGGACCAACCTGGCCACCGCCCTGAAAGGGCTGAAGGATGAGGCCGGCGCCGCCAACGCGATTGCCAAAGCCGAGGCGGCACGGGCCGCCTAGATGCTGGACGAGGCCGAGCGGCGGTTTCTGGAACGCCAACGGGTCGGCCACCTCGCCACCGCCGATGCCGAGGCGCGCCCTCACGTCGTGCCGGTGTGCTACGCGCTGGCCGGCGCCAACCTCTACATCGCCATCGACGGCAAGCCGAAATCCGGCGGCAAGCTGAAGCGCCTGCAGAACATCGAGCAGAATCCCAACGTATCGCTGGTCGTCGACCGCTACGACGACGATTGGACCCGGCTCGGCTGGGTGTTGCTGCATGGCCACGCCGAATTGCTGCACGATGGCGGCGAGCGCGACGCGGCGCTGGTTCTGCTGCAAGATCGCTACCCGCCCTACCGCGACATGGCCTTCGACGGCCGGCCGGTGATCGCGTTGCGCATCGCGCGCGTCGCGTGCTGGGGCAATCTGGAGGAGAACCCATGACCGCCAATTGCCTGTTGATCGTCACCGCCGAAGTCGATGCCGAGGTCGAGGCCGCCTGGAACCGCTGGTACGACGAGGTACACCTTCCCGATGCGCTGGCCTGCCCCGGCGTGCTCAGCGGCCGGCGCTACGTCACCGCCCGGCCACAGGCGCTGAGCGAGCGCGGCGAACGTAGCCAGCGCGAGGCCCGCCTCTACACCACGGTCTACGAGTTGGCCGGGCCGGAGGCGGTGGAAACACCGGAATTCGCCGCCATGCGCGGATGGGCCGAGTTCACGCCAAACGTGCGCTCCGAAACCCGCGTCGTCGCTGCCGTTGCCTGATTAAGTGTTTCGCAATGCCGGCCGACCAACTGGAGACATGGGTCCAGGCTCGCGAGACGTTGTCCGCCTAAACCGCCTTCTCGCCGTAGTAGAGCGACTGCGTGTGTCGTGCCTCGGCGAAGAACAGCCAGCGCTCGACCAGCAGGCCCGCCGCCATCGCCGCCGCCGCCGCCAGCAGCGCCAACGCCGGCACCGCGTAGACCGCCACGATCGCCAGCGCCAGCGGCACCGCGAAGCCGACCAGGTGGGCCAGGCGGCGTAGCTTCAGGCTGTGCTTGCGCGCGACCTGGAAGCCCATTTCCTTCTGCAGGTAGTTCGGCTCGGTGTGCGGCGGCTCGATCAGGCTGACCTGGCCGAACCGGCCAAGCCCGGTGGCGCTCTCGATGGTCGCGCGCGGCTGCTGCTTGTCGATGTAGGACCAGTAGGCCGCCTTGGAAGCCCACGAGGCGAAGCCGGCGATCAACGCGATGCCGAGCGGCCAGGTCAGGCCGGCGCCGCCGAACAGCGCCGCCAGCAGGCTCGCCAGCAGCGCGCCCGAGGCCAGCGACAGCAGCTGGTAGATCGGCACCGTCCAGCCGTTGTTCCAGCGCGGGATCGCCTTCAGCGTCGCGTAGATCTTGCCGGTGCACCACACCGTCACGAACCCACCGACCGCGCTCAGCACGCCCATCAGCCCCCAGAATCCGTCGGTTCGGTCCAGGAACACCCAGCCGATGAAGAACAGCCCGGCCGGCACGTACGTCGCCAGCGCCGCCACGCCCTCGCGGCTGAGCCACGAGGAGCGCCACTGCGACATCGCCCGCCAGGCCCGCTCCGGATGGCCGAGATGGTAGGTCGAGGCGAGCAGCCCGAAGGTAATCAGGCCCAGCGCCAGCACCAGGCCCGACAGCCCGAACCAGCGGTCCGTCGGCAACAGCTTGAGCGGCGCGCCGATGCCGAGCAGCACCAGCAGCCCATAACCGGCGCCCGACGCGGTGGTGAAGAAGATGACGGAATAGGCCGGATGCATCGTCGGTTCAGCGCGACAGCAGCTTGTCGACCCAGCCGAGGAAGCCGCCTTCCGCGGTCGGCAGCTCGGCGGTCGCGGACTCGGTGCGCCTGGGCCGTGGCGGCAGGTACTTGTTGGTCGGCTGGCAGCCGAGCTCCGGCATCAGGTCCATACCCTCGCGCTCGGCGGTGAGCCTGGATACGTTGGAGTCGGGGTCGTTGAAGTCGCCGAAGTGGCGCGCCGAGGCCGGGCAGGTCGACACGCACGCCGGCACCCGGTCGACCTCGTCCAGGTTGTCGTTGTAGATTCGGTCGATGCACAGCGTGCACTTCTTCATCACCCCAGTCATGCCGTCATACTCGCGCGCGCCATACGGGCAGGCCCACGAGCACAGCTTGCAGCCGATGCACAGGTCCTCGCGCACCAGGACGATGCCGTCCTCCTCGCGCTTGTACGACGCGCCGGTCGGGCAGACCGTGACGCACGGCGCGTCCTGGCAGTGCAGGCACGACTTCGGGAAGTGCACCGTGCGGCCATCGCCGGATTCGGGCGTCGCCTCGAAGCCGTGGATACGGTTCAGCCACACGCCTTCCGGCGCGGCGCCATAGGGGTCGGGGTCGGACAGCGGCGCCGGGTAGCCGCCGGTGTTCCATTCCTTGCAGTTCACCGCGCAGGCATGACAGCCGACGCAGGTGTCGAGGTCGATCACCAGGCCCAGGCGCTTGGCCGGCGGCGTCTTCGGCAGCGAGGTCATGTGACCGCCCCGGTCTTCGGCTTGCCGTACTGCAACGTATCCGGCGCCGGCGCCATGCCGGGCGGCCGCTGCAGGGTGGCGAATTGCGGCGCGCTCGTTCCCTGCTCGGTGACGCCCGCCTTGCGCACCCGCACCCGCAGGTCGTACCACGCCGCCTGACCGGTCACCGGGTCGGCATTGGCATAGCTGGTGCCGGACTGCAAATCGTCGATCAGGTGGTTCAGCAGGAAGCCCTTGGTCGACTCCGGCGCGCCCTCGCCCAGGTTCCAGGCCCCGGCCCGCTTGCCGATGGCGTTCCAGGTCCACACCGTGTGGTCGTTCACCCCGTCCATCAGCCGCGCCTGCGCCTTGACCTGGCCCTTGCGGCTCTCGACCCAGACCCAGTCGTCGTCGGCGATGTCCAGCTTCGCCGCCAGCTTGCGTGACATGTAGAGCCGGTTGGCGGCGTGGATCTGGCGCAGCCAGGCATTCTGCGAACCCCAGGCGTGGTACATCGCCATCGGCCGCTGCGTCACCGCGTGCAGGGGGAAGTCGTCCCCCGCGCCGGCATCCTCGAACGGCGCGTACCAGATCGGCAGCGGATCGAAGTAGTCCTTCACCCGCTGGCGCAGATGCTCCGGCGGCTGGATCTCGCCGTGGCCCTCTGCCGCCCGGCGGAAGCGCTGCATCGGCTCCGAATAGAGCTGCAAGGTGATGCGCTCTGCATGGTCGATGAAACCCAGCGCCGCCGACCAGTCGAGATAGGCCTGGTTGGCGTAGCGGTAGTAGCGCTGGTTCGGCGCCAGCTCCAGCCGCCAGTGGCAGTCGTTCTCGGTGTAGGCCTCAAGCTGCTTCGGGTTCGGCGCGCCGACGCCCTGCTTGGACCCGTCGTGGCCGCGCCAGCCGGCCAGCGAGCCGACGCCGGGCTTGCGCTCATGCCCGACCAGATAGTCGGCATAGCCGTTCGGGTAGCGCGCCTGCCCCTCGTCGTCGACCAGCCCGGGCAGGCCGAGCCGGGCGCCGATCTCGATCAGCACGTCCTGGAACGGCCGCACGTCGCGGTCCGGCGTGGCGATCGGCTGGCGGATCGCGTCGGCGACCCCGTCGGCGTCGGAGATCGGCCGGTCCAGCAGCGAGATGCAGTCCCAGCGCTCCAGGTAGGTGGTGTCGGGCAGGATCAGGTCGGCGTACGCCACCATCTCGGAGAAGTACGCGTCGGAATAGATGATGTGCGGGATCTTGTAGCCGCCGTCGTCGTCCTTGGCGGTCAGCATGTCGATGGTCTCGGCGCTGTTCATCGCCGAGTTCCAGGCCATGTTGGCCATGTACATGAACAACGTATCGATCCGGTACGGGTCGCCGCGCACGGCGTTGCCGATCACCGTGTGCATCATGCCGTGCGCCGAGACCGGCGCTTCCCAGGAAAACGCGTGGTCGATGCGCTGCGGCGCGCCGTCGTCGGCCAGGATCAGATCCTCCGGCCCGGCGGTGAAGCCCAGCGGCGGCCCCGGCATCGGCTGGCCCGGCGCGATCTGGTCCGGCCGCCCGGCCGGCTTCGGCCCCGGCGGCGCCGGCCGCGGGAACGGCGGCTTGTAGCGGTACGAGCCCGGCCGGTCGACCGCGCCCAGCAGCATCTGCAACAGGTGCAGCGCGCGACAGGTGTGGAAGCCGTTGACGTGCGCCGAGATGCCGCGCATGGCGTGGATCGACACCGGCCGGCCGACCATGCGCTCGTGCTTGCGGCCGTGCGTGTCGGTCCAGGGCTGCTCGATCGCCAGGTCGCTGTCGAAGGCGGCCGCCGCCAGTTCCGCCGCGATCCGCCGGATCGTCGCCGCCGACACGCCGGCGCGCTCGGCCACCGCGTCGGGCGCGTAGCGCGCGTCGGCATAGCGCTCGGCCATGATTTCGAAGCTTGGCCGCGCCGTGCGCCCGTCCGGCAAGGTGAAGCGCCCTTTCGGCGCCGGTTGAACCTCCGACCCGGCGGCCGGTCGCGCACTGTTCGTCGCGCGATCCCAGCACAGCGGCTTGCCGTCGCCGTCGCGCGCGAACAGGCCGTCCTCGTCCAGCACCAGCCAGCCGGCGTTGCTGTAGTCCAGCATCCATTCCAGGTCGACCCGGCCGGCGCGCAGCAGCTCGTGGCACAGCGAGAGGATCAGCAGTCCGTCGCCGCCCGGCGTCACGCCCAGCCACTCGTCCGCGATCGCGCCATAGCCGGTGCGCACCGGGTTCACCGCCACGATCTTGGCGCCGCGCGCCTTCAGCTTGGCCAGGCCGGCCTTGATCGGGTTGCTGTCGTGGTCCTCCGCGACCCCGAACATCATGAAATACTCGGCATGCTCCCAGTCCGGCTCGCCGAACTCCCAGAACGAGCCGCCGATGGTGTAGATCCCGCCGGCCGCCATGTTCACCGAACAGAACCCGCCGTGCGCGGCATAGTTCGGGGTGCCGAACTGGCTCGCCCACCAGCCGGTCAGCGCCTGGCTCTGGTCGCGCCCGGTGAAGAAGGCGAGCTGCTTCGGGTCGCGCTCGCGGATCGCGCCGAGCCAGCCGGTGGCGAGCGCCAGCGCCTCGTCCCATTCGATCGCCTCAAACCTGCCCGAACCGCGCTCGCCGACCCGCTTCAGCGGCTTCGACAGCCGCGCCGGCGAGTAGTGCTGCATGATCCCGGCCGAGCCCTTGGCGCACAGCACGCCCTTGTTCACCGGGTGCGCCCTGTTGCCCTCGATGTAACGCACCTGACCGTCCTTCAGGTGCACCCGGATGCCGCAGCGGCAGGCGCACATGTAGCAGGTCGTGGTCTTGACGGTGTCGGAGACCGGCGGCGACAGGTCGATGGGAACGCGGGACAAACTGGAAACTCTTGATGGCGGGCGTTGGCCGATCTTAGGCGCGGCGTTGCCGCGGGGGCAACGCAATGCGGCGCATGGCCGCGATGCGCGAAATTGACTCGGTCCGGTGCCGGCGCAACGCTGCCTTTGGGAAGGAGCCGATCATGCTCGCATTCGAAAAGCTGGACGCGTCGCTGGCGACCAACGAAGCCCTGCGCCAACGGGCCCGCAAGGCCGACCTGAGCGTGACCGTGCAGGGCGACCAGAGCGCAACGACGCTGACCATCGGCGACGGTATCGCGCTCGCCGACAACGACGGCGGCGATGTCACGCTGGCCGCCAGCACCGAGACCTGGCAAGCCTTCGCGGCCGAGCTTCCCGACGTCGGCTATTCGAGCCTGGCGGCGATGCAGCGCGCCGGGCACCTGCGCGTCGACGGCGACCTGCTGGCCTACGGCCGCAACCTGTTGTTCCTGGAACAACTCTTCGCCGAGCTGCGCCCACACCAGCCGTCGCCGACCCTGGATGCCGTTCGCGAGCCCTACATCGAGCCGGTCGTCGGCCGCTACCTGCACCTCGACCTCAACGGCAAGCCGCACCGGATCTACTTCGAGGAGGCCGGCGAGGGCATTCCGCTGATCTGCCTGCACACCGCGGGCGCGGACGGCCGCCAGTTCCGGGCGCTGCTGAATGATCCCGACGTCACCCGCGACTACCGCGTCGTGGCCTTCGACCTGCCCTGGCACGGCAAGTCGTCGCCGCCGGCCGGCTTCGAGACGGTAGACTACAAGCTCACCACCGATCTCTACGTCGACACCGTGATGGCGGTGTGCCGGGCGCTGAAGCTGGACCGGCCGGCGGTGATCGGCTGCTCGATCGGCGGTCGCGCGGTGCTGCACTTGGCACTGCGTCATGGCGAGGCCTTCCGCGCCGCCATCGGCTTGCAGTCCGCCACCCATGCCGACCCCGGCGCCGATACCCGGATGCGCGAGCTCGGCCTGCTGCACCGGCCCGACGTGCACGGCCAGGAAGCCGCCGCCGGCACCGTCGCCTGCCTGATCTCGCCCAGCGCGCCGAACGCCGACCGCTGGGAGACGCTGTGGCACTACATGCAGGGCGGGCCCGGCATCTTCCTCGGCGACATCCACTACTATTTCGACGATGGCGACCTGCGCAACGGCCTGCTCGACGAGCTCGACCCCGAGCGCTGCCCGCTCTACCTGTTGACCGGCGAGTACGACCTGTCGGCCACCCCGGCGCTCACCGCCGAGCTGGCGAAGATGGTCAAGGCACGGCATTTCGAGGTGATGAAGGGGCTCGGCCACTTCCCGATGTCGGAGAGCCCGGAACAGTTCCGCGGCTACCTGCTGCCGGTGCTCCACATGATCAAGGCGCAGGCGGACTAGCGCGCAGCGCCGCGACCTCCGCCTCCAGTTCGGCGATCCGGGCGTGCAGCTTCTGGATCGCCGGCGCCAGGTCGGCCTCGGTGAGGCGCGGCACGATGTGCTGCTGGCAATTGACGTCCCAGGACTCGACCTCGAACAGCAGCACGCGCTGCGGCTTGCCGGGATAGCCGGCCGGGCTGAGCCGGGCCATCAGGTCGCTTTCATCGCTGACCGACAGCCGGCCCCACAGCTTCACCCGTTGCCGGTGCGCGTAGTCCATCAGGAAGATGGTGGCGCGATCGTTCTCCGAAGCGTTGCCCAGGGTGACGTATTGCCGGTTGCCGGCGAAATCGGCGAAACCCAGCCGGCGCTCGCCCAGCACGTGCAGGAAGCCCGGCGGCCCGCCGCGATGCTGGATGTGGGGCTGGCCGGCCGCGCTCGCGGTGCCGAGATAGAAGGAGTCGCGCTGGCCGATGAATCTGGCCAGATCGGCGGTGATGGCGGTGCCGAAATCGCGTCCGTCGGCGAGGCGGCGTTCGAACATCTCCCGGCTGCCGAGCTCGCGCTGCATGTTCTTCACGGCGGCCGAGAAGACAATATCGCTGGGCGCCGCCGGTTCGTCGGTCGATCTTTGTTTACCGCTGGACATTAGCTTTGGCCTCCTCGGCGTCTATTATGCGCCAGGTCAGCAAACCGGCACGACGGGGGATGAAGGCAATGTGGCGAGCCCTGGCGATCATCTGGCTGCTTCTGGCGCCATACGCGGCAAGCGCGGCGTCGGTGGACGACGTGAAGGCGGCGATGGCGACCGACGATCACGCGCGTTCGCTGGAGCTGGTCACGCCGCTCGCCGAGGGTGGCGACGCGGAAGCCCAGTATCTGCTGGGCCTCCATTATGACGGCGGGCTCGGCACCGAGGCCGATCCGGCCGCCGCCCTGGACTGGTTCCGCAAGGCCGGCGCCCAGGGTCATGGCGAGGCGCTGCGCATCGTTGGCATCTACTACGAAGAAGGCAAGGCCGTGGAGCGCGACTTCATGCAAGCCTCGAAATACTACGAACAGGCCGCAGCCAAGAACAACGCCAAGGCGCAGCGCAACCTGGCCCGGCTTTACCTGGACGGGCGCGGCGTGCAGGCCGATCAGGGCAAGGCCGCCGACCTGCTGCGTCGATCGGCCGCCAACGGCAACGCCAAGGCCAAGCGCAACCTCGCCTACATGTACTATTTCGGTGCCGGCGTGCCGCGCGACCTGAAACGCGCCGCGGAACTCTTCGCCGCCGCCGCCGACGACGGTGTCGGCAAGGCGGAATACGACCTCGGCCGGCTGTACTATCGCGGCCAGGGCCTGGACCGCGACCTGACCAAGGCGGCCGAGCTGTTCCGGTCCGCCAGCAAGCGTGGCAACCCCAACGCGCAGACCTTCCTGGGGCGCATGTACCTGCTCGGAGAAGGCTTGGCGGCCGACCCCGGCCGGGCCTATTTCTGGCTCAGCCTGGCCGTCGCACAGGGCCAGGACGCCGCCGCGGCGAAGTTGCGCCGCGCCGCCCTCGACAAACTGTCCGACGATGACGTCGCCAAGCTCGACAGGGAAGTTGCCGCGTTCCAGCCGGATTAATTGTATCTATTATACACGCCAAGCAACCACCGTTAACGATTTTGTTGCCCCAGTGAAGGCATAAGTGGTCCGCGAAACCCCTGCTTCGGGGGCATGTGTTATCGCGGAGTACCATGGCTATGTCCGAGCGCGCCGGTCCGGTCGATCTAGATCGTCAGTCTAGTCCTACCCGAAGCATCGGCGCGGCGCTGGCGCCTCATATCGCGACCCGACGCACGACGGTCCTGCTGACCGTGCTGGCGCTGTCGCTCGCCTCGGCACTGTTCGTCTTCATGCTCTCCTGGGCGGCCGAGAACGCGGTCGCCCAGAACGCCAAGCGCGTTTCGATCGCCTGGGCGCAGTTCTTCGGCGGCAACTTCGACGACCTGTCGAGCAAACTGGTGCCCGGCGGCGATTTTAGCGCGCAGATCGCGGTCTTCGAGCGGACGCGCGAATTCGCTGACGTGTTCCGCATCAAGCTGTTCGATGGCGAAGGCCGGCTGTTGATGATATCCGACGAAAAGGTCGCGAACGCCGACGCCCGTTCTCTCGACGATCACAACCCGAAGGCGGCGACCGTCATCCGCGACGGCCAACCCATCGCGTTCGTCGAGGACGGTCGCGCGAAGCCGAACCGTCCGGACGTCTACGTCGAATCCTACGTCCCGCTGATGCAGAACGGTGCCGTTATCGGCGTCGCGGAAGTCTATCTGGACCAGACCCGCGACGCCGCGAACATCCGGGCAAGTTACTTCACCTTCGGTGCCGAGGTCGGCGCTTTGGTGCTGTTCGTCCTTGCCTTCCCGCTGGCCGGACTGCTGCTGGCCCAACGCTCGCTGAAGGCCCGGAATTCAGAGCTGATCGCGGCGCGCGACGCGGCGCAGCTGGCGGAAAAATCCAAGTCCGCGTTCCTCGCCACGATGAGCCACGAACTGCGCACGCCGATGAACGGTGTCATCGGTTTCGCCAACCTGCTCAGCGAATCCGATCTCAACGGCCTGCAGCGCGAGTTCGTCGACACCATCCGGAACTCGGGCGAGACCCTGCTGTCGCTGCTGAACGACATCCTGGATTTCTCCAAGATCGACGCCGGCAAGATCGAACTGGAGGAGGCCGAGCTGGCACCGGAGATGGTGATCGACGGCATTCTCGATCTGCTCGGCCCGAACGCCTACGCCAAGGGCCTGGAGCTGTCGTGCTACATCGAGCCGCAGATGCCGGCATTTCTGATCGGCGATGCCTCGCGCGTCCGCCAGATCCTGTTCAACCTGGCTGGCAACGCCGTCAAGTTCACCAGCAAGGGCGCCGTCAGCATCGAGGTGACGCGACACAACCAGACCTACGAGGTCGCGGTCAGCGACACTGGCATCGGCATTCCGGCCGACAAACTGGACACGATCTTCGAGAACTTCACACAGGCCGACAGCACCACATCGCGACGCTACGGCGGCACCGGTCTGGGCCTGGCCATCAGCCGCCGGCTGGCCGAGCTGATGCACGGCTCGCTGGACGCCGAAAGCGTCGTCGACCAAGGCAGCGTCTTCCGTCTCCGGCTGCCTTTGCGCGAAACCGAGCCGCCGGCCGAGACGGTGGCACAGGAGGCCCGCGTCGACCTGGCGCGGCGGCGTATTCTGGCGGTCGACGACAATGAGACCAACCTGCGCATCTTCGCCTTGATGCTGGATGGCTTCGGCGCCCGGACCACGACGGCCACCGACGCGCACGCGGCGATGTCGCTGCTGCTCGCCGCGACGCGCGACGGCGACCCGTTCGAGGTCGCGATCATCGACCACATGATGCCCGACATCGACGGCGTCGCACTGGCTGTGATGATCCGCTCGGAGCCGCGCCTCGCCGACCTGCGCCTGATCCTGTCGTCGTCGGCGCATCTTGAGGCCGGGACCGACGTGGACGATGGCGCCTTCGACGACCGCTGTCCGAAGCCGATCCGTCAGGCGCAGCTATTGCACAGCGTCGACCGCGCGCTCAACGCCAACCGAGCGAGCGCGCCGGCGCCAGCCATGCCGAAACCGGCCGCCGACCCGGCACCCGAAACCAAACCCGCCAGCAACACCGCCACCCGTATCCTGGTCGCCGAGGACAACCCGACGAACCAGCGGCTTATGGCGATGATCCTGCAGTCCATGGGCCTTGACCACGACCTGGTCAGCGACGGCGCGCAGGCGGTGCAGCGCGCGACGATCTACCCCTACGATCTGCTGCTGCTCGACATCTCGATGCCCGAGATGGGCGGCATCGAGGCCACGCAGCGTATCCGCGCGACCCGCGGCCGCTGCACCGACGTGCCGATCATCGCGATCACCGCCAACGCGCTCAAAGGTGATCGCGAGAACTATCTGGCGGCGGGGATGGACGACTATATCGCCAAGCCGATCGACGCCGCCGAGTTGCAACGCAAGATCCACCATTGGCTCGAAAGCCGGCGCGCGCCGGCCGCCCGGACCGGCACCTGAGGCTCGCCTCGCGGCGGTGGACGCGCGACAATCGCCGTGTCCCGCACCATCCGCCAACCGGAGCCACCCCATGTCCGCCGCCCCTGGCACCGCCTCGCGCCACGCCGCCGTCGCCAAGCTCTACCACGCCTACCTCACCGGCCTGATCCTGATGCTGTCGAGCCGGCGCGGCCACCAGGCCGCCGGCGAGGCGGTGTTTCGGGTCTACCGCCAGCACCACCTGAACAAGTTCATGCCCGCCCTGGCCAAGCTCGGCCTGGCCGAGATGCCGCACGCCGTGGCCTGCGCCGCGTATCACTATCTCGGCAACCGCATCGGCGGCGTCGACGTGCAGTTCATGCCGGAGAGCGACCGCAAGGCCTGGGTCCGCTTCGTGCACCCGCGCTGGATCTACGAGGGCACGGCGATCTGCGGCATACCGATCGAGGTCAGCCGCGGCATGCTGCGCGGCTGGTACGCACATAACGGCGTGTCGCTCGGCAACGACCGGCTCGGCTTCGTCTGCACCTCGGAGGACATGGACGGCGGCTACGGCCTGGCCGGCTACTTCCACGAGTACGACGAGCCGATCCCGGATGAGCAGCGCCTGCGTTTCGCCCCCGGCGAGAAGCCGCCGCCGTTCGATCCGGCCAAGGCGCCGGCGCTGTCGACCGAGAGCTGGCCGGCCGAACGGCTGCAGAAAGCCAACCGGACCTATGCCATGGACCCGGTGCGGCTGCTGCTGCCGGTGATGGCGGAGATGTTCGGACGCGCCGAGGCGGCCGCGCTCGGCAACCACTGC
Organism: Alphaproteobacteria bacterium; assembly: GCA_040223615.1. Lineage (GTDB taxonomy): Bacteria > Pseudomonadota > Alphaproteobacteria > JAVKFY01. Next base: position 51,710 of record JAVKFY010000076.1, read on the forward strand.
GGCCGCCTGATCGGCCTGCAGTACTATCGCCAGACCGCCGAGTTGCTCGGCATCGCCGGCGACGACGGCGCTGCCTTCACGCATTGGTTCGCCGCCATCGCGGACGGCCAGGGCGACCAGTGCACGGTGCACCTGGACGGCGGCGACTGGATCATCGAGCAGCCGACCTGGGCGTTCATGGCGGGGCGCCCCTCGCCGGCGGTGTTCGAGAGCTGGAACGGCCTGTGGGAGGGCGCGCTGACCAGCCACAACCGGTTCTGCCGCTGGCAGGTGATCGACCGCCTGGACCAGGGCGACGACGCCTTCCGCTGGCGCCTGCGCGCCGCTTGATCGCCCGCGCCACCCGCGCTAAAGCTCCCCGCGGGCCCTCTTGGCGGAATTGGTAGACGCGCCAGACTCAAAATCTGGTTTCCTTACGGAAGTCCCGGTTCGACTCCGGGAGAGGGCACCACACATAGCTGCACATACCATCTCACAACCCCTTGCAAACGCAGGGGGTTTTCGTTTTTGGGTTGACCGTGGACTCTGGCAGAGGCAACATACATGAACACTGATGCACGCTGCTACGCACGAGACACGCGAGACAAATGCGAGACACGGCACCGGCGAATCTGACCGAACTGACCATCAAGAACCTGAAGCCACCGCCCCGCGGCGTCAAAATCTATGGGGACGCTCAGCTGAAGGGGTTCGGCGTACGCGTCACGGCGAAGGGCACAAAGGCCTTCGTCCTCACGTACGGAAGGAAACGTCGCCGGGTGACGCTCGGGACGGTGGGCTTGGTGAAGCTTGCGGTGGCGCAGGAGAAGGCGCGCGACATCCTGGCCGAGCACCAGCTGAAGGGCGAGGCGGAACAATCCCTCAGTTTCGCAGAAGCGCGGGAGCTCTACCTTTCGATCCACTACACGCAAAACATGTGGAGCACACAGAAGGAGACGCAGCGGCTCCTCACCAAGCACTTTGCACCGCTCGACGACAAACCGCTGATGGACATCGGTCGACGCGAGATCGCCGAGATCACGGACCGGCTCAAGCCCGGCGAAGCCAACCACGCCTTCACAGCCGTGAAGGCGCTACTGCGCTGGTCGGTCTCGCGTGGTTACATCCCCCATGACCCGCTCGCAGGTGTACGGAAGCCGTTCCGGGCTCGATCCCGCGATCGCGTTCTCACCGACGAAGAACTCAAGGCCGTTCTGCTCGCGGCGCCTTCGCAAGGCGTCTACGGACAGATCGTCCAGTTCCTCGCGCTCACTGGTCAGCGTCGCGGTCAGGCAGTGCACCTTCGCGGCGATTTCTTCGATCGCGAAGAGAAGGTCATCCGATGGCCAGCGGAGCTCATGAAGGGGAACCGAGCCCACACGATACCTTACGGCGACCATCCGATTTTCCAGGCAACCGCCGACGGGTTGATTTTCGGCCTGAAGGCATTCACGAAGTGGTCGGACGCCCACACGCGCCTGCTGCGGGCGTCCGAGACGTCAGGCTGGACCCTGCACGACCTACGGCGGACCTTCGCCACCCGGCTTGGCCAGGATGGGCATCGCGCCCCACATCGTCGAACGCATCCTGGCCCACCAAAGCGGCGAGATCTCGGGCGTCGCCGCCATCTACAACCGCTTCTCGTACATGAATGAGATGCGCGCAGCGATCCTCGCGTGGGAGGGGCATGTTTCACATCTCGCGCAACCTGCGTCGGCCAACGACAGCGCAGCGGGAAGCGGCAGCATGGACGCTACCGACTGAAGAAGTTTTACTTGACTGAGCCAATCGCCGCGGCCCCGCGCAAGGCCCATGGTCGACAGCCTCTTAATCAGCGGGTCGTAGGTTCGAGTCCTACTGCGCCCACCAAATTTCTTCCATATAAACAATGACATGTCGCAGGGAATGGCCGTACGAAGATCACAACCGCGAGGAACTTTGCGCCCGGGCTAACGCTGGGCTAACAAACTGACGAGATGGCAACCTGGGGAGAGCGGAGTCATTCTTTGAGGAAATCCTTGGCCCGAGCGCGCCATCGCGCTGTTCCCTCTTTCCCAGCTTATGTCGGCTCCGGCAGGGCTGAGCCAAGGCCAGCAATGAACTAACATTCAACCCGGACCACCTAGTGGGGGCCGATCATGATCGACCACGATCCGGCTGCCGCAGCCGAGCACGATCTCCATCCGGCCCGCCATCTCAGCCGATGGTTTCGGTGGGCCATCCGACCGTGTGCCGCTCGCTTCCCCAGATGCCAGGCCTGACGCGGGTGAAGGCTCCGGCGAGATGACAACAGGCACGAAGGTTTGCGGCTCGGCGCCGAACCAGCGGCGCCAGGAAAACACCTGGTTGGCGTTGACATCGTGCCGCCGCGCCACGATCGACACCGACGCGCCGGGCTCCATGGTCTCGGCGACGATCCGTCGCTTCTCTTTCACCGACCAGCGCCGTCGGCGACGATGCCGACCCACGTCTTACGACTGCACCCCGTCTTGTTCCGCTGCCACCGACATCAACGATCGTGTCCATCAATATCGAAGTGGACACCATCGAAGTGTCCACTTCATGGATCACGACCCTCAGCCATCACCAAAGGCCCTGTCCAGGCGGCCCTCACCGAAGGCGTACGTTGAAGCGTCTGGCATCTGTTGCGGAAGGTTGAGCGCGGGAGGGGCTCAAGTGAGGCACACTGTTGGCACGTATTTCGCGTCGACAGCACGGAACTCGTAAAACCGGCTTGCCGGCAGCGCGTTCCAGCGGTGGCCCAAAGCCACTGCGAACGCTGCCGGACCCACATAGAAGATATCAAGCCCCGATGGTTTCAGAGCCGAACAAGAACTATCCAGCGCTTGTTTGATGATGCGCACTGACCTGCTCCCCGTTGGTCCCTCAGTGATAGTGAGAGTCCAGGGCTTCATGATGCCTGCTCCAGGGCCGTGGCGGTAGCGGGCGGCCGGCGGAGCGGGGCGGGGGTG
>JAVKFY010000077.1:0-75082 GCA_040223615.1 Alphaproteobacteria bacterium
CGACGGCCGGCATCGGCTCGGGATCCGATTCCGGCGCGGGCGGCGGTTCGGGGGCCGGCTCCACAGCGACGACCGGCGCGGGCACAGGCGTCGGCGCGGGCGGCTCGGCCTGCGGTGCCGCCAGCCAGGTCGGGCGCTGGGCCGGATCGCCGAATAGCAGGTAGCCGAGCCCGACCAGCACCGCGAGATTGAAGATCACGAAGCGCATTCGGGGGCTCCCCGATAGCTCAGCGACAGCAGCGCGCGCAGCGCCGCCGCCGTCGGCAGGCCGACCACCGTGGTCATGAAGGCCCGGCTGAAGTGTGCCGTCAGGTCGGCGATGATCGCGTTCACCGTCGACGGGTTCAGCTCCTGCTCGGCCAGTCCTGCGATACCGGCACTGATGCCGTAGAGCGTGAAGGTCAGCGCCAGGGTCGCGACGCCGTTGCCGGCGTGCAGGCCGACGCCGCGCCAGAAGACCGCGTCGGCATCACGCGCCTCGGCCAGCCGTGCCCAGGCGTAGATCGCCACGGAAACCAGCGCCAAGTACAGGCAGACGAAGACTTCTCCCAGCACCTGCCAGCTCCAGGCGACGATTGCCATGGGCTCGGCCACAGTGGTGACGGCGGCCACCGACGCGACGATCACCGCCGCGCCGAGGCACAGGGCCAGGGCGCGGTTGGCGGCGACGGCGTGGGCGCGCAGGGCCGCCATGGTCAGCGCCGGCCGCGCCGGGCCGACATCAGGCTCTCGGTACTCACCCCGATCTGCTCCAGCCAGAGGTCGACCGGAGCGCGGTCGGCCTCGGCCGAGGCATGCGCCAGGAAGGTCAGGTCGTAGCTGGCGAAGGCACGGCGCACGGTCGGCGTGGCGCGCCCGGTCAGGCTGTCGTCGCGCAACACCTGGCGCTCCAGATCAAGCAGGCGGCGTTTCGCTTCCTCGACCTTGATCTGCCGCTCGACCACGGACAGCGCCGGCGCCAACATGGTCTCGACCAGCATCGCCCGCTCACGCTCCAGGTTCTCCAGCGTGCCGGCGGCGGCGGGCATGGCCAGCAGCGTCAGGCACAGGGCTGTCGTCGCGATACGCATGGTTCCTCTCCTTGATTCCTAGCCGCCGACGAAATGGTTCAGCGCGTCGGCGGGCCGCGCCGGGCCGGCGGCCGGCCGGGTCTCGCCGTCGGGGCCGGCGGCGATCTCCTCGGCCAGGCCCATGGCGTCCAGTGCCACCAGCTTGGCCATGAATCCGAGAATGGTTTCCTCCTGCTCGACGATGGCGCGCTCGGCTTCGGCGTCGGCGATCATCTGGCGCAGCAGCGTGCGGCGATCGCCGGCCGCCACCGGCGCGGCGTCAGCGTTCATCGGGTGGCGGTCGATGGCGCGGGTCAGCCGCTCGATGGCGGCGAGATTGTCGGCGTAGGTCCGGGCGTAGCGGCTCTCCGGCGCCACCTGGTCGCGCAGCACCCGCAGGTCGACCCGATCCGACGTTCCGGCAAAGCGGGCGCGCGCCGCCGCCTGCTGCGCGGCCAGTTCGGCGCGCGAGGCGGCGACCGGCACGTCCTCGTCGACCGCCCGGCGCAGGAGCTTCTCCAGCACGTCCTGGCGCCGGGCCAGGTAGCGCTTGCGCTGCGCGTGTTGCCGCGAGACCAGCTCGATATAGGCACGCTTCTCGGCCAGATACTGATGGCGCAGCTCGACGTTGAGGTCGCCGCTGGCGGTCTCGACGGCCTGCTTCAGGTCGTTCAGCGTCGCGGCCTTGTAATCGATGTCCTCGCCGCCCCGGCGCATCGCCTCGGCCAAATCGGAACGCTCGAAATCGCGGTCGAGCGACTTCTTCAGGTAGGCCGGCGGCAGCTTGACCAGCCGCTCGGTCGCCGCCGGCCGCCAGTCGGCGCCATCGTCCTCGGCGGTCAGCGCCGGCGTGGTCAGCGACAAGAGGCCAAAGACAATCACAAGCAACACGCCCCAGCCCGATACGTCGCCCCGGACTCGATCCGGGGTCCATGTCCATGCCGCGCGAGGGGGGGCCATGGGTGCCGGATCAAATCCGGCATGACGACCTGGAAAGACCATCGCCGCCTCCCTAGTGCTGGCGCCAGTAGTCAGCGCGGCGGAGTTCGGCCTTCACGTCGGCGGCGACGTTGCTCATCGCCAGTTCGCCGGTGGCGCCGGGCCCGCCGAGGCCGAGCAGCAGGGCCATGGTTTCGGTGAAGGACGAGCCGTCGGCGTAGTACAGGTCCTCGCCCGGGAAGGCGGCGCGAAACCGCTCCAACCCGCCGCGCGCGGCGGCAATGTCGCCACCCTTCAGGTGGTTCTGCACCGCCAGCGCATAGGCGCGCATGCGTTCGTCGGCCGCCAGACCAGCGGCGCCGGGGCCGAGATCGCTTTCGCAACGCTCCAGCAAACGGGCGACGGCGAGGTAGCGCGCCGGATTGGCAGCCGCGCGCGCCTGGCTGTCCAGGCTCAACGCCTCGTCGCGGCACTCGCGGTACTGGCGCAGCGCGGCAATCTCCGCGAAGCGCGCCTCGCGATAGGCGATGCCCTCGCGCGGCGGCGGCGGATCGGTGACGCAGGCGGCGAGCGCCAGCGCCAAAAGCGGCACGGCGGCTAAACGGAAACACGGCATGCGAAGCCTCCCTGGTCCGCGAGGGACAAGCCCTCCGGCAGAGGCTATGGCGGGCCCAGAGTGATTTTCGTCACACTAGCGATCGAGACGGACGCGGCGGTCGATCAGTTGCGCGCCGCGCGCGCGCAGCACGGCGACGGCGAGGTCCAGGTTGGTCTGGCGCAGCAGCCAATTCAGTTCCTCGTCGACCGGCTCGGCGCCGGCAACGGCAACGATGCGGTATTCCAGCGACTGCGGCCGGCGCGGCAGCGAAATGGTCCAGTCGACCGGCCCCTCCAGGGCGCGACGGCCGTCCAGCGCCACCGGCGGTCGGCCGGTTTCGGTGAAGCCGCCGAAGATCGGCCGCACGAAAGCCGCCGCGTAGTGGTCGTATCCGGCATCGACGACCACGCCGATGGCGCAGAGTTCGGAATCGAACCGCCCGCGACCCAGGCCCTCGTCGTCGAAGTCCAAGCGGACCTGACGCGGCGTTTCGCCGCCGAACAGCACCGCCGGACAGTTCTGGCCCAGCCGGGCCCGGCGTTCGTAGATCGCGACCGACAGCATTTCAGGGCGTCGCGGCTCGATCGGAACCGCTTCGACGGTCGCTTCCGGATCGGATCCGAACATCACGCGTAGCAAGACCAGATGCAGCCGGCTCACCCAGGCCGCGTAAAGCAGCAGTGCCAGCACGCCGCCGGCCACGGCGCCGACGATCAACCAGGCCTTGCGCCGCGCCGGGTCGATCTCGCGCGGCAGCGCGCGCATCGACGTCGCCTCTCCGGCCCGGGCGATGGCGCGCAGGGCGACACCGTCAGGTCGGGCTTGGTCGCGGACCTCATCGATATTGTCGGGCGGCACGCAGATGGCGACGCCCTTGCGATCGCGCGCCCAGCGTTGCAGGTGATCGGCGGCGGCTCGCAGCTTCTCCGGCACGTGGTCGACGGCACCGACCCCGAGGTCGGTGTCGACCCGGCCGGTCAGCAGCAGGATCTGGTCGGCCGCGCCGTCGCTGTCCGCCAACCGGTTCAGGCGCGCTAGGTCGTGGGCAACGTAGAAGGCGAGTTGCCAGCTCTCGCCGTCGTCCACCGGTCCGGACAGATCGATGCGGAAGGCACCGGACTTGAACGGCCCGAAATCGCGCTCGATCACACCCGAGGGCGACCGCACGAAGGCATCGTAGGCGGCGCTGATCGGCAGCACACGGGTGGTGCGGCGCAGACAGACCGCCGACTGGACCGCCGGTTCTCGGGTGATGCGGTCGATACTGACCGGGCCTTCCGTGGTGGCGAGGTAGACCCGGACCCGCATCAGCGCAGGAAGACCTCGGCACCGACGTCGCGCAGCGCCGCGACCAGCGGCGTGTCGGCGCCGGCCAGCAACTGGATCACGCCGTCGCGCGCGGCGGGGAGGTCGGCCGAGACCACCTGGCCGCCCTCGCGGGCGGCGAAAAGCCGGGTCGGCAGCGTCTCGGGCGCCGCCAGTTCGATGATCAGGTAGATCTGGCTTGGCTCGGCCTCGGACCGGCGCAGCTCGATGCGGCAATTCTCACCGCTGCGCACCAGGTTCTCGCCGCTGCTGGCCGCCGCGAGGCGCGGTAGCCGCCAGGTCGCGGCGCGGCCCAGCATTCGGGCGAAGTCGGCGGCCAGGCGCGGATCGGCGGCCAGCGCCGCCTCGACCTCGGCATCGGCATCGTTGACGCCGGCTGCATAGGCGTAGAGCCGCGACGGCGCGATGACCGGGCGCGCGGTCTCGGCGGCGAGCAAGGCGCGCTCGTCCAGCAGGGCCTGAAAAGCTGCCGCCGCCAGCGGCTCGGTCGCCGCCGTCGGCAGGGTGACGGTGATGGTCATGGTCGGACCTCGTACAATTCCATGAATGCTGACGCAAATGTGTTTACATCGGCTTGGAAATCCGGCGCCGCGTCCCCCGACAGACGGGCCGAAAGCGTATCGATCTGGTCGTCGATCGCGGTCAACGGCGCGATCGCGGCGCGAAAGGCCTCGACGGTGGCCGGATCGCCGGCCTCCTCGAAGCCCTTGCGGCTGAGCCCACGGAAGGCACGACGGCCTTGGGTGAGCTTTTCGGCGAGCGCCCGGTCGTCATTGGCGACGTCCGGCAACAGCACATGGGCGGCCGCCGACAATAAGCGCGCGATGTGGCGGCGCAGCTCGGCCCAGCAGGCCAGACGCTGCTCATAACTCTCCTGCGGCGCTTCGCGGGCCAGAGCGGCGACGTCGGAGCCGCGGCGCAGTGCCTGGGTGATGCGGCCCTGGTGACGCCCGAACACTTCCGCGCGCAGCAGCGAGACTGGCAGCCGGCCAGCGACCGGACCGCAGTCGAGCAGCATCGCCACCACTTCCGTCTCGGCCTTGTTCAGGAACTTCACGGCGTCGGCCGGCGGGCTGTCGAGCGCCACCATCGGCGATTCCCAGGCGTCGGTCTGGGCGTCCAGCAGCTCGGCGATGACGGCGGGATCGACCTCGCCGGCCTCGCGGTCCGTGCCGATCGGGCGAGCCCGGGCCATCGCCTGCTGATCGCCGGCGGCCTGCAACGCGCGCACAAGTTGGACGGCGGCATCGAACGCCGTGCGATAGGCGCGGAAGTCGGTCTCCGGCTCGGCCGCCGCCTGGCGCCAGAATTCCAGCACCGCGTCGTCGTCCAGGCTGGCCTGCGTCCCGTCGCTGCGTTCGCGCAGGTAGCTCAGCAAACGATTGAACTTGGCCATGTGCTGCACGCTCGGCAGGTGGTCGGCCAGGTAGCGGTAGAGCTGGGCCTGCAGCGCGTTGGCAGCGCGGCCAACCGCCGCCTCGGCGACCGGCGGCGTCAGCAATTCGGCCAGGATGTCGGCGACGGCGCCGTAGCCGACGGTGGCGACGAGGAACTCCAGCAAAGCCGCCAGCACCGGCATGCGGGCGAAGTTCACCGCGAAGGGCTTGCCGGCATAGGCGATGGCGACCGCATCACCGGTCAGTCGAAACCCCTCGCGGCGCCAGTCGCGCCGCGCCAGGGCGTCCTCGACCTGGCCACGGAAGCCGGCGGTACTGGCACGCGGGGCGGCGAAGAAGAACCGCTCCCAGCGGTCGCGGCCCTCGCCCACGGCATCGGCGATGTTGATCAGGTGGCAGAGCTCGAACACAGCCCGGCCATAGGCGCGGCAGCTCACCATCCGGGCCAGCGTGCGGACGACACGCCGGCTGTAGCGCGGCTCGCCGTCCGCTCCGGTGCTATCGGCGATGGCGCGGAACGCCTCGATCAGCGCCTCGCTCTTGCCGGCCTCCACGAGCTGGTTGCCGGCGGCGTCGATATCCATGGCGGTCGGTTCCGTCCGGGCACGATTCTCACAGCCCCTAGCCTACCAGCGGATGGTGCGCACTTTGGGGCCGAAATCGTCCAGGCTGTGGCGGGCGCGCTGGCGCCGGGCCTCGATATCGTCGCTGGCGAAATCGTCGCCGACCATGCTGGCCGGACCGCGCCAGACCACGACGGTGCGCGGATTGTGCCGAAGCCGCCAGGGCGCGCCGCGCTCGACCACGATGCGCTCGACCACCTCCGGCCGCGGCTCGGCAACGACCTCGGGCCGTGGCAACGGCGCCGGCGTCGGCACCGCCGGCTGCGGTGCCTTGACCTCCTCGACGCGGGCCTGCTCGACGCGGGGTTTCTCGACCGGAACCGGCGTCATGTCATCCAGGCGCGGCGCGGTGCGGGCCGGCTGCCAGGCGTCGGCCGGCGGGGTCGCCGGCTTGGCCACCAGCCAGAGCCGCTGCTGGCTCTCGAAATGCTTGTGCCAGCGCATCACGTCGGCAACGTAGCGCCGGGTCGCGGGCAGCGGGCGGGCGTTGGCGCCGGAACCGGAGATCGTGCCGCCATTGTAGTGCGACAGCGCCAGGTCCCAGCGGCCGTCGTAGCGCTCGATCAGGCGGCCCAGGAAATCGATGCCGATCTGGACGTTGAGGCGGGCGTCCCAGAGTTCGTCGGGATGCACGCCATACTCGCCGCGGCCGGTCGCCGGCATGATCTGCATCACGCCCCGCGCGCCGGCCGAACTCAGCGCCTGGGCGTTGAAGTTGCTCTCCACCCGCGCCACCGCCAGGGCCAGGGCCGGCGGGACGGCGGAGTTCTTTGCCTCCTCCAGCACCAGGCGCTGGACCGAGACCTTGCTCATGTCGTCCAGGTCGCCGGTCCGCGCCATCGCCGGCGCGGCCACCAGGGCCGCCACCAGGCACATCGCCGCCGCGTGCAGCTTGATCATCGCGTGCTCTCCTTCAGTCGTTCGAGCCACCGGGCATCAAGCGCGGTGACGGTCAGGTCGCGGCCGGTGAAACGCTGGCGCAGCGCCACCGCCTCGGCCACCGGCAGGTCCGGCGCCACCGCCAGGATCAATGGTCCCGCCGGCAAGCGTTCCGGCTCGATGTCGTTCAGTTGCGGGTCGAGCAGCCGGCCGCGCCAGTGCACCAATACCTGACGCGGTGCCGGCGCGGCCGCGCCCCCGCTGGCCGCCAACACCATGCCGGCGGCCACCTGGGAACTGGACACCCCCTCGCCGGCGCGCATCGAGACCAGCGCCAGCACGAGCAGCGAGAAGAAGGCCATCGCCAGGGCCAGCGCGATCTCCGCCATCGGATTTCCGCCATCGCCCAGAGGCATCGACCATCTCCTCCATCGTTCCTGGGGATGGCTATGCAGTGGCTTGGGGCGGATTCCGGGCGGTGCTGTCACTTTCGCTCGGCGTCATCGCGGCCGACCAGCGGGAGAGCCGGGATCAACGGCCAACTGTCGATCGCATGGTCAACCGATGATCCCGGGTCGGCGCGCTACGCGCTTCGCCCGGGATGACGAAAGCGTTGTAATTTCAGTCGGTTGCGCCGCCTAGAAGGTGATCTTCTGCGTTCGGCTGTCGGCGTCGGTCTTGGCGCCCGGGGCGTCGGACTTGGCGGCGGGCTCGGCCGCTGTTTGCGGCGGGTCAAGGGCGACCACCTCGACGCGCCGGTTTTCCGCCGCGGTGGGCTGGTCGGTGTTCTTCAGGCGCTCCTCGCCGAACCCGGATGCCAGCAGCCGCGCCTCGGAAACGCCATGCACATCAACGAGATAGTGCAAGACCGCCTGGGCGCGGCGCTCCGACAGCGCCTTGTTGTAGTCGGCGCCGCCGCTCGCGTCGGTATGGCCGGCGATCAGGAAGCGGGACTCGGCCAGTTCCGGCGCGCCCAGCGCCTGGCCCAGGGCGTCGAGCTGGCGCCGGGCGGCGTCGGTCAGGTCGGCGGAATCGAGCTGGAACGGCACCTCCAGGTCAATGGCGCGGCGCGGCGGCTGGGCGGTGTCGCGCACCCCGGAATGTTCCGGCAGGTACTTTTTCGGCGCCAGCGAGCGGATGATCGCCGTCGGGTCCTGGTACTGCTGCTGCGCCGCCGCCGGCCACGCCGCCGCCAACGCCAAGAGAACGATCGCCGCACGCATCTTCGCCATGGCTCCCAGCATAATGGGCGGGGCTATGCCAGGGCCAGAGCGGCTTGCGCCTGTTCGCAGGTCACGATCTCGGCGAGCGAAGCCAGGTCGGCGATGGCTGCGTCGTGGCGCGCCGGCGAGAAGGCGGCGCAGCCATCCTCGATCACGGTGACGTGGTACTCGCGGACATGCGCGTCGCGCACCGTGGAGGCAACACCGCCGTTGGTGACGATGCCGGCGCAGACCAGGTGTTCGACGCCGAGCTTGCGTAGCACCCAGTCGAGCCGGCTGGCGTGGAAGGCAGAGAACGCCACCTTTTCGACCTGGATATCCAACGGCGCCAGTTCGTCGACCAGCGCCTGGCCCCAGCCACCGGGCGCGAAATCGCCCTTCGCCAGGAACGGGCGCAGTTTCGCCAGGTGCTCGGAGATCAGCGGCGCGCCGTCGCGCCCTGGCACCAGCGTGAAATGCGTAGAGACGATCACGACGCCCGCCACGCGCGCCGCCGCGACGACCGGCGCCAGCCGCGCCGGCAGCGCCGCGATCTCCACCGCCGATACGCCCGCGCGGCCGTAGGCACCTTCGGCATGGATGAAATCGTTCTGCAGGTCGAGCAGCATCAGCGCGGTGCGGGCGGGATCGGCGATGCTCATCGTCCTAGTCATCGGGATAGGCGATCGCCAGCACCTCGATCTCCTCGATGCCAGCGGGCGTCTGGAAGCTGACGACGTCGCCTTCGAAGGCTTTCAGGAGGGCGCGGGCGATGGGCGAGAGCCAACTCACTTCGCCGTCGTCGTGGCGGGCCTCGTCGACGCCGACGATGCGGATGGTGCGCTCGCGGTCCTGGCTGTCGACGTAGGTGACGGTGGCGCCGAAGAAGACCTGGTCGCGGTTGGTCTGCCGGCGGTGGTCGACGACCTCGGCGATCTCCAGCCGCTTGATCAGATAGCGCACGCGACGGTCGATCTCGCGCAGCCTTTTCTTGCCGTAGATGTAGTCGCCATTCTCCGAACGGTCGCCGTTGCCGGCGGCCCACGACACGGTCTCGACCACCTTCGGCCGCTCCTCGCGCTGCAGATAGCGCAACTCGTCCTTGAGGCGAACGTGACCGGCGGGCGTGATGTAGTTCTTCACGCCCTTGGGCAGCGGCGCGATGTCGTCGAACAGATCGTCGTCCGGCGCGTCGTCGTTTTCCTTGGTGAAGGCCTTGCTCATGCTCGGGAGATTAGCAGATTACCGAAGCGGTCGACCGCCGCCGTGAGACCCGGGTCGACGAAGATGGTGGTGTCGGGTTGTTCCAGCACCGCCGGGCCGGCGATGCGCGCCGCCACCGGCAGGGCCAGGCGGTCATACACATCCGCGTCGTGCCAGGCGCCGTCAGCATAGACCCGGCGCGGATCGCGACGCGCGGTCTCAACGCTGGCATCCGATGCCGGCGCCAGCAGGGTCAGGTCGAGGCTTGGCCGGGTGCCGATCACCGCGCCGCGCAGGTTCAGGACACGTACCGGTACGCCCTTCAGCAGCCGGCCGTAGACCGCCTGATAGCGCGCCTCGAAGGCTTGCGTGATGGCCGCAACCGTGACGGCGCCGCCGTCGTCGGGCTGGATCGGCACGGCGACGGTGTGGGTCTGGCCGAGGTAGCTCATGTCGAGCTCGAAGTGCCGCGAGCGGCCGGCGAAGGCGACTCCAGCGCGGTCCAGCAGCTCGGTCCCGTCGTCCGCCATGCGGCGGACCTGGCTGGCGAGGCCGTCGGTGTCGAGGTCGGCGAGGAGCCGGTTCACGGTGACCACGAAATCGTGGCGCATGTCGGCGATGACGCAGCCCAGCGCGCTGGTCACGCCGGGGAATCGCGGCACCAGCGCCTTGGCCAGGCCGACATCCTTGATCAGCGCGCCGCAGTGCAGCGCGCCGCCGCCACCAAACGGCATGGCGACGAAATCCTCCGGCGCGTGGCCGCGCTCGATGGAGACCAGGCGGATGGCGCCGGCCATGCGGGCATTGGCGACACGCACGATGGCCTCGGCCGCCGCGTCGGTGTCGAGGCCCAGCGGCGTTCCGACGTGCGCGTCGATGGCGGCACGCGCGGCGACGACGTCGAGCCGGTCGAGCTTGCCGCCGATGGGCCGGTCCGGATTGATGCGCCCCAGGGCGACATTGGCATCGGTCACCGTCGGCGCCTCGTTGCCCTGGCCGTAGCAGGCCGGACCGGGATCGGCGCCGGCCGACTGCGGGCCGATCTGCAACAGACCGCCGGCGTCGACCCAGGCAATGGAACCGCCGCCCGCCCCGATGGTGGTGATCTCGATCATCGGCGTGCGCACCACCAGCCCGAAGTCGATCGAGGTCTGCGGCGCCAGAATGCTGCGGCCGTCGGCGACCAGCGACACGTCGAAGCTGGTGCCGCCCATGTCGCAGGTGACGACGTTGGCGAAGCCGGCCTGGCGGGCGATCTCGGCTCCGGCGATCACGCCCGCGGCCGGGCCGGACAGCGCGGTGCGGATCGGCAGCGCCCGCGCCGTCGGCACCGACATGACGCCGCCGTTGGACTGCACGATCAGCACCTGCGGGCTGGCCCCGGCATCGCCAAGGCGTTCCTCCAGGCGTTGCAGGTAGCGCGCGACGACCGGCTGCAGGTAGGCGTTCAGCGCCGTGGTCGAGGCGCGCTCGAACTCGCGGATCTCGGGCAGGATCTCGTGGCTGGCGTTGACGTAGGCGTTCGGCCACAGCGCGCGGACCAGCTCGACCGCGGCGCGCTCGTTGGCGTCGTTGGCATAGGCGTTGACGAAGAACAGGCTGACCGCTTCGCAGCTTTGCTCCAGCAGCGCCTCGGCGGCGGCGCGCACGGCCGCCAGATCGACCGGCGTGCGGACGGTGCCGTCGGCGAGCGTGCGTTCGGGCACTTCGAAACGCTTGTCGCGCGGCACAATCGGCTCGAACTCGGCCGCCAGGCCCCAGGTGCGCGGCCGGTCGCGCCGCCGCATCTCCAGCACGTCGCGGAAGCCGGCGGTGGTGATGGTGCCGGTGACCGCGCCGCGCCGTTCCAGCAGCGTGTTGGTGCCGACGGTGGTGCCGTGCACGACGGTCGCGATGTCGCACAAGGTCGCGGCGGCGCCCAGCCCCTCGATGAAGCCGGCGGACTGATCGTCGCGGGTCGAGGGCACCTTGGCGACGGCGAAAGCGCCCGCGGCCTCGTCGAGCACGAAGACGTCGGTGAAGGTGCCGCCGACGTCGACGCCCGCGACCTTGCTCATCCCTGTCCCTCGGTGATGTAGCCGAGCCGGCGGTCGCGTTCGACAGCTCTCGGGTCGCGCCGTGCCGGGTCGCCATAACCGCCCCCGCCCGGTGTCTCCAGACGCACGCGCTGGCCACGCTTGAGGCGGATGCCGCTCGCCTTGGAGGTCAGCGGCGGTTCGTGGTCGCCATCGTCCTGCTGGTAGGTGAAACGGTTGGTGGCGCCGGGCCCGCCGCCGCGCACACCTTGCGGCGGGAAGCGGCCGCGCTCGCCGAACAGGAACACGTCCGCCTGCTCTTCCAGCAGCTCGATCTCGTAGACCGCGCCGAGGCCGCCGCGATGCGCACCCTCGCCGGCGCTGTCGGGACGCAGCGCCCACTGCGTGAACATCACCGGATAGGCCGCCTCCAGGATTTCCACCGGTGGGATGGTGGCGGTGGAGATCGGCGCGTTGCCGTGGTTCAGGCCGTCGCATGCGGCCGAACCGCCGAGGCCGCCGCCGAAGAACGAAAACATCACCCAGCGCTGGCCGTTGGTGCGGTGGCCGGCCAGCGACAGCGCGTTGATGGTGCCGTAGGCATTGCCGTAGACCTTCTCGGGCGCAGCCTCGGCGAAGGCGCGGAATACCACGTCGATGATGCGCAGGATGGTCTCGGTATAGCCGCCGACCGGCCGGGGCGCGCGCGCGTTCAACAACGACCCTTCCGGCACCACGAACGCGATCGGCGCGAGCACGCCGGCATTGGCCGGCACGTCGGTGAACAGGTGCTTCAACGCCACGTAGCAACTGGCAACCAGCGTCGAATAGGCGATGTTCACCGGTCCGAGGCAGGCCGGCGCGGAGCGCGAGAAGTCCAGCGTCATGGCATCGCCGGCGACGGTGACGTCGAGCGCGATCTTCAGCGGCACGTCGTCGATGCCATCATTGTCGAGCCAGTCGTCGGCGGCGTAGGCGCCGTCAGGCAGGTCGGCGATGGCGGCGCGCATCATCGCCTCGGCACGCGCCGAGAGCGCATCCATCGCCTCGGTCACGGTGTCGGCGCCGTAATCGTCGAGCAGATCGTCGAGGCGCCTGATGCCGAGGTCGAGCGCGTTGAGCTGGCCCATCAGGTCGCCATAGACCGAGTTCGGCAGGCGCGAGTTGGCCTGCAGGATGTCAACGATGTCCTGGCGCAGTTCGCCGGCCTCGATCAGCTTCACCGGCGGCAGGATGAACGCTTCCTGGAAGCTCTCGGTGGCGACCGGGTTGTAGTTGCCGGGCACGTTGCCGCCGACGTCGTGATAGTGGCCGACCGATGCCAGGTAGCAGAACAGCTTTCCATCACGGTAGTAGGGCCGCACCAGCTTCACGTCATTGAGGTGCGTGCCGCCGTCCCAGGGATCGTTGAAGATCCAGACGTCGCCGTCGGCCACGCCTTGCGGATTGCGGTCGATCACCGTCTTTACCGCGAAGGCCATCGAGCCGACGAAGATCGGCAGCCCGGACTTGCCCTGTACCTGCGTCGCGCCGGTCTGCGGGTGATAGAGCCCGTGGCAGGCGTCGTGCGCCTCGGCGATGATCGGGTTGAAGGCGGAGCGGTAGAGCGTCGCGTCCATCTCGTCGACGATCTGCTCCAGCCGCCCGTTCAGCACCGCCAGCGTGACCGGGTCCAGGTTCGCGGCAGTGCCGCTCACTGGCTGTCCTCGTCGTACTGGCGCGCCTCTTCCAGGATCGCCTCGGTGCCGAGCAGGTCCTGCAGGCCCTTGAAGTCGAGCATGCGGTTGGCGAAGGCGGCGGTGGAACCATCACGGGCCAGGCCGGCCAGCAACTCGCGCGCGACCATGGTCTGCGCCCGGACCAGCGCGCCGGGGAAGATCACCAGCTTGAAGCCGAGCCCGGCCAGGTCGGCCGCGGCGCGCACCGGCGTCTTGCCGCCCTCGACCATGTTGGCCAGAAGCGGTACGTCGAAGCGCTCGCCGACAGCCTTCATCTGATCGTGCGATTGCGGCGCCTCGACGAACAGCACGTCGGCGCCCGCCTCGGCATAGGCGGCGGCGCGGTCGAGCGCCGGCTCGAAGCCTTCGACGGCGATGGCGTCGGTGCGGGCGACGAGGACGGTCCCGACGTCGCGCCGGGCATCCGTCGCCGCCTTGATCTTGCCGACCATCTCAGCCTGCGAGACCAGCTTCTTGCCGGCGAGATGGCCGCAGCGTTTCGGCATCTGCTGGTCTTCGAGCTGGATGGCGGCGGCGCCGTTGCGTTCGAACAGGGCGAAGGTGCGCTGCACGTTCAGCGCGTTGCCGAAACCGGTGTCGGCGTCGACGATCAGCGGCAGGTCGGGCACGCGCTCGGTTATGCGACCGATCACGTCGGCGACCTCGGTCATCGCCACCAGGCCGATGTCCGGCCGGCCGAGGCGCGTGTAGGCGATGGACGCACCGGAGAGGTAGGCGGCGGCGAAGCCGGCCTCGGCGACCAGCGCGGCGGTCAGTGCGTCGTAGACTCCGGGCGCCACCACCGGCGCATCGCCGGCCAGCGCATCGCGGAGTTGCCGGCCGGTCATCAAGCGCCCTCGAAACGGTCGTCGATCAGGCGCTTCGGCTTCTGCCGCGTCTCGACCTCGGTCAGCGGCGCCAGTTCGCCGGGCCTGGCGAACTCGATGGCAGCGCCGACGCCGAGCGCCTGGCGCAACGCGGCTTCGTAGACGACCTTGTCCGGCGCGCCGGCGACCTCGACGTGCACGGTCATGTCGTCGCGGCCCTGCTCGTCGCGTTTGACCCGACAGACATACTCGCCGGCGAAACCGTCCAGGCCGGCCAGCATCGGGCCTATGGCCTGCGGGAAGACGTTGATGCCGCGCAGCTTCACCATGTTGTCGGAGCGTCCCAGGAAGCCCTGCAACCGGCGCAGATTTAGGTCGAGCGCCGAACGGCCGGGCTTCACCGCGGAAACGTCGTGCGTGTTGAAGCGGATGATCGGATAGACGTCGTCCTTGAACAGCACGGTCGCGACCATGTCGCCGGACTCGCCCTCGGCGACCGGCGCGCCGCTGTCGATGTCGAGCAGTTCCAGCACGTGCGCGTCCTCCATCACGTAGAGGCCGTCGCGGTCCGGCCCCTCCGCCGCGATGATGCCGGTATCGCCGACGCCGTACCAGTCGTAGACCGCGGCCCCGCCCCAGGCCGCCGACAACGCGTCGCGATCCTCGCGGCCGATGTGGCCGGAGATCATCCGCACGGGAATGTCGCGGCCGGGCTCGATGCCCTGCTCGCGCGCGACGTCGGCCAGGCGGCGGATGAAGTCGGCGAAGCCGACGATGGCGGTGACGCCGAAGTCGCGCATCAGCGCCACCTGCTGGGCCGAACGCGTCTCCGCCCCTGTGCCAGCCGGCAGCATCAGGGCGTTGGTCCAGTGCAGCAGTGCCTCGCGGACATAGTGGCCGCCGTTGATCATGCCGAAGCCGTAGACCGAGTGGACGATGTCGTCGTCGGTCAGGCCCTGGAAGCGGTAGACGCGGGCCAGCAGCAGATTCTGGATCTCGCGGCTGCGCGGGCCGAACAGCAGGGTCTGCGGCCGGCCCGTCGTGCCGGAGGTGGTGTGCAGAATCACCCGCGTGTCCGGATCGGCGCCGGCGAAGTCGCCGTAGGGCGGATGCTGCTCGATCGCGGCCATCAGGTCGGCCTTGTCGAACACCGGCAGCTTGGTCAGGTCGTCCAGGCCGCGGATGTCGCCCGGCTCGATGCCCTGCTCGCCCCAAAGCCGGCGGTAGAAGCCGGTCTTCCAGGCGCGCGCGACCGCGGATTTGAACTGTTCCTCCTGCCGCGCGCGCAACTCGTCGCGGCTCAGGCTTCGGAACCGCGACAGGAATTCGTCGCCGAGCGGGAAGTCGCGCAGCAGTGATGCATGGTCGACGTGATTGAAATAGGAGCTCACGCCTGCCTACCGCATCGGATGCGCCTTGCTGGTGGCGACCCCCACCTCACCTGTCCTCTCCCCCCTGAAGGGCGGAGAGGAACGCTTTGTAGATGACTTTATGGCTCCCTCTCCGCCCTTTGTGGGGAGAGGGTTGGGGTGAGGTGGGTGTCGATGACGGCATCGTCTTCACCGCGCTGCCCTACCGGTTCGGGCCCAGGCGCAGGCGCGGGCTGAGGCCCGGGTCGGAGGGCGGGCGCGGTGCGTTCAGGTCGACATCGGTGCTGCCGGCCTCGACCGCCACGGTGGAATCCTGCGGCACCTCGACGGCGGCGCCGCCGGCGGCCGGCTGGACGACGATGGCGCCCTCGTTGACCCAGATCGTGGTGCGGCCGTCGCGATCGTCCTCGACCCAGACGGAGAAGTCGGTGCCGCGAATGCCGATGGTCACGGTCGGCGTGCGCACCTGGAAGCGCTGCTTGATGTTGCCGGAGACGAACCGGGCGATGCCCTTGCCGACGGTCGCGACCATCGTGCCAGCCTCGGGCTTGCCGGGGTCATAGACGAACTCGTCCAGCACCACGCGGCAGTCGGAGCCGAGCCGCACCTCGCTGCCGTCCAGCATGTTCAGGTGCAGGGCGCCGCGCGCCACCGTCGCCACGGTTTCCTGGAATCGCACCGCGTCGTCGACATAGAGGCCGGTCGAGTTGCCGGCGCCGTCGATCCGGTTGGCCCACTGGTGCACGAAGACGACCTCGCCGATGCCCTCGGCGGCCCGTGCCGGCAGCGCGGCCAGCGCGGCGGCGCCGACCAGCACGGTACGGCGGCTAACAGCCGAGCTGTTCGGCAAGATCGAGGAAATCGTCGGCGGCGTGGTCGAAGGCACTGGCATCCGGCTCCTTGTAGGTGTTCGGTCCATGCTCCTCCGGCCGGCGGACATAGGCGGTACGCAGACCGCACTTGGCCGCGGCGCGAAGGTCGTCGGGGTGCGCCGCGACCAGCATGGTCTCGCCCGGCTGCAGGCTGAGCAGATCCACGCTCTTCAGATAGGACTGCGGATCGGGTTTGTAATGGCGCACGACGTCGCCGCCGAGGATGACGTCCCATGGCAGCCCGGCGCGGCGCGCCATGTTGACCATCAGCGCGACGTTGCCGTTCGACATCGTGCCGAGGATGAACTTGCGGTGCAGCCGGGTCAGGCCCGGCACCGTGTCCGGCCACGGGTCGAGCCGATGCCAGGCGCGGTTCAGACGGTCGATCTCGGCCTCCGGCAGGCCCTCGATGCCGTGGCGCGCCAGCAACTCGTCCAGGTTCATGCGGTGCAGCACGTCGAGCTTGACGAAATCCACCTGGCCTTCGCGCACCCGCGCCATTGCCGGCTGGTACAGCGCGCGCCAGTCGTCGGCGAACCGCTCGCCATCAAGGTCCAGGCCATGCCTGGCGGCGAACTCGTTCGCTTCACGGGCGATCGACCGGCGCCAGTCAACCACCGTGCCGAAGACATCGAAGATCAGCGCCTGGGTGGGTGAGGGGTCGCTCATGGAATTCCTCGGGTTACGGCGGCGGGCGGCTCGGTCTATCCTGCGCCCGCAACCGACTCGCAGTCGAATATCCGGGGGATCGACCATGAGCCAGCACTTCCCGATGATGTACGCCGGGGCCAGCAGCAAGGGCAAGACCCTGGAAGTTCTGGCACCGTGGGACCGTAAGCCGATCGCGACACTGGATACCGCCGACATCGACGCGGTGGAAACCGCGCTCGCCACCGCCGACAAGCTGTTCAAGAACCGCGACGGCTGGCTCTCAACGGCCAAGCGTATCGAGATCCTGGAGAAGACCGTCGAGCTGATGACCGAGCGGTTCGACACCCTGGCGGTGGAGGCCGCGCGCGAGGGCGGCAAGCCGCTGCCTGACAGCAAGGTCGAGGTCGCGCGCGCCATCGACAGCGTGCGGGTCTGCGTGGAGACGCTGCGCACCCAGCACGGCACCGAGGTCCCGATGGGCGTCAACGCGGCGTCGATGAACCGGCTGGCCTGGACCACGCACGAGCCGATCGGCGTCGTCGTGGCGGTCAGCGCGTTCAATCATCCGCTGAACCTGATCGTGCACCAGGTGGCGCCGGCCGTCGCGGTCGGCTGTCCGGTCGTGGTCAAGCCGTCGAACGAGACGCCGATCTCCTGCATGAACTTCGTCAAGATCCTGCACGAGGCCGGGCTGCCGCCGGAGTGGTGCCAGGCGGCGCCGACCGAGGGCCGGCCGACCGCGACCAAGCTGGTCACCGATCCGCGCGTCGCCTTCTTCAGCTTCATCGGCAGCCCGGGCGTCGGCTGGTCGCTGCGCTCGCAACTGGCGCCGGGCGCGCGCTGCGCCCTGGAGCATGGCGGCGCCGCGCCGGTGATCCTGGCGGCCGACGCCGATCTGGACGACGTGCTGCCGCTGCTGGCCAAGGGCGGCTACTACCACGCCGGCCAGGTCTGCGTGTCGGTGCAGCGCGTGTTCGCCGAGCGCAAGATCGCCGAGAAGGTCGCCGAGCGCCTGGCCGAGCTCGGCGGCAAGATGAAGCTGGCCGATCCGACCACCATGGAGAGCGAGGTCGGCCCGCTGATCCGCCCGGCCGAGGTGACCCGCGTCGACGAGTGGGTGCAGGAGGCGGTGAAGGGCGGCGCCAAGCTGCTGTCCGGCGGCAAGGCGGCCTCGGAGACCTGCTACGAGAACACGCTGCTCTACAACCCGCCGGCGGACGCGACGATCAGCCGGAAGGAAGTCTTCGGGCCGGCGGTCTGCGTTTACCCCTACGACGACATGGACGAGGCCATCGACCGCGCCAATTCGCTCGACTTCGCATTCCAGGCGGCGGTGTGCACCACCAGCCTGGAAACCGCGCTGCGGTGCTATCGCCGGCTCGACGCCAGCGCAGTGATGGTCAACGACCACACCGCCTTCCGCGTCGACTGGATGCCGTTCGCCGGCCTGCGCCAGTCCGGCCACGGCGTCGGCGGCATCCACCACACCATCCACGACATGCAGATCGAAAAGATGCTCGTGCTCAGGTCGAAGAACCTGTAGCCGGCCTCAACGCTCGACCAGCACCGCGTCCAGCGCCACGGCGCCCTCACCCTCCGGCAGGACCAGGAAGGGGTTGATGTCGACCGAGCCGACGCGGTCGGCGGTGGCCACGGCGAAGCGCGACAACGCGGCGATGGCGCCGGCCAGCGCGTCGATGTCGGCCGGCGGGCGGCCGCGCACACCCTTGAGCAGCGCCGCCCCCTTGAGATCGCCGATCATCTGGCGGGCGTCGGCCTCGTCGACCGGGCAGACCCGCAACGACACGTCGCCCATCACCTCCACGAACACGCCGCCCAGGCCGACCATCACCAGCGGGCCGAAGACCGGGTCGTTCTGGATGCCGAGGATGATCTCCACCCCCTGCCCGGCCATCTTCGCCATCAACGCGCCTTCGGCGCCGGGGATGGCGAGCACGTCGCGAACCGCGTCGGCCGCCGCTTGCGGCGTCGCCAGGTTGAGGCGCACGCCGCCGACGTCGGACTTGTGGGTCACCGTCGAGGACAGCAGCTTCACCACCACCGGCCCGCCGAGGTCGGCGAAGGCGGCGGCGGCTTCCTCTGCGCTGGCGACCACCCGGTGCGGCACCGCCGGCACGCCGGCCTTGGACAACACATTCAGCGCCGCCGCCTCGGTCCACGGGCCGGTGGGCAGCTCGACCGGCGCCGGCGCCGCGACCTGGCGCGGTGCCTGGTCGAAGGCGCGGCGGAAATGGCCGAGCGCGGCATGGCCGCGGATCGCCCGGCCGGGCTCCTCGTAGGCCATGACCCCGATCTGTTCCAGGCCCTCGCGGATCTGCGGCAGGGTCTTGCCGCAGACCGACAGGGCGGCGTAGGGATGCCGCGCGCGCACCGCGCGCCACATCTCCAGGTTGGGCTCGGCATAGGCCGGCGAGCGGGCGATGGTGCCCTGGAAGGCCGACAGGCCGCCATAGTCGCCGGCACTCAACACCAGATCGATGGCGTAGCCCAGCAGGGCCCGGTCATTGACGATCTGGCCGGTGACGTCGAGCGGATTGCGGGTGCCGGCGAAGGGCACGCGCTGCTTGATCTGCGCCTGCGCCGCGTCCGGCAGCGGCGCGACGTCGAGGCCGTTCTTCACCGAGGCGTCGGCCATCAGCACCCCGACGCCGCCACTGACCGTGACCAGTGCGATCCGGTCGTTGGCGGCGGACGCCAACGGCGAGATCGCGCAGGCATAGGCGACGTCGAAAAACTCGTCGAGGTCGTCGGCGCGGTAGGCACCGCCCTGGGCGAAGACCGCGTCGTAGACGGCATCGCCGCCGGCCAGCGCCGCTGTGTGCGAGGCCGCGGCCAACGCGCCGACATCGGTGCGACCGACCTTGACGATCACCAACGGCTTGCGCCGGGCGCGCGCCATCTCCAGCGCCCGGATCAGCTTCGGGCCGTTTCGGCAGCCTTCCATGTAGGCCAGGATGACCTTGGTCTCGGGATCCTCGGCCAGGAAGGCCAGGCAGTCGCCGAAGTCGACGTCGACCTCGTTGCCGGTGGTCGCCCAGAAGGACGGCGCCAGGTTGCGCTCGCGCGCCAGGTCGTAGGCCCAGGCGCCGAACGCGCCGGACTGGCTGACGATGCCGATTCTGCCGCCGGCCAGGTAGGGCTCGGCGAAGATCGGCGCGAAGGACGCCATCATGCCGCGCTCGAAGTGACAGACGCCGAGGCAGTTCGGGCCGACGATACGGATGCCCCGGTTGCGCGCGATCTCGCCCAGGCGCGCCTGCGCCTTCGCGCCTTCCTCGCCGATCTCGGCGAAACCGGAGGAGAAGATGATGGCGCTGCCGACGCCGCGATCCGCGCACTGCTCGACGGTCTCGACCACCATCGGCGCCGGCACCGAGACCACCACCATGTCCGGCGTCTCCGGCAGGTCGGCGACGCTGGCGTAGGCCTTCTGGCCCTGGACTTCCGCGTAGGTCGGGTTGACCGGCCACACCGGCCCGTCGAAGGCGCCGTTCAGCAGATAGGCGAGCGGCCGGCCGCCGATCTTCTCCGGCGAGGCCGAAGCGCCGATCACGGCGACGGAGCGCGGCCGGAACAGCGGCCGCAGCGACTCCAGGTCGATGTCGGAGCTCACGTCGCGGCGCTCAATGCGGCCGGTCGCCGTTGACGGTCACGCGATGCATGCGCCGGCGCGCCGGCCAGTAGTCGGCGATCGGGTAGTGCTGCGTGCAGCGGTTGTCCCAGAACGCGATCGAGTGCTTCTCCCAGGAAAAGCGGCAGGTGTATTCCGGCTTGCGGCAGTGCTCGTAGAGCATCGCCAGGATCGCTTCGCTCTCGTTCCTGTTCATGTCCTTGATCGAGGTGGTGAAACCGGCATTGACGAAGATGCCCTTGCGGCCGGTCTCCGGATGGGTGCGGATCACCGGGTGCTCGGCCGGCGGATAGGCGGTCTTGGCCTTCTGCAGCTTCTCCCAGCCGTCGGGCTGATGCAGCAGGCGGTTGCCGAAGGTGCGGGTGAAGTCGTGCACGCCGATCAGGCCGTCGAGCATGCGCCGCATCGTCGCCGACAGGCCCTCGTAGGCCAGGTACATCGAGGCCCACATGGTGTCGCCGCCGACCTCGGGTATCTCCTGCGCGTGCAGGATCGAGCCCAGCGGTGGCTCGGCCATGAAGGTGACGTCGGTGTGCCACTGGTTGATCTTTGACGGCCGCGCCTCGTCATTCTCGATCACCAGGACCTCCGGGTGGTCATCGAGACGCGGGGCGAAGGGATGGATCTGCAACGCGCCGAACGCCTTGCCGAAGGCGACATGCTGATCCGGGGTGATGTCCTGGTCGCGGAAGAAGATCACCTGGTGCGCCATCAGCGCGTCGTGAATCTCCTGGAATGCCTGGTTGCCCAGCGGCTGACGCAGGTCGACGCCGGAAATTTCCGCGCCCAATGCGGGCGAGATCGGCTTCACCGAGATCAACTCGTAGCCCATGACGCATCCTCATCGTTATTGTGGCTCGATCCTAGACGCGGCGCGGGAGGCTGCCAATGCGCGAACTCACGGTATCGATCGGCGGAATGGGCGCGATCGGCTGGCCAGTGGCCCGGGCGCTGGACGGCGGCATCGCCGGGCTGCGGCTGGTCGCGGTGTCGGCCAACAACCGCGCTGGCGCGGAAGCCAAGGTCGCGACGCTGAAGACACCGGTGCCGGTGGGCTCGCTGGCCGACATGGCCGAGGCCGACGTGGTGGTGGAATGCGCGCCGGCCGCCGTGTTCGACGAGGTCGCCTGGCCGGCCATCGAGGCCGGACGCATCTTCCTGCCGCTGTCGTGCGGCGCGATGCTGAGCCGGATGGAACTGATCGACCGGGCGGCCGAGACCGGCGCACAGATCGTGGTACCGACCGGCGCGCTGCTCGGCCTGGATGCGGTGCGCGGCGCCGCGCAGGGGCCGGTCACCTCGATCACGCTGTCGACGCGCAAGCCGCCGGGCGGACTGGCCGGCGCGCCGCATGTGGAGAAGAACAAGATCGACCTGGCGGCGATCCACGAACCGACGTGCGTGTTTCAGGGCAGCGCGCGCGAGGCGGCGGCCGGCTTTCCGGCCAACATCAACGTCGGCGCGGCGCTCAGCCTGGCCGGCATCGGCGCGGACCGCACGACGGTAGAGATCTGGGCCGACCCGACGGTCGACCGCAACACCCACACGGTCACCGTCGAGGCCGAGGCGGCGCGCTTCACCATGACCATCGAGAACGTGCCGTCGCCCGAGAACCCGCGAACCGGCCGCCTGACCCCGCTATCGGTGCTGGCGACGCTGCGCGGCCTGGTCGAGCCGATGCGGGTCGGAACCTGATCAGGCCGCCTGGACGGCTTCCAGCGGCGTGGCACTGCCGATCACACGCGAGGCGGGCAGGGTCAGCGTGACCGTGGTGCCGGCGCCCGGCTTGCTCTCGATGTCGAGGCTGCCATCGTGCATCTCGACCAGCGCGCGGGCGATCGGCAGGCCAAGGCCGACGCCGCCGATCTCGCGCGCATAGGCGCCGGCGACCTGGCCGAACGGGGTGAGGACGGTGGCCAGTTTATCCGGTTCGATGCCGATGCCGCTGTCGCGCACCTCGATGCGGACACCGCCGTCGGCGGCGCGCTGCAGAACGAGCCGCACCGTGCCCGCGCCGCGGGTGAACTTCACGGCGTTGGAAACGATGTTGGCGATGACCTGGCGCAGCCGGTTCTCGTCGGCCAGCACGTAGGTTGTCGGCCCCGACGCCTCGACCGCAAGCTCGATGTCGGGCCGCCGGAAGGCCTGACCGACCTGGCGCGCGCTGCGGTGCAGCAGGTCGCCGAGATCGACCGTGGTCGGCATCAGCTCGATCTCCTTGGCCTCGATCTTGGCCATGTCGAGGATGTCGTCGATGGTGCGCAGCAGGTAACTGCCGCTGTCGACGATGTCGTTGACGTAGCTTTCGTAGCGTTCCGGCTGCATCGGACCGAAGACGCGATTCTGAATAACCTGGGCGAAGCCCAGGATGGCGTTCATCGGCGAGCGCAGCTCGTGGCTGACATTGGCCAGGAACTCACTCTTCATGCGCTCGCGGAGTTGTGCCTTGTCGGCCTCCTGCATCGCGTCGAAGGCAACGCCCTTGGCCCGCAGCATGGCCAGTTCGCTGCGCCAGATGAACAGCGTAAGCAAACCCAGCAGCGCCGCGAGAACTGCGCCGGTCACCGCCCACTGCTCCAGTTGCGCGCGGTGGGTGTGGGACAAAATCATGGTGAGATCGTGATAGACCTCGACCGCGCCCTCGATTTTGCCGTCCCGCCCGGCGATGGCGACGTAGGTCTCCAGCACGTCGCGGTCCGCCATCGTGCCTTCAACCGTGTTGAAGCTGCCCTTGAATTGCAGCTCGCTGAAAATGTCGCCGCGAATTGCCGCCTGAAAGCCAATATTGCCTGACTTGTCGCCGCCAATGTCCTTGGCCTCGGTGGAATAGATGGTGGTTCCATCAAGCGCGTAGATCTTGATCTTGCCGACCGGCAGACCAGACAGCAGCGCGCGGACGTCATGGTCCACCAAGGCGAGGCGCGGATCGTCGACGCGCGTCGGCCGGCCGGCGAACAACGTGTCGCCATGCCGTTCCCACAGGCTGTTGGCCAACAGGCGCGCGAAGGTAACGTTGTAGCGCTCGCCCGCTTCCAGGATGTTGCGTTCGGCACGCTCGCCGCCGTGCAGGCCCAGGCCGACGCAAACGGCCAGGATGATGGCCCCGGCGATCAGCGCGAAACGTCGCGTCAGCTTCATGAACTCACCGCTAAATACTCAAGCGTACGCCCGGCAGTCTGCGTTCGAATGGTAAACCGCCGGTAAAATGCGCCGGCGCCAAGCGGCATCCGCACGTCTTGCCGGGACCGGGTGTCCGGTTCATGCTCCGCGCCATGACCAAGGCCGAGAAATGGATCCGCGAGCACAGCCATTCCGAACTCATGGCGGACGCGGTGCTGCATATGCTTGGCTTGGGCTTCGTGTTCGGCGCGCTGGTGGCGCTGGCTGCCATCGCGCTGCCGAACGCCGAGCCTGAGGTGCTGGTCGGGCTGGCGGTCTATGTCGGCGGCATGGTGTCGATGTTCGGCTGCTCGGCGCTGTACAACCTGACCCGCAACCCGGCCAGGCGGGCGCTGTTCCGGCGCTTCGACCATGCCGCCATCTTCGTGATGATCGCCGGCAGCTACACGCCCTTCGCGCTGTCCGCCATCGGCGGCGACTGGGGCCACGGACTGCTGATCTTCGTGTGGAGCGTGGCGCTGGTCGGCGCCGGGGTGAAGCTGGCGCTGCCGGGCCGGTTCGAGCGGCTGGCAATCGTGGCCTACCTGCTGCAAGGCTGGACCGTCATGGTCGCGATACAGCCCCTGCTCGACGCCGTCTCGGGCGCCGGACTGGTGCTGCTGCTGACCGGCGGCGTGCTGTACAGCGCTGGCGTCATCTTCCACCTTTGGGAGCGATTGCCGTATCAGACCGCGATCTGGCACGGCTGCGTGCTGGCCGCGGCGGCCTGCCATTTCGCCGCCGTGGTGCACGACGTCGCCATCGCCTGAACGTTAGGCGATCTTGAAATCACATTAAGTTGACCGGCCGCTCCGGTGCCGGCAGTTTGCCGGCATGGAGACAACCGAACCGATAGGGCTCGCGGCGCTGGAGCGGCGGCTGGCGCGCGACCTGGAGTACCTGAACTTTCCGCCGGCCAACTGGGTGAAACCGACCCCCGGATCCGACGGCCAGCCGATGGCCGACGTGTGCATCGTCGGCGCCGGCATGTGCGGCCTGGTCGCCGCCTTTGCGCTGAAGCGTGAAGGCATCACCAACATCCGCCAGATCGAGGCCTCGCCGGCCGGCCAGGAGGGGCCGTGGGTGACGTATGCGCGGATGCGCACGCTGCGCT
Organism: Alphaproteobacteria bacterium; assembly: GCA_040223615.1. Lineage (GTDB taxonomy): Bacteria > Pseudomonadota > Alphaproteobacteria > JAVKFY01. Next base: position 24,595 of record JAVKFY010000077.1, read on the forward strand.
CGCCGAAGCACCTGACCGGACCGGCGATGGGCATGGCCTCGCTCACCTTCCGGGCCTGGTTCGAGGCGCAGTGGGGCGCCGAGGCATGGGAGGCATCGGGACGCATCCCGCGCGGGCAGTGGATGGACTACCTGGTCTGGTACCGCAAGGCGCTCGGCTTGGACATCGAGAACGGCGTGACGCTGACCGCGCTGACGCCCGATGACGGCTTCTGGTGGCTGGAGACCGAGGGCGCCGGGCGGTTTCCGGCGCGCAAGGTGATCCTGGCCAACGGGCGCGATGCGCTGGGCGGCAACCGGGTGCCGAAGGTCGCCGCCGGACTGCCGCCCGAACTGGTCTCGCACACCCGCGACGACATCGACTTCGCAGCCCTGAAGGGCAAGCGGGTGGCGGTGATAGGCGGCGGCGCCTCGGCCTGCGACAACGCGGCCGAAGCCCTGGAGGCCGGCGCCGGCGAGGTGCACCACTTCATCCGCCGCGCCGACTGGCCGCGGATCAACAAGTTCAAGGGCATTGTCTACAGCGGCTTCGTGCATGGCTTCCCGCGCCTGACCGTGGCGGAGCGCTGGCACATCCTGAACTATGCCTTCGGCTTCGGCGTGGCGGCGCCGCGCGAGTCGGTGCAGCGGCTGGCCGGCCACGACGGCTATCACGCGCATCTCGGCGCATCGTGGGAATCGGCAACGGCGACCGACGGCTTCGTGCGGATCGAGACCGCGAAGGGCGACTTCACCGTCGACCACGTGATCCTCGCCACCGGCTTCGAGATCGACGTCACGAGGCCGCGCGAGCTGGCCAACATCGCCGGCGAGATCCGCACTTTCCACGACGCCAACATCGGGGCCGACTGGGTCGACGCGATCGGCGACTTCCCGAACCACCCGGAGCTTGGCGGCGCCTTCGAGTTCCACGAGAAGCACCCCGGCAAGATGCCGCAACTCGCCCACCTGCACTGCTTCAACCAAGCGGCGCTGCTGAGCCACGGCATGGTCGCCGGCGATATCCCCTCGGTGACGCAGGGCGCGGAACGGCTGGCGCGCGGCATCGCCGGCCAGTTTTTCCTCGCCGACCTGCCGACCCATGTCGCGGCGCTGGAGGCGTTCGACGAACCGGAACTGCTCGGCGACGAGATCGAAGCGCTTACCCGAGAGACCTGATCGCGTCGACAAGCTCGGCGGCAGTGGCGGCGACCTCGGCCACCGACTTGCCTGGCTTGTACAGGTTCGATCCGATGCCGAAGCCGCGCGCCCCGGCGTCCCAGTAGGCGGCCAGGTTGCCGGCGTGGACGCCGCCTACCGGCATGGTCAGGGTGCCGGCGGGCAGCACCGCGCCCCAGGCCGACAGCACCGAGGGCGGCAGCGCCTGGGCCGGAAAGAGCTTCAGCGCATCGGCGCCGGCTTTCAACGCGGCAAAGGCTTCCGATGGCGTGGCCACGCCGGGCGCGCAGGCCAGCCCCCGGCCCTTCGCCGCCGCCACCACTTCGGTATCGAAATGCGGCATCACGATCAGGCGGCCGCCCGCGGCGGCTATGCGCTCGACCTCGGCCGGCGTCATCACCGTGCCGGCGCCGACCAGCATCTCGTCGCCCAGCGCCGCGACGATGCGGGCGATGGAGTCGAACGGTTCCGGCGAGTTCAGCGGCACCTCGACGACGGCGAAGCCGGCTTCGTGGAGGGCCCGCGCCACCGGTACCGCCTCGTCCGGCGCGATGCCGCGCAGGATCGCGACCAGCGGGCACCGGGCCAGTGCCTCGCGCAGCGCGCTCACAGCAGCGCCGCCAGTGCAGTCAGGCCAGCGACCGTCGCCTGCTCGGCATCGACGGTGACGGTGACGGTGGCAGCACCGCGCGCGGCCAAGGCGACCTCGTACAACCGGCAAAGCGCCGGATCGCCGACCAGGATGACCTCGCTGGCGTCGCCGGCCAGCGCGGCGACCTCGTGGCCGATCAGCAGCCCGCTCAGGAAAGCGCTGGCGGCGGCCGCGTCCATGCCCTCGCGCAACGGCCGGGTGCGGGCGGCGAACAGGTGGTGCAGCAGGCCGCCGGGCCGGCCGGCCCAGGCCAGCCCTTCCGCGAAGGCGTGCGCGCCGGGCTCGATCTCACCGTCGATCGTGGTCGCCGCCAGCAGGCTGTACTGGCGCAACGTGGCGAACACCTCGCCGGTCATCGCCGTGGCGAACCCAGCGATCGCGCCATCGGCGACACGCACCCACTTGCTGTGCGTGCCGGGCAGACAGACCAATGCATCGGTCGCGCCGGCGGCGCTCTCGGACTGGCCGGCGTGCTGTTGCGCCCCGAACACCTGAACTTCCTCGCCGCGCAGCACGTCGGGGGCGCCGCTGGCCGCCACGGTCGCCAGGCCGGGCACGATGTGGGCGTCGGCGACCCCGGGCACCGGCGTCAGCGCGCCGGCCAGGTCGGCCAGCCGCGCCGGGCAAGCGGCATAGGCGGCCTCGACCCAGCCCTGGCGGCTGCCGACCATGCCGGAGAGCAGCACCGGCGCCGGGCGCCACCCGGCGGTGAGTTCGTCGAAGCTGGCGCGGAAGTCGCGCGGCCCGCTGTAGCTGGCCAGCCCGCGCGCGAGACGCCGACGCTCGCTGACCGAGCCGGCCCCGTCCAGCCGGTAGGCCCGGATGGTGCTGGTCCCCCAGTCGATCAGGATGCTGGCCACGCGCCCGGTTCCTCTCACGCCCCTGGCCCGGCATTATAGCGGCTGCGCAACGCTTCGGGGGCTGGCTCGTGATCGGACTGCTGCAACTGGTGATCGTGGTAGCGGTCGCTGCCGGCGCCTTCTTCGGCGTGACGAGCTGTTCGGAGACGTTGATCGCCGAAGGCTACATGCGCGATGAGGCCGACCGGCCGATGATCTACGGCATCTTCGCGGCGGTCGCCGGGGCGATGGCGGCCTGGGCCGCGGCCGCGGCGCTGTTCGGCAGGAAGAAGTCACCGGCGCAAGACGCAGACGCGCCGGACAGCTAAGCCGCGTCGTCCGCTTCGATCACCAGCACGTGGATGAAGCGGTAGATCCAGTCGGCCGCATCCGACGCCAGCAGCGGAATCCGCCGTTCGGCGCGGTCCGATTCGATCACCACGGCGGACAGGTCCAGGGCGGTGCCGAAGCCGCCGCGCTGCTCCTTGCGCACCTGTTCGACGTCGTCGACCGGGAATTCGGTGCGCGCGTAGGTCGTGCCGCCGATCCGGGCGGCGACCCGCAACCGGCCATCGGCCAGCGCCACCAGGTGGTTGGCGTGCTGGCGCCAGACGTAAGCCGCCAGCGGCGCCACCAGCGTCAGCAGCGGCCACGGCGTCCATTCGATCAGCGCGACGATGGCGCCGAGCACCGGAATCGCGAGGCTGATGTAGAAGGCACCGCGCCAGACGATCTCCGGCGGCCGAACCGTGGCGCTGAGCGGCGCCGCGGCGCTCCAGGCGACGTCCTCGGGCGGCAGGGTGAAGCTGTCCTCCGGCACCTCGCGGCGGCCTTCGCGGGCCAGGTCGCGCAACGACTTGTCGACGTCGGCGGCCTCGCGGCGCAGCACCTCGCCATTGTCCAGCTCGCGCAGCGCCGGCAGGCCCAGCGCGGCCGCCGCGCCTTCCCAGCAACCGCGCAGGCCTTTTTCGGTGCGCCGGAACAGAAGCGGTACGGTGCGGTCGGGATCGCGAGCATGCTTCAGGTCGAGGAAATAGACCCGGTGGCTGCTGTTCTTGGAACGGCGGATCTGCTCGCGCCACATCACGCCCTCGTAGGCGTCGAGCGGCTCGGTCCAGCGGTCCTTGCCACGGGTCCGCGCGACGCCGGTGCGGTCGACCGTGAAGCCGAGCTTCTTGTAGCGGCCGAGCACGCGCAGCAGCACTTCCAGCAGCACGATGCCGCCGAGGCCCGCGCCGGCCCCCAATATGGCGCTGTCCTTGTCACCGTCGAGATACGAGGTGGCGGCGAAGATACCGGCGAAGACCAGCACCACGAACTGGAAGAACCGGCCCAGCGCCCAGCTCCGCTCGTGGCGCACCTCGATCGGCAGCGTGGCGAAGTGATCGCGTGTCAGCATGGCGGCGGCCTTTGGCTGGCCTGTCGGCGCGGCTACAGTGGCCTGGCGAGCATAGCAAAGGCCGCCGCGACGGCATCCGTCCTTGCCGTCGCTGGTCGCTGCGAGACGGCTTCGATTGACATTTCAAACGTGATCGACTGACATTTCCTGAACAGCGGAGGGCAAATCATGCGCGCCGTCGTCGCCTACGGGCACGGTGATCTGGACGACCTGAAGTACGAAACCGGCTACCGCGATCCGGAGCCGGGCGCCGACGAGGTGATCCTGCGGGTGCGCGCCTGCTCGATGAACTACCACGACCTGTTCACGCTGCGCGGCATGCCGGGGATCAAGATCGGCTTCCCTCGGATCATGGGCATCGACGTCGCCGGCGACGTCGCCGCGTTGGGCAAGGACGTCGCCGGCTGGAAGGTCGGCGACCGGGTCTGCGTCGACCCGATCGACCGGCACGGCAAGTTCGCCATGATCGGCGAGACCCGCGACGGCGGCCTGGCGGAATATGTCGCGGTCAAGCACTACCAGATGATCGCCCTGCCCGCCGACGTCAGCTACGAAGCCGGCGCGGCGCTGCCCACCGCCTACGGCACGGCACACCGCATGATGCTGGAGCGCGGCCAGATCAAGGCCGGCGAGAAGGTGCTGGTGCTGGGCGCCAGCGGCGGCGTCGGCACCTGCTGCGTGCAGCTCGCCAAGCAGGCCGGCTGCGAGGTCATCGCGGCGGCCAGCACGGAAGAGAAGCTGGAGAAGCTGAAAGGCATCGGCGCCGACCACGGCATCAACTACGCCTCCACCGACTTCACCAAGGCCATTCACGAGATGTACGGCAAGCCGCGCATCTTCGGCGAAGGCGGCGTCGACGTGATCGTCAACTTCACCGGCGGCGATACCTGGGTAGCGTCGCTGAAGGCGCTGAGCCGTGGCGGCCGGATGCTGACCTGCGGCGCCACCGCCGGCTACAGCCCGCAGACCGACATCCGCTACATCTGGACCTTCGAGCATGACATCAAGGGCTCCAACGGCTGGTCGGTGAGCGATATCGAGGCGCTGCTGGCGATGTGCCAGGACGGCCGCCTGACGCCGGTGATCGACCGCACGCTGCCGTTGACCGAGGGCCGCGAGGCGTTTCGCGTGCTCGACGACCGCGAGGTGTTCGGCAAAGTGATCGTCTCGCCGGACGCCTAGACGTTGCGCATCCGCCCAAGGCCTGCTGTGATGCTGGCCCAAGGGTCGCGATAAAACAAAAAACGAGGAAGCCGAAGCGTTCCGCTTACCGACCGACGAGGGAGACTTGAGAATGAAGATGCTTAAGGGCCTGGCCCTGGCCGCCGCCGTGGCGACCAGCGCGAGCGCCGCGCAGGCGGCGGAGTTCAACTGGCGCGTCGCCAACTTCGACAAGGAAACCGGCGCCTACTGGAACAACTTCATCCTGCCCTTCGTGGGCTACGTGGAGCAGTTCACCGATGGCCGCGTGAAACTCGACCCGCTGCCGGGCGGCACGCTGGGCAACATCTTCAAGATCTACGAGCAGGTCGACGACGGTCTGGTCGAGATGGCGGTGATGCCGCCGGCCTTCCTGGGCACCAAGGACCCGACCAACGCGATGGTGCTCGGTTTCCCCAGCGGCCTGGGCGTCGATTCGTTCATCACCTGGTTGTACTACGGCGGCGGCGAGGACCTGCTGCGCGGGCATCGCGCGGACCGCATGAAGATGCATTCCTTCGTGGTCGGCGCCGGCCCGTCGGAATTCTTCGCCCACAGCCACATTCCGGTGACCAAGGTCGAGGATCTGAAGAACGCCAAGTACCGCACGCTGGGCAACTGGGCCGCGATCGTGAAGTCCGCCTTCGGCGCCTCGCCGACGACGGTGCCGGGGCCGGAGATCTACGGCATGCTGGAGAAGCGCGGCATCGACATGACCGAATACTCCACGCCGTCGGAGAACATGAAGCTGGGCTACCAGGAGGTCGCCGAGTACATCATCTATCCGGGCATCCACGCCGGCGCCTGGGCGTTCGAGGGCGTGGTGAAGCTCGACAAGTGGGCCGAGCTGCCGGAGGATCTGCAGAAGAAGATCGAGCTGGCCGGGCGCCTGGCGACTTATGAGGGCCTGCAGCGCTTCATCGCCGCCGACCTGGACGCGATGGACAAGCTGTCCAAGGGCAAGAACAAGTTCATCCAGCTCAGCCCTGAATTCCAGCAGGCATCGCAGGACGCCGCGCGCGCCTGGGCCAAGGACGTCGCGGCAAAGGCCGCGGCCGACGGCAACCCGTGGCCGGAGAAGATCATCGCCTCGATCACGTCCTTCCAGGACAAGTATCGGGCGAACTCGAAGTACATGGTGGTCGACCACCGCGACAAGTAGCAGTGGTCTCGGGCGGCGCCCGTCTCGCGCGGGCGCCGGTCGCCACACCATGAGTCAATGAGTCATCCAACTCACGTCCTGCGGGACCGCGTGCTGCCGGCGCTCGACCGGGTCGGCGGTGTGTTCGGCCACGTCGCCATGGCGATGATCGTGCTGCTGATCGTCGCCATGATCTACGAGGTCGTCGCGCGGAAAGTGTTCAACGCGCCGACCATGTGGGCGATCACCGTCTCCTACATGTTCAACGGCACGTTGTTCCTGATCGGCGCCGCGTTCACGCTGCACGCCAACCAGCATGTGCGGATCGACTTCCTGTCGACGCGGCTGCCGTTGCGCGTCCAGCACCTGGCCAACGCCGCCTTCTACATCGTGCTGTTCATGCCGGCGCTGGGCGTGGCCACCTGGTTCTCCTCGATCAAGGCGTGGGACGCCTATGTCGACGGCGAGCTTGAGGCGATGAGCGCGTGGGAGCCGCTGATCTGGCCGTTCCTGGCCGGCATCGCGCTCGGGCTGGCGAGCTTCCTGCTGCAAGTGCTGGTCGAGACCGTGCGTCACCTGATCGGCCTGTGGGACCCGACGCTGGTGCCCGGTCCGTCGGCGAACGACGCGCCGGCCGCCTCGATGGAAGGCTGACCGCGATGTCGAGCGAGACCATGGCGGCGCTGATGTTCCCGGCGCTGTTCTTCTTCGTGTTCATGGGCATCCCGGTGGCCTTCGCGCTGTTCGCCACCGCCTTCCTGATGGCCTTCCCGGTGTTCGAGTTCAAGGCCGGGCTGCAGATCTACGGCGGCATCCAGCACACCGCCTCGCAGTTCATCCTGTCCGCCGTGCCGCCCTTCGTGTTCATGGGCGTGATGCTGGAGAGCTCGGGCATCGCGGAGCGACTGTTCCGCGCCATGCAGGTCTGGCTCGGCAAGCTCAAGGGTGGCGTGGCGCTGGCGACGCTGGGCATGGCCGCGGTGATCGCCGCCTCGACCGGCATCGCCGGCGCGGTCGAAGTGGTGATCGGGGTGATGGCGATCCCGATCATGATGCGCTACGCCTACTCCAAGGACCTGATCGCCGGCACGATCTGCGCCGGCGGCTCGCTCGGCACCATGATCCCGCCCTCCATCGTGGTGGTGATCTACGCCTCGGTCGCCAACCTTTCCGTGGGCAAGCTGTTCGCGGCGGTGCTGCTGCCGGGCATGCTGATGGTGGCGCTGTTCTTCGGCTACATCTTCGTGCGCACGTGGCTGCGCCCCGACGACGGCCCGCCGGCGCCGGAAGGCACCGAGCTGTCGCTGGCTGAGAAGCTGAAGGCCACCGCCAGCGGGATCGTGCCGGCCGCCGCCCTGATCGCCGCCGTGCTGGGCGCAATCATCGCCGGCTGGGCGACACCGACGGAAGCCGCCTCGGTCGGCGCCATCGGCGCGGTGGTGCTGACGATCTTCTACCGGCGCTTCTCATGGACGGTGCTGTACGACACGCTGCGCCGGACGTTGGCGATCAACTGCATGATCCTGCTGATCGTGGTCGGCGGGAACCTGTTCGCCGGCATCTTCCGGCTGCACGGCGGCAACCGGCTGGTCGACGACATCGTCGCGATGCTGAACCTGCCGCCGTCGGGCGTGCTGGCGCTGCTGCTGGTGCTGGTGTTCATCGCCGGCTTCATCCTGGACTGGGTCTCGGTGGTGCTGATCACGCTGCCGGTGTTCCTGCCGCTGCTGGCGGCGATGGACGCCGATCCGATCTGGTTCGCGGTGCTGATGATCGTGGTGATCCAGACCAGCTACCTGACACCGCCGATGGCACCGTCGATCTTCTACCTGCGCTCGATCGCGCCGCCGGAGATCGGCTACGGCGACATGTACAAGGGCGTCGCACCGTTCATCGTGTGCCAGGTACTGGTGCTGCTGGCCGTCGCGCTGTTCCCGGCGCTGGCGACCTACCTGCCGGCGCAGATGCAAAGCTACTAGAGGGATTCGATGAGCGACCCGAGGACGACCAATCTCGGCTACTGGATGAGCGAGGCGGCGGCGCGCGACCCCGACGCCGTGGCGATCATCGACCTGTTCGGCGAGCAAGAGCGGGTCGTCACCTACGGCGAGCTGGAGGCGCGGCTGGACCGCGTCGCCGGCGCACTGCTGGCGGCGGGCTTGCAGACCGGCGACCGGGTGATCCTGTCCTGCGGCAACCGGGTCGAGTTCGTCGAGGCGATGTTCGGCGCGATGCGCGCCGGCGTGGTGCCGGTGCCGGTGAACACGCGCCAGGGCGCGGCGGTGCTGGACTACATCGCGGAGAATTGCGGCGCGGTCGGCGCCATTGCCGAGCCCGCCGCGAACGCCCACATCCCCGAGATCGCAAACGCGCGGAACCTGAAGCTCAAGCTCGCCATCGGCGGCGACGCCGGCACCGCCGGCTGGGATGACTTCGCGACGGCGCGCGACGCCGCCGAACCGGCCGCGCCGCCGGCCCTGCCCGACGACGCACTGTGCTTCCTGTCCTACACCTCGGGATCGACCGGGCGTCCGAAGGGCGTGCCGCTGACCCACGCCGGGCAGATCTGGTGGCTGCGCTGCTTCCTGGAGAACTGGCCGCCAGCGCCGGGCACGCGCAACCTGGTGGCGGTGCCGCTGTACCACAAGAACGCGATGGCCGGCGCGGTGAAGCCGCGGCTGGCCAGCGGCGGCTCCTTCGTGCTGATGCCGGAGTTCAAGGCGCGCCCGTTCCTGGAGGCCGCGGCCAAGTACAAGGTCACCGGTATCGGCGGCGTGCCGACGGTGTTCACGCTGCTGCTGGAGGAGACCGACCTGCTGGAGTCGCTCGACCTGTCGTCGCTGCAGGTCGCCGTGGTCGGCTCGGCACCGGTGCACGAGCAGCTCGAACAGGACATGGCCGACAAGCTCGGGGTCGAGGTGATGCAAAGCTACGGCCTGACCGAGGGCGGCCCGGTGATGCTCGGGCCGCCGCTGGACGGCCGGCCGATCCCGCGCGGCTCGGCCGGCGTCGCCTGGCCGGAGGGCGAGGTCAAGCTGGTGAACAGCGCTGGCGAGGACGACCCGCACGACGGCGAGCTGTGGGTGAAGAATCCCGGCGTCGCCCCCGGCTATCTCGACCTGCCGGAGGTCAACAAACAACGCTATGTCGACGGCTGGCTGCGCACCGGCGACCTGTTCCACTGCGACGACGACGGCTTCTACTTCTTCCGCGGCCGGGTCGACGACATGTTCAACTGCGGTGGCGAGAACGTGTATCCGAAGGAGGTGGAGAACCTTCTGCTCAGCCACCCCGACGTGGTCGATGCCTGCGTGGTGGCGCTGGAGCATCGCTCCAAGGGCCAGGCGCCGGCCGCGCTGGTGGTGCTGCGCGAGGGGGCCACGGCCGACGAGGCCGCGCTGAAAACCTTCACGCTGCAGAACGGGCCGGCCTACGCGCATCCGCGCCGGCTGCTGCTGAGCGACGAACCGCTGCCGCTGACCGGCGCGCGCAAGGTCGACCGGTCCGGCATCGCCAGGGCCCTGGCGGACAAGCTCGGCGTGTTGGGGGATTGAGGAGAGTAAGATGAGCGACGAAGCGCTGACCGTGGACCAGATCAACGCGATGCTCGGCAAGTCGCCGTTCATCTCGTTCATGAACCTGACCTGCACCGGGATCGACCTCGACGCCGGGCCGTCGATCTCGATGACCATGCCGATGCGCCCGGAATTCGAGCGCGGACCCGGCAGCAACCAGTTCCACGGCGGCCCGATCGCGTCGTTCATCGACACCGTCGGCGACTACGCACTGGTGGTCGGCCTGAAGGCCGGCGTTCCGACGATCAACTTCCGCGTCGACTATCTGCGACCCGCCTTCGGTCCGTCGATCCGCGGCACCGCCACCGTCCGCCGGGCCGGCCGCACCGTCGGCGTGGTCGACATCGACGTGTGGGACGCCAACGACAAGCTGGTCGCCGTCGGCCGCGGCACCTACTCCATCACGCCGGGCTAAGTTCGGTCGCGCTGGCCGAGGATCTTCTCGGCGCTGCGGCCGGCGATGTAGCCGCCGACGCCGATGTTGAGCAGCGCCCAGGCGCCCTGCGGCAGGTCCAGGGTCGGCAGCGCCAGCCCGAGCGCGCGGGCGTAGGGCGCGGCGACGTAGTTGTTGAACAAGATCAGCACGAAGCAGAGCATCAGCAGCGGACGCCAGTTGCGCTGCAGCCAGCTCTCGCCTTGCGCCTCGGCGACGATCACCGCCTGCGCGGCGGCCAGCGCGCCCTGGTGCGCGGTGATCAGTTCGCGGGTGATGTCGGCTTCGATGCGCCGGCCTCGTCGGGGTCCGGGAACAGGCGATTGATGACCTGCCCGATCAGGGGCAGCACCGCGGTCAGCACGGGCAACGCCATGCGTCGGTCTCCTTGTCAGCGATGTGAACGGATGGTGGCTAGCGGTTGCGGCGTTGGCGGCGGAGCAGCACGCTGCGCCGCACGAAGCGGGTCGTCTCCTGCTCGAGCAGCCGGGTCATGCGCCGGGCGAAGTCCATATCGAAGTCGATCGGGATGGTCGGCTCGAAGCCGTGGTTGCCGGGCTCGGCGAGCCAGATGTACTGCGTCGCCGCCTCATCGAGATGCACGCGGATGGCCTGCAAGGCGAGGCTCAGCGCGCAGGCCCACTCGTCCTCGCTCACTTGGCGCGGCGCGTAAATGGCAACCACGGCCGGCCGCTTGCGCCCCTCGACCGTGAGGATCCGCGTCGCGATGACGGTGTCGTCGCTCAAGACACGATCAATCCGTCCTGCCTCGGAACCTTACATTCGCATCCCACTACAGATTCCGTGGGTCGCCGTGTCCGGAGGTATCGGTGCCAGCGAAGCCGACCTACAACCGCCTTGCGAACAAAGGGCTTCTATTTGGTTTCGCGCTCGCGATTTTCGCGCTCACGATTTTCGCGCTCGCGAGTTTCGCGAAGCAGCTTGCGTCTCAGCCGAATGATCGCACCACCCAGGAGCAGCCGATCCCGCGCTTCCTGCGTTTCACAACCGCGAAAATATGCCTCGACTTCAGCTTCCGATAGCTCATCGGCTGGCTTCGACGAAGGCCTCTGCGCCTTGGCTGTATCTTTCCGGCTTGGCATGTCTCTGCCCCATCTGTTGATGTAGGTCTTGTTCAAAGTACCACCGCACGGCCTGCGCGTCCTTTTCCGGCAAACCAAGTTGGCGCCCCACGTCCTGGACCAGCCGCTGCATGATCGCCGCTTCTGCACGGCTTCTCGGCCGATCAAACACACCGGAGTGACCTGGGGCGCCAGGGCCGGTATGACGTCCGAACCTCCTGTTGAAACCGCGCGTCATCCATCGATCCAGTGCGCTGTCCTGTAGGCCATTGAGGGCCAGATAGAAGCTTCCACCCTTTCGGCCGAATAGCTCCGCTCCAAGTGCTTCATCAGTTCCCCTTCCCGGAATGCTCATACTGGGTGTGTCAACCCAGAGACCGGTCTGTCTGCGTATGTCGCGCAACTGGGATATTAGGTGAGGTTCAACTAGGAACTCGACAGTGCCGCTTGGCCCTTTGCTGTCGATCAGCTGCTGCAGCATTTGTAGATGCCTTTCAGCGATCGGATGTTGAGTCCAGCGCCTGCCATCCCGTCGCCGGATAGGGATGCGACCACCGCTCGCCCAACCGTCAGCCAACTCGAGCGCCAACTGGAAATTGCGAGACGGTCTTTGCGCGTAGCTTAGCGGTACCGCAAAAGCCGTAGTTAGTGCTTGGACGTCTTCAGTAGATAACCATCCGCTACCCCACGGCAATCCCCGCCCAAACATCGAGCTCCGTAGCTGAGCAATATCGAAAGCGCGAGCAAGGTCCTTATCATACCATCCAATGCCGCTCTTGGGTTGACGCAATTGGAGGTCCGCCTCGGCGATTGCTTGCCTCACCGCATCCTCGTAGTCGCGTGGGTTCTCCGGATCTCCTTTCCTCCGGCGATGTTGCAGCAAGTAAAGATCATCCCAGAAGCCGCCGATGCGCTGCACGCGCGGCCTTGTAATGTGACCGAGGGCGCGCTCGCGATAAGATACGGCAGGCATCGCCGGATCGAGGTCCTCGACGTGGTGGCCGTACTGGTCGGCGAAAGCCGTACGTGCTCGCTCCGCACGCAAGCCCGGAGTTACGAGCGCGCCCATACCATGGGCGTCGGCCGGCGCGAAGTAGGCGTGTACGGCTTGCCCCGGCCGCCCTGGCATTAGCATGCCGAGTGTGGCGGCAACCTGGGTCGAACCGCCGCCGATCATCTGCCACGGATCGAGGTTGTCGACGCCGCGGCGGAACATCTCGCCGCCCGCCCAAAGATCGACCATGTCGCCGACTGGCGTCAGCCATTCTAACCCGGTCGCCGACAGGCCGAACAGTTCGCCCAGGCTGCGTGGCGCGGTCGGCAGTCGGTCGACGGCTTCCTGGCCGATCACGCTGCGCAGAACGTTACGCGGGTTAACGGTGTCAACGTACTGGTCTGCGCGTTCAAGCCAGGTCAGCGTTCGCGGGGCCCCTGTCGGCTCATATGTCAGCGCCATCTCGCCGGTCGGGGTGACGATCAGCCTGGGCGACGGTGGTGGCGGCTTGTGCGCCGGGACCGGCGGCTGCGCCGCTGATGCGGGGCCAGGCACATCGCCCGGATACGGCGCCAGAACAGGCCGATGCCACGGCCAAGCGCCTTCGCCCTCGGCGAACAGGGTTCCGTTGTCCATCTGCATGGACCTCTCAAATTCAGGGTTGATCGCAGGAAGCCGACCGTCGCCACCTTGCCTGTCTACAGCAGGTGACGAAGCTGGCCTTCGATGTGGCTGACGCGTTCCTTGACCTGGGCGAGTTCGTCGCGGGCCTCGCGCACGTCGGCGCGCAACTCGCGGAGCTGGGCCATGATCTCGTGCAGCAGGTTCTGGTCGGCCGGGCGCAGCAGCCGCATCGCGTAGCCGCCGAACAGTTTCCACAGCAGCCACAGCACGAAGGCGACGCCGGCCAGAAAGCCGCCCTGCTCGCCCCAGTCCTCGGGCAGCAACGCCATCACCATCCCCTCGCTTGTCGTTTGCGCGCGGCCAGCCGGGCACGCCAGTCGATCGCGGCCAGCCACACCCGCCGGCCCAGGCGCAGGCTCGGTCCGGGCACGGTCGGTCGGATCGCCCGTGCCTGGGCCTCCGCATCGGCGGCGACGGCATCGGCGATGCCGGCATGGGCGCCGCGCGCGAAGGCGGCCAGACGGCCGCGCCGGCGCCACTCGCGCGCCAGCAACACCAGCATCGCCACCGCGCCGCTCAGCAGCCCGGCAACGAAACCCGACGCGCCGGCGGCCTCACAGGTCATCGCCTTTCCCCTCGTGGGTCCGCATCAGGTCGAAATGCCGTCCCGAGGCGACGACGCAGGTCCGGCCATCGGCGGCGGAGACCAGCGCCGTCCAGGTCGCACCGTCGGCGCTGGCCAGCAGCTCCAGCATGCGGCCATCCTCGGTCAGCGCCTGCGCGACGACGCGCTCGGCATAGCTCTCGGCCAGACCGTCGAGCAGCGCCTGGCGCGGGCCGCACGGGGTCTGCGCCGCTGCCGGCGCGGCCAGCAGCAGGAGGATCGATATCAACAGTCTCATCATCCCTCTCCTCACGGCGTCGGCGGCAGCAGGACGACACCGAGGCAGCGCACGCCCCAGTCGCTCGACCCGCCCATCGCGAGGCGCAGCGCCGTGCCGCTGACCGAGTAGGTGCGGGCATCGGCGCTGAGCGCGTTGCTGGCCGCCGTCGTCGCGGTCGACGCGGCATTGGTGTAGAGCACCAGGTCGACGAAGTGCTCCGACGTCGACTTCTTGCCGGCGACCACGACCAGGGCGCTGGCGCCCGACACAGTGCCATGGTCGAAGATCTCGGTGACCGACTGGCCGACGGCGGCGGTACTCTGCTCGCGGAAGGTCAGCGAGCCGGCGCCACTGTCGAACAGCGCGTAGTTGGTCCCGCCGGCGTCGTCGTGCACGCGACGCAGCGTGTCGTCGAGCCAGCGCCGGGCGCTGTTCGCCGACCACAGGTCGAGCGCCACCGCCGACAGGCTGGCGGAGAGCGAGCCGCTGTCCAGGCTCACCGTCACCGTGGTGTTGGGCGCGCCGTAGCTGGACGAGACGACGGTGCCGTAAAGCGTGGTCGCGTCGGTGCAGCGGATGCGCCGGCCGGTGGTGTAGGCGGCGGCGACGTCGGCGGCGATGGTGAAGGTGGTGGCGCTGGCATAGGCGACGGTGTGGCCGAGGTCGCGCCATTCGGCGTCGTCGTACCAGGACTTCACCTGGGCCATCACCTCGCGCATGCCGTCATTGACCGCCGAAGGCGCCATGTTCTCCGGGAAGCCGTCCGGCGGCGCGGCATTGTTGCTCGCCGCCGTGGTGCTCCAGGTCTTGATCGCGGACATGGGTGGATTCCTTCGCGGTGATCAGGTGAAGAGGCTTGCAAGGCTGCCGAGCGTGCCGGCGATGTTGGCGGCGGCCTGGCCGTAGCCGAGCGCCGTGCCGATAGAATCGGGCTCCGGCGCGGTGGTCTGGGTGGTGCGGAAGCCGGCGCCGCCGCCGAGCAGCGCCATGAACTGGGCCAGCCGCTGGGCGTCCTCGGACTGCGCAAAGTTGTGTCGCTGCACCTGGTCCTGGATCTCGGCCAGGTCGCGCGCCTCGTAGGTCTTGCCGACGGCGAGGAGCTGGCTGAGATCGGCGTAGTCGGCCGCCGCCAGGTCCGGCGCGAGCTGGGCCGCGGCAAGCTGGCGGGAGGCGGCGTCGCCATGATTGCGGGCGAGCTGGCCGGCGGCGGCGAGCTGGTTGGCCTGGGCCTGGGCGAAGTCATTCTGCAACAGGCCGATGGCGTCGAGCTGCTGCGCGCGATCGTTCTGCGCCAGCTGGCCCTCAAGGCTCGTCGCTGACAGCCGGTTGTCGAAACGCTGCTGGCCGAGCCGGGCCAGCAGATCCTGCGAGCGGAGCTGGCGGTCGCGCTCGCTCTCGTAGGCATGGCCATAGACGTCCGCCGCGAGGTCGCCGAGGTTGCGCGACAGCAAATCGGCGTGCGCGCCGCTGCTCGACCGGCCCGAGGTGCCGAAGGTGGCGTTGACCTGGTCGCGCACGCGGCGCGCGGCCTGGTCGTAGATCCGGTCGAGATGGGGGTTGCCATCGAGATAGTCGCCGCGCGCGCCGGCCTCGGCATAGCGCAGCGCCGGGTTCGACACCGGCCGGCGGGCCAGTTCGGTCGCCGCGGACAATGCCGGGTTGGTGACACCGCCGGCGAACCCGGTGGCGTAGCGCGCCGCCGGCCCGGCCGGCGCGGTGCCGGCGGCGAAAGGGCGCAGGTAGGCGTCGGCCGGATTGGCGCTCAAGGCGTCGGCACCGAGCAGGCTTCGCGCCGTCGCCTGCGCCGCGTCGGTCAACGGCGAGCCGGCGGTGGCGCGGGCCTGCATCGCGTTCAGCGCCGCCTGCGTCTGCGGCGCGAAGTCGACATAGGTCTGGCCCGGGAAGTAAGTCGGCCCGCCCTGGTCATAGAGCTGGCGGGCCTGCTGGTAGCCGAAGCCGAGCTGATCGGCGATCGGCTGCCAGGGCGTGGTGGTCTGGGTGACCGGCGTTGCCATGGGTGTCTCCAGAAATGCGAATGGCCGCCGAGAGCGCGGCCGGTAGCGGTAACGGATGCGGGTGGGGCTAGCCCTGAACGGCGTAGCGGAAGTCGCGGTCGGTGACGGCGTTGCTGTCGTGCGCGAGCGTGAAGCCGCCGTCGCTCACTGCCTGGACGTAGACGAAGGTGTCGGCGGAGACGGCGCTGGCGCTCATCGGCGACAGCAAGATCACGCTGCCGGAACCGACGCGGGTGTCGCTGACGACGGTGCTGGTGGCGCTCGCTGCCAACGTCACCTCGCCGATGGCGTTGGAGCGTCCGTCGGCGAGACCGCGCAGGGCATCGACGATCTGACGGATCGCCTCCTCGATATGGCGCGGGCGAACCGCGGGAATGGCAATGGACATCCGCTCACCTTCTCCCGGCCGGCTGCACGTCGACCTGGAGTCCCTGCGCCTCGGTCCAGTCGCCGGCGAGATCGAGGCGCAGTCGGTGATAGCGCGCGGTGGTGCGCAGATCGCAGGCGCCGATGCCGTTCGGGCCGGTACCGCTGCCGTACACTGGCGCGCCGGTCTGCAGCGACCGGGCACCGGCCGATACGGCGAGCGTGCCATCGGCCATCGGCCGCGCGCTTAACAGCCGGGCGGCGCCGGCCGGATTGAAGGCCAGCTCCGCCGTCTCCAGCCGCGCCGCCAGGGTCTCGCCGGTGAACAGCGCCATGGCGTGGCCGGGATCGAACCCGGCGAGTAGTAATTCGCCGCCGGTCCAGGCGCGGCTGTCGAGCGGCGCCGGCAGGCCGTCGAGCGCGGCGGCAATGCTGTCGAGGCCCTCCAGATCGACCCCGGCGGTGAGCGCGGTGAACACCCGCTCGATGTCGAGCTCGGCTTCCGACCACCTGTCGTCGCCCCAGTCGTACATGATCAACCGGTCGGGCACGCCGCCGGCCTTGGCGTCGCCGGACGGATAGGCCCAGACCACCAGCTTGTTGATCGGATCGGCCGCGCCGGAGACGCGGTGCGCGTGGCCGGCGTCGAGCTTGGCGAAAAAGTGCTTGTCGATACGGCCCTGGCCGATCGGCCGGCTGGCGGCGCCGTCGAACACCATGAAGCCGTTCTGGCCGAGATAGAAGATCGCCGCGCCGACCGGCACCACCGAGCCCGGGCACGGCGTGCCGCGCGACTGTTCCACCAGGTCGAAGCGGAAGATGGTCGGCGGACCCTCGTAGCTCATGCGCCAGATGTCGTGCTCGCGGAACACGGTGCCGACCTCACCGCCGACGATGCGCTGCACCCGGCCGCCGGAACCGAGCAGGTCCTGCCGGTCGGCCTGGTTGGTGCCGACGGTCCAGCCTTCCAGGTCCTCGAAACCGGACCAGGCGACGCGGTGCGGCACGGCACCGTC
The DNA here is from genome assembly GCA_040223615.1 of Alphaproteobacteria bacterium. GTDB lineage: Bacteria > Pseudomonadota > Alphaproteobacteria > JAVKFY01. The sequence continues at coordinate 41,972 of JAVKFY010000077.1, forward strand.
GACTGCGTCATAGACATTGCCGAGGACGACGAAGTTGCGCACCACGGCGATGTGGCGGGCGCGCGGCGGCGAGCCGGCGAGGTCGGCGAAGCTGCCGCCGCCCAGGGTGGCGACCTGCGGCGCGTCGTCGAAGTTGGTGGCGATGACCTTGTCGCCCCACTGCACGAACGCCCAGTAGGAGTCGTCAGCGCAACCATACGTCGCGCCCGACTTGTCGGCGGCCGACGCGGCGGCAAGCTGGTAGAGCTTGTCGGCGGTGCCGGCGAAGGCATAGGTGTTGCCGGCGCTGTCACGGGCGGTGAAGCCACCGCGCACCAGGCCGTTCATGCTCGCCGAGAAGGCCGACAGGCCGCGCAACGGCTTGTAGCCGCGCGACGCCGGCAGGCAGTTCAGCGCCACGGTGACGCCGGGATTGTTCAACGCCGGCTGGTCCGGCAGCCACTGGCCGAAAGGCAAATCGATCAGCATGGCGGATGGCTCCAATGGCGACGGCGACGGATTTCGGGCATGGGCAAGGGTTCCCCTGCGGTTCGGGCAACGAGTTCAGAATCTGTGTTTCGAAATGGCGTGTGGGCCCGGCTAGTCGCGCCGGCATTAGGCAGCAAGCACACTCAACCTGTTCAACCAGCAAGCGGCTTGCTACGAGCCGAGACGGCCCGCCAGAACATGTCCTATGCCTAGATCGTCGAGCGGCTTGCCACGATAGGCGTCAAAGAGGATGAGCGAAACCTGTGGAACAAGGTCAGCCGAGAGAAGTTCACTGCTGCCTTCATGATCCAGTGTCTAGCCGCCGTCCGCGGCTCGGATGCCGAGATCGCTTGGCGCTGAACTTTGGCTGTCAACGACGGACAGCATGGTGGCTATCTTTCGTTCCTCCCTGAACAGTCGGTCCTTAAACCCATCCACCCGCTGTCGGCGGTGCCAAGCGATTGCGCCGAACGCGACGCCTCCGATGGTCGCCACGCCACAAACGACCACGATAGCTAAGGCAACCGCGCTTTCGTTGTCGAAGTATTCAATAACCTTCTCAATGCCGAGCGGAATCGATGCGCTCAACAGGATAAGCGCAAGGTTGTTGAAAAGTGCCCGGTCTTGAATACGCGCCTCATAGGTTTCGATATCGTCTCTTGTCATCCAAGTCGCGTCCTGAACCCGCTGGTAAACATCTGTCCGCAAAGCGGAAACTGGCGTTCCGCTGCTATTGGACTGTAATCTCAGATCACTTGTCATCGGGCGATTCGCGCTGGTTTTCTGCAAACTCCGCCTCTTGCCGCAAGAAGTCCGTCACATTACTGGCGAGCCAGTTAGCCATGCTAAGCGCCGTCTGGGGTGTCATCACCAGTCTAGCAACAACCATTTTCTTGTGGACGCTAGGCTCTTTGGGAGTGCCGGCAAACTCCTGAATGATTTGGTACAGATTTACCCGGACAACACTCTGTCCGAAAAGTATGCCCTGTGCGCCATCAATGAATATGGTTTCGGCACCAGCCGTGTTGCTGATTATTTCAATGTCTTCGTCGGCTACCTCGACGCGTTCGACGGTGGGCTTCTTGGCCATTGCTACTTCCTCCCCTTATTGCAAAGGGGAAATTAGAGCATAGTGATGACAGTCAGTCACGACCCCAAGTTGCCTCGGTGCGTTTGATACTTAATACCAGATTGCACGAATGTTCGTAATTCGTTCTAGTTCCGCTCAGGCGCTCAAGGTGACCTCGACGTTGAGCGTGTCGCCGTTGGCGACGGTGCGGTCGGCGTCGAGGTCGCCCTCGCTGTAGAGGACGCCGGACGTGCCGGTGGCTGCGGCGCAGACGAAGGCGCCGCCGACGGTGCCGGAACCATTGATCGAGAAGCTGACGTCCGACGAGCTGACCAGGCTCTGCGACGACGGTTCGCCGAAGGTGATCGCCTGGCGATTGCCGGTGTAGCTGGTGAACTCGGTCCAGCCGGCGTGGCTGGCCAGGGTATCGGCGGCGGCGAAGCTCGGCGACGCGCCCGACACCAGCCCCAGGTATCAGGTTGAGATCTGCGTCGCCGCGTCGAACATGATGTCGAGCAGCTCGTCCTTGCCTTCATTGGTGACCAGGTTGTGAAACGCCGCCGCCCACTTCAATCCGCCATCGGGCGCCAGGCAACGCATGCCATAGGTGGCGCGCGGCGCCGGCACCGGCGCTACCAGCCCGCCCTGCGTCATCAGATGCGCGTGCGTGCCCATCCGGGCAATCGGTCGACCCAAGTTCGCCATTGTCAATCATCCGTCCAAGTTGCTGTTTCGGGGTCGGCATCGGTCCAAGTGCCGCTGTCGGGATCGGCGTCGGTCCAGGTGCCGTCGGCATTGTCGGCCGCGATCCAGGCGAACGGCGCCAGCGTCGCGGCGAGCGTGAAGGTGGGCACCGGCGCGTCGTGATCCGTGGCCTGGTCGTAGGTCACGCCGCCAGCCACGACGAGGTCGTCGGCAAGCGCGAAGCCGAGAGACGCCGCGCCGCCGTTCAGCGCGGTCGCGAGGTTGGTCAGCGCCGAGGTAGCCGCCGCCAGCGCCGGCGCGCCGCCGCCGAGCGTGCCGGCGACGTCGGCCACGCCGACGCCGCCATGTCCCAGCGTCGGCGCTCCCTGGCTGGTGGCCTGGTCATACGTGGTGCCGCCACCGACCGTGCCGACAACGAAGCCGAACCACTTGCGAGCGGTGCCGTCGGCCGTGGTCATGCTCGCGGCCGGCACGGTAAAGTCGCTGGCGTTGAACGTCGGGCCACCGATGTCGAAGGCGGTCGACTGGTCGTCGTTCATCGCGAAGATGAACTGGTCGGTCGCGATGCCGGCTACATTGGTCGGGTCGGCGTCGAACTCTTCCGCGAAGGCGATACCGAAGCCATCGGTGCCGTCGTGGATGTGGAAGCCGTGCGCTCCGGCGTCCGCGTCTGCTTCCAGGCTGTCGACGGCCTGCGCCATGCAACTTAAGACAATGGCCGCATCCGGCTCGAACGAGGTCGAGACCGTCCAGTCCGAGGCGGCCGTAGTTGGGCTGTCGAAACTCAGCACCTCTACCTGCTCGACACCGCCGAAACTGATCGCCATGTAGGCCAGCCCGTCGCCGCCGGATCCACCATCGCGCGTGGTGGTGGTGAAGCCGCCGGAGGGGAGCGCGGTAACTTCGCCGGTCCACGTCGTGAGCTGGCCGCCAACGCGATTGTCGTACCTGCGCAGCCTCGGAGAGCCGGCGGCCTGGCTGGTTTCGTTCCACATGGCGAAGCACGACTGGTTCAAGTCCGCGTCGCAGAATCCGACGCTGTTGATGCCGTGAGGGAAGTTGGAGGTCATCCCGTCGGCTATCGTTTTGCCGTCGGCCAGAAACATGATGAGGTCGGGATCAAAGCCGAGCCCCGATGTCGTGGCAGTGCCGCCGTTGCTGCTGTTCGGCGTGTGAACGCCTACCGCCGCTTCAACGTCATCCCCGTGGAAGAACACGATCATGGCGCGGCGGTTGGACGTGGTTGTGACCGTTGTCCAGTTGATGCGCACGCCACCCGGGATCATCCCCGGATTGCCCTCGCCGCCGTCGCCGATGGCGGTTCCTTCCAGCCCTGCGAACAACCCCAGCGAGTCGTTGCTGTCGGCCCGCCCGGTGCTGCTGCTGGCGGTTCCGTCAGTGCTGAGGAGATAGACGCCAGCCTCGTTCACGCCGTCCGAGAAGCCGTTGGCCGCGTTCATGTGAGTGGCCAGGGTGTCGTAGCTACCGGCGGCCGGCGCGCCGATGATCCAGATCGCTTTCGGGGTGACCCCGGACAGCTTCGAGCTCGTGTACTCGTACACGCCAGCACCGTCGGTGCTGTCGGGAAGAAGAAAGCCTTCGACAGCGATCGGCATCACACGCTCAGCGCGTTGATCCGCGACACGAAGGTCGCCTCGTCGTCCCAGCCGCCAAGCCCCGCCTCGGCCAGGATCATCGCCTTCTCCAGCAGCACCAGGAAGATCTCGTTGCTGGACGCCGCCGCGAACCGCGCGGCCAGCCAGTCGAGCGCGGTTTCCTGTTCCGCGGTGACGGCGAAGGCGGCGATGACCTGGGCACGGGTATGCGTGCCGGCGGCCCAGTAGTAGAGCGCGGCGGCGAAGGTGCGCACCGCGATCTTGTCCTCGCCAGCGAGTTCGTTCCCGTCGACGATCCGTTCATGCAACGTGGCCATGGCGCGCTCCTAGGGATTGCCGGTGTCGGTACGGATCGCCATCGGCCCGCCGGACCAGCGGTCCATGGCGTCCTGGTTCTCCAACTCGATCAGCGCCTCGTCGAACTGCGCCTTCCAGGCCGGCAGGCGCGCGTCGTTGCCGAGATAGCCCTCTGCCGCGACCAGGGCGCCGTACAGGTACAGGTCGGGATGCGCGGTCAGCAGCCAGTTGGTGGTGTTCGACGCCGACAGCGCCGGCACTTTCCGGCTGTAGGCGATCTCCACCGTGTAGGCGGCGTCCGGCGTCGGGGCGAGGCGGAAGCTGTCGCCGACGATGGCGTAGACCCGTGGCCGGCCGGTCTGGCTGCCGGCCCACATCTGGTCGATCTGGGTCGGCGTGGCGAACCGCAGCTGCGCGGCCGGATCGGTCGAGGTCAGCTTCACGTAGCGCACGCCACCGAAGCTCTCCGGCAGCGCCAGGTAGGCGTTGCCGGCAGTCGCCGCGGCGGTGGCGCGGGTCTCCATGTCGCGGGTGCGGATCAGCCGGTTGATGCGGGCTTCCGCCAGCGCGATGAAGTCCGGCACCACGCCGGCCAGGTCGTCGCGCGCCAGCCAGCCGGCGACACCGGCGCGGACCTCGTCATAGGTGGTGATGCTCATGTCTCAGACCCTGAAGCGGCCGGCGGTGCGCAGGCTCGCGTAGTCGATGTCGTTGAGCTTGCGGCGCACCGCCGGCCAGTGGTCGCGGTTGAAGACGTCGATGCCTTCCTTGAGCCAGGCGTAGGCAAGGCTCAGCGGGATACGGCCGGCGTGCCAGAAGTCGCCACGCTGACGGCCGTCGTGGTCGGCCTGGTCGCGGCGGTTCTGGGCCAGGATCGGCTCGACCTGCTGGCGATGCTCGATCACGTAGACGCCTTCAGACGCATCGAAGCGCCAGCTCACGTCCATGCCCGGCCGCGCGGCGAGTTGCCTAGCCACGGCGCTTGCCGACCAGCCAGACGGCGAAGGTGAAGTCGGGGTCGGTGCCAGCGACGGCGTAGGCGATGCGGCCCAGTGTGCCGACATTGATCAGCTTCAGCAGGCTCTGACCGGTGGTCGCGACCTGGCTGAAGGCGGTGTGCGTGACCCAGGTGGTGCCGCCATCGGGCGAGACCTGGTACTCGACGTCCAGCGTGTCGGAGGCCGACGCCGCGGTGACCGACAGCACCGCCAGCAGCTCGTCGAAATTCTCCACCACGCCGATGGCGCCGGAGTTGCCGGACGCAGTGCGCGAGGCGGAAGCCAGCGCCGTGTAGACCCGGCTCTTGGTGATCGCCATGAAGGTTCCTTTGGCAAGAGAAAGACGGGGCGGCCGAGATGGGCCGCCCCGCCAGAGGCGCGAGAGGCGCGCACAGGGGAAACTGATGCGGAGAGGCAGGAGCCTGTGCCGACCGGCATTCCCCCACCTCACCTGCCCTCTCCGCCCCCGAGGGCAGAGAGGGACGAGGTTGCGACGGCTTTGTCCGCATCCTCTCCGCCCCTGGAGGCGGAGAGGATTGGGGTGAGGTGGGGGCCAGCAGTGGTGGCGAGGCCTACCCGACCGATTAGCTCGACGTCAGGTCGGCGACGATGCCGCTGGCCTTCTCGTTCTTGGCGACCAGGGTGTATTCGGCCAGGATCTGGTGCCGGTCGGTGTCGCCGGTCTTGGCCAGCGGGTGCAGCCGGAAGCGCCGACCGCGCAGGAAGCCGATGCACCAGAAATCGGTGTCCAGCGCCAGCGCCGAGCTGGCCCGCATGAACCGGTTCGGCACCGCCTTGATCTCGCCCCAGTCGGAAACGTAGAGCTCGATCGAGGCCACCAGCTTCTTGTCGTCGCCGGCATCGAAGCGGGTCGACGCGCCGGTGAAGGTGGAGAACTGGCGCCGGTTGAAGGCGCCCATCATCAACGTGTCGGGCTTGCCGCCGTTGGTCCAGCAGGACTGCAGCACGTCCTTGAGCTGGTCCTCGGTGAAGGCCCGCGCGGTGCCGTCGGCGCGGGCATCGGAGCCATCGCCGGTCGGCGCGGTGCCGTCGCCGGCCTCGTCGGAGTTGGTCGCGATCCACGACTCGATGCCGCCGATCAGGCGCGCGGTGGTGTCGTTGCCGGCGACCTTGGCCTGATTGGCGAGCAGGATGGTCTCGATATCGCGGCGCAGCTCCATGCCCTTGAGCACGAGCTGGTAGGCCAGTTCGTCGCCGCGGCCGGCGGCCTCGACGGAGCGGTTGGTGCCGGAGACCTGCGCGACCTTGTCGGAGATCTGCGTGTAGTTGTCGAGCCGGATCGTGGCGACGGCGGCGTCGGTGGTGGCGTCGTCGCCCTCGATCACCGCGTTGGAGCCGTTGGCGGCGGCCAGCGACTGGGTCTGCCACTCATGCTTGATCTGCTTCACCGTGGTCTTCTCGACCATAGCGAAGAACGGCGTATCGGCCGGGTCGACCTTGTAGATCGCGCCTTCCAGGTCGTCGCGGATGCCGATCGTGTCGTAGGTGGAGTGCGTACCGGTGGGTTGCGTCATCTTTTGTTCGAGTCCCGATCAGGAGAGAAGGTACTGGGCGGCCAGGCGCATGTCGCGCTCGCGGCTGCCGGATTTGCCGATGCGGTCGAGCAGCGCCGAGGCGCCATTGGCGCCTTCGATGCCGGCCGGCGCGGCGGTGCGCGGGGCCGGCGGGCGGGCCGGCGCGGCAGCCTTGGCGGCGGCCTCGGCCTGGCGCCAGCGCAGCGCGTCACGCGCCATCAGCTTGAGGCGATGGTCGGTCAGCAGGTCGAGCTCTTCCGGCGCGAAGCCGTAGTGCGTCGACAGCGCCTTGCGGGTCTGGATCAAAAGCTCCGGCCCGCTTTCGCTGGCCATCTCCGGCCAGGCTTCGGCCAGGCGCCGTTCCTGCTCGCTCTCCCAGGCCTGGCGACGGGCGCGGGCCTGGGCCTGACGGCCAGTCGCCTGCTGGGCGATGACCTGCATGAGCTGCTGCCGGCGCGCCAGCTCGGCGTCGATCGCGGCGCGCTGGCGGCCATAGCCAACCGGATCGGTCTGCGCCAGCATCGGGTCGGGCAGCGCCAGCGGCGGCAATACCTGTGTCACGTGTTCCGGACGCAACGCGCCGGCCAGGTCCTGCAGCTCCTCCATCTGCGCCTTCAGCCGGCTGACGGCCGTGCGCTGTTCGGTGAGCGCCGCGGTCTGCTTCTCGTAGTCCTGCTTGCGCAAGTAGCCGGCGATCAGCTCGGACACCGGCACCCGGCCCTTGCGGCCATCGGTGTAGGTGACCTCGTGGGTCGCGTCCGGCTCGGTCGAGACGGCCGGGCGGCCGACATCCTCGGCGTCGTCGCCGAGTTCGAGGACATCCTCGACCGTCGACAGATAGGCGACGGCGGCATCCACGGTGGTCGGATGCTCGGCCGCCTGTTCAGTCTTGTGTTGCATATCAACTCCTCGTTGGCTGTGCCGAAGCCGGCACCGGCCCGCTCAAGCGGGCATCGCACTAGAAGAAGCGACGGCGTCCGTCGCGCAGCTCGCGCAGCGCCCGGCGGGCGAATTTCCCGTCCGCGATGGCCTGGCGGATGTGGCCGCGCACGGTGTCGACCGCGCGGGCCGCGGCATGCAGGCGGGCACGCGCGGCATCGTCGGCGCCGTCCGTCCGCAGCATGGTCTCCAATAGCTGTTGCCTCAGGTCGGCCAGCACCGGATCGATCTCCAGCTCGGCCATCAGGGTCTCGATGCGCCGGGCGCGCTTGTCCTGACGGATCAGTTCGTCCTGACGCTCAGACAAGGTTCGGCCCCCAGAGCGCGCCGCTGACCTCAGCCTGCCGGCGCAATTCTTCCGCCACATCGGGCGGCAGCTCGGCTGGCGTCGAGCCGGCCGGCTGGAACGCGCGCTGTGCCCGGCTCGCCATCGCCTCCGCGGCGGCAAGCCAGCCCGGCGCGTTCATCGCCGCCAAGCCCTTGGCGCGCTCGACGTAGGCTGGCGTGGCGGCATCGGCCAGCGTGCCGCGCCGCGCCACCGCGTCATCGACCGCCAATAGCGCAGCTGGCAGGTCGCCGGTGATGCGGCCCTGACGGTGCTGACCGGTGAGATAGTCCTTCAGCGCCGCCTCGACGCTTGCGTGGTAGCGGGTTTCGCCGCCGACCCGCGCGCCGAAGGCCCCGGCGCCGCCGGTCTCGATCGGGTTCGCCATGTAGACCAGGGCGCCGTCGAGATTGTCGTTGAGCATGGCGCCGGCCAGCGCGTCGTTCAGCACGTCGCGGGTCCAGTTGGCGAAGGTGTCGCGGCCGATGGTGTCGCCGGAATTGTCCATGCCGACCTCGCGCAGGGTCAGGCCGCCACCGTCGCCGCGCCCGAAGCGCACCGCGAAGTTCTCGCCGACCGACGGCTTGTCGAACACGCGGCTGGCGAGGCCGGCGCCGAACACCAGTGCCGCCGGACCGAGCACGCCGAGCGTCGGGCCGATGCCGGCGCTGAAGAAACCGGTGGTGGGCGCGGTGGCGGCCACCGAGGTGTCCGGCCCGATCCAGCCGCCGACCAGGTCCTTGATCGCCGACACTGGCGACGGGAAGCCGTCAAGGCCGAGCGCGTTGCTGATCGCGCCGTCGGTCAGCGTGTCGAGGCCGCGCGCCGCGCGCACCACGCCGCCAAGCGCGTCGAAGGCGCCTGGCGCCTGCGCGGTCGCTGGATCGTCGCCGTAGGTGGTGTCGAACTGGAGTGGCGCCGCCGTCGGATCCGTGCTTTGCAGGAATCTCGGCGCGGCGTTCGACACCGACGGCCGGCTCAGACCGAAGCGCAGCGGCGCCGGCGCGGTGAGATAGTTGATCGCGGTCATCAGCCCTGTCCTCCGGTGCCATTTGGCTTGTCGGTCGCCATGCTGGTGTCGACCGGCGGCGCGACGCCGATGTCGGCGCCGCCGACCTCCAGCGCCGGCAGGCCGTATTTCAGGCGCAGCTCCTCCGCCCGCAGCGCGAAGTCGTGCGCCAGCTTCTCGCGTTGCAGGGCCAGGTCGCCCAGCGCCTTCTCGCGTTCCAGCGCAATCTTCTCCGCCGCCTCGCGCGCCTTGCGCTCCAGGTCGGCGTGAAAGGCCATGCCGTGCGGGTCGGGCGGCGGCGCGGCCGGCGGCGGCGCCTGGTCGGGGTCGGAGAAGTACTCGTCCGGGGCCCGCAGGCCGGCGTTCTCCACGATCCGGCTGTAGGTGTTGTGTAGGTTCTTCAGGCTGACCAGCGGGTTCGAAGGCCCGAGCAGCTGCAGCATCGCCTCCTGCTTGGCGGCGATGCCGGCGAGGTGCGCCAGGGTCTGGTCGCGGCTGCCGGTACCGATGCCGACCGAGACGGTGACGTCCATGTCGGCGTTCCAGTGGCGCGGATCGATTTCGACCCACTCGCCGCGCAACCGCACGGTCCGGGCGCGGTCCTGGTAGCGCACCACCAGCCGCAGCATCTTGCGGAACAGGTCGCGCACGCCGGTCTCGGCGAAGATGCGTGCGATCAGTTCCTTGCGCCCGCGCGCCGCCTCCATGATCTCGCGCACGCCGGTGGCGGTGTGGTTCAGCGCATCGGCGTCCAGGCCCTGGGCGAAGCGGGTGATGCCGGAGCGGGCCTCCTTCACGCCGTCGATATACTCGACCATCTGGAACGATTGCTGCGACAGGCCGGGGGTGTTGAGCGGCAGGATCTTGCCCTGCGGGTTGCCCTGCGTGCGCACGATGCCGCCGGGGCGCGAGGTCAGCAGGTCGTCCAGGTTGACGTGGTCGCCGGTGGTGTCGACGGCCACGCGGGCGTTGTTGGTCAGGTAGAAATTGTCCAGCATCTGGCGCCACAGCACCGACTTGATGCGTTGCAGGTCCATCACCTGGTCGGCCACCGACTGGCCGTAGAAGCGGTGCGGCATCGGCACCGGGCACAGCGTGGCGAAGGGATGCTCGTCGACCTCCTGGTTCTGCAACACGGTCGCGCCGACGCGGATCACGTGGCGCAGCTCGGCGATGCCGTCGCCGTCGACATCGGCGCGCACGAACTCTTCCAGCACGGTGACCTGGTCGTCCGACGGCAGCGCCGCCTCGTCCTGGAACCGGTCGCGGGCGAAGCGCCAGTCCGGCCCGTCGTGGTCCAGCCTGGCGACCAGCGCCTCGGGCAGGCCCATCGCGATCAGGTCGGCGCGCGGCCGGCGGCTGCGGTGCGCGACGTAGGCCGCCTCGGCCAGCGAACGCGTGCGCGGCGGCACCAGGAACTCCTCCGCCGGCACCGCGGCGACGCGGACGCGGCCGCGCCCGAGGCGGCGGCGGACGACGAAGTCGTAGAGGTCGCCGTCGTCGGCCGAGACCCGCACGTCCTCCAACGCGGCCTCCGGGTCGGCGCGGAACACGGCGAGCGCGGCGGCGGACTGGCCCACGTAGCGGGTGCGGGTGACGCGCTCCGCATCGTCCCACCAGACCTTGACCACGCCGACCTTCTGCAACAGCGCGTCCTTGAACCAGTCGTGCATCAGGCGGAAGCCGTCATTGTCACGCCAGAAGACGTGGTTCACGTAGTCGGTGGCCTGGCCCGCGATGGCCTCGTCCTCGGCGCCGAAGGGCTCGAAGCGGACCACCTGGCGCGAGCCGACGAAGATGCGCATCAGGTCGGGCAGCAGCCAGTCGACCACCTCGGCGACGTCGCGGCTGACCACGCTTGAGCGACCCTCGACCTCGTCGCCGAAGGCGCGGCCGTAGTAGTAGTCCAGCGCGCGGTCCTGTTCGGCGGCGACCTGGTCGCCGTGGAAGCCGGCGGACTCCGCCTCGTGCGCCTGCAGCAGCGCGACGAGCTGCGGCTCGGTCATGGCGCTCATGGCTTGGACTTTCGGCGCGGCCGCGGCCGGCGGCTCATCGCCGTGAGGCGGGCGATCAACGCCGCCAGCCGCGCTTCCAGCTCGACGAGTCGTTCCTCCAGCGCGCGAACACGCGCCAGCAATGCGATGCGCAAAGGGAATTCTCCTGTTACGTCTGAATGCTTCACCGACACCCACATCACCCCGCCCTCTCCCCACTGAGGGCGGAGAGGGGCGTCGGGGTGGGGTGTCGCCGCTACAAAGGTGTTCGACGGACTACGCGATCGAGCCGATCACTGGCGCCCGCAGCGGGCGCCACTCAGGCGGGGCGTTGCCACCGACGATGCCGGTGCGGAAGGCGTCCGCCGCATGGCTCGACCAGTCGTGGCGCGGACGCGCGCGCCAGGTGCCGTGCGCGTCGTCCCATTCGCGGCGATAGGCGCGCAGCGCGCGCAGGCCCTGGGCGCAGCGGACGCCGTCGAACCAGCAGCGCGTCAGCGCCGCGCGCACCGCCTCGATCCCATCGGCGACCTCGTGGCGTGGGCAGACCTGGAAGTCGATGCCCAGACCGCCGGCGATCTCCAGCCGGCTGCGCCCGGTGCCGAGCTCGCGCACTTTGATATCGTGCGGCGCGACGTGGGCGCCGTAGTCGTAGCCGCGTTCCTCCGCGAGGCTTCGCAACAGGCCGGCGTAGTAGGCCAGCCCCTCGCCGGCGCCCTCGGCGTAGTCGACCAGGCGCAACTCCGATCCGACGCGCTGCACGAACCAGATCGCGGTGGCGTCGTCGATGCCGAGATCCCACCAGGTTTCGGTCGGCACGTCTTCGACCGGCAGCTCGGCGACGCGGCCCGCCTTCTCGGCCCGCGCCATCGCGTCACCGTAATAGGCGCCCTCGATGGCGACCTCGAAGGCCTCGTCCGGCGTGGACGGAAATTCGTGGCGCATGGCCTCGCCTTGCGTGGCGGCCTTGCGCGCATACCAGGCCATCTGTTCGCGCGTCAGCACGATGCCGTGGCGTTCGCGCAGATCGTCGAAGTAGCGCGCGACCTCGGCCTCGACCGGCGCATCGGCGGGGTCGAGCCGGTAGCTGCGCTCCTGCCACCACGGGAAGAAGTGGAAGCGGAAGTCGAGGTCGGAGAGCGGGATGCCGCGCCGTTCCAGTTCGCGGGCGCGCTGCACCAGTTCGTAGAACTCGCCCTCGCGCCCCTGCGCGGTCGACTCGATCCAGACCTGCCGACCCGGCGCCACCGCGTTCAACGCGCCGGTGCGGATCTCGCGCGCGGTCTCCGGCAGCTTCACCGAGATGCGGCCATATTCGGAGACGTGCAGCATCTGGAAGGTGCCGGAGCGCAACGAGGTGCCAACGCGAATTTCCGAATTGTTGGCGAAGCGCAGGGCATGGGCCGAGTTGCGTTCCGCCGCCAGAACCTGGCGCAGCACCAACGGCAAGCGGTCGTAGGCGAACTTGATACGGTCGCGGAAGATCGCCTCGGCGTCCTCCAGCCGGTGCGCGATGATGCCGGCACGCAGGTTCGACGTGAACAGGCAGGCGTCCAGCATCAGCAACTGGATCAGCGTGGTGAAGCCGAGCTGGCGCGCCTTCAGGATCACGTTCATTGCGTGCGCGTCGGCCAGCAGGCGGCGCTGCGCCGGGTTCGGCTTGAACACGCGTTCACGGCCCTGGCGATCGACGATGCGGTAGAGGTTCGACAGCCGCCAGCTGCGGTCACCGAGCCGCTGGCGCAGCAAAGCCTCAGCCGTTGTCATTGGCCTCGTCCTCCAGCTCACGCAGCAGTTTCGCGAGGTCGCCCTCGCCGGGCTCGCCGCCGTGGGCTTCGAGCGCGGCGGCGGCCTTGGCGGCGGCCAGCTTGTTGGCGACGATCCGGGCGCGCGCGGCGGCATCGGCGTCGTCGGGGATCGGCTCCAGGTAGACGCTCTTGAAGTAGTCCAGCGGCGACATCTGCTCGGCGACCCCGAGGGCGCTTTTCGGCGCGCGCTTGGGCGCCGCACGGCGCCGGCGGGCGACGGGCTTCGACTTCTCGGCCGGAAACGAAAAGGGCCCGGCCGCCGAAAAGGCTGCCAGACCCTGGAAATGAAAGCGCCCGCGACCGTCAGTCCTGTCGCGAGCGTGAGGGAACTATCTTAAATTCGGCGCCCGACCGTCAAACCGAAAATCTACCGGCATCGTTGTACCGGCCTTGAGCCGGCATCTACAGGCTGATGGCTTGCGTGACTTAGACCGTCGATCCCGGCTCGCGCTCCGCTTGCCGGCGATGACCGCCTGCGGCGGTCACTTGTGCCGGAAGACGATGCGGCCCTTGGTCAGGTCGTACGGCGTCATCTCCACGTCGACGCGGTCGCCCGCCATGACGCGGATGCGGAACTTCCTCATTTTCCCGGCGGTGTGCGCAATGATCTCGTGCTCGTTGTCGAGCTTCACGCGGAACATCGCGTTCGGCAGTTTTTCCTCCACGGTGCCGGAGAAGGTGAGCGGTTCCTCTTTCGCCACGAACTGATCCTCTAACGGTGAACGGTGACCCTGAACTAGCGGTGAGACGGCTGCGCGTCAATGTCTACGAATCGCGGGCGCCGTGACGACCGGCGCCAGCGCGGAATCGCGCCGCGCCGCCGGCCGCTTCCCGGCGCTTGGCGTCGAGCGACAGCTCGGTCTCGCGCGCCAGGGCCTCGGCCAGGGGCCGCCCGGCCTGGGCATAGACCGAGGCGCGGTCGGAGCGCATGGCGATCTGCGGAAAGCCGGCGACCTGATGCGCAAGTTCCAGCGCTGCGGCGAGGCTGGTGCCGTCGGGCACCACGCGGGTGGCCAACCCCAGTTGCCTGGCTTCGGCGGCGCCGACCGGGCGGCCGGTGATCATCATGTCGAGCGCCGGGCCCATGCCGATCACGCGCGGCAGGCGCACCGTGGTGCCGTCGCTCATTGGCACGCCCCAGCGCCGCGAGAACACGCCGAACACCGCGCTTTCCTCGGCGATGCGGATGTCGCACCACAGCGCCAGGCCGAGCCCGCCGGCACACGCATGGCCGGCGACCGCAGCAATCACCGGCTTGGAGACCAAGGGCGCGGTCGGGCCGTCGTCGTGCGTGGCCCAGGCCTGGTAGTCGACGCCGTCGGCCAGCTCCTTCAGGTCGGCGCCGGCGCAGAACGCGCCGCCCGCCCCGGTCAGTACCGCGACGCACGCGTCGTCATCGGCATCGAACGCCTTGAACGCACGCGCCAGTTCAGCGGCGCTGGCGGTGTCGAGCGCGTTGCGGGCGTGCGGACGGTCGATGGTCAGCGTGGTGACCGGGCCGTCGCGCTCAACCCGGATACTCACGGCCGTGCCCAACAGGACACGGCCTGGCGTTGAAGATGATCATGCTGTTGCGCGCTCATCGCTTCCCCTTGTCCTTCTGGTAGTAGCGCACCCGCATGGCGGCGAAGGTCACATCGTGCTTGTAGGTCATGCCGAGCTTCTCCAGCACCTTGCGCGAGCCGGTGTTCTCAGGGCGCACAAGGCCGATCACGCGTTTCAGGCCGACCGGGCCGAAGCCGAAGGCCAGCGTCGCGCCCGCCGCCTCGCTGGCCAGCCCCTGGCCCCAGGCGGCGCGCGCCAGGGCATAGAGCACCTCGACCTCGCCGAACTCGTCGACCCGGTTGAGCCCGCAATGGCCGACCAGCGCGCCGCCGCGGCGTTCGAACAGCCCCCAGATGCCGAAGCCCTGTTGTTTCCACAGGTCGAGGAACTGCGGAATGCGCTGCGCCGCGATGGCCTCGCCCTCGCCGGCCTTGTCGGCGCCGCCGGGGAGCCAGCGGATCACCTGCGGGTCGGAACGGATCGCGGCATAGGCCGGCACGTCCTCGCGCTCCATCGGTCGCAGGATCAGGCGCGGTGTCTCAATCGTCTTCACGCGGCGGCCCTCCCACCAGGTCCCAGCGACGCAGGCCGGCGATGACGGACAGATAATCCGGCTCGTCCGGGCCGATCACGCCGTGGCGGATCAGGAAGTCGATCACCACGACGGCGCAGTTCGGCTTGAAGGCGTCGCCCTGGCGCAGCATCGCCAGGACGTGCGTAGCCGGCAGCAGGTCGAAGCCCTGCACCTCGCCGTCGCGGTTGTGGGGCGTGAAGCCGGCCGGCAAGCGCAGGTCGAAGCAATATTCGATGCCGCGTTCCAGCCCCGCCGGGCTTTCCACGCAGGCGGTGATGACACCGGCCGGACGGGCCTGCGCGATCAGCGCGCGGGCGATGCCGGCCTCCTCGTCGGCCTCGCGCGGCAGGGTCTCGGCCGGACTTTCGCCGTAGGGGACGGCGCCGGCGGTCAGCACATCGGCGCGCCCGGGGTAGGTTTGCTTGGTCGACGCGCGGCGCGCCACCCACAGGCGCAGGCCGTCGCCGTCCTCGACATAGCCGTTGAGGTGCACGCCGCGGGTGATGGTGCCGAAGACCGTGGCGGCGGCGCGCTCGATCCGGGCCAGCGGTTCGGCGCCCAGGCGCACCGGGATGCCGTAGGGCTCGTCGCGCCAGCCGGTGATGTGCCCGGCCTGGTGCATGTCGGCGACGATGTCGGCCAGGGCGCCGGAGCGCGCCAGGAAACTGCCCAAGGTCGGGTCGAGCGTCACGCCGTCGCTGCCCATCGACAGCGCGTCATACTGGAACAGGGTTTCCGACAGGGCGCGGTCGATCCAGCCGACCGGTTCGCGGGCGATCCGGAAGGGTTGGTAGCGCGCACGGTCGGCGACCTGCGCGGCGTTGATGCGGTCGAGCAGCGACATGGCCGGCAAGGTAGCGACGGCGGCGGCCGGACGCCATAGACTGTCGACATGCAGACCCGCCCCACGCCCGAAACCTGGCCCCGAGGCCGCTTCGTGCGCCGCAACACCGCGATCGAGCGGCCGTCGCTGGTGCCCGAGATCGCCCTGCACCTGGCCAGCGAGGTGACACCGCTGTGGCAGCTCACGGAAGCCGAGCTGTCGGCGACCGGGCTGGCGCCGCCCTACTGGGCCTTTGCCTGGGCCGGCGGCCAGGCGCTGGCGCGCTACCTGATCGACAATCCGCATCTGGCGGCGGGCCAGGACGTGCTCGACCTGGGCAGCGGGTCCGGCCTGGTCGCGATCGCCGCCAAGCAATGCGGCGCGGCGCGGGTAACGGCGTCGGATATCGACCCGTTCGCCGTCGCCGCGATCCGCCTCAACGCGTGGCTCAACCGGGTTCGGGTGACGGCGACCGGCGCCGACCTGCTGGCCGCGCCGCTGGCCGGCTGGCCGGTGATCTGCGCCGCCGACATCTGGTACGAGGGACCGACGGCGCGGCAGGCCGAGGCGCGGCTGCGCGCCGCCGCCGCCGAGGGCCGGCTGGTGCTGGTCGGCGATCCTGGCCGCCACCACCTGCCGAAGCTGGGCCTGGAGGAGCTGGCGACCTACCGCGTGCCGGTGAACCGCGACCTGGAGGACTGTTCGATCGCCTGCACCCGCGTTTGGCGGATGCTGCCATGACCACGAACGCCCGCTTCAACCGCTACCTCGACGCCACCAAGGGCCGGCCGCCGCGCGAGACCACGTTGCAGGCGCTGGAGCTGTTCGACGAACCCGGGCTGGCGGTCGACCTGGGCTGCGGCGCCGGACGCGACGCGCTGCCGATGCTGCAACGCGGCTGGCGGGTGCTGGGCATCGACAGCAACCCGGAGGCGATCCGCCGCCTGGCCGAGGCCGCCGGCGACGACCGGAACCTGCAGACCCAGGTGGCCGGCTACGCCGAGGCCGAATGGCCGGCGTGCGAACTGGTGAACAGCTCCTTCGCCCTGCCCTTCTGTCCGGCGGCCGACTTCGCCGACGTATGGCGTCGCATCGTCGCCAGCCTCAGGCCGGGAGGCGTCTTCGCCGGTCAGCTGTTCGGGCCGAACGACGATTTCGCCAAGCGCGGCATCGTGGTGCAGACCCGCGCCGAGGTGGAAGCGCTGCTCGACGGCCTGGAGATCATTCGGCTGGACGAAGTCGAGGAAGACGGCACCACGGCCGTTGGCGAAGGCAAGCACTGGCACATCTTCCACATCGTCGTGCGCAAGCCGGAGGAGCAGCCATGAGCGAGCCACTGGCGCTGATCGAGCTGGAGGTGATCAACCGGGTCGGCTGGCTGCGCTACAACCGGCCGCCGCTCAATGCCTTCAACTGGCAGATGGTGGCGGACGTGGCGGATGGGCTGGCGCGGCTGTCGGCCGACCCGCAGGTGCGCGTCATCGTCATCGGCAGCGCGGTCGAGAAATACTTCTCCGCCGGCGCCGAGCTGCAGGAGTTCGTCGACATCGGCGGGGTGCGGATGCGCGAGTGGGCGCTGCGCTGTCATGCCATCGTCCATCGGCTTCGCGACATGCCGCAGCCGACGCTGGCGGCGATCGGCGGCACCGCGGTCGGCGGCGGGCTCGAGATGACCTTGCACTGCGATCTGCGTTTCGTCGGCGCCGGCGCCCGCTTCGGCCAGCCAGAGATCAACATCGGCTTCATCCCGCCGATCGCCACGACGCAGGCGCTGGCCCGGCTTATCGGCCGCAGCCGCGCCATCCGCTACCTTTACGACGGCGCCATCCTCAAGGCCGACGAAGCGCTGCGCATCGGCCTGGTCGACGAGGTCGTGCCCGACGCCGACCTGACCGCGCACGTGCAGGCCTACGCCGAGGCGCTGGCCGCGAAGCCGCGGGCGGCGCTGGCCGCGATCCGGCGCACGGTTACCGTCGGCGGCGGCATGAGTTTCGAGGACGGACTGGCGCTGGAGCTGGAGGAAGTCGTCAAACTGGCCGACGACCCCGACTTCGCCGAAGGCGTGGACGCCTTCCTGGCCAAACGAAAGCCGACCTGGCGCGATTGAGCGGGAGAAGACGATGAGCGGACACGACTACCAGGCCTGGCAGCACCAGCACTGGGCGGAGAGTGCCGACGACTGGGAGAAGTGGGCCGAGGCCGTGGCGCCGCAGGCGGAGGGCTTCAACCGGCCGCTGATCGAGGCCGCCGGCATCGGCGCCGGACATCGCGTGCTCGACATGGCGTGCGGTGCCGGCGAGCCGTCGCTGACTGCCGCCGCGGCCGTGGGGCCGTCGGGCCATGTCACCGCGTCGGACTATGCGGCCGAGATGGTCGCGGTGACCGAGCGGCGCGCGAAAGCCAGCGGCGTCGCCAACATGGCGTTCCAGCGCGCCGACATGGCCGACCTGCCGTTCGACGACGCCAGCTTCGAAGCGGTGATCTGCCGCTTCGGCTTCATGTACACCGACGCGCCGGACAGATGCGCCGCCGAAGTGCTGCGCGTGCTGAAGTCCGGCGGCCGGGTGGCGCTGATGGTCTGGGGGCCGAAGCCGTCGAACACGGTGCTGTCGGTGGCGATGGAGGCCGGCAACGCGGTGGTGGGGATGATGGACGAGGACGCCGCCGCACACTCCTCGATCTACGCCGAGGAAGGCTCGATGACCGGATTCTTCGAACGTGCCGGCTTCGCCGAAGTGAAGGAGACCGACCTGCAATTCAAGCCGTCGATTCCGGCGACGATGAAATTCTGGACCCCGATCGTCGGCATGAACCTGGGGTCGGCGATGCGCGGCATGAGCCAGGACGAGGTGAAGGCCGTCGACGACGCCATCGCGGCGGCCTACGCGCCGTTCATCGAGGACGGCAAGTACCGGCTGAGCGCCCACGTGCGCATTCTGTCGGCCCGAAAGCCGGGGTGAACTAGCCCGCCCGGGCCTCCCGGCCGATGGCGCTGCCGCGGCGGCGCAGGCCGCCGTGCAGGCTGACGAAGAACACCAGGCTGAGGCCCATGCAGGCGAGCATGGCCAGGCTCATCGGGATCGGCGTGTCGGTCGGCAGCAGGCCGACGATCTGGGCCGCGGCGGCGGAGACCGCCATCTGCAGGAAGCCGGTCAGCCCGGAAGCGGTGCCGGCCATCGCCGGCTCCACGTTCATCGCGCCGGCCTGGGCGTTGGCCATCGACAGGCCGTGCGAGACGGAGAGCACCATCGCCGGCGCGAACAGCACGATCGGCGAGAACAGCCCGGCGACGATCAGCGCCAGGCCGCCGACCGCGCCGACCACGCCGACCAGCGCGCCGGCCAGCACCATGCGATCGATACCGAGGCGGCCGCCGATCTTCATCGACAGCATGTTCGCCGCCATGAAGGTGCCCGGCATGACGATGAACCACAGGCCGTATTCGGTCGCCGGACGGTCCAGCAGGCCGGTCATCAGGTAGGGCGCGGCGGAGATGAAGGCGTAGAACGACGCCATCGCGAAGCTGGACTGCAGCGCGTAGGCCAGGAAGCGCCGGTTGCCGGCCAGCCGGCCGTAGCCGGACAGCAGGCTGATCACCCGGGGATGGCGGGTGCGGGTCGTGTTGGTTTCCGGCAGTTGCCACATGGTCAGCAGCAGGATCGCCAGGCCGAGGCCGGCGGTGGCCAGGAAGATGGCGCGCCAGCCGGCATGGTCGGACAGCAGGCCGCCCAGGAACGGCGCCACCATCGGCGCCACCACCACGGCGGTGATCAGCATCGACAGCGCGCGGGCGACCTGGTCCGACGCGAACAGGTCGCGGACGATGGCACGGCCGATCACCATGCCAGCCGCGGCACCGGTCGCCTGCAGCACGCGGCCGCAGACCAGCCAGGCGATATCGCCGGCCACGGCCGACAAGGCGCCGCCGGCGACGAACAGCGCCATGCCGACGATCAGCACCGGCCGCCGTCCGTAGCGGTCCGACAGCGGCCCGTAGATCAGCGTCGACAGCGCGATCGCCAGCAGGGAGAGCGACAGCGTGAGCTGCGCCGTGGCCGAGCCGACCGCGAAGTCGGCGGCGATCTGCGGCAGCGCCGGCACGAAGATCTGCATCGACAGCGGCCCGGTCGCCGTCGCCAGCACCAGAATCAATAACAACAAGCGGGAGCCGGCAGTCAGTGCCACGGGGGACGCCTTCGAACTGGATGTCTTGTGATGTTGCAATGCAACATAAACCCTTAACGCCGGATTACGAGGCGCGCTCGCGGCCACCAGCGTTGCGTCAGGCGCAGGGCTCCTCCCGCCAGACATGGCATCACCCGGGCCGACCAACGAGAGAGCCGGGATGACGGCTTTCTGGTGGTTCGCCCCTCGCACAACGATTTGCGCGGGCTTACACTTGCGTCAGCAACGCTTTCGGAGGTGAACCATGGGCGCGCAGTACGACCGCAGCGAAGAGAACCTGGGCAATATCGTCGCGCTGGAGCACATCAACGTGCTGGTGCCGGATCAGCGGCCCGCGACCTTGTTCTACATGGCCGGACTGGGGCTGACCCGCGACCCGTACCTGATGGCCTCGGTCACCAACATGTGGGCGAACTGCGGCAAGTCGCAGTTCCATACGCCGCACGGCGCGCCGCAGGTGTTGCGCGGCACCGTGGGCATCGTGCTGCCGAGCCGGGACGAACTGCTCGACCGGCTGAAGAAAGTGAAGCCGCACCTGAAGGGCACCGCGTTCTCCTACAAGGCGAAGAACGACCATGTCGACACCACCTGCCCCTGGGGCAACCGGATCCGCGTGCACGAGCCCGACCGCAAGCGCTTCGGGCGCATGCAGCTCGGCATGCCGTATATCGAGTTCGACGTGCCGAACGGCACCGCCAGGGGCATCGCGCGATTCTACAACGAGATCATGGCCACGCCGGCCAAGGTGAAGGGTGACGCGGCGCACGTCTCGGCCGGCCCGAACCAGGAAATGATCTTCCGCGAGAAGAAGGGCAAGCAGGCGAAGTATGACGGCCACCACGTGGCGATCTACATCGCCGACTTTTCCGGCCCCTACGACCGGCTGGCGGAACGCGGGCTGATCAGCCGCGAGACCGACCAGTACGAATATCGCTTCCAGGACATCATCGACCTGGATACCGGCAAGGTGCTGTTCGTGATCGAGCACGAGGTGCGCTCGATGACGCACCCGCTGGCCTTCCGCCCGCTGGTGAACCGCAACCCGAACCAGTCCAACACGAACTTCGCCGCCGGCCACGAAACCACCTCGTGGTCGCTGCCGACCGGGGCCTAGGCATGACCAACATCGCCGCCGCGGCGCTGCGGCTGGTCGAGGCGCGCCAGCGCCATCACGCCATCGTGTCGCTGGCGCCGGACCTGCCGGATGATGTGGACGAGGCCTACGCGATCCAAGAAGCGACGCACGCCGGCATCCTGGCGGTGGTCGGCGGCGGCAAGGCGGTCGGCTACAAGATCGGCTGCACCAACCCGCAGGCGCAGGCGGAACTCGGGATCAACGCGCCGTTCCACGGCCGGCTGCTGTCGCCGTATCTGTATTCCAACCCGGCCGAGATTCCGGCGGAGCGGTATTTCATGACCGTGCTGGAACCGGAAATCGCGTTCCGCATCGGCCGCGACCTGCCGGCCGATCAGGCGCCGTTCGAGCGCGACCTGGTGAACGCCGCGGTGGCGGAGGTCATCGCCGCAATCGAGGTCGTCGACTCGCGCTACCAGGACTGGACCAGCGCCGGCGCGGAACAGGCGATCGCCGACAACGCCTTCAACGGTGCCTGGGTGCACGGAACGCCGCACACCGACCTGGACCTGCTGACGCTCGACGAGGTGCCGGTGGCGATCTCGGTCGATGGCGAGCTGCGCGAGACCGGCGTCGGCGGCAACGCGCTGGGCCACCCGCTGAACGCGCTGTCCTGGCTGGTACATGAACTGGCACGCAAGGGCGAAGGCCTGAAGGCCGGCGACTACGTCTCGACGGGAACATGCACCGCGACGGTCCGGGTGGAGAAAGGCCAGCGCGCGGTGGCGACGTTCGGGCCGCTGGGCGAGGTGGAGCTGGTGGTTGTTTGACGACATTGTTGTTTTGGCCAGCCCCCACCTCACCCTGCCCCTCTCCCCCAGACGGCGGAGAGGGAACGAAGCGGCGATGACGTTACCGCTCCCTCTGCGCACCTGGGGGCGGAGAGGGTTGGGGTGAGGTGGGGGAGCCCGCTGTAGAACGAGTTGCGAGCCGAACATGTTCACCATCGACCCTAACCGTCTCGACCTGGCGCTGGAATTCCGGCGCAAGCCGTTCGGCGAGCATTCCGCCGACCTGCAGGCGGTGCTGAACGCGATGCGCTCGCTGCCGGCCGACGGCAAGCACCTGCTGGTGATGACCAAGCCGCACCGCGAGTGGACGCTGGCGCGCATGGAGGGCGACCCGCCGCGCCCGGCCCTGCTCGACGAGGTCTTTGCCTCGCTGGAAGACGCGGAGTGGCATGTGTTCCGGCTGCGCTGGGAAGCGCTGACCGGCCAGCCGCTGAACGTGAACGAGTAGCCCATGGCGACACTCCTGGCCTATTGCGATCCGATCAGCGCCGTGCCCGGCGATGCCGTGCGCGCGATGGTGAGTTGCGAGGGCGCGGCGACCTATCGAGCCGACATCGTGCGCCTGTACTCGCCCGAGGCGAGCCCGGAGGCGCCGCCGTTCCGCGAGGAGGTGTTCGACTGTGCCGTGAACGGCGAGCATCCCGGCCGGGCGCAGCCGACCGTGATCGGCTCCTTCGTCGAGATACCGCCCTCGGCGCGGATCAACGACCTCGACGGCTTCTCGATCCTGGCGACGATCTGGCCGACACTGCCGGGCGATGGCGTGCAGGCGCTGATCGGCAACTGGGATGACGAGGCGCGCAGCGGCTTCGCGCTGTACCTGGATGCCGCCGGCCGGCTGGCCTTGCGGGTCGGCGACGGCAGAGAGACGTTCGAGCTCTGCGTCGAGCGGCCACTGACACGCAAGGTCTGGTACCAGGTCGCCGCCACCCTGGACGCCGCCACCGGACGCCTGGTGCTGTGGCAGACGCCGCTGAGCGCCAACCGGTTTCTGGCGGAAGAAACCATGAGCGCGCAGGCCACCACCGAGGTGCGGCCGCGCGGCACCGGGCCACTGCTGATCGCGGCGTGGCGCTCGGGCAACCAGCGGGTCAACGGCCTGCCCGACGTCGCCGCCTGCTACAGTGGCAAGATCGAGGCGCCGCGCATCGCCGAGCGCGCCTTCGAGCGTGCCGAGCTGGCGCGCTTCGTCGGTCCGGACTGGGCCGCCCTGCCGCTTGCCACCGACGTGGTCGCGGCATGGGACTTCGCCATCGGGATCGACGGCGACACGGTCACCGACACGAGCGCCAACCGGCTCGACGGCGAGACCCGCAACCTGCCGGCGCGCGCGATGACCGGGCACAACTGGACCGGCGACGAGCACGACTGGCGGGTGGCGCCGGAGCAGTATGGCGCGATCCATTTCCACGAGGACGACCTGGACGACGCGCGCTGGCAGCCGGACCTGGAACTGACCATCCCCGACGACATGCCCAGCGGTATCTACGCCTGGCGGCTGCGCGCCGACGACGCGGAATATCACGTGCCGTTCTACGTCCGCCCGCCGCGCGGCGAGACCCGCTCGGCGGTCGCCTACTTGGCGTCGACCGCGACGCACGCCGCCTACATCAACAACGTCGCGCGCTTCGTCAGTGCCTACGTCGAGTTGTACCAGGGCCGGCTGACGGTGGTCGACGAGACCGACATGCTGCTGCTGGAGCATACCGAGATCGGGCTCTCGACCTACGACGTGCACCGCGACGGCTCCGGCGTGTGCTACTCGTCGCGGCTGCGCCCGGCCACCAACATCCGCCCGAAGGGCCGGCTGTGGAACTTCAGCGTCGACATGTTCATCGTCGACTGGCTGGCGCAGTGCTACGGCGAGGTCGACGTGATCACCGACGAGGACCTGCACCTGGAGGGCCTCGACCTGCTGCGCGACTACCGCGTGGTGCTGACCGGATCGCACCCGGAATACTACTCCGCGGCGATGCTGGACGGGCTCGACGCCTGGCTGCGACGCGGCGGGCGTATGATGTACATGGGCGGCAACGGCTTCTACTGGCGCATCGCGCACCACCCGGACAACCCCGCCATCATCGAGGTGCGGCGCGCGGAGGACGGCGTGCGCGCCTGGATCGCCGAGCCGGGCGAGTACCACCACAGCTTCACCGGCGAGCATGGTGGGCTGTGGCGGCGGCAGGGCCGGGCACCGAACAAGATCGCCGGCGTCGGCTTCATCTCGCAGGGGTTCGATGCCTCGACCTACTACCGGCGGCTGGACGCGGCCGACGATCCGCGCGTGTCGTTCATCTTCGAGGGCGTGGAGGACGACATCCTCGGCGACTTCGGCGAGATGCGCGACGGGGCGGCCGGCATCGAGATCGACTGCATCAGTCATGACCAGGGGACGCCGCCGCACGCGCTGGTGGTGGCGCGCTCGGAGAACCACTCCAACACCTACGAGATCGTCGCCGAGGAAATCGCCGTGCCGCACGGCATGACCGACGGCGCCCACAACCCGGTGGTGCACGCCGACATGACCTTCTTCGAGACGCCCGGCGGCGGCGCGGTGTTCGCCACCGGCTCGATCGCCTACGCCGGCGCGCTCGGCTGGAACAACTTCGACAACAACATCGCCAGGCTCACGACCAACGTCCTGCGCCGCTTCGCCGACCCGACGCCGTTCGAGATGCCGGAGGAGGATTGAAGACCCGCAGCGGCGTCAGGGCCGGACCCCAACCAACTTCGCGACCTCGTCCCGGAATCTCGAGATCAATTCAAACACGGCCTGGAGCTGATCTGTCGTCGGAACCGGTTCGGCGGTTAGCGGATCGTCGGCGAGATAGCGAAATGCCGTGGCCCATGGCGTGAGCGGGAATAATGCCGACGCTTCCGCCCGCAGTGGATGAGCCGCTGGCAACATCTCGACGATCAGGCGCAGATCATGGCCGCCGGAACCGCGCGGATAGGCGATTCCAGCGTCGACGAGCAACGCCTTCAGCCGTTTCTCAGCTGCCTGCTGCTAATGGTATGCCGCAACCTGCGAGTTGGGTCGTGGGTCGGGGGCGAGCAAACGGCGCACCGCATCAATGTCGCTGTCGGCGATCGCAATCCAGTCGCGTGCGGCCTCCGTCACGACGGATCGGCCGCCACGACGCGATTTTCCACGGAGCCGACAAGCGCCACGCCTTCCCGGGCAACATCGTAGCTCAGGCTGTTAACGTCATTCTTCTTAAACTCGAAAACTGACCTGCGGACCGGGCATACCTGGATCGGCACGCCCATGTCGGACACCAGGTCCCAGAGCTTCGACGGCGTGAACTGCTGCGGGGCGATATCGTCTGGCAACAGCACGCACAAGTCCCAGTCGCTATCGGGTTCGTTGTCGCCACGGGCGCGGCTGCCAAACAGGATGACTGCATCGGCGCCTGAAGCCTCGGCGAGCCGGCGCGCCGCCGCCCGGATGGCGGGTTCGATCACGACCTTGTCCATCGGCTTGCGAATCCAAGATGGGTACGGCTAGCTAGATCATAATTCATTTCGGAGAATTTGCATGACGCAAGATTCGATCACCACGCTGGCCGACGTCGAGGCGCTGGAGCAGACGCCGTGGGAACAGCGCTTCACGCATGACAATGTCTACGACGCGCTGAAGGCGACCGCCGCACAGCATGCGAACAAGGTCGCGGTCTACGAGCTGGACAGCGGACAGGCCAGCGACGAGCCGATCGCCACCACCTACGCCGATTTCATGCGCCAGGTGCACCAGTGCGCCAACCTGTTCACGTCGCTCGGCGTCGGGTCGACCGACGTGGTCTCCACCCTGCTGCCGATCCTGCCCGACAGCTACGCCATCATGTGGGGCGCGGAGATCGCCGGCATCGGCAACCCGATCAACCCGTTCCTGGAGATCGAGCAGCTCGAAGGCATCCTGCGCGCCGCCGGCACTAAGGTCCTGGTCGGCTGCCACCCGTCGGTCAGCCCCAACGCCTGGCCGAAGATCGAGGAGCTGCGCAAGCGCCTGCCCGGGTTGAAGGCGGTGGTCCAGGTGCGCGGACCTGCGCCCGACGACGCGTCGGTGCTGCACTACCCGGCCTGCCTGGAGGGCCAGCCCGGCGACCGGCTGGTCAGCGGCCGCACCTTCAAGCCGACCGACGTCGCCGCCTATTTCCACACCGGCGGCACCACGGGCACGCCGAAGCTGGCCCAGCACACCCATATCGGCCAGGTGATGCAGGCCTGGACGCTGTCGCTGGGGCTCGATCCCGGCGCCGATGGCATCGGACTGATCGGTATTCCGCTGTTCCATGTCGGCGGCGCGCTGTGCGGCGGCATGCGCACCTTCCTCAACGGCCAGACCCTGGTCACGCTGGGGCCGGAGGGTTTCCGCAATCCGGCGGCGGTGCGCGATTTCCTGCTCAACGCGCAACGCTTCAAGTGCACCAGCCTGGGGGCGGTACCGACGATCTGGTCGGCGGCGCTGACCCTGCCGACCGACGGCATCGACCTGTCCACTGTGAAGAACGGTTTCGTCGGCGGTTCCACGCTGTCGGTCGAGGTCGCCAACGCGGTGGAGCGGAAATTCGGCATCAAGCTGTGCGAAGGCTGGGGCATGACCGAGGTGCACGGCTTCGCCTCGATGAACCCATCGCAGGGCGTGCGCAAGATCGGCTCGGTCGGCATTCGCCTGCCCTACACGGCTATCCGCGTTGCCCGGCGCAACGACGACGGCAGCGCCACCGACTGCGCTGTCGACGAAATCGGGTCGGTGCTGATCCGCGGGCCGCAGGTGTTCGCCGGCTATCTCGACCCGGCGCACAACCAGACGGCCTATGTCGACGGCGACTGGCTGGACACCGGTGACCTCGGCCGGTTCGACGCCGACGGCTACATCTGGCTGACCGGCCGGGCCAAGGACCTGATCATCCGCGGCGGCCACAATATCGACCCCGCCGTGGTCGAAGAGGCGATGTACCAGCACCCGGCGGTGGGCCTGGCCGCCGCCGTCGGCCGGCCGGACAAGCGGCTGGGCGAGATGCCGGTGGCCTACGTGCAGCCGAAGCCGGACAAGACCATCGACCTGGAGGAACTGGGAGCGTTCGTGCGCGAACGGGTGACGGAACGCGCCGCCAACCCGGCCGAGCTGTTCGAAATCGCCGAGATGCCGGTCACCGGCGTCGGCAAGATCTTCAAGCCGGCGCTACGGCTGGACGCGGCGCGGCGGACCTTCGAGCGCGAACTGTCGGACCTCGACGCCAAGGTCGAGGTCGTCGCCAACAAGGTGCACGGCGCGCTGGCGACGATCCGCGTGAGAGACGAAGGCGACGCCGCGACTGCGCGCGACCGCCTGAACGGCTACGCCTTCCACTACGAGGTGGTGGTGGTGGACTGACGCCATCGCCGCACCGGCCCTGAGCCCGGCTCGACGAAGCGGGCCTAGTGGTCGAAGCCCTTGAGAAACGGATCGAGCTCGACGCCCAGCGTGTTCAGCGCCATCGAGACCAGGTTGTAGTTGCCGACGGCGAAAACCAGGTCCATGAGCTGGTCGTCGGCATAGGTCTTCTTCAGCTCGGCCCAGGTCGCATCCCCGATGATCGCGTCGCGGTGCAGTTCGTCGGTGGCGCGCAGGATCGCCTCCTCGTGCGCGGTCCAACCTTCGGCGTCCGGGCCGGCCTTGATGCGGGCGATCTCGGTATCGTTGAGGTCGGTGTCATTGCGCGCGATCTCGACATGCTGCGACCACTCGTAGTCGCACTGGCAGAGCCAGCCGATGCGCAAGATCACCATCTCGCGGTCGCGCGGCGGCAGGCTCGACTTGAACAGCACATGGTTGGCGAAAACGAGCCAGCGCTTCACCAGCTTCGGGTGGTGCGCCAGCGTGCGCTGGATATTGAACAGCATGCCGCGCGAGTCGCTTTTTGCCAGCAGCTCGCGGGTCTCCTGATCCCACTCCTCTTCCGGACGCGGCTGGACACGGGGTTTCGACAGACGGGGCATAGGCGTTCCTTTCGAAGGTTCAGATGACCGGCACGGCGTAGCCGTCGCGGCGAGGGTCGGCGGCGCCTTCCAGGGCGCCGGTTTCGGGGTCGCGGGCGATGCCGTGCATGCCGCCGACCATCCAGGTGTAGGCGTCGACCACCTCGACCTCGTGGCCGCGCGCGCACAAGCCATGCAGCGTCGCCGGGTCGTAGCGGGATTCGGCGCAGACCCGCTTGCCGTCCCACAACCGCCCGCGCGGCGCCGTGACCGCGCGTTGCAGCGGCCGGCCATAGACCAGGTGCTGCACCATGACCTGGGTCTGGGTCTGGCAGATGCCGTAGCTGCCGGGCGTGCCGAGCGAGAGGACCGGCTTGCCATCCTTCAGCGTCAGCGACGGCGCGATCGGCAGCGCCAGTTCCGAGCCCGGCGCCATGAAGTTCGGCGCCTGCGGGTTCAGCTCGCCCCAGTTCAGGAAATTGTTCAGGCAGACGCCGGTGCCCGGCACCACGATGCCCGAGCCATAAACGCCACCCAGCGACTGGGTGATGCAGACCGCGTTGCCTTCCGCGTCGATGGCGGAGAAGGACGTCGTGTTCTCCTTCGCCGCCGACGTCGAGGTGGCGTCGGGGAACATCTCGGTCAGGCCTTCGACCGGCGCGTCGGCCTCGACCAGCGCGCGCAGGCGTCCGATGGCATCGTCGGAAAACAGCGCCGCGAGTTTCGCCGGATCGGGCTTGTTGTTGCGGATGCGGGTGTCGGCCGACAGGCGAATGGCGCGCCAGACCCGGTCGACATGGCGCACGCCGTCGGGCTCGTCGTTGGCCAGGTCGAGGCCGTCGAGGATCGCCAGGCTCATCAGCAGCTGGAAGGCCTCGCACGGCGGCGGCGGCACATGGACATCGACGCCGGCGAAGCGGCCGACCGTAGTGTCCTGCCAGCGCGGCTCGAATTCGGCCAGGTCGGCCAGGTCGAGGCAGCCGCCCAGCGACTGGACGAAATCGACCAGGGCGCGACCGAGCGCGCCGCTGTGCAGATAGGCCGGGCCGTCGGCGACGATGGCCTCGTAGGTCTCGGCCAGCGCCGGCTGCTTCAGCACGCGGCCCTGGACGAACTCGCCACCGACCGGCTTGGCGTAGTTGTCGCGCCAGCTTTCGTTGCCGCCGATCTCGGCCAGCACGCCGTTGGTGAAGGCGGCGTTCTTCTCGGTCAGCGGGAAGCCATCGCGCGCCAACCGGATCGCCGGCGCGAAGATCCGGGCGCGGTCCAGCCGGCCGTACTTCGCCGCCAGCGTGCACCAGCCGATCAGGTTGCCGGGCGCGGCCACCGGATGCGGCCCGCGCACCATTTCCGCACGCTTGCGGCTGGCGGGATCGAACTTGCGCGGCACCGGGGTGACGAAATCCAGCACCCCGGTGCGACCCTCGCCGGCATGGTAGAAGGTGGCGATGCCGGTGCCGGCCAGGCCGGACATATAGGGCTCGACCACGTTCAGCGCCCCGGCGACGGCGGCGATGGCGTCGAAGGCATTGCCGCCGGCGGCCAAGATGCCGGCGCCCGCGGTGGCCGCAAGCGGGTGGGCCGCGGCCACCATGCCGTGCCGCGAAGTCACCGTCGGCCGTGTGTCCAGCATCGTCCTTCTCCAGTCTTTCTCAACCAATAGCGCTATACTGACACCTGTTTACCGCTTCGGGGAGAGCGGCAAGGCATGGCCGATAGCCAGACCGTGGAAACCAACGACGCGCGCCACCTCCAGGACATGATCCGGGCGCTGCGCACCGAGCTGGATCGTGGCCGGGTCGCCCGCGAGGACGAGCTGCACGACGCCGAGCGCAACAAGGTGCGCGAGCAGCAGCAGTTGCGCGACACCGTGGTGGCGCTGCGCCAGGCGCTGGAGCGGTCCGAACTGGACCGGGCGCAGGCGGTGCAGGAGGCGCTGCTGCGCTCCGGCGCCGAGCTGCGCCAGTTGCGCACCACCGTCGGCAGCCTGCGCGAGGAGCTGGAGACCAGCCGGGCCGAACGCGCCGACGCGGTGCAACGGGCGCGGGCCGAATCGAACAGCGAGATGACCCAGCTCCGGCGCACGGTCGACGCCCTGCGGCGCCAGCTCGAAGCCACCGAGATCGAGCGCGACCAGGGCATCCAGGCGGCCCAGCTCGCCGCCGCGAACGAAGTCGCGCAGCTCAAGACCACCGTCTCGGCGCTGCGCCGCGAGCTGGAGACGGCGCGCCAGGAGAGAATCGAGTCGGTGCAGCAGGCGCGCGCGGAAGGCGCCGGCGAGATCAAGCAGCTGCATGCGACCATCGCCGGCCTGCGTCGCGAACTGGAGGCGCTGGGGCTGGAGCGCGACGACCAGCTCCAGGAGGCGGCGCGGGCCAAGGCGCGCGAGTTCAAGCAGCTCAGCGAGACCGTCGCCGCACTGCGCCGGCAGATCGAATCCGGCGAACTGGAGCGAAACGACGCGTTGCAGCAGATGGAACAGCGCAACGTCGACGAGACGCGCCTGCTGCACGACACCATCCGGGCGTTGCGCGCGGAACTGGAGCAGGAACGCTTCGAACGCCTGGAGTCGATTACCGAGCTGCAAGGCGAGGCGGACGGCGAGCAGCGGCTGCTGCGCGATACCGTCGCCGAGCTGCGCGAGCGGCTGGAGAAGCAGCAGGCGCGGCAGGAATACGACCTGCACGAGGCGCGCCGGGCGGCGCGCGACGAGCAGACGCAACTGCACGACACCATCCGAGCGCTGCGGGCGCAACTGGAGGACAGATGACGGTTAGCCGACAAGACGACGTGCCGGCACCGAAGCCGGCGGCGCGCAAGGGTGGCCGGCGCAAGCGCAGCAACCGCGCCGAACTGCTGCTGGAAGTGTCGAACCGCCTGGCGGCGCTGTCGGGCCTGAACGAACAGCTCGAAGCGCTGCTCGAACTGACGGTCGACAGCATCGGCTGCGAACGCGGCACGCTGTTCCTGAACGACCCGATCGCCGGCGAGCTTTACAGCCGCGTGGCGCAGGGCGCGTTCGAGCGCGAGATCCGCATTCTCAACAATTCCGGCATCGCCGGCCTGGTGTTCACCACCGGCGAGGGCCTGATCATCCATGACGTCTACAACCACCCGAAGTTCAACCGGATGGTCGACGAGGCCTCCGAGTTCGTCACCCGAGACATGATCTGCGTGCCGATCCGTACCGTGCACGGCGAGGTGATCGGCGTCGCGCAGTGTTTGAACAAGACCGAGGGACGTTTCTCCGCCGACGACCAGTCGCTGCTCGAAGCGATGACGATGCAGGCCTCGGTGGTGCTGCAATCGACGCTGTTCATCCAGAAGATGGAACGCTCGCGGCAGCAGGAATCGGAGTTCCTCGACGTCGTCTCCGAAGTGTCGTCGGAAATACAGCTCGGCCCGCTGCTGCAGAAGATCATGGGCGCGGTCACCAAGATGCTGAACTCCGACCGCTCCACGCTGTTCCTCAACGACGAGAAGACCAACGAGCTCTACACCGAGATCGGCCAGGGCCTGGGCGCGACCAAGATCCGGCTGCCGAACAATGTCGGTATCGCCGGCACGGTGTTCACCACCGGCCGGTCGGTGAACATCCCGTTCGCCTATGCCGACCTGCGCTTCGATCCCTCGTTCGACAACCGCACCGGCTATTTCACCCGCTCGATCCTGTGCGTGCCGGTGACCAACAAGGACGGCAAGACGATCGGCGTGACCCAGGTGCTGAACAAGCAGGGCGGGCCGTTCACCGAAGGCGACGAGGCGCGGCTGAAGGCGTTCACGGCGCAGATCTCGATCGGCCTGGAGAACGCCAAGCTGTTCGACGATGTGCAGAACATGAAGAACTACAACGAGGCCATGCTGGAAAGCATGAGCAACGGCGTCGTCACCTTCGATTCCGAGGGCAAGGTGGTGACCTGCAACGCCGCCGGCCTGCGCCTGCTGCACTGCCGCGGCGACGACATCATCGGTAAGCCGGTCGACAAGTTCTTCGTCGGCGAGAACGTGGCGGTGGCCGACAAGGTGCGCCGCGTCTCCGGCACCCGCGAGCCGGAAATCGTCGTCGACGCGGAACTGAAGTTCCACGGCGAGACGGTGTCCACCAACCTCACCTTCCTGCCGTTGCAGAGCACCAAGGAAGACACCCTGGGCTCGATGCTGCTGATCGAGGATATCTCCTCGGAGAAGCGGGTGAAGTCGACGATGGCGCGCTACATGGACCCGGGCCTGGCGGAGAAGCTGCTGGACGCCGGCGGCGAGATCCTCGGCGGCCAGGCCAGCGAGGCGACGGTGCTGTTCTCCGACATCCGCGGCTTCACCACGCTGACCGAGGAACTCGGCGCGCAGGGTACGGTCAGCCTGCTGAACGACTACTTCTCGGTGATGGTCGATTGCATCCAGAAAGAAGGCGGCATGCTGGACAAGTTCATCGGCGACGCGATCATGGCGATCTTCGGTACGCCGTTCGCGCACGAGGACGATGCCGACCGCGCCATGCGCACTTCGATCGACATGCTGCGTTCGCTGGAGAAGTTCAACGTCGAGCGCGTCGGCTTCGGCCTGAAGCCGATCGACATCGGCATCGGCCTCAACACCGACACCGTGGTCTCCGGCAATATCGGCTCGCCGAAGCGGATGGACTACACGGTGATCGGCGACGGCGTGAACCTGGCGGCGCGGCTGGAGAGCGCCTGCAAGCAGTACGGCGCCAAGCTGCTGATCTCGGAATACACGCTGGCGCGGGTGAAGAGCACCTACCGCACCCGCGAGATCGACAAGCTGGTGGTCAAGGGCAAGACCGAACCGGTCGGGGTCTACGAGGTGCTGGACTTCCACACAGCCCAGAGCTTCCCGAACATGATCGACGTGGTCGGCTCGTTCCAGAACGGCATCAGCCTGTACCGCGAGCGCCGCTTCGACGACGCCCGCGCGCAGTTCGTGGCGGCACTGGCCAAGCACGGCGAGGACAAGGCCGCCAAGCTCTACCTGGACCGCTGCGACTACCTGAAGGAGAACCCGCCGCCCGACGACTGGGACGGCGCCTGGGTCGCGACGGACAAGTAGGGCCGAACCAGAGATGGCCGGGCCAAGCCCACGGGTGTCCGGTCAAGGCGTCGCGCGACAATCAGACGCGTTTTGGAGAACAATCGGTTGTGCCGTCCCACGGTTGGCGTGGACGGCACTACCATAGGAACCTCGTCATTCCTGCGAAGGCAGGAATCCAGACCGGCCGCTGTGGCGGTTTCACGCGGAGCTTGCCGATGCGGGTTCGCCGAACCCGCCAAGGCGACCTTGAGGTCGCCTTGCTCGGCAAGGGAGACGCGGAATCGCGGA
>JAVKFY010000078.1:0-27442 GCA_040223615.1 Alphaproteobacteria bacterium
GCGCTGCCGTGAAGTACCTGTCCCATAGCTCCTCCCGAAGGTGATGGCACATCATCGCACCATCACACTCCGGGACTAAACATCTAGCACGAGTACCACCGTTTGCGACTCGTGCTGGCAGACGATCGCTGTTCGCCAACGCATGCTCCAAACAGCTAAGCCTCGAATCCCGGACCCCGGTGCCAGGTCCACGCGTCACCGACAATCGTCCGTAGGTCGCTGCGGGTTGGCCGCCAGCCCACGGCCTCCGCCGCCCGCGACGCATCGCAGACCAATACCGGTGCGTCCCCTTCCCGCCTCGCTTCCACCTGCGCCGGCAGCTCCGCGCCGGTAACCTCGCGCACGCAATCCAATACCTGACGCACCGATTGCCCGTGACCGGTGCCGAGGTTGAGGGTCAAGCTCTCGCCGGCGGTCGACAGCAGCTCGCAGGCGATGCTGTGAGCCGTCGCAATGTCGTGAACATGCACGTAGTCCCTGATGCAGGTGCCATCCGCTGTGATGTAATCATCGCCAAAAATGCGTACCGCCTCGCCACGTGCCGCCGCCTGCAGCAGGCGCGGAATCAGGTGGGTCTCGGGCACATGCGCCTCGCCCAGTTCGGCTTCCGGATCGGCACCGGCAACATTAAAGTACCGGAACACGACATACCTCATCGCGTGAGCCACCGCGAAATCGGCCAGCATCGCCTCGATCGCCAGTTTAGTGGCGCCGTAGGTGTTGTTCGGCCGGGTTGGCGCGTCCTCCGACATCGCGGCGCCCTGGTTTTCGCCGTACACCGCGGCGGTCGAGGAGAACACGATCCGTCGCACCTTCGCATGGTGCATTGCCGTCAGCAGGTTCAGCGTGCCGACGACGTTGTTACGCCAGTACAGCTCCGGCTCGGTAACCGACTCGCCGACAATAGACAGTGCGGCGAAGTGGATCACGGCGGCCGGCCGCACTTCGTCGAACGCCGCCGCCAGGTTGGCCCGATCGAGCAGGTCGCCTTCGATCAACGGCCCGTATTTGACCGCGTCGCGCCAGCCGGTGCGCAGATTGTCGTAGACGACGGGCCGATGTCCCGCCGCCGCCAGAGCCTTGCACGTATGCGCTCCAATGTAGCCGGCGCCGCCGGTAACCAGAATCACTGCCACGTCGCAATCCCGCCTCTAGTTCGACACGCCTTCGGTTGAGGCCGTGGCGGGTTCCGGTTCTGGCAGAGTCAGATGGCCGGTACCCTCGCTCGCCTCATAGGCGCTGAGCATCAGTTCCAGGGTCTTCAGGTTGTCGGCCGCGTGACATGGCGGCAATTCGCCCCGCCGCAGCCGATCCAAGGCAGTTCGCACCAAAAGCGCCGTCGCGTTCGGAAACAGGTCGAGTGGATCGGCCGCCAGCTTGCGCGACTTGTCGCCATGGAAGATGCGGGCATGCCCGCCGAGCGACAGGTCAACGTCGGCGAACGGCCGGCGGCTGCCGCCGCGAATGCCTATCGTGGCCTGTGCGCGACCGCCGATGCTAGCCATGATACAGCCCTCGCTACCGTCCAGGCGCGTGTCGAGATAGCTGTGCGGACCGCGGGAGAGCCGGTTGAGGGTGATGCTGGCGACCCGGTCGCCAGAAAACTCGAGTTGCAGGAGGTTGAGATAGTCGGGCCCTTCGAAGCGGTCGGGGCGGGGCATGCGCGCGGCTAACGCCCGTGGCTCCTCGTCGAAGAAGAAACGACAGAGATCGAGCACGTGGGTACCGAACTCCTTGCAGGTGCGTCGCGGGTCCGCCCCGCGCCAACCCGCCTCGGTCTCGTCAGTGACGAAGAAGGACTGGTACATCGACAGGAACAGCAGCCGGCCGAAGTCAGCGTCAGCCATTCGCCGCTTCGCCGCCTGGTGTATGTCCATGAACCGGAATTGATTGTTGACGAAGACCTGTCGACCGGCCTGCCGCGCCGCCGCCAGGATCTGCCGCCCTTCGTCGAGCGTGTTCACGAACGGCTTCTCGCAAAACACATGGGCGCCGTGCGCCAGCCCGCAGAGGGTGAGGTCGCAATGTGAATCGGGCGGCGTGACGACCACCAGGATATCTGGGGCGAGATCGCGCAACATGGTCTCAACGTCGTCGAACAGTGGAAACCCGACTTCCGTCGGCACTGCGACGGGATCGGTGCCGCCGACAACCTCGACGTCGTGCAGTTTGGCAAAGGCCGGCAAGTGAATGGTCTTCGCCGCGGCGCCGAGACCTGCAATTGCGATCCGCCATTTCGTCATTGCCGCCCCGTGTGCCCGTGATCAGTAAAGTTGCTCGCAGGAATCGCCCGCGCCAAGCCAGTAGCCAAGCCATTCACCTGTTCCCCAGGCTAGACAGATCGCCACCAGCTGAGCTCGGGCTCCGCGTAGAAGCACACGATTGCCGCTGTGCGTCGCCGCGGCATGCAGATGTCGCCAGGCCAGCAGCGCCGGCACAAGCGGGGCAAAAATCCGTAACAGCGTCCGGCGGCCGGGCTCCACGAAGCGCAGGCGCGTCGCGCCGAAGCACCGCGCATACTGGAACCTGCTGGCCAGGAATGGCCAGAGCCGGTGGCAGGTCAAGTGCACGACGCGCATCTCCGGTTGCATGGCAAGCACGCGACCGCGATCGCGCAACCTAGCCTGGCAAAACGGCTTGTTGAAACCTTCGCTGCGTAGGATATCGCGGCAGTCGGCAAGTAACAGGTCACGGCGTACGGCAAAATTGTTGCCTGGCATCTCCCCGTCGCTCGGACCAGAAATCATTGGCGGGTTAAAGGCGCCATATTCGAACAGGAAAGCCGCCCGGTTGGTCGCGTCGGCGGCCGCCGGCGGCACCACGGCACCTCCCACGCCCGCGATACCCTGGTCGCGGAAGCCCGCGACAATCGTCTCCAGCCAGCGCGGATCCGGCTCGTCCCAGGGATCGAGGATCGCGACGAAAGCCCCGCGCGCCTCGGCAATCCCTCTTGCTTTCAACATCGGCATGTTTGATGGCTCGGCAACGATCCGGCGCAGCTGCGGAAAATCAGTCGGCAGGTCCGAAGGCGGCGCTTCCCGGCCGTCGACCAGCAGGACTTCCGCCTGTGCGATCAGGCTCTGTCGGCGCAGCGCCGTCAGCACACGCGGCACCGGCGCGTCGGGGTGCCTGGCGAACAGCACCACGCTTACTAGTACCAACGACGTTTCGCTCATCGACCGGCGCCGGCTAGATCTCTGCCGCAAGCCGCACGGACTCGCCGCGGTTAGAGGCCGTGTATACGGCGTTCGCGATCTCGATCGATCGGAAGCCGTCTTCGGCGCGAGCGATCGGCCCGCTCGGTTGCTCACCCGCGACTAGGGCCGCGAAGTCGGCGAACTCTTGCTGAAAAGTCCGGATCACCGTCGACTGCCACCCGCAGATCTTCTCGCGTAGCGCTACAGACGGGTAGAAACGTCGGGCGACGCGGCGGCGACCGCCCGGCTCGTTCATTGTGATGATGGTCGTCATCATCGGCGCGTAATAGGCGCGCGCCATACCCTTGTCGCCATAGGCCTCAACATAGAAACAATAGCCCTTCCACTCGCTCCAGCTCGCGTTCAGCGTGCCAATCACCCCATCGACGCCGCGAAAGGTCGCGAACGCGTTGTCCTCCACGTCCAGGCCCCAGATCCCGCTCGACACCGTTCCATACACTTCGCCGATCTCGCCCATGAGGTTACGCACCAGATCGAGCACGTGGATGCCGTTGTCGAGCAGCGCCCCGCCACCCATCGTTCGCTTGTCATACATCCACCGAGACTTGAACTCGGCCAGCCCGGTGTGACCGGCGAAGCCGCGGACGTAGCAAAGGCGACCGATGGCACCTGACTGGACTGCCGCGCGCACGTCCTTCACGGCGTCGAAGTAGCGATGGTTGAAGCCCACCGTCAGCACACGGCCGTTCTCTCGCGACACATCGAGCATGCGGGTGCAAGCGGCTAGCGAGTTCGCCATGGGCTTCTCGACGATGACGTGCTTGCCCGACTGCATCGCCGCGATGGCAAGTTCTTCATGCGTGTCGGGCGGCGTCGAGATGATCACGGCATCGCTGACGTCAGACTGGCACAGCTCGATTGCCGAATGCATCACGCGGGCACCATGCGCCGCCGCCTGCGCTGCCGCCGGGTTGACGTCCGCGACAGCGGTGCAGATCGCGTGCCGGGACTGCTGCAACGCCGCGCGCCGGACGAGGCCAATGCCGCCAGCCCCTATCAGCCCGAATTTCAGCACCTTCTCAGCGACCCCCGGCCAAGTTCGCCGGCTTCACACAGGTCATTTCGAAGACTGGCCCGAGCAACACCATTGCGGTTCGCACAACCGGCACGGTGCGCAACGCCGAGTAAAGCCGGACCGCCGTTCGCGCCAGCGAGGTCACATGCTGATAACCGGCGACCGACACTGCCTGCGGCGCGACTTGGCATACTTCGAGGCCGACGCGGCGACACGCAAGCGCAATTCCTCCCGGCGAGATCAGCTGGACGTGGCGCAGGCTGTCAATCCCGTGGCGCGCGGTCACCAGCCAACGACGCAGCCGCCCCGGCAGATAGCCGATCGCCCAAATTCCCACTAGCGGGTGAGGTCCGACGCAGAACTTGTTCGTACCTGAGAGCCAAAGCAGTCCGGCGGGGTGCAGCGCCGCTGCCATCGCCTCCAACGCGTTCTCAATGTCGTAGACGTTCTCCAGCAGGTCGGTGGCGACAACAACGTCAAAGGTCTCGTCTGCAAAGGGCAGCGCCTCGACGTCCGCGCAGACCAGCTCGGCCTTGACGCCCATTTCCCGCAGTTGGCAAGCGCAGATCACCAGCCAGCGCAGCGCGATGTCGACTCCCACGCAGCGATGACCAGCCAGGGCGCCGGCGACCAACAGGCCGCCGCTTGCGCAACCGACGTCCAGCACGTCACCCTGCACGGATCCGTCAGACAAACTTCGAAGCACCCGCTCGCCGCGGCTCACGCCAGCCCTGACATAGGCGCCATAGCGCTTCGCCAAGTCGGCTGGCACGTCGTCGGTGATCGAATAGTAGAAGGCCACCAGCTCGTCGAAGCTGTGTTCGAGGCCATACTCGTAGAGACGGCGCGCCTTGTCGCGTTCCTGCTCGAGCGTGAGGTACTTGTCGGAGCGCAGCCGCAGATCAGCAATGCCGAACAGGATCGGGAACTCATGCCCGCAAGCGGCGCAGACGAAGGATTCATCATACCGGGCAAGCGGCGCGCGGCAGGCAGGGCAGATGTAGTCGTGGGACACGCCGGACTTTAGGCTTGGTCGGTCGTCGGGCGCCTTGCGCCACACGAAATGCCCGCTGGAACCAAAGTTAGCCATGGACTACTCGATCTCCGCCAGGGCGCCGCCTTGGCCGGCGACGTAGCCCACCATCTCGCCGAAGCCCCAGACCACGACGAACACCGAAAGCGCCGGCAACGCCTTGAGGAGTTCCCACTGTAATCGATTCTTCGACCGGACGTTTCGCACGATCCGCAGCAACAGGAGACCGGGCAATGCCACCGAGAATACCGTGGCGACCATCCGTTTCGCCACTTCATGCCGGGCGAAGCGCAACCCTGCGAAGTAGCGTGAATAGACAAAGCGCTGTCGCATGAACAGGCGGAACGAGAACTTCTTGCAGTGGTAGAGCACGATATCGTTGCTGGATTGGAACCGCTTGCCCGTTTCCAACAGGTGGCCGTGCACGGTGGTCTCCCAGAAGCCTTGTTCCAGCCGTTGCCGATCCACATTGGCAAGAGCGTCGTAGCGATACACCACGTTCATGCCGGGCAACGTGTCGGTCTCGCCCTCCGGCACCGGAGCCAGCGCATTACTGTACTCGCAAAAGAACGTTGCCCAGTCCAGGGCCCGTCCGGTCACGCCGTTCTCGACACAACCACCCACTGCGACGACATCGGGCGGCGCCGAGGCAAGCGCGTTCTGCATCGACTGCAGCCAGTTGTCCGAAGGCACGCAATGGTCTTCTGTAACGACGATATAGCGACCCGTGGCGGCATCCAGGGCGGCCGTTCGAAGTTGTGGCAGCGTCGTTCCGGCTTCGCAGGCGATCAGCTGCACCTCCGGATAGCATTCCGCGATCATTCGGCTGACCTCAGCCTGTCTACGGTCCCCGATGACTACCTCATAGCTCGGACTACCCCTCTGGCCACGCAGGGCCTCAAGTGTTTCCAGGATGCGGTCGGAATCCTCGGTGCTAACCAGCCCTACGATAATCGAGAAGTCGACCTGTGGCGCGGTGCTCATCTGGTTAGCTACCGCCGCCCGTCCGCAATAGTTCGTCGAAATACGCGATCGTTTTTGACAAGCCCGTGCGCAACTCTGTCGTTGGCCGCCAGGCGAGCGCGGACCGCGCGAATGAGATGTCCGGCCGGCGCTGACGAGGGTCGTCCTCAGGCAACGGTGCATATATCAGTTTCGATTTAGCGCCGGTGAGTTGCAGAACCTCCTCCGCGAGCTGCAGGATCGAGAATTCGCGCGGGCTACCGAGATTCATTGGTCCAACTGTTTCGGCATCGCTTTCCATCAGCCTCAGAAAACCATCAATCAGGTCGCCGACGTAGCAGAAGGAGCGCGTCTGAGCGCCGTCGCCGTAAATCGTAATGTCTTTTCCAGTCAGCGCCTGCACGATGAAATTCGAGACCACCCGGCCATCATTGGGATGCATTCGCGGGCCATAAGTGTTGAATACCCGCGCCACCTTGATTTCCAAACCGTGCTGGCGCCGATAGTCGAAAAACAGGGTCTCCGCGCAACGCTTGCCTTCGTCGTAGCAGGACCGCGGCCCGATGGTGTTCACAGCACCCCGATAGCTCTCATTCTGCGGGCTGACTTCAGGATCGCCGTAGACCTCCGACGTCGAGGCTTGAAAGATTCTGGCCTTCACCCGTTTCGCAAGACCAAGCATATTGATCGCGCCGATTACCGACGTCTTGGTCGTCTGTACCGGGTCGAACTGGTAGTGCACCGGCGAGGCAGGGCAGGCCAGATTGAAGATCTCATCGACCTCGACGTAGAGCGGAAAGGTGATGTCGTGCCGCATTAGCTCAAACCTCGGATTGCTGAGCAAATGGTCGACATTGCGCCGCGTGCCGGTAAAGAAGTTGTCGACGCACAGAACGTCGTCGCCCCGCTCAAGCAGCCGTTCGCAGAGGTGCGAGCCGAGGAACCCGCTGCCACCGGTCACGAGGACGCGTTTTTCATCGTAGTTCATGTTTGGCGCCGTCCCAGCGTCTGGGACGCAGCACCGCCCCGCGCGGTGCCGGTGAACAGTCGCTCCAACCAGCACCACGAAAATGCTGCAGTGCCGTAGACATAGTAGAGCTGGTGAAACAACAGCCCAGCAATCGCGAAAGCGAGGCCACGGCGCCGGCGCAGGAAGTCGAAAAACTGCCAGTTCGCAACCAGTACGATCAGCGCCAAGGCCGTCGTCAGCCACGCCAGCGGCCAGCCGAAGACAACCGCCAGCGGGCTGACGACGAACAATCCCGCGACCATCGCGCGCAGCCGTTCCGCACGTCCGACATTGAGATCCTCGACCATGCCGGATTCGTGCAGCATCAGGCGCGACCAGGGCAGCGCGCGCTTAAAAATGTCTGTCACGATCACGTTCGAGAATGTCCACCGCTTCAAGTGCGTGCCATTTAGGTCAGGGAGCAGGAGAATGCGACCGCCCACCGCACGCATGCGATAGCCGAGCTCGATATCTTCGATCGACGGCTGCCGATAGCGCTCGATATCGAAGCCGCCCAGCTTCAGGAAGGCCTGGCGCCGCACGGCGCCACAGCCGGCCCAGAATGTCGAGGCCTCAGGCTTCGCACGCTGATGGTAGTAGTGATGGGTCAGGTTCTTGTACTGCGAGAAGAAGTTCCGCTCCGGCGGCTCGTCGTCGTAAGAGCCGAATACAGCCGTAACCTCCGGGTCACGAAATGCCTCGACCAGATGACTTGGACCGTCCGGCGCCACGACTACATCCGCGTCGACGAACCACAATATCTCGCAATCGGTTGCCGCCGCCGCGATGTTGCGCGCACGCCCGGGCCCGGACCGCTCTGGCGTGGTGAGCACGCGTGCGCCAGACGCGGCAGCGAAAGACGCCGTATCATCGCTCGACAGGTCATCGACAACGATCACCTCGTGCACATCACCTCGGTCCCGCATCTCGACAAGCGGCGGCAAGGCACGCTGTAGGTATTCGGTCGCGTTGTACGCCGGCACGATGACTGCGATGCTTTGCGCCCCAAGCGCTGCATCTTGAATTCCTTGGCTCATCCCTGGCTCCATGACTTAGGCAACTCTGCTGGTCGTATTAGTCACTGGTAACGCTGCCCCACCAGGGCCGCGTAGTAACCCTGTATCTCGCCAATACTCCAGCTGAGAAGGAACACGACGAACCACGGCAACGCGGCGGCGAAATGCTCGCGCAAGTGCGGGCGTCCCCAGATTGCCGTCGCAAGTTTAAGGAAATGTATTATCGGTGCCGCCGGCCAGAGCACGACCAGGGCGAGGCGCCGACCCGCACCGTAGCGGTCGACGCGCTCCAGGCCAAAGGCGCGACCGTGACGCCGTCGCTGGCGCATGAACAGAAGCGTCGTATAGCGATTGCAGTGCATCACCTTGAGCTCCGGCACGAGCCTCAGCTTCATGCCGGCGGCGATGAATCGCTCGTGAAACGATGGCTCCCAGAATCCGAGTTGCAGAAGGTCCTGATGACGAATGATCTCCTCGCGTCGATAGATCGCGTTGTCGGCCGCGATGCCCGTGGTCTCGACCGGCGCCAGCGGCGGCGCCACCGCGCTGTACCGCAACAGGTAGATACCCCACGACCGGGCGTCCGCGTTCGGGTCGTTCTCGATCACCCCGCCGGCGGCGACATAGTCGGACAACTCGCATTGCAACAAGCGTTCGACCCAGGCAGCGGCGGGCACGCAATGCGCCGTGGTGAAGGCCACCCGCTCGCCGGACGCGGCCCGGACGCCGTCACGCCAGAGTTCCGGTATCAAGGCATCGGCGCTGCCGACCAACACCTTCACGTTGGCGGATTCGCCGATGCGGTCTGGCGTCTCCCTGTCGCCGGCCTGGTGGCAGAAAATAAACTCGACCGACGGGTATCGTTCGACCTGCAGGGCCGCCAGGATCGCCGGGACATTCTCGTGTGCGTGAGCAACCGCGGTGACGATGCTGAGCTGTGGCGACGTCGGCATTGCTATCCCTTCAATGCTCGCAGCCAACGACGAACTCCAAGATACGCCCGTACTGCCTTGCCGTCCAAGTGCCGGTACACCGCCGCACGTTGCAGATAGAAGCTATCCAGGCGCGGCAACGCGTCGCGATGATCCGAGGGAGAGAGGCAGCGCAACTCCGTCGTCAAGCAACCATCATACTGCGCGGCAACGAGGTTCCGCACCCGCCGGTCGTGCCAGCCGTAGGGATACGCGAAATAGCGAGGTCGACGGCCCAGCCGTCGCTCGATCTCGTCGTCGCAGGTCTCGCATTCCTCGGCGATCGCGGAGTCGTCTAGGCCGCGAAGATCGGGGTGATGGCGGGTGTGCGCCTCGACGCGAACGCCGGCGGCGTGTAGTTCCTCGATCTCGTCCCAGCCCATCATTTCGAACCGCGGGGCGTTTGCCGGCTGACCGGGCCAGCAGTTGTCGCCGCCGACAACGCCCGTCGTCAGGAACAGATGCGCCGGGGCGGCATGGTCACGCAACGCCGGCAGCCCATTTTCGAACAGACTGCGCATGCCATCGTCGAATGTCAGGGCAACGCCTTTCCGGATCGCCGGG
Organism: Alphaproteobacteria bacterium; assembly: GCA_040223615.1. Taxonomy (GTDB): domain Bacteria; phylum Pseudomonadota; class Alphaproteobacteria; genus JAVKFY01. The sequence continues at coordinate 9,790 of JAVKFY010000078.1, forward strand.
TTCAAGAGTTCATCCAAGGCAAGCACCGGCAGATCTCTCTCCTCCAACGCCCGTAGCAACCTTTCGAACCTGGCGACACCGAACGACAACAGCGAGCCGCTGTCATCGATGCTGTGAAAGGTAAGAACCGCCTTCATGCGCAGCGACTCTGGCGCCCGCCGGCTGTCGCAACGTTGTCGACAATGCGCAAGTATCGTGCAAGATGTACCTTAAGCGAGTAGAGTTCCTGGTATGCCGCATGCGCCGCCAGGCCCATCTGCCGGCGCAGCGCCAGATCGCCTGCGAGCTGATCCATCGCGGCGAACGCATCATCGAGCGTGTCGTAGACATAGCCGGCGCCGCTGGCACGCACGGCTTCGCCGGCGCCGCCAGCGTCATGGACGACGGCCGGCGTCCCGCAGGCGAACGCCTCGACCGTCGTCAGGCCGAAGGACTCGGGCGCCAGTGACGGCAGGACGAGCGCCGTCGCCGCGCGATAAGCCTCGATCAACTCGTCCTGCGGAACATGGCCGAGCAGCGTGATATTGTCGTCGCCGGCGTGCCGCGTGCGCAGGTCCTCCAGGCTGTCGCCGTCACCGATGATGACGAGTTCGTAGTCCGGGCGCGTTTGAAAGCGCGCGGCCATAGCTTCGATGCCCTTCGACCGCGTGACCCGACCCACGTACAGAAACGTTGGCCGGGCCGGTGGCCGGAAGCCGATCTGCGCCGGGGTAAGCGCCATGGCAGCAAAGCCTGGCAGAATCTCGATTGGCGGCGCGAATCCCGCGGCACGGTGTGCCTCGGCGGTGAAGCTGCTCGGTGCGATCAGCCGGTCGACGTGGCGCATCGCGGCGCCGATTGCGGTGCCGTACCGCCAGAGCTGCGGCGGCTTGCCCGACAACAGGCAACAGGACAGGCACGTTCTGCTATCGCACGCGCGCGTACGATTCTTCCAGAAGATATGGGTCGGACAGAGCAGCCAATGCTCATGCAGCGTATACAGCGTGACCGGGGCCTGGCTGAAGCCGAGCACCGCCGGCCCGCCGATCAGCGAGATGTTGTGGAAGTTGACCACATCGAAGGGCTGCGCCATCACCTCGCGTAACGTCGATGCCTTCAAACCGGGCCGCCCGATCTGCTGCGAGATCAACGGCGACAGCATGCCCAGACGGCTGGCCAGACGGTGCACCTTGACGCCGTCGTCGTCCACCGGCGCTGGCGCTTCGACACGCCCACCGGCAATCCGGTAGGCATCGGTACAACAGACGACGTCAACCTCATGGCCGGCCGTCACCAGGGCACGCGACAGGGCGCGGACATACGTCGCGTCACCACCGAAGTGATACGGCGGATAGAATGTGGTGACCATCAGGAACCGCATCAGTCGGCCCCGGCACAACGTTCCAGGATGTCGAGCGTCAGCGCCGCGGCACGCGGCCAGGTATTGTGCTGGGCTTGCGTCAGCGTACGTGCGCGCAGCCGTTCGCGGACCTCATCAACGGTGGCGAGGGTCGCGATCGATTGGCCGATCTGGTAAACATCCATGGGGTCGAAGAACAGGCCTGCGTCGCCAACAATCTCGGCGACGGCGCCGACCTCGGCGGCGATCACCGGCGCGCCGCACGAAATCGCTTCCAGCGCCGGCAGGCCAAAACCTTCCGACAGTGACGGCATCGCGAGGACGAGGGCGTCGGAATAAAGTGCCGCCAAATCTGCATCGTCGACGAAGCCGGGGAAATGCACGCGGCCGCCAAGGGCGCACGCCTTCTCAACCTCGGTTCGCAGCTCGGTGTAGTTGGAGTGAAACCCAGCACCGTCCGGAGCGCCGACAAAGACGAGTTGGAGATCCTCCACGCCGGGCTGGTCGGCAACCTGTCGGAAACCCTCCAGCAGTCGCAGCAGGTTCTTGTGCGGCGCGAACCCGCCGACTGTCAGGATGAGACGCCCGCGGTCCGGCAATCCCGCGCGCTCGCGCGCCTGGAGCCTGAGGCTAGCATCGGCCACCGGGCGGAACACGGCGCTCGCGCCTTCGCATATGACGTCGATGCGTTCAGCACGAAAACCCAGGTGTTCGACGATCTCCTGTTTCGCCGCCTCTGAGACGGTTACGATCCGGCGCGCCGTGAGATCGGCCAGTCGCGTCTTCAGCTTCCAGAAGAAGCGGTGCTTCAGGTTAGGAAACACGAGTGCGGGAAAGTGCTCGGCGATCGCGTCGTGAAAGGTCACCACCGAGCGTACCCCGGACGGTGGTGGGTACCAGGAGTAGACGGCCGGATAGAACATCAAGTCGAGATCGGCCGCCGCCGCCGCCCGTCGAAAGGCCAGCAAGTCGGAGAGTGGGCGATTGTCGTCGGCGACCGCGGCTTCCGTGACGCTGCGCGCCGTGCCCACCGAAATGATGCGGGCGTGATCGGCGCACATTGCCTCGTCGGGCGGCCGGTCGACGAAGAGCGTGAACTCGGCCCGCGCCGGCTGCGCCAACATGGCCTTGAGCAATTCGCGTGTGAAACGCCCGAAACCGCGTCGGTTCCACCAGCATGTCGCATCGATACCGATCCGCATCATCGCCACGTCTCGATGCTGCCGGCGCCGCCAAGCACCGCACCGGCGGCTTCCCCAACCGACCACGCCGTCGCCATCAGGGCGATCCAGCCAACCTCAGGCGCCAACCAGCGTCGCGGCGTCGCGTGCGCGGCGCCGCGCATCGCGCGCCACGTCAAGATCGGCGGCAGCAGAACCGTCTTTGCAAGGTAGCTGAGCCGGCCCACGACCGACGCCGTGCTGAGGCGCTCGGCGGCGTAGATCCTGCCGTGCCCGAACCGTGTCGACAGTCTTGCCCCGTGGCGATCGATCGCGCCGTAGCACACCGCCATGCCGGCGCGCGCAACCACTTTGCCGTTGGACGCACACAAACGCGCCACAACGTCGTGCTCGAATAGGCCGAACCGAGCTTCGGATAGTATCTCCAGCAACCGCTCGCGTCGGAACGCCATGTTGTTGCCGGGTACCCGATCAACCGATCCCGTTGCGGACAACGACAACTTCGCTTCCGGCCCAAACGCGGCATACTCCATGTAGCCCAGGGCCCGGTAGCGTGCCGGGAGCGCCGGCGAAACCCTGACCGACCCGCCAGCGGCAACAACATCGCGATCGGTGAACGCCGCCAGAGCGGCACCGGCCCAGCCGGGCTGCGGCCAGCTGGTATCTTCCAGCAATGCCACGACATCAGCGTCCGCAGCCGCAACCCCTTGAAGTCGCCGGCTCGGCACGTTGTCGTGCGTCGCCCCGACGAACTCGACATGGTCATACTCAGGTGTCCATCGGCTGCGGGCTTCTTCCCCAGGCGTAGACGTCACCACGATCGTGCGACGCAAGGCATTGTTTTCGCACTGCCGGAGCGCAGCCAGGCAACGGGCGAGCGCTTCGCCGCCGACGAGCGGGACGATGACGACGTCAAGGGACAACTGCGTCACTGCGTTCACGGATCGCGACGCTCACAGCGGCTGTTCCGGGATAATGTCGCCAACATCGCGTCGCGGTGCTGCGCCACGAGAACGGCCTGGGCGGAAGACACCGGCAGGGGCGCGAGCCCCATGGTCGCGGCATAGAACTGCGACACCAGGGCGCGCAAGCCGGGATAGGCCGGCTCGCGCTCGAGCGTGCGCCGCGCAAGGTTGTGGCTGGCCGCACCCAGAATCTTCGCCGCGCGGGCGAACGGCCGACCGACCTTGTCCAGCCTGGACACCCGGCCGTCGAGCGAAATGGCATATCCGTGGAAGAGATCGACCTCGATCGTTGCCTGCGTGCCGCGCAACACCATCTCGGCGCAGGTCGGGCGCGATCCCATGCTTATGCTCGCGGTCACGCTCGTTGTATCGATCTGGCTCCAGCAGCGCCATTCGCCAGGTGACAGGCGCACGTGCGACCAAGCCGCGACGTTGAGTGCGGCCGACGGGAACAACGCCTGAAGGATCGAAATCGGATGAGGCAAGATATCAGCAGCGATGGCGTCGAGCGCCTCGTCGTTGCTCCGCTCGCCGCCGGCCGAGCAGAAGTTGAACTCGACCCGCGTCGGTCGTCCGATTTGCGTCAACCGCGACATGGCTCGGCGCACCCCACGTTGATGGCTGAACTGATGCACGGGGCACAGCAGTCGGCCCTTCTCATCCGCCAACTCGTACAATGCCTCGGTCTCGGCCGTCGACGCCGCCAGCGGCTTTTCAACCAGCACATGAGCGCCGCGCGCCAACGCCGCGCGGCAGAGAGCTACATGCGCGGCCAGCGGAGCGCAGACGTGGACCACATCAACCTCGTCTGGGTCAGGGCGTGACTCGATACCGTCAACGGCCATGGACCCGTGACGTTCCGCCAACTCTCGTGCCCGCCCGAGGTCAGTATCGGCCACGTAAACCAAGCGGGCGCCCAGCCTGGAGGCGGTGGCGGCATGCCATCTGCCCATCAACCCAGCTCCGACGATGCCGACGGCGATCCCAGCGAACCGGCGTTGCATGCGCATGATGCCGAAGTGGCGACGCCCCCGCTCAGCCGACGGCGCGGCGCTCCTCATGGACTTCGTCAGCGGCCACGTAGTGATCACGGTCAATACTATCGGAGCGAATCTCCTCGTGATACTCGGATTCGGTGTTCACCATCATGTAGTCGACATCATAACCAAGTAACCGACGGCCGAGGAGAAGCCCCATCTCGATCGAGTGGTCCGCGTTGTTGTAGCGGAACGTGCCGCCGCGCCCGACGATGAACAGCCCCTCGAACTGGTCCAGGTACTTCCGCACCTTGGCGGTGTTTTCATGGTATTGCAGATCGTACACTGGATAGCAGTGCACGGTGCGCACGATCTGCCAGCCGACGACCTCGTTGCGCGAGACGAAGTTCAGCTTGTCGGCAAGGTCGTCGATGCAGCGGTCGGCGATCGCCTCGTCGGTCATGCTCCAGATGTTGTCGCCGCGACTGCAGAAGCACTCCAGGACCAACGACGTATGCTCGTCGTCTGGCACCATCGCGCGACTCCAGTTCTTCGGCTCGTGCATGCGGCCGAACAGAATGTCCTTGTCCTGGATGTAGAGCCAGGTGTCGACGGTCACCTGCTGCTTCTTCAGGCGCAGGTTCACCGTAACCAGATCGCGGAAGCTGAGTGCCTTGGCCGCCGTCATCACGTCTTCCCCAGCGCCAGGCTCGATGATCCGTGCCAGCACGCCCAGCGGAATGGATGACACCACCGCATTGCCGCGCACGCTCCGGCGATCCTCGCCGGACCCGTAGAACACCTCAAAGTCATTCGTGCCGTGGTAGCGGATCCCGGTGACCGGGCTGTCCGTCAGCACGGTGCTGCCTCGCGCCTCGATGTCCTCGGCCATGCGTTCCGGGATCCGCACATAGCCGTCACGCGGGTACATGAACTCCTCGATCAAGCTCACATACTTGCGCTGCGGATTGAACATCGCGTTGCGCACCAGGGACCATATCGACAGGCCCTTGCTCCGCTGCGCCACCCAGTCAGCCGATAACTTCTCGCACGGCAGGCCCCAGACCTTCTCGCTATACTGGCGAAAGAACATCTCGTACAGCTTGGCGCCGAACTGTGCCGTATAGGCGTCGCGCATATTCTCAATCGGCCGCCGCCACATCGCTTGCCGCAGCGAGCTGACCATGAACGAGACGCCGGCGTGCAGGACCGTGAACGGGTTGGTCTTGCGGACGATGTCGCCGAAGCTGATCGGGTACGAGAAGAACACGCCGCCGTGGTAGATGCGGCTGGTCCGCTCGACCATCACGATCTCGCCTTCCATGAGGCGCCGGAACCACCGGTTGAGGTCCTCGTTCTTGGTGAACCAGCGGTGGCCGCCGAGGTCGAACTTGTAGCCCTGGTTCTCAATCGTCCGGCACAGGCCGCCGATGAACGAGTTCTGCTCAAGGACGGTGACCTTGCCGCCTTTGTCGGTGAACTCGTGGCCGACTGCCAGGCCGCCCGGCCCGGCACCGAGAATGACCACGTGTTCGGGAACTTCGTAGGTGCGTTTCATTGGCGCCTCCCTGGGCCCTGAAGGCGAACGACGCCGTTGTAGACCGCCGCGAAAAGGTGGGCGAAAAGGTAGACGGCGACGAACAGGGACAGCCCCCCCAACAGGCCGCCGACCAGACTGACGTGGTAGCCAGGCAGGTAATGCGACCACAGCGCGGCGTGAATGCTCTCGCCGGCGGTCCCGCGCATGACCAGCCACGTCGTTGCGATGAACAGCTGCAGCGCTGTCAGGCTGCCGAGCGCCAGCCCGAGCGCGTGACCGGACAGTCGCAGTACCGGCTGGTGCACGATCTTGTCGCCATCCTCGTCGTCCTGGATCAGGTGCGCCACGTCGGCGGTGCGGGCATAGACCTGGTAGACGTACGCACCCGACAGGGCGCCAAAGACGAAACCCCACACCAGGCCGGCCCAGGCGCCGGCCGGCGTCGCCTCGTAGCCAAACAGGAACACGCCGAGCAGGTTCAGATAGCGCCCCGGTTGGTCGGTCACCAGGATCGACAGGTGTGTGAAAACGAACAGGCCGATACCAAGACCCAGTCCCATAATGAGACCCAGGAGTTTCGTGTTGAGCCAGATGCCGCTGCTCACGAACTCCGGGGTGACAGATTGTTGTCGGGCCGAGTAGGTGCGGACCATGTTGTCCCCTTTCCCCGTGCAGGGCTGTCCTAGTCGAACCAAGTGGCTTGCAGTACCACCAGGCCGATGATGATCAGATGCGTTAGGTTCCACAGCACCGCAATTGCCGTGCCAAGTAGCGCCCCGAACAAGAGCCCGAAGCCAGCGCCGACCAGCGCGCCGCCCCAGCTGACGTCGTAGCCCGGCAGGAAGGTCGACATGGCGGCCAGGTTGGGGCCGATGGGAACGCCGGGATCGGCGCCCTTGATCAACAGCACGGCGGTCGCCAGGAACAGAACCAGCGCGAACACGACGGCTCCGCCAGCCGCCATGCCCGCCACCGATGCACGCGCGAACAGGGCCGGCACCAAGCCGGTGCTGCCGTTGGTCGTCGTCATAGCGGGTGTCTCCAGCATGTTCATTCGCACATAAACTCCATCTCGAGGCCGAAGTCTGGCAAGGCGCCGCAGGGCACCTCGCCTGCCGTACGACGAGCGCAGGCGCAACCCACGGTCATCTTCCGCTAAAATTCTTCGTCATTAGTTACGGGTTTGACTTGGCCGCAAAATGAAAAACACTGGTGTGAGTACCCCCAGATTGCGCCAGACGACGAGTGCCATCGCCGACGACATCGCAACTTGTGAGATCAATGTGGCCACCGATGCACCAACCATGCCAAAGGATGGTATCAAGATGGCATTGAGCACCACGTTGGCGACGCAGGTTATGCTGATGCATATTGCGGAAACGCGCTCGTGGCCGCTCATCACCAGGACGAAGCTAGCCGGTCCAAGAACGGCCGCCATGAACTGTCCCATCGCAAGCAAGGTCAGGGCGGTGGTGCCGGCCAAGAACTCGTTGCCGAATAGCAACAACACTTCCGCGCCGAAGAATACATAAAGCCCTGCGACTGGAAGCGCAAACGAGGTGGTCGCGCAGGCGGCGACGAACAGAAGCCTCTGCAAGGCTGCTTTGTCGCCGCGGGCCGACAGCACCGAAAGCCGCGGTGCCATTGCATACTGCAGCGCCTGGGTGCCGAAGGCGACGAGCAGCACCAGCCGCGTCGCCGCATTGTAGATTCCGACGTCGCGACTTTCCGCTAGCACCCCCAGCATAACAACATCCGTACGCAGAATAATGATGTTGACGCTGGCCACGACAGACATGAGCAGGCCCGCCTTCACCCACGCGAAGGCCCGGTAGGTGCGTGGCCCGTGGCGCGCGGAGTCCGGCCAAGCGCCGGCCAAAAAGGCGGCAGCAAGCAACAGGGCGGCGACCATCGATGTAACGTACATGGCGCCAGCCGATGACGCCGACAAATGTGCGCCGGGGACCATCGTGGCGAACACCATCACCAGCACGAGTAGCAGTGCTGGCTGTACGACCTGGATCGGGAGCAGGCTCTTGACCACCTGCTCAAGTCCACGCAATACGCTAATAAATAGGCTGGTGAAGACCAGTAGCGGCAACGCGAGGATTACGATCGACAAGGTCACGCACATCTCGGAGTCGATCGAATCGCGCAACGCCCAGCATGCCCCAATCACCAAGCCGGTCAGCGTCAGCGAGGCTACGAGGGCGATGCCGTTGCCTTGCCAAAGCAGGCCGCGCAACTCGGGCCAGTTGCAGTTGTCGACGAGCCGGGCGACTTCTCGGGTGAACAGCTTGGCGAACCCCATTGAACCGGGAATGCCGAGGATGGTGAGCAGGGCAACCGAGAAGGAGTAGGCGCCATACCCTGCGGCACCGAGCAAACGGGCAAGAAGCAGCGCCGTCGCGAAGCCGAGGACAGCGTTGATCCCCTGCAGCATGGCGGCCGACAGCGAACCGCGTGCGACAACGCCGAAGGGAGTGCGGGAGCGCAGGGCGCCGCATAGACGGTGGTACACCCCCGGAGCGCCTGCCGTCATTGGCTGCACGCCGCAATTGGCTCCAGGTGGCCAGCGGACGCGGGAGCCGGTCGCGGATACTGCAGCCGGGATAAGAGCGGGCGCCTTGTTCTTCGCATGAGCCCCGCCACGCGTCCTCCCCCAGCGGCGGCACCGACGCGGCAATATCGCTTCCCAAGTGTACCCGGGTGGTGCGCAAAGCACATGTCGCCTAGCGTAACTGCAGGTTCATGGCTTGTCGTGTATCTTCCCCGGAGACTACACGGGGTCGTGTATCGATCAAGAGGCGTCTATGAGCGCGGACACCCAGTCAGCAACGTCCGAGAATGCGCCGCTGTTTATCGTTGGCTGCGGCCGGAGCGGCACCACCCTGCTTCGGCTCATGCTCAGTGCGCATTCCGCCCTAGCGATCCCCGAGGAATCCCACTTCATCTACCAGTTGGCGCGCAAGCGGGCTGCAGGCTTCTATCGCGGCGGCCTGGAACATCCTGCTTGTTGGGAACGGTTGCTTCAATTTTTCCATAATCATGAGTTTATCAATCGCTGGCGGATCGACATGTCAATGTTGATGCACCGTCTGCACGCGTTACCCGACCGTAACTATCGCGACGTCTTCGAGACCGTGTTCGACAGCTACCGCGAGCGCGAAGGCAAGTCGATCTGGGGTGACAAGACGCCGATGCACGCCAACTACATGCTCCTCGTTCGTCACTTTTTTCCCAACGCGCGTTTCATCCACATCGTGCGCGATGGTCGCGAGGTCGCACTGTCGCTGATGACGCGCAAATGGGGACCGCGCCACATCAGCCACGCCGGATATTATTGGAAGTGGTTGGTTCTCGCGGGCATGTCTGGTGGCCACGCGATCGGACCGGACAACTACAGGCAGATCCGCTTCGAGGATCTCGTCCGCGACCCGCATTCGGTCCTCCAAGCGCTCTGTCATTGGCTGCAGCTCGAGTTTGAGCCAGCGATACTGGACTATCACAAGACCATCGCCGCACAAGATTATGCGGCGCACGGCGAGAAGGCGCGGCAACTTGGTCAGCCACTCGATACCTCGAAGTTGGATAGATGGAAGACGGCTATGTCCGTGACCTATCAGGAAAGCGTGCTAAAGCAGGCCGGCGGACTTCTCGCCCATCTCGGATACGAGGCGCCGGCGATCAACCGATCGCAACAGGTCGACCGAGCCCGAATTGAAGAGCTGCTTCGCCAACCGCCTACCTCGTTGCTTCCCACAAGCAGCCAGCCCATGGTGCATGGCCAGACCGCTGAGATCCGGCTACTCGGAATGCGCGCCCGGCAAGCCTTGCAGTTCGCACGAGGTGACTACACGGCGTGGACGACAACCGGTATGCGATGGCAACAGAGCGTGGCGTCGCTGATGCACTAAGCGTCGCGGAAGATGCGCCGATCGCGCACCCAGATTTTAATCGTCTTGATCGTCGCGCTCGCCGCCACCAAAGGCCTTGCCGGTCGGTCTGGTGAACCCGCAGCCTGCTCTCTTGCCACAGTCCTGTCTTGGTCAAGCCAACCGATGTCCGCAAACGCGCCGAGAAAGGGGTCACTCGTTCACCTCGTAGATGTAAAAGCTTCCTTGATAGAACTCGCTGAAATTCTCGTATATTAGAACAGTCCGGATACGTTCGGTAATTCTCGAACGTCTGAATTCGAAATGCATATCGGCGATATACCCGATCCCCCGATCTTTGATGTAGTCCTCGATCCTATCATCTCGCAAATAGGGCAGGTAATCGAACCCGTTAATCAATCCGTCCAGGTTGACGACGCGGTGATTGCTAAAATAGCCAATTATCCCCGCATTCCAGGCGCCGATCAACTCGGTCTCCGGGATGTTCTTTTCGATCCATTGCGCCGCGAGATACCATTGATCGTTTCCCGATGGGTTCCAGTCATAGACCGTTCGATCGTCCACCCAATAATGTTTTACGTGGAAGGTGCCCTGAGCCAATATCATTACGAATATTGCAATCGGCGCCACGATGCGCTGGTGCCGCACTGGGACGAACCGCCGTCCCACAAACGCGACCGCAGCAGCGGCAATCGTGGCAGAGAGGACCGAAAGGACAATTTCGTTCTCAATCAACCACCACTTCACCATGGCGTAGTCCAGTTGGTCTGGATAGAACATGACCGATGTAAGGGCATTGATCGCTCCGAAAACCAGGACATACCAGAACACGCTGACGTGACGCAGTCGGTTCATTAGGAAGCGGAACCATTGCCGGGGTTGGCCGACACAAAGCGGTAGTATTACGACGGCTCCGCCATACAAAGCCAATGTCCCAAGAGGAACCCCGCTATCGCCATAGAAAAGTAGGCGACTTCCAGCAATCCACATTCCATCCATTAGCCGCGACGTGACGAACCAAAGGACCTTCTCCAGTCCGCCCCAGTAGACGTGCTTCCAGAAAATGACCGTGAGCGGACCGTCAATATCTCTTCCCAAGGCGGATAACTCCGACCGGATCGATTTCGCGGTGGCGCTGACGGGCAACAGATGCTCTGTGGTCAACCAATTATGGGCGAAGTACAACCCAACGACTAATGAAGCAAGTACGCCGGCGAGGAACGCGAGCCGTAGCCGAGAAGCAAAAGTGTGATTGCCACTGAAGAACAGAAGATGCAGCAGTAGAACGGGTATGAGAATGCCCGCATTCAGTCGCGACAGGGCAGTCAGGCCGAGCAATAAACCGAGCAAAACCGCCCGACGTGAATCCGGGCGCTGCAAGAATGAAACATGATAGTAGGCAACTGTCGCCACTAGCATGAAGGCATAGAGGCCGCTTTCCATGCCCCAGGTACGCTGCCAGACAATCCCCATCGGCAGGAGGAAAGCACCTGCTGCCGCGATGCCGGTGCCCGTGGATACCTGACGCGCCAACAGACGGAATAGAATAAATGCAGAGGCAATGTTAGCGACGGCGGCCAGCCCCACGAAGAGGCGGGCTATGAGATATTTGTCATGTAAACCGACTAAGTCGAGGCCGGCGGCCACTACCGTGAGGATCAGGCCCCAGAGCGGTTGAACGCCATTGGTCGGGTGTAGTCCATCGAATGTCCAATGACCGTGCTCGGCGAAATTTACGGCAATCTGAAAGTAGTAGAATGCGTCATCGCTGCGGTGAATGAACTTCTCGAACGGGACGAACGCGTGCGAAAGAACCAGCACTGCGCCTAGGGCAAGCACCAGTCCGGTGCGGCGCCTCAATTCCTTGTCTTCACCTTGGAATTCGCCATCGCCTGTCGCGGAGTGGCGGGGCGACGCCGTGTTGGACGTTTTGCGCATCATGAAGTCCCTCGAACGCATGGCCGCCGACGGCCGCAGCGCAGATCGCGCCGAACGATGCAACGCCGTCCGCGTCCGGATCGCTGTGTTGCAGCGCTGGCAACGCTGCATAGCGGTCTTCTCGGCAGCTTAGAAGAACGACCGACCAGATGGTGCGCCGCGCACCTCAGGCCGTCGGCGCCCTGCATGCTCCTGGTCGCACTGCACTCGCCCATGCCAGATGTCATCTCGCCTAGTGCCTGTCGACGACCTTGCTCAGATGCGCACCGAGGCGCAGTGCCAATTGGACAATCGTGAATGTCGGATTGGCGTGGCTGCTAGTCGAAAACACGCTGCTGCCGCAAACGAACAGGTTGTCATGGTTAAAAACCTTGAGATTCGAGTCGACGACGCCCCGTGTCGGCTCGCTGGCCATCCGTGTCGTGCCGATGTGGTGCATGCCGGTATACTGTTCTTCGTCGGGACCCGGAATGGGCAGGTCGTCGTCGAGAATCCAGTCGATGATCTGAATGCGTCCCCAGTCGTTGACGGCGAACTGACGCCCCAACTCCAGCGCACCGATGCGGATCGTCCGCCGGTCCGGCTCGCCGAAACGCCAGTCGAGTTTGATACGCGGCAGGCCGAAGCGGTCTTTCGCGGACGAAAGCGACACCCGGCTGTCATAATTCACGCCCTGTTCGGTGGCGATCGCTATGTTGCCATAGAAACAGTCCCACCAATTAGGTATCTGGCCGTTTACCGCCTCCACCAGCTGTGTGGAGAAGTCGGTACTACAAAGTTGGCGCTGAAGAAATGCCTTTATTCCATCACGGTTTCGCTTGATGTCCGCGTAGGGAAAAAGCCGCAGACTGAACCCAGGGATCTCCTTTTGCAACATGAAGCTCTTGGTCGGGGCAATCGCAACGACGTTGCGAGGTTTCTTGACGCCTTGGTCACGCAGGACCGCAGGCACTTCTGGATTGTCGCTATTCAGCAGATACCGGCCGACGCTGAAATGTGGATGATCGGAGAAAAATCGGCCCACCAAATCCTGCCGATTGCCAATCCCGGAGGCAGTTCCCTTGTTAATAGCCAGCAGTATTCGTGGGTTCTCCAAACCTCCGAGGCAAAGAACATAAGTTTTTGCTAGAATAATGATTGGCTCGTCGTCCACATAGTTGCGAAACTCGCATCGAACGACTTGGCGACGATTCTCGGCCAGGACGATATCGGTTAGGTTGGCGTTAAGCACCAAGTGGATGTTCGCAGACGTTCTGAGTTCTGCGCCGAACTTCTCCGCGAAACGCGTCGGCGGGCTAAACAGCACGTTGAACACCTGTAGTGTGTCGTGGTGGAACGACAGTGGCGCCGACGGCTGTGTATCTGCCTTCGCAATGTCCAAGATATCCAGGGTTTCGTCGTAGTAAGGGTCGAGGTCGGCCTTGCCGATTGGCCAGCCGCTCCACTCCTGATACGGCTTCGCTTCGAAGTCGTGCTCCGCCAGCGGAATGCACCAGCCGGCCCAGTGGTTCGACGTCCCACCGAAAAAGCGGAGTCTTGGGACCGTAAGGTCATGATAGGCGCGGCCGACGACCTCGCCTTCATACAGTTCCTGCGATGCGTCGGAATACTCGAGCCCGCCGCCTTCCATAAGAGCTACACTCAACCCCCGACGAGCGAGCGCCCTGGCCAAGGTGATCCCGGCAACCCCAGCACCGCACAGGCAAACGTCAAATTTGCGCGCCGCAAGCGTGCGGCTTTCTGCGCGATTGCCGTCAATGATCACCGAGCGCCCCCTAGCTCAAGTCGCTTCGACGGAGCACCCAGCCGCGCACCACGACAATATCCGAGTCCGCTGCATCCGGAACTGCCGGACGCTCCTCGCCGATCCTGAAGGCAACCACCGCAATTCCCAATCCCACAAAGCGCCATAGAAACGCTCTGCGACAGAACGACAACTCCCACTGCCTGCGGCTCTTACCAGGCGGTTTCCGCGGACCGTCCTCCCGAGGCGACGTCGACCTTGACTCGCAGCGCCGCTTGTCGATAGAGATTCGTGATTGGATACACCGCATGTTGACTGTTTCTCACCATCGTCAGCCTGCGCCAGCTTCACGCAAATCGCCGCTTGATACTATCGCGTCGGAACCGAAAACCAAGGAATATCTCCCTGCGCGGCATCTATGACGTGGTTCAATAGGGGGACATATGGTGGCTTCTCGACGATATATCCATCGAACAACGGCACTACGGTGGCCGCCCCGGCAACGGCAAATACTACAAGCCCATATTTCGCCGCGCCAACAAACCGTGACGGAAACAGGGGCAGGCTCGAGTTGCCAACGACGGCCACCACGATCAAAAATGCGGAAACTTGAGAGAGACAGAAAAATCGCCACAGATCCCAGGCAATAAAGTTCAGGAACAACGGACTTATGGCTCCAAGGCCAACCGCGGTTCCGAGTAGCAGTCTTGTCTGAGATGGCAGCTGCATTCGCCAGAGATGGTTCCAGCTAAGCGCAATCAAGGCGAAAGGAAGTGGTAACAGGAAAATGGTTGCCGCGAAGGCGTCGACCCATCGCTTTCGGTTCTTCCACACTTTCGCGTTGAGGGCCATGTTCCTATCGCCATCTCGGAACAGGACCTTCACCGCGGCGGTTCGTACCTCGAAATTCTCCGCTCGGGAGTCTATGTGCTCAATGTATGCTGCATGCCTGTTGGCGGGTAGCATCGTGTCCACCATGACATAGGCAGCCACTGCTGGTGGTGCCACCAACAGCAGGACTGCAATGAGCGTGCCTCGCTGCCGGGTAACGGCGGCGCGTATCCAGTACTCGACGACGACAGTTGGAAAGAACAAGACAAAGAACGTCTCATGGATGACAACCATGACGATGCAGAGCAAGGTGCGACCAATAAGGCCTAGGCAGCCAGCCGGCAAAAGGAAACACAAGAAAACAATGATCAGGCTGATGTGATCAAAATACCCGATCTCGTGAAATAGAAAGACAAACCCCGGGGACACCACGACAACGGCCGTCAAGAGCCATATGTGGTGATCATGGGCGGCAGTCGCGCGAATCTTCATTACAAGCAGAATCAGCCAGATCACGCCGATAGTATAGCAAAGCAACGCCAGAATTCCGTAACTGATACTGTGGCCTAAAAAAAACTGAAGGACTTCTCCGATCAGCCCTCTCTTTATAACACCCTCGCTGTAGTCGAACAGAAAATGCGTTAAGGACCAAATATTGGGGAGTCGAATTCCTGAAAGAATTGAGAATATCAAGGCGGCACAAGCCAGGACCACCTCCGGTCTCTTTCCGGCGAATGTGAGCAGCGATCTTGATGCGTTTGTCAAGGAGTGAGAGCTTCGACCGAGCTATCCGGCTGTGAACTTTCGGGAGGACGTCCACTCGGTCCCAGGAGCCGGCCGGGCCGGTGCGACACTAACGGCGCGCCAAGCTCGCTGAGCTGATCTCTATTGACATCAAGACCCTCAGCCGCTTCGAGCGCATCGGCTATCGCCACGCCCAACTGGCTAAATCGATTCAACTGACATCGCCGGCACGGCAGTCCAAGATCAATCACACTAATCAGCCGCCTCGGACTGGCCGAAAACAACCTGTTGAGGCTCCACACCTAGTTCTCCACAATCCCACCGGAGGCAGCAACTCACGTTTGGCACCTAGTACGCGAGAATGGCGCGCGCAACCCATGTCCGATATTTCTCGTGCAGACCAAATTGCCTCACACGATTCCGTTTAGTGGATTATACTTCCGTTGCGAGAGAAGGCAAAACAATGACGCCTTTCGAAGGCCATAAACCCGCAAAGGTTATCCGTCCCCACGACGGACATCAGCATCCCATGAGAACGGCGGGTCCCCGGGGGGCATCTGGGGGGTTCGGCGGCACGCGTGTCTCGTTAGTTGATAGCCAACAGTAAAGCGTTCATGCGGCTACTGCGAAAAGAGATCGGTTCCGGCGCCGTCTTGGTGCAGCAGATTACGGCTTGGTCCGAACACCCGGATCAGAGCGTCTACTCAGTCAGGAGCCCGAGGCGCGTCCCGGCGCACGGCCGTCCTTGAAGCGTTTGCGTCCGACGAGTTGGACGAAAATCACCAGCGCGGCGAGCACCACGAGCATGCCGATGTACGCCCAGTGCCGTTTTTCCAGCACCTGGTAGACCAGCCCGTGGGCAACCACCAGCACGGCAATCAGGTAGCTGAAACGCTGTAGCGACTTCCAGCGCGCTACCCCGAGTCGGCGCAGCGCCCTGTTGCTCGAGATCGCTAGCAGCACGAGCAGCACGACGGTCGCGACTAAGCCGACATGGTTGGTCAGGCCGAATAGGTCGTATCGCACCGGCAGCCACTGATCCATGCGCGGCTGCGGCACGAAATAGAACCAGAAGCGTCCGCCGAGGTGCACCTGCAACCCCAGCACCGTATGCGCCAGGCCGAACAGCGCGGCCCAGATCCCGAGGTCGCGGCGCAGGTAGGTCGACACCGGGTTCGGTTGCCTACGGATCACTTTCAAGGGGCCCAGCACCAGGGTCAACGCCAGCAGCAGCAAGGCCACATAGGCGGTTGCCAGACTGGCACGCTGCAGTGTCGATGCATCGGGAAACAGGCGCGCGATGGCGAAAGATGCCACCAGCCCGCCGAGAAGAATGCTAACGTGGCGCGCCAGCCGCCGACGGTTCACGGCCGGTTTCCCGCGATCTGAGGCCAGTTCGAGGTCAAGCGCACGTCCGCATGAGTAATCCCTCCGAATTCAAGACATCCGACGCCGACAGTTATCGCAATGTCGTCGCAAGCTTCGACCGGTACACCCAGCGTTTCACCCGGCACCTCCTGCCGCATCTGCGCGATGCGGTGCAGCTCGCGCCCGGAGACCGGTTGCTCGACGTCGGCACCGGCTCCGGCGTGGTGGCGCTCGGTCTCGCCCCCGTCGTCGGGGCCCACGGGCGGGTCGTCGGCATCGACCTGTCGGACGAGATGCTGGCATTTGCGCGAACCCGGGCGCAAGCCGACGCGCACGGCGACCACGTCAGCTTCGAGACTGCGGACGCCGAACAGCTGCCCTTCGAGAACGACAGCTTCGATGTCGCCATATCGCTCTACGCCCTGCGCCACTTCCCCAATCCGGATCGCGCCGTCGCGGAGCTGCACCGGGTCGTCCGCCCCGGCGGCCGCGTCGCCATCGCCGTTGGCAGTCGGCCGAGTCTGCTGTCACCGGCGGGGCAGCGCGCGGCGGTGCGGCGGCTCGCCAGCATGTACCGCACCAGTACCGGGCGCGAGCTCAACGCCTGTGCCCATGTCGACGCGCTTGTGGACGCGCACCTGCCGCCGCCCGCCGCGCAGGAGATCGCCGGCTGGGTTAGCACTCGGGAGAGCTTTGGACAACCGGTCGCCACGCTGCTGCGCCAGGCCGGCTTCGAGGTCGCGCGCTCCGGCTGGCACGGCCAGTACACCATCGTCGACGACATCGACGACTTCTGGGACCTGCAGGTCACCTTTTCCAGCCGCGCACGCAAGCGGATCGCGGCAGCCGCGCCGCAACAGGTGGCCGACCTGCGTCGCGCCTTCGACGCACAGTGTGCCGCGGTGCTGGCCCGGCGCGGCCGGCTGGTGTACCAGTCCGGCGCCCAGGTGGTGAGCGCGACCAAGCCGGCCTAGTTGTTCGGTCCCGGAATGAGATGGTCTGGATGGAGATTGAACCTTTTGGGCTCCTCGATCCACTTTCTTGAGATGAACTCGAAGGGGGTGAGGCCGCGCAGGGTCTTCAGGCGTCGCGCAAAGTTGTAAGCGTCGATGAATGCCTTCAGGTGGGTT
>JAVKFY010000079.1:0-98748 GCA_040223615.1 Alphaproteobacteria bacterium
GTTAGCGCGTTTCCCGCTTTGGCGGAACCGGCACCAGCCCGCTCCCCCACCCGGCCACCCACCGCCAGTATCCTTGTGGGTGGCCGGGTGGGGGAGCGGGCTGGTGCCGGCTAAACATGAAACGCTCTAGCCGCCGAACAGGAAGTCCGCGGCGGAGAGCTGGTCGGCGTCGAAGCCGGCCAGCGTGATGGTCAATCCGGCACCGCCGGCCACCAGCGTGATCCGCGTGCCCAGGTCGGTGTCGGCGTTCACCAGGTCGCCGAAGCCGGCGACACCGGGCAGGGCGATCCGGTCGACACCGTCGGCGAAGTCGATCACCGCGTCGCTGCCCTGGCCGGCGGCGAAGACGAAGATATCGCGGCCGTCGCCGCCGGTCAGCACGTCGTCGGCCATGCCGCCGATCAGCGTGTCGTTACCGCCACCGCCGTCGAGACGGTCCACCCCGGCCATGCCGAGCAGGATGTCATTGCCGAGACCGCCGATGAGCGTGTCCGGTCCGCCCTGGCCGCGCAGCGTGTCGGCGCCGCGCCCACCGGCGAGGTTGTCGGCGCCGGAGTTGCCGTTGACCACATCGTCGCCGATGTCGGCATCGATGGCGTCATTGCCGCCGCCGCCGAACAACAGGTCGTTGCCGATGCCGCCCGCCGCCGTGTCGTCGCCGATCTGACCCTTCAGTGAATCGTCGCCGATGCCGCCGTCCAGGTTGTCGTCGCCGGCATTGCCGAATAGCGAGTCGCGGCCCAGACCTCCAACCAGTGTGTCGGCGCCGTCGATGCCATAGAGCGTGTCGGCGCCGTCGCCGCCGGTCAGCGCCTGCGCCGTCGCGTCCCCGACCTGCTGCGTGCCGGCCGTGGTGGCGAAGCCGAACAGCAGGAAGCTGGTGGCGAGGTCGTTGATGACGACATCGTCGAAACCGTCGCCGTTCACGTTGCCGACGCTGCCGGCGATAAAGCTGTACCGCGCCGAGTACAGCGTGATGGCGATACCCTCGTCGTCAGCCAGTGCGGTCAGGTCGATATCGCCATCGAAACCACCGTCGCGGCCGAAGACGATGTAGCCTCTGTTGCTGGCGGCGCCGACCACCGGTCGCAGCAACAGGTCGGCCAGGCCGTCGCCGTTGAAATCGCCGGCCGCGATCGCCGGCAGGAAGGTCGGCTACCCGACTTCCCCCAGGCCGATGCCGGCACCATCGAGGGCGCGGGTGTCGAGGTCCACCGGCGACGTGCTGCCGAAGATCAGGAAGCTGTCCAGTTCGGGCGGATCGTTTCGGCGCGTCGTGACGATGTCGTCGAAGCCGTCGCCGTTCACGTCGCCGACGATCTCGCTGTAGGTGCTGTAGCTGTACGGTCCGACGATGCGGAAGCCACCGTCGCCCAGCACGTCGAGGTTGATCGGCAGCGTCGGAGCGGGGGCGCCGAGCAGCACCGTCGCGACGCTGTCGCCACCCGGCGGCGTCGCGGCGCCGAGGATGACGTCGTTGTAACCGTCGCCGTTCACGTCGCCGCCGGCGCCAGCGCTGAAGCCGAAGCTGCTGACGAGCGGGACAGGTGTCAGGCCGGATCGGTCGACGCCACCGAACGTCACGGCGACGTGCGCGCCATACTGCACCGCAACGATGTCGGCGAAGCCGTCGCCATTCAGGTCGGTGACCGTGACGTCCCGGTAGGCTGCGGTGTCGGGCAGCGTGACGGTCGGGCCGCCGCCGAAGGCGATCACCAGGCCGTCGCCGTCACGCGCGAACACCGTGTCGGCATTGCTGTCGCCATCGATGTCGCCGACGGCGAGCAGGTTCCGGGTGGCGCCGCCGAGGGTGATGTCGGCCGCGGCGCCGTCGAGGGTTTCGTCGAAGACGTCCGCGCCGCCGAGGATGACGCCGAGCCCGCGCGGGATCAGCGCCACCAGATCGTCGATGCCGTCGCCATCGACGTCGCCGCCGGTGACCCCGCCGTAAAGCAAGTCGTTGCCCAGGATATTGCCCAGGCGCTGGCCGATGCCGGTCAGATCGCCGGTGAGGTCGATGCTCAGCGCCATGGCCGTACCGTCCCCGCGTAATTTAGCGGGTCATGGTAGCGGCGCGGCGCCCGGCGACCTAGCCCTCTTCGGGCATCACCATCACCATCCACGAGACGCCGAACTTGTCGGCGACCGATCCGAAGGCCGGCGAGAAGAAGGTTTCGGCCAGCGGCATCTGAACCTGGCCGCCGTCGCTCAGCGCGCCGAACAGCTTCTCCGCCTCGGCCTTGTCGCTCGCGGTGACCGACAGCGAGACGCCGGCGAAGCTCGGCTTGCCGCTGCACATCCCGTCGGAGCACATCACCGTGGTGTCGCCGAGGCTGAAGGCGGCGTGCATCACCTTGTCCTTCGGTGCCTGCGGGCCTTCCGCACCCGGCGGCATGTCGGCATAGCGCATCATCGCCTCGACCTTGGCGCCGATCGCCGACGTGTAGAAGTCCAGCGCCTCTTCGCAGCGGCCCTCGAAGAACAGATACGGTTGTACGTGCATGGCGTCGCCCCTTGTGATCGGTCGAAGCCACTATTTAACATTGTTGTTAAGTTGGCGCGACGGGCCTCACGACAAGATGAAGTCGGCGGCGCCGAGCTGGTTGGCGGCGATCCCGGCCAAGGTGATCGACAGCCCGTCGCCACCCGTCGCCAGCGTCACCTGCGCGCCGTCCCCGGTATCGACGATCACCAGGTCGTCGAAGCCGGCAACACCCTGCAGCACCACCGTCTCGGTGCCGTCGGCGAAGTCGGTGATGGTGTTGCTGCCCTGGCCGGCGGCGAAGGTGAAGGTGTCGATGCCGTCGCCACCGGTCAGCGTGTCGTCGGCCGGGCCGCCGATCAGGGTGTCGTTGCCGGCGCCGCCGATCAGCGTGTCGAAGCCCTGCATGCCGAGCAGGAAATCGTTGCCGGCGCCACCGTCGATACTGTCGCGCCCGCCCTGGCCGCGCAGCGTGTCGTCGCCGTCGCCGCCCAGGATGGTGTCGAAACCGGAATTGCCGTTCAGCGTGTCTCTGCCCGCGCCGCCGTCGATCATGTCGTCGTTGCCGCCGCCGAAGACGACGTCATCGCCGGCATCGCCCGTGACCACATCGTCGCCGGGGTGCCCCTTCAGCGAGTCGTCGCCGTCGCCGCCGGTGATGGAATCACCGCCCTGGTTGCCGAACAGGCTGTCATTGCCGGCGCCGCCGTCGAGCGTATCGGCGCCGTCCTGGCCCCAGCTCCGGTCGTTGCCGGCACCGGCGGTAACCAGGTCGTCGCCGCCGCCGGCGGGCAGGAAGTCGTCGCCGTCGCCGCCGTCCAGCACGTCGCCGCCCGCGCCGCCCTCCAGGCTGTCGGCCGCGGCGGTGCCGGCCAGCCGGCCGCTGCCGAAGACGACATAGGCGCCGCCGGAACCGTTGCCATTGTTGTCGCTGGTGGCGCCGCCGATGGCGAGGTCGTCGAAATGGTCGTTGTTGACGTCGCCGACGCCGGCGACCTGGCCGAAATTGTCGCCCGGCGCGCCGTCGATGCGCACGCCCTCGTCGTCGGCCAGGTTGGCCAGATCGATCGCGCCGTCGAAGCCGGCACTGCCGAACAACACGTAGGCGGTGCCGTTGCCGCCGGCCGCGACGATGCCGACGTCGTCGACACCGTCGCGGTTGAAGTCGCCGACCGCCGCGATGTCATAGCCCAGCAGGTCGCCGGCGCTGGCGCCGCCGATGCGAACGCCGGCGTCGCCCAGGATGGTGACGTCGATGTCGCCGGTGAGCCCGGCGCCGCCGAAGATGATGTAGATCGCGCCGGCATCGGTGCCGTCGGTGTCCTCGCCGGCGATGCCGAGGCCGATATCGTCGAAGCCGTCGCCGTTGATGTCGCCGATCACTTCGAAGCCGCCGCCGGCCGCGAAGTCGATGGCCGCCTGGGTGCTGACGCTGAAGCCGCCGGCACCGAGGCTGGCTAGCGAGAAGGGCGAGGCCAGGCGCGCGTCGCTGCCGAACACCACCGAGAGCCGCGCGCCGGTGCCGCCGTCGGAGCCGCCGACGATCAGGTCGCTGATGCCGTCGCCGTTGACGTCGCCGCCGGGCTTCACGCCGTCGGCCGGAAAGACCGTGACGCCGCTGGTCGCCAGCGACAGGTCGGCGCCCAGCGCGCCGTCGCCATAGAACACCGAGACCGTGCCGGTATCCGCGCCGCCGAAGTCGGACGAGGCGGCGTTGACCGCGAAGTCGTCGATGCCGTCATTGTCGAGGTCGCCGAGGAAGGCGACGTTCTCGCCGGCCTCGTCGCCGGGGTTGATCCCGGCGATGGCGAAGCCGGCGGTGCCGAGCGCGCCCAGCGACAGGCTGGCGGCGAAGCTACCATCGTTGCCGAACACGACGTAGGCGGCGCCGATGCCGTTCAAGCTTTCCGCGCCGACGACGAGGTCGTCGATGCCGTCATTGTTGAAGTCGCCGCCGATGGCGACGGTCTTGCCGGCGCTGGACGCGGCCGCCGGACCGGTGAGGCGGAAACCGTCGCTGCCGTCGAGGTTGGCGAGGGTGACGGTGCTGTCGAATGCCGAGCGGCCGCCGAAGATCACATAGGCGCCGCCAGCGAACGCGCCGGGCACATTGAGCGCCTCGGCGCCGATGATCAGGTCGGCGATACCGTCGCCGTTGACGTCGCCCCCGCCCGACAGGCTGTAGCCCAGCGCCGCGCCGGCCGGAGCGACGATCTGCTGGCCGACGCCGCTCAGCCCGGCGGAAAGGTCGATGATGCGTGCCATCCCAAGCTCACCCTTGTTTCCGGCACTCTAGGTCAGCACCGAGCGCCCCGCCACTCGCGGCATGTCAGCCAAAGACGAAATCGGCGGCGGTGATCAGCCCGGCGGCGACGCTCGTCAGCGTGATCGTCAGATCATCCCCATCGACGGTAATCACCGTGTCGTCGCTGGCGCTGGCGATGGTCACGTCGGCGAAGGCGAAGCCCTGTATCGAGATCATGTCGATGCCGTCTTCGAAGTCGGTGATCGTGTTGCTGCCGTGGCCGGCGGCGAAGGTGAAGCTGTCGATACCGGCGCCGCCGGTCAGCGTGTCGTCGGCGGGCCCGCCGATCAGCCCGTCATTGCCGGCGCCGCCGACCAGCGTGTCGAAGCCCTGCATGCCCAGCAGCAGGTCGTCGCCGTCGCCGCCGTTCAGGCTGTCGCGACCGCCCTGGCCGCGCAGCGTGTCATTGCCGGCGCCGCCCAGGATCGTGTCGAACCCGGAATTGCCGTTCAGCGTGTCGGAACCGTCGCCGCCGTCGATCATGTCATCGTTGCCGCCGCCGAAGGCGACGTCGTTGCCGGCCTCGCCCATCAGCATGTCGTCGTTGGTCTGCGACTTCAGCGAGTCGTCGCCGGCGCCGCCGATCACGGTGTCTTCGCCGAGATTGCCGAACAGGCTGTCGTTGCCGGTGCCGCCCATCACCATGTCGTCGCCGGCCTGGCCGTAGGCGCGATCGTTGCCGCCGACGCCGTCGACGGTATCGTTGCCGGCGCCGGCCGCCATGACATCGTCGGTCGCCTCGCCGGTGACCACGTTGTCGCCGGTGCCGCCGACGAACAGCTCCTCGATGCCGAGGCTGGCGAGGTCGAGGTCGACGATGGCGGACAGGTCGACCGTGCCGTCGCCGAACTGCACCTGCTCGATGTCCGAGGCCAGCAACTGGAAGCCGGCCTCGCCGCCGGTGAACTGCATGCGCACCGCGGCGCCGGTGAACACGCCTTCCTGGATCACGCCGTCGCCCGGCTGCGGCGCGGTCAGCAGGCCGTTCAGCAGCGAGCCTGTGAGCAGCCGGACCTGGAACTCGTTCATGCCGCCGAAGCTGACCTCGGCGGTGTCGGTGCCGGCGCCGCCGAACAGCGAGTCGTTGCCGGTACCCGAGCTCAGCAGGTCGTCGCCGGTGCCGCCCTCGATGCTGTCGTCGTTCAGCCCGCCGAACAGGGAGTCGTTGCCGCCATTGCCGATCAGCGTGTCGTTGCCGGCGTTGCCTGTGAGGCTGTCGGCGGCATCGCCGCCGGTCAGGCTGTCGTCACCCGCGTCGCCGTCGATCTGCGCGAAGCCGAAGATGACGTAGGCTTGGCCGGTGTCGGCGCTGCCGTCGTCAGCGGTCGGCGCGCCGATCAGGATGTCGTCGAGGCCGTCATTGTTGACGTCGCCGACGCCCGCCGCCTGCGACAGCCCGTCGCCGGTATCGCCGACGATCTTCACGCCCTCGTCGTCGGCCAGGCTGGACAGGTCGATGGGGCCGGACAGGCCGGACTGGCCGAAGATGATGTAGACTGCGCCGCGGCCGCTGCCGTAGGCGCCGGCCACGATAAGGACGTCGTCGATGCCGTCGCCGTTGAAGTCGCCGGCCGTGCGGATGTCGTCGCCGAACTCATCGTCGGCATTTTCGCCGACGATCTTGATGCCGCCGGCGCCGAGGCCGCCAAGCGCGATGTCGGCGCCGAGCCCGCTGCCGCCGAAGATCAGGTAGGCGGCGCCGGCATCGCTGCCGCCGGTGTCGGACCCTGGTGCGCCGACGCCGATATCGGCCACGCCG
Source organism: Alphaproteobacteria bacterium (assembly GCA_040223615.1). Taxonomy (GTDB): domain Bacteria; phylum Pseudomonadota; class Alphaproteobacteria; genus JAVKFY01. Next base: position 6,547 of record JAVKFY010000079.1, read on the forward strand.
TCGCCATTGATGTCGCCGAGGATCGCAACGTTGCCGGCGCCCGCGGCGTCGCCTGCCGCCTCGCCGGTTATGTCGAACCCGTCGGTGGCAGTCAGATTGTCCAGCGCAAATGGTGAGCTGAACGGCGTGCCGTCGCCGAACACGACGTAGGACCGGCCGGCGGTGCTGGCCCCGTCGCTGCCGATGATGAAGTCTTCGATGCCGTCGTCGTTGACGTCGCCGAAGCCGCGCACGCCGCGCCCGGCGTAGGTGTCGCCCTCGGCGTACATGTTGACGCTGCTGGCCGGCAAGGTGATGTCGCTGCCCAGCGAGCCATCGCCGAAGACGACGTACGCGCCGCCGTAGTTGAAGCCGGCATAGTCGCCGCCCGGCGCGCCGAGGACCAGGTCGTCGATGCCGTCATCGTCAACGTCGCCGATGATGGCGACGGCGGCGCCGACGCTGTCGCCGGTATAGGCACCGCTGATCTTGAAACCGTCGCTGCCCAGCGAGCCGAGGTCGATGTTGGTCGCGAGGCTGGCGCTGCCGAACACGACGTAGCCGGCGCCCTTGCCGCCGTTGCCCGGTGCGCCGATCAGGATGTCGTCGATGCCATCGTTGTTGACGTCGCCGACGACCGAGACGCCGGCGCCGGCCCCGTCGCTCGTGGCCTCGCCGCGCAGCCGTATCGATGTCGTGCCGAGCCCGCCGACGACGTCGACCGCGCTGTCGAACGTGGTATCGCCGCCGAACACCACATAGGCGCCGCCGGAATTCGCCGCGCCGCCATCGAGCAGATAGGCGCCGATGACGAGATCCGGGATGCCGTCGCCGTTGACGTCGCCGCCGCCCGACACCGATTGACCCAGATAGTCGCCGGTTCCTGCGCCGCCAATAACCTGGCCGATCCCGGAAAGTCCATCGGCAAGATTGATGGTCGCCATACGCTAAGTCCCCAAGCGCCCTCGGTGCCGATTATGACGGGTGGCGGCGCGATCCGCCAGCCGCCCGCCCGTGACCACTCGGGGACGCGCTATTCGGCGGCGGGCTCACCCTGCAGGCGTTCCTGGGCGACGCGCTCGATGGTCTCGCGCATTTCCGGGTTGGCGTCGAGCAGGCGCTGGAAGTCGCTGACCGTCAGCACCAGCAGGTCGCAGAAGCCGAGCGCGCGCACGTCGGCGTTGCGCGGCCGCTGCGTCAGCAGCGCGAGCTCGCCGAAGAAATCGCCCGAGCCCAGCGTGATCGGCTCTGGCTCCAGGTCCACCCGTACCGCACCGGTGGAGACGAAATACATCGCATCGCCGGCATCGCCCTTGTGCACCACCAGTTCGTCCGGGAGCGCCAGGCGGGGTTTGAGCAGGCGGGCGATCTCGGCCTGACGATCGGCCGGCAGGGCGCCGATGAACGGCACCTTGGCCACGAGGTTCTCCGGCCTGAGGCCGAGGTCGAGCTTCGGCCCGGCCTCCAGCGCCTCGGCGCGCTCGTCCAGGGCACCGTGCAGGTTCTTGTAGACTTCGGTCGAGATCACCGAGTCCGCATACATCCGCTTGTAATCCTGGCTCTCCAGGCGTAGCGCCACCCGGCCGAGATGGCAGAGCTGCAGGTCGCGGGCATAGTCCGGATACTGCAGGATCAAGGCGCCGACCGCCTCCTCGGTGCGCTCCGCCCGGTTGCGCAACACCGCCTCCAGGTGCGCGCAGGTGTCGGCCCCGACCAGTGCTTCCAGCTTCGGGATGCCGTGCTCGATTTCCTCGTTCAGTGCGATGCGCGTGGTCAGCAGCATCTCGAACCGGTCCGCCAGCGCCCGCGTCAGCGGTCCGGCGATGGCCAGCTGGCGCTGCAGCCTGAGCGCCAGGCGGAAGCGCCACGGGAAGCCGAGATGGCGGCGGACCGCTGTCTCGTAACCGTCTATGCCACGCACCTTGAGACCGTCGATCATGTCGTCGGTCGCGCCGAGCAGGCGGCGCGCGACCGGCGGCGACACGAACCCGTCGGCGAAGAAGCGCAGGTAGGTGGTGCGTTCCTGGCCGGCCAGCGTGGCCAGGCCGATGCGGATCCAGTCGTCGTCGCTCAGGCCCTGCATGCCGGCGAGCTCGGTCTCGGTCTCGGCGACGCGCTTGCGGTAGCCGGCGATCAGCTCGGCCGACAGGTCCGGATCGGCCTGCCGGCTGCGTGCCGCGACCTCGATCGACTGTTCGATCGAGGCGAGCGAGGTGGCGATGGCGCGATTGCGGATCACCAGGTCGGCCGGCGACAGCTTGTCGAGTCCGAAGGCCGCCAGCATGAAGCGGATCGTGGTGGCGTTGACGAACAGCGTGAACAGCACGAAGCCGCACACCGTGATGCCGATGAAGTGCTTCACCTCGGCCGGGACCGTCGCCGTCTCCACCACCGCCAGCGCCAGCGCCAGCGACACCGCGCCGCGCAGGCCGCCCCACCACATGATGGTCTTGTACGCCCCCGACACGTTCGGCATCCGGGTGAACAGGTCGATGCCCGGGATCATGCCGTAGATCACGATCGCGCGCGCCACCGTGCCGACCACGATGGCCAGCGCCAGCAGCCACAGGTCGGTGCCGGTGATGCCGGCCATGATCGTCGGCACGGCGATGCCGACCAGCACGAAGATCAGCGAATTCGCCCAGAACCCGATCTGTTCCCAGGTCTCGTGCATGGTGTGCCACGAGCCGGCCGAGATCGACGTCCGGCCGCGGCTGCCGATCACCAGCGCGGCGGTCACCACCGCGACCACGCCGGAGACGTGCAGGTAGTGCTCGGCGACGATGAACGACAGGTAGGCCAGCACGATGGTCAGCGTGCTCTCGACCAGCGGCAGGTCGCGGATCTTGCCCAGGACCCAGCACATCGCCAGCGCCATCACGATGCCGACCACGCCGCCGCCGACGAACACCTTGATGAACGCGATCGCGCCGCCGAGCAGGTCGGCCTCGGCCGAGCCGGTCAGCATCGCCGCCAGGATGGTGAACACCACGATCGCGGTGGCGTCGTTGAACAGGCTCTCGCCCTCGACCAGGATCGCCAGTCGCTTCGGCGCGCCCAGGTCCTTGAAGATCGCCACCACCGCGACCGGGTCGGTGGCCGACAGGATCGCGCCCAGCAGCAGGCAGGCGACCAGCGGGATCGCCGAGGCCCACCACATCACGTAGCCGATCATCACGGTGGAGATCAGCAGGCCGAACACCGCCAGCACCAGGATCGGGGTAATGTCGTCGATCAGCCGGCGCACGTCGATCGCCAGCGCCGCCTCGAACACCAGCGCCGGCAGGAAGACGAACAGGACCGTTTCGGAGGTTATCGAAAATCCGTGCGCGGCGGTCAGGAAGTCGCCCAGCGGTCCCAGCGCCGACAGGTCAAAATAGCCCAGGAAACCCAGGCCACAGCCAACCACGGCCAGCAGTACGGTGTAGGGAAAGTTCAGCCGCGCGGCGACCGGCACCATGGCCACGGCCAGGCCGAGCAGGCCGACCAGCCCCAGCACGGTGGCCCACATATCGTGTTCCATCGCCGTTTCCCCCGTCCCCGTCCCCCGTGCGCCAAGCGCCCTGGGCACGATTCAGTATAGCGGTTCCGGGGGCTGGCGTTCAGGCAACAAAAAGGCCGGCATCGCCGCGCGCGATCCGGCCTTTTCGTGTTTGGTGAAACAACGGTTGACGAGAGATATATGCCAAAGCCGCGAGGGCATTGGTGTGACGATGCGGCCCTTGGTGTGACATGAAAGAGCCGGCTGTGGCATTCCTGTGGCACAGACCATCAGGCGTCCCGCCACCGGGCTCCTGCGCGCGCGTAAATCGACCTCGGTTCGGTCCAGCGCCGGTCGCGCGCGTCCGGCGCGACGGGGTTAGCGCGGCGTGACGCTGTCGACCATCTGGTCGAAGCCGTCCGCGTGGGCTTTCGACAGGCCGGTCGGGGCCACGAAGCGCACGAACACGTTGCCGTCCCGGCCTTCGAAAACCGCCGCGCGCAACGTGGTGTCGGGCATGGCCGTCTTCGGCCCGCCGGGCCGGCCGGACAGGAAGGTGCCGGTGGCGCGGAAACGGTGCACCACGAGGTCGCCGACCGTGCCTCGGGTGACATCCGCGTCGAGGTAGTCACGCGGTTCCTGGAACTGCCGGTACCAGCGCTCGATGTTGGCCTGCGCGGTGCCGCCGCGCGCCGCACCGAAGTGGAAAAAGGTCACCACGCCGGGTGCGCCGACCGGATTCGGCACTTCGTACTGCGCCTTGCGCATCGGCGAGGCCGGCGTCTGCGCGATCCAGCTCTCCGGCATGGTGAACGTGAGCCCGCCGACCTCGACCGGCGCGGCCCCTGCCGGTACCGCGAGCAGGCAGAACAGCAAACCCGTCAGCAATCGTCTCATGGCGTCATCCCGAACCGGTCGAGCCAGCCGCGCACGTCGCCATGGGTGACGTTGCCGCCGCAGATCACCAGCCCGAGCCGCGCCGCCGGGCCGACCTCGCGCAGCACCGCGTCGGCCGCCGGCACCAGGCAACCGGCCGCCGGCTCGACCCACAGCTTGGCGTCCTCGGCCAGCGCTACCATGCCGGCCACCGCGTCGCGGTCGGGCACCAGCAGCACCCGCTCCACCAGCGCCTTGACGTGGGCCAGCGTGCGCTCGGTGGCGTTCGGCGCGCCCAGCGTGGAGGAGATCGAGGTCACCTTCACGTTGACCGGCGCGTCGACCTTCAATGCCGCCGTCATCGCTTCCGCGCCCTCGGTCTCCACGCCCCAGATCCGGATCGTGGGCTTCAGCGCCTTCAGCGCCGTGGCGACGCCGGAGATCAGCCCGCCGCCGCCGATCGACACCAGCACGTCGGTCAGGTCCGGGGCGTCGGCCAGCAGCTCCAGACCGACGGTGCCATGTCCAGCAATGATCAGCGGGTCGTCGTAGGAATGCAGGTAGGTCAGGCCCTTGGCGCGCTCCGCCTCCGCCGCCTGGAACGCCTCCGACACGTCGGCGACCAGGATCAGGGTGGCGCCATCGTTCCGGATCCGGTCCTTTGACCGTTCCGGCGCCTTTTCCGGCATCACGATGGTCGCGGCCAGGCCCATTTCGCGCGCGATCATCGCAGTAGCGATGCCGTGGTTGCCGCCGGAGACGGTGATCAGGCCCTTGGCACGCTCGTCCGGATTCAGCGCTGCGATCTTGTTGACGATGCCGCGCGGCTTGAAGCACCCCGACTTCTGCAAGAGTTCGAGTTTCAGGGTCGCCGGGCAGCCGAGCCGGGCCGACAGGCCGGGGCTGACAATGGCGGGGGTGCGCACGACCTGACCGGCGATGGTCTCGGCGGCGGCGCGCACCTGGTCGATAGTCACGAGGTCGGTCATGGCCGCGATCCTGCCGCGACCGGACGAGCCCGTCTAGCGCCGGGCGATGATCCAGACGGCGTGCACGATGCCGGGGATGTAGCCTAGCAAGGTCAACAGGATGTTGATCCAGAACTGACCGCCGAGGCCGACCTGCAAGAACACGCCCAGTGGCGGCAGAAGGATGGCCAGGATGATGCGGATCAGGTCCATGTCGGATCTCCTTGTCCTGAAGAAAAACGGGCCGCCCGCGGTGAGGGGGGGAGCTTCCGCGGACGGCCCTACTTCCGGTGCCGAGTGGGGGAACCCAGCACCGTCGTTAAGGGAAAGCTACTCGATGACGGTCACGGCGCCGTTCTTGGCATCGACCTGCAACCGCGTCCACGCGCCGTCCTTGTACGCGCTCAGCGTGTAGACGTTGCCCTGCTCCTCGACGTCACGAACGTCGTTGTAGCCGAGCGGGCTGAGCTGGTCGCGCAGCTCGGTGGTGGTCAGGTTCTGCTTCGGCATGCGGATCGCGTCGTTGGTCTTCGCCTCGGTGACCGCGCCGGTCTTGGTGTCGATGGTCAGCGCGTGCTGCTCGCCACCCTTGAACGCCTTGGTGGTGATCACGTTGCCGCTACGCTCCACCGCGGCGATGCCGCTGTAGCCAAGCCGCGTCAACTCGTCGCGGATCTGCTGGTCGGTGGCGCTGGCCGGCAGCGCGATGACGTTGTCCATCTCGTTGTGCTGCATGATGGCGCCGGTCTTGGCATCGATGGTCAGGTCGACCCACTTGCCGTCCCACTTCGCCTTGGTGCTGTAGACGTCGCCGCTGTGCGCGACATTCTGCACCTCGGTAAAGCCCATCTGATTCAGGCTGGTGGACACCTCGGCGGCGTTGGCGTTACCCGGCACCGGGTCGATGGTGGTCGGCATGGTCGCGGCATGCGCAGCGAAGGCAGACGTCGCCAGCACGATCGCTGTCGACAGGCCCAGGGTGCGCAAGTTCAAATTCTTAATCATGAGAGAAACTCCCTTTCCACGTTGAAATTCACGTGCGAGCGGCGGTTGAAACTCGCGTGCGAGCGGCGCTTTCACCGTCCGCTCGGTGGGGTAACGTGGACCACGCCAGGGCGTTCCAAGATTTTTCAGGGATTTCGATACGCAGGGTGCTTTCCGCTCAGGTCAGCCGCGAAACCAGCACGTTTTCGGTGATCGCCGCGGGCGTCGCCGACGTCGCCCGCGTCCCGTTCAAGAAGGTCCGCCGGCCGATCCGGCCGCTCGACGAAATGGCCTAGGTCGCGGGGGCCGCGGCCACCGCCGGCGCCGGCGGCGGGCGGAAGGTCGCCGCGATCAGCACGCCGCCCAGGCAGATCGCCGCGGCGCCGAGATACATGCCGACGTAGCTGTCGTAGTTGTCATAGAGCCAGCCGCCGGCCAGCGGCCCCAGCGCCATGCCGATGCTGGACACCATGGTGACGGCGCCGAACGCGGTGCCCATGATGCGGGCGCCGAAATACTCGCGGATCAGCACGGCATAGAGCGGCATCACGCCGCCATAGGCGAAGCCGAAGCAGATCGACAGGACGTAGAGCCACTCCAGGTCGCGGGTCGCGGCATAGAGCACGATCGCCACGGACTGCAGCAAGAGGCCGGCGACCAGCGTCTGCTTGGCGCCGACCCGGTCCGCCACCAGGCCCATGACGATGCGCCCGACCAGCCCGCCGGCGCCGGCGCTGCTGAGCAGGCCGGTCGCCGTCAGCGGCGAGGCGCCGCAGATCGCGGCATAGCTGACCATGTGCAGGATCGGCCCCGAATGCGCCGCGCAGCAGCAGAAGAAGACCAGCGCGATGGCGGCGAATTGCGGTGTGCGAAACGCCTCGCCGACCGTCATCGAGACGTCGCCGCCGGCGCCCGACGCGTCGCTGGCCGGTTGCGACGGCGCCGGGCGCAGCAGCAGCGTGCCCGGCACCACCACCGCGGTGGCGAGGCCGGCGAGCACGACCAGTGCAGTGCGCCAGTCGTAAGCCTCGATCACCGCGCCCGCCAGCGGCGCCATGGTGACCGTGCCGATGCCCATGCCCATCGACACCAGCGCCACGGCGAGACCGCGGTTGCGCGTGAACCAGCTTGATGTCAGGGCGGTGAGCGGCGCGAAGGTGCTGCCGGCCGCGGCCCCGACGATACCGCCGAACAGGATCTGGAATTCCAGCAGGCTCGTCGCCCGGCTTGACGCCAGCAGGCCGAGCCCGAGCAGTGCGCCGCCGGTCAGCACCACGATGCGGGTGCCGTAGCGGTCGGCCAGCGCGCCCCAGCCGAAGCCGGCGACGCCCATGGCCAGGAAGGCCAGGCTGAACACGCTGGCGATGCCGGCCTGCGAGGCGCCGAGCTCGGCCGAGACCGGCGCCAGGAACACCGACAGCGCCAGCAGGCTGCCGACGCTGACGCAGGACGCGGCCATGCCGAAGGCCACGATCACCCAGCCGTAGTGAAATCTCATACGTTCGCTCCCGCCGCAGTCTAGCCCGCGTGCGGGGCGGCAGATAGCGGTGCTTCCGGCCGTCCAGTGATGACGACCCCATCCACGTCCAGCATGAGACACCGAATCAATCCCGATCTCCCGGCTGCGGTGCAGCCCTAGCCGTGGCCGATATAGTCCTTGCGGCCACCGTCGACGGTGAGCACCTGGGCGGTGGTGAAGCCGGCCTCCGGGCTGGCCAGGAAGGCGACGGCGGCGGCGATGTCGTCCGGCGCGCCGGCGCGGCCGACCATGGTGCGCTCGGCCATCCCGGCGACGCGCTCGGCGAATTCTTCCTCCGACGCGCCGCGCCGGGTCATGTCGGTGACGATCCAGCCGGGACAGACCGCGTTCACGGTGATGCCGTCGCGGCCCAGCTCCATGGCGAAGCGCTTGGACAGGATCAGCACCTCCGCCTTGCTCGCGGCATAGAAGGTGGTGCCGGGCAGGGCGGTGCCGATCGCGGCGTTGGAGGCGACGTTGACGATGCGCCCGTAGCCCTGGGCCTTCATGCCCACCATGGCGGCGCGCACCGTGTTGATGACGCCGTTGACGTTGACCCGGCGCATGCGGTCCAGCGCCGCCTCGTCGAAGGTCTCCAGGTTGGCGGGCATCGAGACGCCGGCATTGTTGACCAGGATGGTCGGCGGACCGAGTTCCGCTGCCGCTTTGTCGATCAGCGCCTGGGCCTGATCCGGCTCGGACACGTCGGCGCGCACCGCGATAGCGGCCGTGCCCTTGGCCTTGAGGTCCGCGACCAGGGTGTCGGCCGGCTCCTGCTGCGCGGCGTAGTTGACGCAGACGGCGGCGCCCTGCGCGGCGAGACGGGCGGAGATCGCACGGCCGATGCCGCGCGATCCGCCGGTGACGATGGCCACTTGCTGGGGGGCGACCTGCTGCGTGGGGGACATGGGCTGAGCCTTCGGTGACTGGCAGGCCATGCTATCCGCGGCGCTTCGGAGACGGCAAATCGCGCATCGGCTTGGAGAGACGCCGCCGCTCGCCTACCGTTGGGGCAACGAAACGCCAGGGATGGAAAACGCCATGAAATTCGGGCTGCGCTACTGCAATACGGGCCGCTTCGTCGATCCGGCGAAGGCGGTCGAGCTTCTGGCGGCGGGCGAGGAGGCCGGCTTCGAATCGGCCTGGACGGTCGAGCACACCGTCGTGCCGGCCGGCTACGAAAGCGCCTATCCCTATTCCGACAGCGGCAAGATGGCCGGCGGCAAGGACGATATCCCGCTGCCCGACCCGTTGATCTGGATGGCCTACGCGGCGGCCCGGACGTCGACCATCAAGCTCGGCACCGGCATCATCATCCTGCCGCAGCACAGCCCGGTGATCACCGCCAAGCAGGTCGCCACGCTGGACTACATGTCGGGCGGCCGGGTTCTGCTGGGCATCGGCGTCGGCTGGCTGCGCGAGGAGTTCGACGCCATCGGCGTGCCGTTCGAGGGCCGTGGCCGCCGCACCGACGAATATGTCGCCGCCCTGCGCGAGCTGTGGGGTGCCGACGTGCCCAGCTTCCAGGGCGAGTTCGTGAACTTCGACGGCGCCTATTGCCGGCCGCAACCGGTGAACGGCTCGGTGCCGATCATCGTCGGCGGCCACTCGCAGGCTGCCGCGCGCCGTGCCGGCCGGCTCGGCGACGGCTTTTTCCCGGCCCGCGGTGCGTCGACGGAGCTGTTCGACCTGGTGCGCCGAACGGCCGAGGCGTGTGGCCGCGACCCTGGCGCCATCGAGTTCACCACCAGCCTGCCGGACGACCTGTCCACGATTCCCGACCTGGCGGCGATCGGCGTCGACCGCCTGCTGGTCCCGGTCACCGCCATGGCCGGCCTCAACACCGTCATTTCCGGGCCTGAGGACGCGCTGGCCTGGAAAGACAGGATCGAGAAGTACGCCGACACCTGACGTCGGTTCCCGCTGCGTGGGTTTGGGTGGTTCGCATGACCGATCCGGAAATCATCCTGGACGCGCTGCTCGCCCGTTGCGAGACGCGGCGCACGCCGTGCGGCGATGGCGAGATGGTCTGGCGCCTGTGGGCCGCGGCGACGAAGCGCCCCTGGGTGGTGCTGCTGCACGGCGGCTCGGGCGCGTGGACTCACTGGGTGCGCACGATCCCCGCCCTGGAGCCGCGCTACCGCGTCTTGGTCGCGGACCTGCCGGGCTGCGGCGATTCCGCCGACCCGCCTGTGCCCGCGGACGCGGCGAGCCTGGCGGCGGTGCTGTCGAACGGCCTGGACGCGGTCATTTCCGACGGCGCCGCCTTCGACCTGGTGTCGTTCTCGTTCGGCGGCGTGCTGTCGGGGCTGATCGCACATGCCCAGGCGGCGCGTATTCACAGCCTGACCCTGGCCGGCGTGCCGGTCCTGGGCCTGACCGGAACCGGGCCGGCCAACGACCTGGTTCACGTGCCGCTCGACATGCCGCCGGCCGAGGCCGCGCCGCTGTACCGCCGCAACCTGCAAAAGCTGATGGTGCACGACCCGTCCGCCGTCGACGACCTGGCGCTGGCGTTGCACATGAAGAACATCGTGAAGACCCGGCTGCGCTCGCGCGGCATCGCCCGGACGCGGGTGCTGGCGGACAGCCTGCACGGCCTGCCCTGCCGCCTGACCTGCATCTTCGGCGAGCGCGACGTGACCCTGCACCCGGACCTGCCCGGCGTGCTGGCTTATCTCAAGGAAACTCACCCCGACGCCGCCGTGCACGTCCTTCCCGGCGCCGGCCACTGGGTCGCCTACGAGGCGCACGAGGCGTTCAACGCGCTGCTGCTGGAGATCCTGGCCGCCGCGTGATCCGGCCGATGTGACGTGACCGGGCCGCTATATCAGTTCGATGCGCAGTTCGCGGCCCAGCACTTTGGCGGCCTTGATGATGGTGTCGAGCTGGATGCGGTCGTTGTCGGGGTCGAGGATACGGTCGAGCTGGCTGCGGCTGGTGTTCATCGACCTGGCCATCTGGTTCTTGCTCAGCGCCCGGTCCGCCATCGCTTGCGTCAACTGCCACGCCAGCACCCGCTTGACCGCGATGGCCGTGGTTTCCTCATGGACACCTTCGTCCTTCAGAAAATCGTCGAAGGTGGAGCCGATGCGGCCCGGGGTCTTCGTCATCGATCAAGTTCCTTCAGCCTTCGCAACGCCACGTCGATGTCGGGTTTCGGCGTCCGTTGCGTCTTCTTGACGAACCCGTGCAGCAGGACCATTCGCTCATCGGCCACGGCGAGAATTACCCGCGCGATTCGTCCATCCGAGATGCTGGAGCGAATCTCGAACAACCCTCGGCCAAGCGGACGACATGTCGGCATCCCGACCGGCCAGCCGAATTCTGCGGTCGCGATGTCTCGTCCGACGAGGCGGCGGTCTCGCGGTGCCAAGCCGAGCAGCCAGTCCCGAACCGGCTTGGGCGCCGCTCGCCGTGGCATGGAAAGCCGCCGGTAGCTTCTTCAGCATGCCAGCTGCTCAATGTCGGTATATGTACCCTGTAAAGTACAATACATCAATGCCGCTCACCCGCGCTTGTCGTGCTTCGACACCACGCCGAGGCCGGGGAAGTGCGGGCGGGTTTCGCAGGCGCGGCCGCCGCAGCGACTGCATTTCAGGTGCCGGCCGACCTGCGGCACCGGCAGGCTGGCGCCCAGCTTCTCGATCAGCGGCCCGGGCTGCAGCGTGCGCGCGCGGCCGCAATGCGGACACCAGGCCTCCACCAGCCGCCCGGCCACCGCCAGCATGGAAAGCGTCGTCGTCGTCATATCCCGATACCCGCACTCTGGAACGCGCACCCAGGATCGGAACAAAGAGCGAACACAGAGTCAACGGGACTCTTGATCCCGGCGGCGGGGTGACTACATTCTAGGCGTCGCGGGCGCTGGCGTGCCGGGCCCGTCGACGGTGCATGCCTTGCTCAACCATGAGGAGGTCTCGCGGATGACCCGCGTTTCGACGTTCAACAACCCGCACCTGCTGGGCTTCGACCACTTCGAGCGTGTGCTCGACCGGGTGGCGAAGTCGGCCAGCGACGGCTACCCGCCCTACAATATCGAGCAGACCGGCGCGAACGGCCTGCGCATCACGCTGGCGGTGGCGGGGTTCTCGCGCGACGACCTGGAGGTTGTGGCCGAGGACAATCAGCTGATCATCCGCGGCAAGCAGACCGACGACCCGACCCGCCAGTATCTGCATCGCGGCATCGCCGCGCGGCAGTTCCGGCGCGCCTTCGTGCTCGCCGAGGGGATCGAGATCGCCGGCGCCAGCCTCGACAACGGGCTGCTGAACATCGACCTGGTCCGGCCCGAACCGGCCGTGGTCAGCCGCACCATCGAGATCCGCGACGGCAAGGACGCCGCCGACGGCGAGACCATCGACGTCGCCAAGAGTTGAGCACCCGCTCGCGCCCAACAGGACGCGAGCAACCGTGAAGTGGGGCGTGCTGTTGCGCGCACCCGCTCGCGCCCAACAGGACGCGAGCAACCGTAGATCGGCGCCGCAGTGCGGCGCCGCCAAAGTCCGCTTATCGAAAGGGACGCGTACCATGCTGAACACACCTGACTTGCGCCAGATGAGCCCGGCCGCGATGGCGGCGTTGGGCGCGCAACAGATCGCCTATGTCCGCCCGGTTCTGATCGACGGCCAGCCGCTGTTTGCGATCCACGCCGCCGACGGCACCCGCATCGCGGTCTACGCCGACCGCGCCACCGCCATGGCCGCCTGCGTGCAGAACGAACTGGAGCCGCTCAGCGTCCACTAAGCCGCGCGGTCACGGCAACACCAGCTCTCGTTCCGCGTGCACGATGGCGCTGCCGCCGCGCAGCAGCGTGTAGCTGCCGACATAGCGGCCGGCGGGCCAGCGCGCGCCCGGCCGGCGCTTGCCGACGTAGCGGTAGGCGGTGGCGCGGTTCTTGGTCGCGGTCGCGCTGGTCTCGGCCAGTATGCCGCCGTTCGGCCCGACGATCCGCACCTGTTCCACGTCGCCGTCGCGCAATCCGAAGACCTTGCCCCAGAACACCAGCGCCGGTGCGTCCGCCGACAACGTGACGTCGTGCAGGAGCCCGTCCCTGAGCTCCTCCTTGTTCGGCCCATGATCGGCGAAGCCGGCGCCGAGCAGGCCGCTGGCGCGATAGGCGAGCTGTTCGGCCGCCGCGGGTGTCCACAGCCCGCCGCCGGTGCCGCCGCCGCAGGCCAGCGCCGTCTCGGACAGCCCGGTATAGGGATCGACCACGGTCTTGCCGTGCAGCACCGTCAGGTGGACGTGCGGGAACACGGTCGCGCCCGACAGGCCGACCAGGCCGACCGGCTGCCCGGCCGTTACGGCGTCGCCCCGCTTCACGCGGATCGAGCCCTGGCGCAGGTGGCACAGCAGCGTCTGCCAGCCGTCATCGTGGGCGATGCGCACGGCGTTGCCGCACTCGCGGCCCTTGTTGGAAGGATCGAAGCCGATGCCAATATCGCGCTCGCCGTCGCGGACCGCGGCGACGACGCCGGCGGCCGGCGCCAGCACCGCCGTGTCGCGGCGCATGTCGGACCGGTCGAACAGCCGGATGTCAGTGCCCCGGTGTCCGTTGTAGCTCAGCGGCCCGCAGGTGAAGTCGCGCGCGCCGGGGCCCGGGTCGATGTCGACATAGTTCTGCACGTAGCAGTCGAGGCCGGGCCGGCAATCGATCGGCAGGCCGAGCTGTGGCGGTGCCGCCACGGCGCCGCCCGCCGGCGCCGCCATCAGCAGCGCCGCGACCAGGTGTGATCTAGGAAGCCGCGTGGCCGTTACCGCTGCTGGAGCCGCTGCCGTTGCCGCCATCGCCGGCGCCGGCCGGGTCGGTCAGCACCGCGTAGATGGTCTCGGCCTGGTCCAGGCTGCGCAGCTTGGCGCAGACCGACTCGTCGCGCAGCAGACGGCTGATCCGCGCCAGCGCCTTCAGGTGGTCGGCGCCGGCCGACTCCGGCGCCAGCAGCATGAAGATCAGGTCGACTGGCTCGTCGTCGATGGCGTCGAAGTCGATCGCGCCGTTCAGCCGCACGAACAGGCCGTGCAGCTGTTCCAGCTCGGCCAGCTTGCCGTGCGGGATGGCGATGCCGTGGCCGACGCCGGTGGTGCCGAGCCGCTCGCGCTCCAGCAGCACGTCGAAGATGCGCCGCTCCTCCAGCCCGGTCAGCGCCGCCGCCCGGTGCGCCATCTCCTGCAGCGCCTGTTTCTTGGAGCCGACCTTGAGGGTCGGGATGATCGACTGCTCGTTCAGCAGCTCGGCGATTTCCATATCGCTATGCCTCGCCTGTTGTGCCGGTCCCGGGCAGGTCGATCCAGCCGATGTGGCCGTCGCTGCGGCGGTAGACCAGGTTCGGCCGACCGTTGCCAGCATTGCGGAACACCACCACCGGGGCCTCCGACAGGTCAAGCCGCATCACTGCCTCGCCGACCGTGAGCCGGTGGATGTCGGTGGTGCTTTCCGCCACCACCACCGGCTGGAACTCGCCCTCCGGCTCGGCCGCGTCTTCCGGTTCCGGGGCGATCACATAGCTCGGCGCCTGTTCCGGCATGTCGTCGGGCGCCGGCCCGGCGCGCGCCTTGTCGTGGTGGTCGCGCAGCCGACGCTTGTAGCGGCGCAGCTGCTTCTCCAGGCGGTCGCAGGCCGCTTCGAAGCAATGCGCCGCGTCGTCGGCCAGCGCGTGGGCCTGCACGTGGATGCCGCGGCCGATATGCACCGAACACTCCGCGCGCACCCGCGCGGCATCCGGCTGGAACCCGACATGCGCGTCGATTCCGGATCCGAAATATTTTGCCACGCCGTCATTGAGGCGCTGCTCGATGCGCTGTTTCAAGGGCGCGCCGATCTCGATCTGCTTGCCGGTGACTTGGATTCGCATGTTGGTTTTTGGTTCGGTCCGATCCGCCGAAGATAACCTGACGCGGTGCTCGCTTGCCGCCGCGACCCGGTTCCGCCGCCTTTCCGCAAGGCCCGCGACCGGGGGTTTCACGCGCCGCGCCCAAGGCCGATGTTATGGCCTGCCGGGCCCGACAGGGGGCGGAAAATATGAGCCGCCCGTGGCCATGTCAACCGCGATCCGCAAGCGGCAGACTTGCGCGCAATCGTCAGGTCGCCGCCCGTTTGCGTTGGCCGGCGGCGCGCGGTTCGTGCGCCTGCCGTTCCGCGCCGCGCCGCCGGGCCCGACAACGTGGACGGTACCGCTACGCGTCGATCGACATCTTCATGCGGCGGCGGCGTTGCACCGAGGAGGGGATGTGCATCGCCTCGCGGTACTTGGCGACGGTGCGCCGGGCGATGTCGATGCCGGACTTCTTCAGCACGTCGACCAGCTTGTCGTCCGACATCACGTCGCCGGCGCTTTCCGCTTCGATCAGCTCGCGGATCTTGTGCCGCACCGATTCCGCCGAGTGCGCGTCGCCGCCGATCTCGGCCGAGGCGATGGCCGAGCTGAAGAAGTATTTCAGTTCGAAGATGCCGCGCGGGGTGGCCATGTACTTGTTCGCGGTGACCCGGCTGACTGTGCTCTCGTGCATGCTGATCGCCTCGGCGATGGCACGCAGGTTCAGCGGCCGCAGGTGCGCCACGCCGTTGACGAAGAAGGCGTCCTGCTGCCGCACGATCTCGGTGGAGACCTTGAGGATGGTGCGCGCCCGCTGGTCCAGCGACTTCACCAGCCAGTTGGCGTTGTTCATGCACTCGGTCATGTAGGCGCGGTCGTCCTTGGAGCGCGCCTCCTTGGCCACCTTCGAGTAGTAGCGCGAGTTCACCAGCACGCGCGGCAAGGTCTCCGAGTTCAGCTCGATGGTCCAGCCGCCGTCCGGGTTCTCGCGCACGAACACGTCCGGCACCACGGTCTGCGCGACATCGCTGACGAAGCTCAGGCCGGGCTTGGGGTTGCAGGTGCGCAGGTCGGCGATCATCGAGCGCACGTCGTCCATGTCGCTGCCGCAGGCCTTGGCCAGGCCATCCAGGTCGTGCTTGGCGAGCAGCTCCAGGTGCTCCAGGAACAGCTCCATGAACGGATCGAGCCGGTCCATCTCCTTGAGCTGCAGCGCCACGCACTCCTTCAGGTCGCGGGCGCCGACGCCGGTCGGATCGAAACTCTGGATCACCCGCAGCACGCCGAGCACGTCGTCCTCGGCGATGCCGAGCTTCTCGGCGATCTGGTCCAGCGGCTCGGTGACGTAGCCGGCATCGTCCAGGCTCTCGATCAGGTAGGCGCCGATCATCCGGCGCACCGGATCGGGGATCGCGACCTGGAGCTGCGCCGTCAGGTGCTCGCCCAGCGTCATGTCCTCGGAGACCGTCTGCTCGATGCCGAACTCGTCGGAATCGAAGCTGCCGCCGCGCCCCTGCCAGTTTCCCAGGCCCATCTCGGCGCCCAGGCTGCCGCCGTCGGAGGTCGAGCCGGCGTCGTAGTTGTTGGAATAGTCGGTATCCAGCGGGTTGGAGTCGCCGCTGGCATCGGCGCCGTTCGGCGCGCTCACGGTATCGACCTCGACCGCCGCCGGGTCGCCCCGGGTGCCGTCGTCGCGAATGCCGTCGTCGCGGTTGCGGGTGGCGACCTCCGGCTCCGGCCGCTCGGCGTCGACCGGCGCGTCGGCGCGCTCGTCGCGCTCCAGCAGCGGATTGCGCTCCAGCTCCTGCTCGACGTAGTTGGTCAGCTCCAGATTCGACAGTTGCAGCAGCTTGATCGCCTGCTGCAACTGGGGCGTCATGACCAGGGACTGGCTCTGGCGGAGCTCCAATTTCGGCGACATGGCCATCGGCGGAAGCGGTTTCCTCTGTTACCTGCGCACAAGCATTAGAGGCTAAACCTTTCACCAAGGTAGA
This sequence comes from Alphaproteobacteria bacterium, assembly GCA_040223615.1. Taxonomy (GTDB): domain Bacteria; phylum Pseudomonadota; class Alphaproteobacteria; genus JAVKFY01. The sequence continues at coordinate 23,163 of JAVKFY010000079.1, forward strand.
CGCGGCGCACACCTTCGTGCGCGACGATCTCCTTCGGCGCGCCCTGCATCAGCACCCGGCCCTCGTGCAGGATGTAGGCGCGGTCGATGATGTCGAGCGTCTCGCGCACGTTATGGTCGGTGATGCAGACACCGACGCCGCGGTCCTTCAGGTGCCGCACCAGGTCGCGGATCTCGCCCAGCGCGATCGGGTCGATGCCGGCCAGCGGCTCGTCCAGCAGGATGAAGCCGGGCCGTGAGGCCAGCGCGCGCGCCACCTCCACGCGCCGCCGCTCGCCGCCTGACAGCGCCAGCGCCGGGGTACGGCGCAGGTGGGTGATGGAGAATTCGGCCAGCAGGTCGTCCAGCGTCGCCTCGCGTCGTTCCCGGTCCGGCTCGACCACCTCCAGCACCGCGCGGATGTTGTTCTCCACGTTGAGCCCGCGGAAGATCGATGCCTCCTGCGGCAGGTAGCCGATACCGAGGCGCGCGCGGCGATACATTGGCAGGTCGGTGATGTCGTGGCCATCCAGGCTGATGGTGCCGTAGTCGGCGGCGATCAGGCCGACGATGATGTAGAAACAGGTGGTCTTGCCGGCGCCGTTCGGACCCAGCAGGCCGACCGCCTCGCCGCGCTGCACCGTCAGGCTGACGTCGCGCAGCACCGGGCGCTTCTTGAACTGCTTGCCGATTTTCTCCACCGACAGGCCGGAACTGGCGGCGACCAGTCGCGGCCCCTCGGCGGCGGCGCTCTCGTCGCCGGTCGGCTTGCCGTCAGATGCCGGCCTGTCGCTCACTGGCTCTGGCCCTTCTTCGGCGGCACGAACAGGCCCTTCACCCGGCCGCCGCCGGCATCCATCCGCGACACCCCGGTCTCGGTGTTCATCACCAGCCGCTTGCCGCGCAGCACGTTCTGGCCGCGGGTCAGCACCACCGCGCCGGTCAGCGTGATCTGCTTGGCGCCGACGTCGTAGATGCCGAGGTCGCCCTGCGCGGTTTCCGTCGGCGACCAGATGAACACCTCGCCGACCGCGTCGATCCGCCGGATCGAGCCGCTCAGGCCGTCCGCGCCGCCGCTCTCGCCGTCGGCATAGTGCACGCGCAGCTCGTTGGCCTTCAGCTTGATCCGGCCCTGGGAGGCGTCGACATTGCCGCGGAACACGGCGAGCTGCTGGTCCTGCTGAACCTCCAGGCTGTCGGCGTTGATCTCGATCGGCTGATCGGAATCGAGCATATCCTTGGTCGACTGCGCCGCCGCCGGCAGCGCCAGCAGCGCCAGGCCCAGGACGATGCCGGCGAGCCGCATCACGACCGGTCCTTGCGCGGCAGCAGCGTGGTGCGCACGTCGCCCTCGAACAGCAGATACTGGCCGCGTTCCTTGACCGTCATGCGATTCGCGCGCAGCGCGCCGAACGGCCCATGGCCCTGCACCGGCTGCGTGGTCACCGCGACGCCGGCGGCCAGGTCCATTTCCGCGCCGGTGCCGTGGAACTCGTAGCCGCGGTCGGAAAAGATATCGATCGGCCCGTCGAGTCGCAGCGTCTGGCGGGTGCGGTCGTAGAGGCCCTTCTCGGCGCTGAGCGACAGCCAGGTGCCGTCGGTCATGGTCACGTCGGCCTGCAGCGTATGCATGGTGACGCGCTGCTGGTCGAGCTCGTCCTGCTGCGCCGACTCGGCGGTGATCACGAACGGGCGGCCGGCATTGTCGGTGCCGGTGTAGCGCGGGCTCACCATCGTCAGGCTGCCGTCGACATTCTCCAGGCTGGCGAAGCCGAGCTGAAAGCCGCCGCGGTTGGTGAAGGCGCCGGGCCAGGCCAGCACCGCCAGCACCACCAGCATGGCGATCGCCAGCAGCAACCACTTGGCCAGGCCGACGAAGCGGCCGTAGCGCCGCAGGTTGGCGCCGGCCGCGCCGGCCGCGCCGGCGCGCGGCGCGTAGCCGTGGTGCGGGCGCTGCCTGGGATCGATCTCGCCGGTGGCGCTCATGCGATGCCCGCCCGCAGGATCGCGTGCATGTCGACGATGCCGAGCAATTCGTCGCCCTCCACCACGAACAGGCCGGAAATCAGGTTGGCGTTCATGAACCCGAGCGCTTCCGCCGCCAGCGCCTTCGGGCGAATGGTCTTCGGCCCCCGGGTCATCAGCGCGCCGGCGGTCAGCGCCAGCAGGTCCGGCCGCATGTGCCGGCGCAGGTCGCCGTCGGTGATGATCCCGGCCAGCCGGTTGCCTTCGACGATGCCGACACAGCCGTAGCGCTTCTCGGTCATCACCAGCAGCGCCTCGCCCATCGGCGTGTCCGGGTCGACCAGCGGCAGGTCGTCGCCGGTCGCCATCACGTCCTCCACCTTGACGAACAGCCGGCCGAGCCGGCCGCCGGGATGCAGCACCTGGAACTGGTCGGCGGAGAACCCGCGCCGCTCCATCACCGCGACCGCGAGCGCGTCGCCCAGGCCCAGCATCATCGTCGTCGAGGTCGTCGGCGCCAGGCCCAGCGGGCACGCCTCCGCCACCTTCGGCAGCACCAGGGCGACGTCGGCGGCTTCGCCCAGCGCGCTGCCCTCGCGTCCGACGATGGCGATCAGCGGCAGGCGGCGCAGCCGGGTATAGGCGATCAGGTCGTTGAGTTCGGCGGTGTTGCCGGAGTTGGACAGCGCCATCACGCCGTCGTCGTCGGAGATCATGCCGAGGTCGCCGTGGCTGGCCTCGCCGGGGTGCACATAGTGCGCCGGCGTGCCGGTCGACGACAGGGTGGCGGCCAGCTTGCTGGCGATGTGGCCCGACTTGCCCATGCCGGTGACCACCAGTTTGCCGTCCAGCCGGTGCAGGATGTCGACGGCGCGCACGAAGTCGTCGCCCAGCCGGTCGGCCAGCGCCGTCAGCCCCTCGGCCTCCAGGCGCAGCACGCGCGCCGCTGCCGTCAGGTCGCCAACGGTCGGGTCGTCTTCATGGTGGTTTGCCGGTTCCGCGTCGCCAGTCATCGGCTCGTGTCGGATCGCCTGTTTTGCTTGTTCGTATGTCGTGTTCGCCGGCACCGACGCCGCTGTCAAGCGAAAATCGTGCCAACTAGGCCCATGCGGTGCAGTATCCGCGAAAGCGCCATCCGGGTCAAACCCTTGCGGCCCGGGTTTCCCCAGGTAAAACGGAGAAGCGGCCGCGGTTCCGTCGCTAGCGCGCGGCCGTGCGGGCGATGCCGCCACGGATCACGGCGCGCTTGCCGGACGTCAGCTTGCGCCACGGAGGATAGCCGTGCGGCATCAGGCCGACCTGTCCTTGCCGCGCTGGGTCAGCAGCTTCCAAGACATGTAGCCGGCCAGCGAACCGAACAGCGCCGCGAAGAGGAACATGAACCCGACCACGAACACGAACGTCCCCGGCTCGTCGGCGAAGTGGGTGGTGTGACCGCGATTGCCGCCATACTGCCCGCGCAGCACGGCGAGCGTCGCGAAGCCGCCGAAGCCGACGAAGAAGAACCAGCAGGCAAACACGAAGAGTCCGACGCTGCCGCGCTGCTTGGTGACGTTTTTCGCCATTCGGACAGCTTGCCCGCGTGGGGTTAGCGAGTGGTTAGTGCGCGAAGATGTCGATGTCGTCCCAGCCGCCGAGGTCGAGCGCGGCGCGGGTCGGCAGGAAATCGAAACAGGCCCGCGCCATGTCGACGCGGCCCTCGCGCTCCAGCATCGCCTGCAGCCGGTCGCGCAGCTTGTGCAGGTACAGCACGTCGGCGCCGGCATAGGCGAGCTGTTCGTCGCTGAGCGTATCGGCGCCCCAGTCCGACGACTGCTGCTGCTTCGACATGTCGAGGTCGAGCAGCTCCTTGCACAGATCCTTCAGGCCGTGCCGGTCGGTGTAGGTGCGCACCAGCTTGGAGGCGATCTTGGTGCAGTAGACCGGCGCCGTGGTCACGCCCAGCGAATGCTGAAGGACCGCAACGTCGAAGCGCGCGAAGTGAAACAGCTTCTCCACCTTCGGGTCGGTCAGCAGCCGCGACAGGTTCGGCGCGTCGAACACGCCGCCCTTGAACTGTACCAGGTGGACGTTGCCGTCGCCGGCGGAGAGCTGCACCAGGCACAACCGGTCGCGGTGCGGCTTCAGCCCCATGGTCTCGGAATCGATGGCGACGACAGCACCGAGGTCGAGGCCGGCGGGCAGATCGCCCTGATGCAGCGTGACGCTCAACCGGCGATGCTCCCTTGCCGAGAATTTGGTGCCCAGGAGAAGACTCGAACTTCCACGGGGTTACCCCCACTAGCACCTGAAGCTAGCGCGTCTGCCAATTCCGCCACCTGGGCTGGGTGCGGCGGCTTCGATACTGCACCCGCCGGAACCGTGTCAAGCAAAGCCGAGCGATGACGGTGACGTCACCGGTTGCGCGAGGCTTCCGGCAGCCCCTATATAGCCGCCAGACGTTGGCGAAGAGGATCGCGCGATGGCGCAACGGCTGGTCACGGTTTTCGGCGGTTCCGGGTTTGTCGGGCGCTATCTGGTGCGGCGGCTGGCGGCCGAGGGCGCGCGGGTCCGCGTCGCGGTGCGCGATCCCGAAGCGGCGGCCTTCTGCAAGCCGATGGGCGACGTCGGCCAGGTCATGCCGGTGCAAGCCAACCTGCGCCATCCCGCCTCGGTGGCGCGTGCGGTCGACGGCGCCGACGCGGTGGTGATCTCGGTCGGCGTGCTCTACGAGTCCGGCAGCCAGTCCTTCGCCGCGGTGCACGTGAACGGCCCGGGCCGTGTTGCCCAGGCCGCCACGGCGGCCGGCGTGAAGCGCCTGCTGCACGTCTCGGCGATTGGTTCGGATCCGGAATCGCCGGCGAAATACGGACGTTCCAAGGCCGCCGGCGAGGCGCTGGTGCGCGAGGCCTTCCCTGGCGCCAGCATCGTGCGGCCGTCGATCGTGTTCGGGCCGGAGGACGATTTCTTCAACCGCTTCGCCAACATGGCGCGGGTCGCGCCGGTGCTGCCGCTCATCGGTGGCGGCCACACCCGGTTCCAGCCCGTCTATGTCGGCGACGTGGCGCTGGCGATGCAGGCTATGCTGGCCGACGACGCCTGGGCCGGCCGCACCGTCGAGCTTGGCGGACCGCGCATCTACACCTTCAAGCAGCTCCTGGAGCTGATCTGCGAGGTTACCGGCCGCAAGCGCTTCCTGGCGCCGGTGCCGTATCAACTGATGCGACCATTCGCGGCGATCGCCGGGCTGGCGCCGGTGCCGCCGCTGACGCTGGACCAGCTCGACATGCTGACGGTCGACAATGTGGTGTCGCAAGGCGCGACCGGTCTGGCCGATCTCGGCATCGAGCCGCGCACGGCCGAGGCCATCGTGCCGTCCTATCTGCACCGCTACCGCCGCGCCGGCAAGCTGCCCGAGACGCGGGCCGGATACTAGGCCGGCAGAATCCCGGCGAACACGAAGCCCAGCAACAACACGCCAAGCGCCACGCGGTAGACGACGAACCACTTGTAGGACGTCTGGCCAACCAGCCACATCATGAAGCCGATGCTGACCCAGGCCGCCACGAGAGCCAGACCGCCGGCGATCAGCAGGTCGCGGATTACGTCCGCCGCGACGTCGCCAATGTAGGCCTTGATCGCTAGAACGACGCCACTGCCGAGAACCGCCGGCAGCGCCAGCAGCATGGAAAAACGCGCGGCCTCGCGACGATCGAGGGCGAGGTAGCGACCGGCGGTGATGGTGATGCCCGATCGGCTGGTGCCCGGAATCAGCGCCAGAACCTGCGCGCAACCGATCTTCAACGCCTCCGGTAAATCGAGGTCGGCGGTACGCCGCGTGTGCGGTCGCGTTTCATCGATGCGCCACAAGACGATGCCGAAAAAGATCGAGGCCACGGCGATCACCGCCGGGCGCCGCATGGCGTCGAGCAGATCGAAGCCGGCAACAACGGCGCCAATAACGACAATCGGCAGCGACCCGACGACGACCAGCAGCAGCAAATGGCGCTGCGCGCTGTCCTGCCGGCGTGCGGTATGGCCGACTCCGACCAAGAGCGCCCACACATCGCGCCAGAAGTAGATCACCACCGCGCCCAGCGAACCGACATGCACCGCGATGTCGAACCAGATGCCCTGGTCCGGCATGTCGACGAACCACGGCACCAGAGCAAGGTGCGCCGAGGAACTGACTGGCAGGAACTCGGTGATGCCCTGAACGACGGCCAGGACGATGAGGTACCAGAGCAACAAGGGTGGGCCCGCGCATGACAATTGGAGCTTCGGAAGGAAGGCGAGACTAGGGCCCTCGCCGGGCCAGCGGCAAGTCGGGCGTCGCGTCGCGCGCAATCTTCGGATAGTCGGCGCACCGCAAGCGCGCCACAATCCTGGCCATGATCCAGACCGACATCCAGGCCGCGCTCGACGCCGACGGTTTCGCCCGACTGCCGGGGTTGCTGCACGGCGCCGACTGTGACGGCCTGATAGCGCGCTATGACGATGACGGTGCCTTCCGCAAGATCATCGACATGGCGCGATATCGCTACGGCCAGGGCCAGTATCGCTACTTCGCCTATCCGCTGCCCGATGTGGTGCGAGCTTTGCGCGAGACGCTCTACCCGCCGCTGGCTGCCATCGCCAACCGCTTCGCCGAGCGGTTGCGCGAGGATCGGCGCTTCCCCGCCACCCACGCGGCGTTTCTGGATCAGTGCCACGCCGCCGGCCAGGTCCGTCCGACGCCGCTTCTGCTGCGCTACGGCCCGGGCGACTACAACTGCCTGCACCGCGACCTCTACGGCGACATCCACTTCCCGTTGCAGGTCGTGGTCGGCCTGAGCAAACCCGAAGACTACGAGGGCGGCGAGTTCCTGCTGGTCGAGAACCGCGCCCGCCAGCAGTCGCGTGGCCACGCGCTGCGCCTCGACCGGGGCGAGGGGCTGGTCTTCCCGGTAATGAACCGTCCGGTGACGAGCAAGCGCGGCTTTTCGCGGGCCGGCATGCGCCATGGCGTGTCCACCGTGACCGCCGGCGAACGCGTGACATTGGGCATCATCTTCCACGACGCCGCCTGAGGCGGGGCAGGCTAGGCCGGTGCGGTTGCGACGGTCCGGCAAGGCCTTTAGTCTCGGGGTCGACGGTTGATGCGTTGGTACGACATCGGTGTACCCCATGCGACGATACCTGATCCGCGCAGCTTTGGTCATGCTGTTCGCGAGTGTAGGCGCAGCACTAGCCGACTCTGCCAAGCAAAGCCGCCCGAAGGCCTCCGGACCGCTTGACGGCATGAGCTTCGTCGGCAGGATCGGGCCGCAGGGACAACCGGATCTCGATGACACTATCTACTTCAACGACGGCCAATTCTGGTCTGCGGCGTGCACCCGCTGCGGCTTCGCGCCCGCGCCGTACTGGGCTCGGCGCGTCGGCGACGCCATCGAATTTCGCGGCACTCTCGAGAGCCCGGAACGCGGCGTTTTCACCTATGTCGGCGTGGTGCGTGACGGCCGCCTCAGCACCGAGATCAACTGGCGTCGCGATCGTTGGTACTGGTCGATCGACCGCGATCTTCGGTTCGTCGGCACGTTGGCCGGTCCCGACAAGGCGGCGATGACCGTGCAGTCCGCCATCGTCGTTGCCGCCGGACCTTCGCCCGATCCCGAACGCTGCCCGCGGTGATGCACCGGCGCCTGCTGCTGGCCGCCGGGATTTACCTGCTCGTCCTTCTTGGTGGCGCGGTTGCGGGCTTCTACCTGTCCGACGTCGGCGTAATCGATGTGCGGCCGGCCAACGAGCCTGACGTCCATCGGATGGTGGTGTCCGCGGCGGCGCTCTACGTGGTCACCGCGGCGATGCCCTTTGTACCGGGCGCCGAGATTGGCCTGGGCCTGATCGTGACGCTCGGCAGCCGCATCGTTCCCCTGGTCTATCTCGGCATGGTCTGCGCGCTGCTGCTGGCTTTCGCCGTGGGTCGGTTCGTGCCGCTGCGCTTCATAGTGGCGGTCCTTGCCCGCTTGCGCCTGCGTCGAGGACGCGAACTGCTTGACCGTCTGGCGCGGCTGCCGCCGGACCAGCGCGCCAACTACCTCGCCGAGCAGATGCCGACGGGCACGCCCGCCTTCCTGCTGCGCCATCGCTATCTGTTGCTGGCCGTGGCCTTCAACATGCCAGGCAACTCGATCATCGGCGGTGGCGGCGGCCTTGCCTTGGCAGCGGGAATCAGCGGGCTCTATGGCGTTGTCCCATTCGTCGCGACCGTCGCGGTCGCGGTATCGCCATTGCCCTTGATGGTGCTTATCGGCGGCTACCTGCCGGGCGGCTAGCGTGTCGTGCGCGGCGCTGCCTTCCACGACGCCGCCTGAGGCGCCATGATGGCGCCATGCGCGCCGTCGTCTGCACCGCCCTGGGTCCGCCCGAATCGCTGGAGCTGCTGGACCGCGACCCAGGCGCGCCGGGGCCGGGCGAGGCGCGCGTGGCGATGCGCGCCGCCGGCATCAACTTCCCCGACGTGCTGATGCTGGAGGCCGGCTACCAGCTCAAGCCCGAGCTGCCCTTCGTGCCCGGCATGGAGGGCGCCGGCGTGGTCGAGGCGCTGGGCGACGGCGTCGCGGGCGTCGGCATCGGCGAGCGGGTCATCGTGCGCATGCGCCCCGGCACCTACGCCGAGGCCGTGTTGACGGCGGCCGACCGGCTGCTGCCGTTGCCGGATGCGTTTTCGTTCGAGGAGGGCGCGGCCTTCGTGGTCGGCGCCCACACCGCCTACCAGTCGCTGGTCGACCGCGGCCGACTGGTCGCCGGCGAGACCCTGCTGGTGCACGGCGCCGCCGGCGGTGTCGGCCTGGCGGCGGTGCAGCTCGGCCACCATCTGGGCGCCCGGGTCATCGCCGTGGCCAGCACCGAGGCCAAGCGCGCTGCGACGCTAGCCGCCGGCGCCGAACTGGCGATTCCCTACGAAGGCTTTCGCGAGGCGGTGCTCGGCGCGACCGATGGACGCGGCGCCGATGTGATCTACGACCCGGTGGGCGGCGAGGTGTTCGAGCAGTCGTTGCGCTGCATCGCCTGGCGCGGCCGGCTGCTGGTGGTCGGCTTCACCAGCGGCGCCTATGGCCAGATCGCCGCCAACTACCCGCTGCTGAAGGGCTGCGCGGTGATCGGCGTGCGCGCCGGCGAGGCCGGACGGCGCGATCCCGCCGGCGGCCGGCGCACCATGGACGCGCTGATGCGGCTGGCCGCCGACGGCGTGATGCGGCCGCACATCTCGATCCGCGAGCCGCTGGACCGCGTCGCCGTGGCGATGCGTGCGATGGCGGATCGACAGGTGATCGGCAAGGCGGTATTGACGATGTAGTGGTTCCGCTCGCGCGGGATCGCACCAGCCCGCTTCTCCACCCGACCACCTACGAGGATACTGGCGTTGGGTGGCCGGGTGGGGGAGCGGGCTGGTGCCGGCTTCTTGAGGAATTGCTAGTCCGCGCCGTATCCATGCAGCTCTATCATTTCTGGTTGTCCCCGTTCTGCCGCAAGGTGCGCATCGTGCTGCGCGAGAAGCAGCTCGACTATGTCGACCACCTGGAGCGCTACTGGGAACGCCGCGAGGCGTTCCTGGCGATCAGCCCGGCCGGCCAGGTGCCGGCGCTGGTGCTGGAGGACGGTCGCGCGCTGGCCGACAGCCAGGCGATCGCCGAGTATCTGGACGAAACCGTCCCGGCCCCGCCGCTGCTGGGCGGCAGCGCCATCGCCCGCGCCGAGACCCGCCGCGTGTGCGCCTGGTTCGACGACAAGTTCTTCCACGAGGTCACCCGCCACCTGCTCGGCGAGAAGCTGTTGAAGCGGTTCACCGGCGGCGGCGAGCCATCGTCGGAGCGCATCCGCGCCGGCCACCGCAACCTGACCACGCATCTGCGCTACGTGAGCTATCTTGCCGAACGGCGCAACTGGCTGGCGGGCGAGGATTTCGGCCTCGCCGACATCGCCGCCGCGTCGCAGCTTTCATGCCTGGACTATCTCGGCGACGTGCCCTGGGACCAGTTTCCGGCGGCCAAGGACTGGTATGCCCGGGTCAAGTCGCGGCCCAGCTTCCGCTCGATCCTCGCCGACCACGTCGCCGGCCTGCCGCCGCCGAAACACTACGCCGATCTCGACTTCTAGCGATGCCCGGATCACGTCTGGGCCAGACCGAAGGGTTGAATCCCGCAAGCAAACAAGTCATGCCCGGGCTTGACCCGGGCATCCACGTGGTGCCGCCACGCAAGCGGATCGCCATCTTGCGCAAGGCCGACATAGCGACCGCCGACCCCGCCGCGATCAAGGTCGCCGTGCTGGCCGAGGCGCGCGCGCTGGGCTTCGATGCGGCCGGCGTCGCCGACCCGGGCGCGGTCGACGTCGCCGGCGCCCGCTTCAGGCAGTTCATCGAGCTCGGCCGTCACGGCGACATGGCCTGGCTCGCCGCCAAGGCAAACCGGCGCGAGGCGCCGGCCGCGCTGTGGCCCGAGGTGCGCGCCGTCGTGATGGTGGCGATGAACTACGCGCCGCCCGGCAACCCGCTCGACCTGCTGGACGAGAAGCAACGCGGCGTGGTCTCGGCCTACGCCCGCGGCCGCGACTACCACGATGTCCTGAAAAAACGCCTGAAGGCGCTGGCGCGCTGGCTGGTGGCGACGCAGGGTGGCGACGTGAAGGTCTTCGTCGACACCGCGCCGGTGCTGGAGAAGCCGCTGGCGGCGGCCGCCGGCCTCGGCTGGCAGGGCAAGCACACCAACCTGGTCAGCCGCGAGTTCGGCTCCTGGCTGTTCCTGGGCGCGCTCTACACCACGCTGCCGCTGCCGCCGGACACCGCCCACGACGACCGCTGCGGCTCGTGCCGGCAGTGTCTCGACGTGTGCCCGACCGATGCCTTCCCGGCGCCCTACCAGCTCGATGCCCGGCGCTGCATCGCCTACCTGACCATCGAGCATCCCGGCCACATCGAGCCCGAGTTCCGCGAAGCGATCGGAAACCGGGTGTTCGGCTGCGACGACTGCCTCGCCGTGTGCCCGTGGAACAAGTACGCCCAGGCCGCCAGCGAAACCCGCCTGGTCGGTCCGCCCGACCTCGCCGCGCCGGACCTGCGCCAACTCGCGGCGCTGGATGACGCCGCCTTCCGCCAGCGGTTCGCCGGCACCCCGGTGAAGCGCCTGGGCCGCGACCGTTTCGTCCGCAACGTCCTGATCGCCATCGGCAACAGCGCCGACCCGGCCCTGGCCGACGCCGCCGAAGGCCTGCTGCGCGACCCCTCGCCCCTGGTCCGCGCCATGGCGGTCTGGGCGCTTGGAAGGCTGGCGCCCCAACTCTTGTGTTCGGTGGAGGATCAGGACGCGGAGGTGCGCCGGGAATTGGTGGCGGCGAGATTGTGAGCGGAAACTCGAAGCTACCGCCCCTTGGCCAGCAGTTCGCCCAGCTCCGCCTCGGCGGTGGTGGCGACCGGTTGCGGCGTGTAGTTCTCGATGATGGTGGCGTAGTCGGCCTTGGCGCGTTCGAGCTGGCGGCCGGCGCGCAGCATCCGGGCCCGGACCAGCAAGGCCCAGACATTGGTCGGATCGATCATCAGCGCCTCGTTCAGCGATTCAAGCGCGTCCAGCGGCCGGCCGATGCGGTTCAGCGCGCCGGCCCTGACCGCCAGCGTGTCGGGGTCGTAGCGCAGCATGCGCGCCTCTTCGAGCAGCTTCAGCGCGTCCTTCGGCCGGTCGGTCTCGACGAGCACGCGGGCCAGCTCGAACTGCAGCGCCAGGTTCTTCGGATCGCGCTTCGCCGCCTTCTCGATCACCGCCGCCGCCTTGTCGGGCTGCTTGGCCAAGCGCAGCGCATCGGCCGCCTGGCCGTAGATCGTGCCCGGCGGCGTGCGGCCGACCTCGACCCCGTTGGCGGCGATGTTGATCAGCATCTCGGCCGCCTTGGCGTAGCGCCCGGTGCGCATCAGCGCCAGCGCCGCGCAATGCAGGGCGCCGTCGCCGCCGCCGACCGAATGCCAGACCCAGGCCGACTCGTAGGCCTGTTCCGGCCGGTCGCGCACCAGGTCGAGGCAGGCGGCGTACTCGGTCACGTGGTCGATCCGCTGCGCCCCCGCCGGCGTGGCCAGTAGCAGCACAACGATAATGGCCCACGCGCTACTCGCTCTGGACATCCATTTCCTCCAGATAGGCGCGGGCGGCATCGCCGGCCGGCGTGCCCTCCCAGGCCAGGGTCAGCGCCAGCCAGTCTTCGCGCGCGCCGTCGTCGTCGCCCTTGGCCCGGCGCAGCAGGCCGCGTTCCAGCAGCGCGTTGGGGTGGCCCGGCTCGAGCGCCAGCGCCTTGTCGACCGCCGCGCGCGCATCGTCGACGCGATCGAGATGGCGCAGCGCGGCGGCCTTGAACGCCCACACTTCGGCATCGTCCGGCACCGCGACCAGGGCCCGGTCCAGCGCGTCCAGCGCCTCGGCATAGCGTCCGGCCTCGCCCAGGATGCGCGCCCAGTCGATCAGCAGCCCGGCATCGTCCGGCGCCCGCTCCAGCGCCGAGATCACCGCCGTCTCGGCCCGGTCCAGCCGGCCGGCCAGGAACCAGGCGTTGGCCGCCTGGCCCAGCACCGCCGCCGGCGACACCTCGCCGCGTTCCTGCTGGCTCTGGGCGATCTCCTCCAGTTCCAGCGCCGCCGCGTCATACTGCTTCAGCTCGATCAGCGACAGCGCGGCGCAATGGCGCGCCGCGTCGCCGCCGCCCAGGGGTTCCCAGGCACGCGCCGACTCGTAGGCCTCCCACGGCGCCTGCCGCAGCAGCGACAGGCAGGCCCGGTACTGCGCCGCGTGGTCGACCGGCGCGGCGGCCAGGGCCGGCAGCGGCAGCCACAGGGCGAGCAGCAATTGAGACAGCAAACGCATCCGCCTAAGGTCGCGGCCCCGGTCTCATTCCGCAAGGTCCGCGATGTCCGCACGCCTGTTCTGCTTCGGCCTCGGTTACAGCGCCCGCGCGCTGGCCGCGTTGCTGTGTGTTCGCGGCTGGCATGTCGCCGGCACCGCGCGCTCCACCGATCCGGTCGACGGCATCGTGCCGATCGTCTTCGACGGCACCGCCGCGATGGCCGACACCAGCGAGTTGCGCCAGGCGACGCACGTGCTGGTCTCGGTGCCGCCGGGCCGCGACGGCGATCCGGTGCTGCGCTGGCATGCCGAGGACCTGAAGTCGGCGCCGGACCTGCGCTGGGTCGGCTATCTCTCCACCACCGGGGTCTATGGCGACCGCGCCGGCGGCTGGGTCGACGAGGCCTCGCCGCTGGCGGCGAACACCGTGCGGGGGCGGCGCCGGGTCGCGGCCGAGCGCGCCTGGCTGGCGACCGGCCTGCCGGTGCATCTGTTCCGGCTGGCCGGCATCTATGGCCCCGGGCGCAATCAGCTCGAAACCCTGAAGGCCGGGCGGGCGCAGCGCATCGACAAGCCCGGCCAGGTGTTCAGCCGCATCCACGTCGACGACATCGCGGCGGTGCTGGCCGCGTCGATCGAGCGCCCGGCGCCGGGCCGCGCCTACAATGTCTGCGACGACGAGGCCGCGGCGCCGGCCGAGGTGGTGGCCTTCGCGGCGGCACTCCTGGGTGTCGAGCCGCCGCCGCTGGTGCCTTTCGCCGACGCGACGATGTCGGCGATGGGGCGCAGCTTCTACGCCGACAACAAGCGTGTCGCCAACGAACGCATCAAGACCGAACTCGGCGTCCGCCTGCGCTACCCGACCTATCGGGAGGGCCTGCGGACGCTGTCGCGGCGCTAGGTCAGGCGTGTTCCTGCAGCGGATCCGGGCCGTACTTGTTCGGGCCCTGGTTGCCGGGGATGAAGATCAGCGCCAGGGCGAAGATCCAGCCGATGAACGGCACCAGCACCAGCAGCATGGCCCAGCCGGTCCAGCCGAAGTCGCGGCAGCGTTGTGCGCCGACCGCGATCGACATCACCACCACCACCAGGAAGATCACCCCGAGCACCACGGTCATCCCGATCGCCATGCCGCCCGCCGCGTCCGGGTTGGCGGCGGCGCCATCGTCCATCATGCCGCCGGCCAGTCCGCCGGCGGCGCCGAACACGGCGGTCAGCACGATCTCGATGGCGATCACGCCGAGCAGGAAGAACAGGTAGGACTTGCGGTTACGCCGACCGCTGAACTTGAACAGGTCGGACATGACAGGCTTTGACATGGATGCCTCCCCCGAATCGCACCGGGGTTATGTTACCATGTTGCACACTTCGTCGACCGTGGCACAAAGGCGGCGCAGGTCGGCCGGGGTCGAGAGCCGGTGGTCGCCGGCCTTGTTGAAATTCACCGCCACGTCGTCGCCGGCCAGCCGCTCCACGATCTCCAGCGAATAGCGCCACGGCACGTCCGGGTCGGCCATGCCGTGCAGGATGCGCACCGGACAGCCGACCGGGATCGGCTTGTCCATGATCAGGTGGTGCCGGCCTTCCTCCAGCAGCTTCATGGTGATCGCGTAGGGGTCGTCGGCATATTGCGAGGGCCGGTGGTAGACGCCGTCGCGGCGCAGGGTTGCCTTGATCTCGTCGGAGAATCCGTCCCACATCCGCACCACGAAGTCCGGCGCCGGGGCGATGCCGACCAGGCCGGCGACGCGATCCAGCCGCGCCAGCGCCAGCAGCAGCATGATCCAGCCGCCCATCGACGAGCCGACCACGACCTGCGGCCCGCCGGTCACCTGATCGAGCACGTGCAGCGCGTCGCCCTTCCAGTCGCCAATGGTGGCGTCGGTGAACGCGCCGCCGGATTGCCCGTGGCCGCGATAGTCGAAGCGGGTATATTGCCGGCCGGCCGCGCGGCAGTGCGCCTCCAGCGCCTGCGCCTTGTTGCCGGTCATGTCCGACATGAAGCCACCGCAGAACATCACGCCGGGGCTCGCGCCGGGCGTGTGGTGGTAGGCGATTGCGGTGCCGTCGGGCGCCGCTAGTATGGCCGGGACATTCGATTCGGGCCCATTTTCGTCGGGCATGGCGTGGGCGAGCTTCCTTTGAATACGGCACTGGACCTTAGCACCGCAGCCGCGGCGGCCGGAAACCCGCCGCCGGCCACCGTGTTGCAGGTGTTGCCGGCGCTGGTCGGCGGCGGCGTCGAGCGCGGCACCCTGGAGATCGCCAACGGCCTGATCGCGGCCGGCTGGCGCGCCGTCGTCGCCTCGGCCGGCGGGCCGATGGTGCCGGTGCTGGAACACGCCGGCGCGGTGCACGTGACGCTGCCGCTCGACCGCAAGGACCCGTTCGCGATCCGCCGCAATGTCGGCCGCCTGCGCGACGTGATCGCCGAACACCGCGTCGACCTGGTGCACGCGCGCAGCCGGGCGCCGGCCTGGTCGGCCTACTGGGCCGCCGGCGCCGCCCATGTACCGTTCGTTACCACCTACCACAGCCCCTATGGCGACCGCTGGTGGAAGCGCGGCTACAACGGCGTGATGGCCAGGGGCGTGCGGGTGATCGCGATCTCGGAATACCTGGCCGGGGAAGTGCGGCACCGCCACAAGCTGCCGCCGGAGCGGCTGGTGACGATCCCGCGCGGCGTGGACCTTGCCAGTTTCAATCCCGGCGCCGTCGGCGGTCAGCGCATCGCCAAGCTGGCCCAGCAATGGCGCCTGCCGGACGACGCCGGCGTGGTGATGCTGCCCGGCCGGCTGACCCGCTGGAAGGGCCAGGAGGTGCTGCTGCGTGCCGCGGCGCAGCTGAACCGCGCCGATGTCGTGGTGGTGCTGGTCGGCGGCGAGCACGGCGACGGCGGCTATCGCGACGAGCTGGAGGCGCTGGCGGAGAAGCTCGGCATCGCCGCGCGGCTGCGCCTGGTCGGCGATTGCCGCGACATGCCGGCGGCGCTGATGCTGGCCGACGTGGTGGTCTCGGCCTCGACCGAGCCGGAGGGTTTCGGGCGGGTGATGGCCGAGGCGCTGGCCATGGGCCGGCCGGTGGTCGCCTCCGATCACGGCGGTGCCCGCGAGATCGTCGGCGCGGAAGCCGGCTGGCTGGTCCCGCCGGGCGACGCGGCTTCGCTGGCCGAAGCCCTGGATGCCGCGCTCGGACTCGACGATGACACCCGCCGCCAGCTCGCCCAGGTCGCCCGCGCCCGCGTCGAACGCCAGTTCTCGCTGGCGGCGATGCAGGCCGCGACCCTGGATGTCTACCGCGACGTTCTTCGGCGGCAATGAAACCGGCGACCGGCCGCGTCCTGGTCATCAAGCACGGCGCGCTCGGCGACTTCGTGATGGCGCTGGGACCGATGCGGGCGATCCGCGCCCATCACCCGGACGCCCATATCGTGCTGCTCACCGGGTCGCCTTTCGCCGACCTGGCGGTGGCCAGCGGCGTCGCCGACGAGATCTGGACCGACGACCGCCCGCGCTGGTGGCGGCTCGACCAGATATGGCGGCTGCGCCGGGCGCTGGCCGGCGGCGGCTTCGGCATGGTCTACGACTTGCAGACCTCGGGCCGCACCGGCTGGTACTACCGGCTATGGCCCGACCCGAAACCGCTCTGGTCCGGCATCGCGGCCGGCTGTTCGCATCCCGATGACAATCCCGACCGGCGCCGCATCCACACCATCGACCGGCAGCGCGAGCAGCTTCGCCGCGCCGGCATCGCGGACGTGCCCGATCCGGACTTGTCGTGGCTTACCGCCAGTCTGGACGGCTTCGGCCTGCCCAGGCGCTATGCCGTGCTGGTGCCGGGCGGCGCCGCGCACCGACCGGCCAAGCGCTGGCCGACGTCGCGCTACGCCGCCCTGGCGCAGGCGCTGGCCACGCGCGACCTGACGCCGGTGGTGGTCGGCGGTGTCGGCGAGGGGGCATTGGCGGGCGAGATCCGATCCGCCTGCCGCGAGGCCATCGACCTCACCGGCCGCACCGAGATCGTCGAGCTGGCGGCGCTGTTCCGGGGCGCGACACTGGCGGTCGGCAACGACACCGGGCCGATGCACGTCGCCGCCATCGCCGGCGCGCCGTCATTGGTGCTGTTCTCCAAGGAGAGCGACCCGAAACGAACCGCGCCGCGCGGCCGCAAGGTCAAGGTGCTGCGCAAGGCGGCGTTGAATCAGCTGCCGCTGGCCAACGTGCTGGCCGAGGTCGACGCGCTGCTGGCCTGAAGCTCGGCGCCGGCCTGTCGCAGGATCTGCACCGCCGACCAGGTGAACAGGCCGGCCATGCCGAGCGCCACCACCAGGTCGGGCCAGGCCGTGGCGCTGCCCCACACGCCGGCCGCCGCGATCAGCACCGCGACATTGCCGATCGCGTCGTTGCGGCTGCACAGCCAGACCGAGCGCACGTTGGCGTCGCCCTGCTGCCAGCGCATCAGCAGCAGCACGCTGGTCAGGTTGGCAGCCAGCGCCATGAACCCGACCACGCCCATGGTCGGCGCGTGCGGCTGGCCTGGGCCAAGGAAGGCGTGGAGCGTCGTGCCCAGCACCCAGGCCGCCATCGCCAGCAGGCTCACGCCCTTGGCCAGCGCCGCTCGCGCCCGCCACACCGGCGCCAATCCGATCACCGCCAGCGACAGGCCGTAGGTCAGCCCGTCGCCCAGGAAGTCGAGCGCGTCGGCCTGCAGGCTGCGGCTGTCGGCGAATGCGCCGGCGCCGATCTCGAGCGCGAACATCGCCAGGTTGATCGCGACCACGATCCACAACACGCGGCGATAGCGCGGGTCGGCGCCGGTGAAATTCTGCTCACCGTGGCAACAGGCGGACATGCCGATCTCCGGGGTTGCGCTGCACTGACCCAAACCTAATGTCTCTAGCAACTAGAGGTTCAAGGGGTAAATTTTCCATGCCCGACCATGCCCGCGACCATGGCATCGGCGACCTCGCCCGGCTGACCGAGACCAAGGTGCCGACGATCCGCTACTACGAGCAGATCGGCGTGTTGCCGGCCCCGGCGCGCACCGCCGGCAACCAGCGCCGCTACGGCGCCGGCGCGGTGGCCCGGCTGCGCTTCGTGCGCCACGCCCGCGAGCTCGGCTTTCCGCTGGCGGCGGTGCGCGAGCTGCTCGACCTGGCCGACGATCCGGACCGGCCCTGCGCCGAGGCCGACGCCATCGCCAGTCGGCAACTGATCGACGTGCGCAAGCGCATCGCCGCGCTCAAGGCCCTGGAGGGCGAATTGCAGGACATGGTCACGCAATGCGCCGGCGGCCGCATCGAACAATGCCGGGTGATCGAGGCGCTGAGCGAGTCGGCCTAGCTACAGATCGCCTTGAGCTGTTTCCATTGCAGGTCGTTGAGCGCCGGGCGGCTGTCGGCCGGGGCCTCGGGCGGTGTCCCGAACCGGCGGTGGTTGGCGAGGAAGCGGCGCTCGCCCATCGACGTCCGGCTTTTGTTGCGGATATGCGCCATGTAGTCGTCGAAGCCGTGCGGGTTCAGCCCGGCCTCGGTCAGCCGCGCCCGCGCCCAGCTATCGGCCAGCTCTTCCTCTTCGATGCTGAACGAGGTCGGCGCGACGTGCGCGATGAATTCCGCCATGCGCTCGCGCAGGCCGTTGTGGTCGTCGCGCAGATACAGCAGCACGCCTTCCGGCCCGAGCTGGCGCACCAGCCCGGCCAGCGCGTGGCGGTATTGCACGTGGCCGACCAGATGGGCCAGCACCGCGGCGACGTCATCGGCATCGCGCGCCTGCTCGATCAGGGTGCTGTGCACGATGATGCGGTCGCCCGGAACCGGATAGGCATAGGCCTGGGAGTGGTTGATCACCACCACCTCGACCTTCGGCCGGTCCTCCATATGCTGATGCAGGCGATACAGCAGCGTGGCGATCGCCGCCTGCCCGGCGCGGCTGTCGCACGGCTTGCGCGCGAAGCGGTGCTTGTAGATCAGGCTGTCGCCGAGCGCGAGGCCGACAGACGGCGGCAGCCGCTGTGCGATCGGCCCGGCCAACGCCTGCGGCCCCTCGAAGACCAGCCAGGCGCCACCGACGATGATGATGGTGAAGACGACCATGATGGCCGCCATGATTGGCAGCATGGCGCCGCGCGATCCGTTCATGCCCTGCCCCTTTCGGCCTGAACTGATTGACATAAGTCATCCTATTATGGCTGCGTTTTGGTGTTTTTTCGCTTAACGTGCGACCATTGATTCCGTGCCCGTGAAGGCGACGAGGGACCGCCCATGCAGACCGCCGCAACGCCCGCGACGACGTCGTCCACGACAGCGCCCGCGGGTAAGCGACGCTTCCGCGTCGTGATGATCAAGCCGTCGCACTATGACGAGCGCGGCTACGTGATCCAGTGGTGGAAAGCCTGGGTGCCGTCGAATTCGCTGGCCAGCGTCTACGGCCTGCTGCTCGACGCCGACGAGCGCCAGGTGCTGGGCCCGGACGTCGCCATCGACGTCGACGCCTATGACGAGTGCAACCGGCCGGTGCCGTTCGACAAGCTGATCGCCGAGTTGAAGCCGCTAGGCAACATGGCGCTGGTCGGCCTTGTCGGCGTGCAATCGAACCAGTATCCGCGCGCGCTGGACATGGCGCGCCGGTTCCGCGCCGCCGGCATTCCGGTCGCCATCGGCGGTTTCCACGTCTCCGGGGTGCTGTCGATGCTGAAGGAGCCGACGCTCGACCTGCAGGAAGCGCTGGACATGGGTGTCACGCTCTATGCCGGCGAGGCCGAGGGCCGTATCGGCGATCTGCTGGCCGACGCCATGAACGGCGACATGAAGCCGATCTACAACTACATGGACGACCTGCCGGGCCTGCAGGGTCAGCCGATCCCGTTCCTGCCGGCCGAACTGATCCAGCGCTACGACGGCTCGGTCACCAGTTTCGACGCCGGCCGCGGCTGTCCGTTCCAGTGCTCCTTCTGCACCATCATCAACGTGCAGGGCCGGATCTCGCGCTGGCGCGACGCCGACGATATTGAGCGCATCGTGCGCGCCAACCTGGCCCAGGGCATCGACCGCTACTTCATCACCGACGACAATTTCGCCCGCAACCGCAACTGGGAAGCGATCTTCGACCGCCTGATCGAGCTGAAGGAACGCGACGGGCTGGAGGTGTCGTTCGTGATCCAAGTCGACACCTTGTGCCACCGCATCCCCGGCTTCATCGAGAAGGCGGCGCGCGCCGGCTGCGGCACCGTGTTCATCGGCCTGGAAAACATCAATCCGGCCAGCCTGGCGCACGCCAAGAAGCGTCAGAACAAGATCACCGAGTACCGGGTGATGTTTCAGGCCTGGCGCGACGCCAAGGTCATCACCTATGCCGGCTACATCCTGGGCTTCCCGAACGAGACGGCGGCGTCGATCAAGCACGATATCGAGGTGATCCAGCGCGAATTGCCGGTCGACATGCTGGCCTTCACCCTGCTGACCCCGCTGCCGGGTTCGGAGGACCACCGCAACATGTACAAGGCCGGGACCTGGATGGACCCGGACCTGAACAAGTACGACCTGGAGCACGTCACGGTGAAGCACCCGCTGATGAGCCCGGAGGAATTGCAGCAGGTCTACCGCGACGCCTGGGACTGGTACTTCACCGACGCGCATGTCGAGACCCTGATGCGCCGCGCCGTCGCCGGCGGCATCAAGCCGGTGCGCATCTGGCAGAAGGTGCTGCAGATCGGCGCGGTGATGAAGTTCCACGGCGTGCACCCGCAGCAGGGCGGCTTCCTGCGCCTGCGCCTGCGCAAGGACCGTCGTGTCGGCCTGCCGATCGAGCCGGTCTGGAGCTTCTATCCGAAACGCGCCTGGGAGCTGATCTCTACCTATGGCGGCATGGCGCTCTATGCCTGGCGGCTGCATCGGATCCGCAAGCGGGTGCAGGCCGACCCGGCCTCGAAGACCTATACCGACCAGGCGATCGAGGCGGTCGAGCAGGCCGAGACCGAGGAGCTGGAGATGTTCACCATGACCGACGCGGCGCGCGAGGCGGTGAACAAGGCGCAGCGCCTGAAGGGGCATGCCCCGGCGGCCTGATCGGTCGCGTAAAGCTTTTGGCAACGAAACGCGTTACCATGTAATCTGGTAGAACGTCGGCGCCCGTGCGGGTGCCGGCTTCCGGCCTGCCCGCACGATCCTCGAAGGGAGGGTCGAGGGCGCTGAAAGGAGGTCTATCCATCGCACGCCGACCATTAGACGCACAGCCGTCCCGCGATGGACCGCGCGTCAACGACAAGATCGATACCGCCCAGGTCCGCCTGGTCGACGAGAATGGTGAGAACCATGGCATCGTCGACACCCACCGCGCCGTTCGCTACGCCGAGGATCGAGGCCTCGACCTGGTCGAGGTTGCCGGCACGGCGTCGCCGCCGGTCTGCAAGGTGATGGACTTCGGCAAGTTCAAGTACGAGGCCCAGAAAAAGGCCAACGAGGCCCGCAAGAAGCAGAAGATCATCGAGGTCAAGGAGATCAAGATCCGACCCAACATCGACCAGCACGACTACGACGTGAAGATGCGGTCGATGACCAAGTTCCTCGAAGAGGGCGACAAGGTGAAGGTGACGCTGCGGTTCCGTGGCCGCGAGATGGCGCACCAGGACCTTGGCCTGAAGGTGCTGGAACGGGTGCGCGAGGATCTCGAGGAACTGTCCAAGGTGGAGCAGTTTCCGAAGATGGAGGGCCGCCAGATGACCATGGTGATCTCGCCGAAGTAGCCGTCGGTCGCCGGCGATGCAGGGATGGCTGGGTCAAGCCCGGCCATGACGGCACTTCTGTCAGAACCAGTATGTTCGTCATGCCTGGGCATCCCCCTGCGTATCCCGGTTGCAACCGCCGGCGTCCGCCGCTATAAACCGCCGTTCTCAAATCCGACGCGCCGTGGCTGAAAAGGGCATGCCCGGCCGTCGTGTCAGGCCACCTCCCGCGTCGGGATCCAGGTGGCGTCTTCTCCAGAGGAGACCGAAATGCCCAAGATGAAGACCAAGCGGGGCGCCGCCAAGCGCTTCTCGCTGACTGGTACTGGCAAGGTTCGCCGGGCCCATGCCGGCAAGCAGCACGGCATGATCAAGCGCAGCAACAAGCAGATCCGCAACAACCGCGGCACCACCCTCGTGGCCGAGTGCGACGAGAAGATGGTGAAGCGGTTCTTGCCGTACGGTAGCTGAGGGGGCCCGAGCGATGGCACGTATCAAGCGCGGCGTCACCAGCCATGCCCGCCACAAGAAAGTCATCTCGCAGGCCAAGGGCTACCGTGGCCGGCGCAAGAACACCATCCGCGTCGCCAAGCAGGCGGTGGAGAAGGCCGGGCAGTACGCCTATCGCGACCGCCGCGTCCGCAAGCGCAATTTCCGCGCCCTGTGGATCCAGCGCATCAACGCGGCGTCGCGCGAGTGCGGCCTCAACTACGCCCGATTTATGAGCGGTCTCCGCCTCGCCGGCATCGAGGTCGACCGCAAGGTGTTGGCCGATATCGCGGTGCACGAGCCGGAGACCTTCAAGGCGCTGGTGGATCAGGCGCAAGCCGCCCTGCCAGCCGCCGGCTGACGCCAGAGGGTCGTCCCGACAAGGACATCCGCTGGACCGTCGGCTAAAGCGAAGCTGATTTCGACGGCAGGTGGATCACATGCAAAGCGAGAAGATCGAGGCGCTGAGCCAGGAATTGCTGAGCGCCGTCGCGGCCGCCGGCGACCTGGCGGCGCTGGAGGAGCTGCGCGTGCGCGCGCTCGGCCGCAAGGGCCAGGTCACCGAGCTGATGAAGGGCCTGGGCCAGATGAGCGCCGACGAGCGCAAGGTCGCCGGCCCGGCGCTGAACCAGCTCAAGAACCAGGTCGGCGACGCCATCAGCGCCAGGCGCGACGCGTTGCACGGCGCCGAGCTCGATGCGCGCCTCGCGGCGGAACGGGTCGACGTCACCCTGCCGGTGCGCCCGGCAATGAGCGACGGCCGCATCCACCCGGTGAGCCAGGTGATGGACGAGATTGCGGCGATCTGGGCCGACATGGGCTTCGTCATCGCCGAGGGCCCGGACATCGAGGACGACTTCCACAACTTCACCGCGCTGAACATCCCGCCCGAGCATCCGGCGCGGCAGATGCACGACACCTTCTATTTCCCGGCCCAGGGCGACGACGCACCGATGCTGCTGCGTACCCACACCTCGCCGGTGCAGGTGCGCACCATGGTCAACCAGGAACCGCCGATCCGGATCATCGTGCCGGGCCGTACCTATCGCTGCGACAGCGACATGACGCACACGCCGATGTTCCATCAGCTCGAAGGCCTGGTGATCGACAGGACCACCCACCTTGGCCACCTCAAGGGCGTGCTGGAGGCGTTCTGCAAGGCCTTCTTCGAGGTCGACGAGCTGGAGATGCGGTTCCGGCCGTCCTACTTCCCGTTCACCGAGCCGTCGGTCGAGGTCGACATCCGCTGCGACCGGTCGGGCGGCGAGCTGAAGATCGGCGAGGGCGACGACTGGCTTGAGATCCTCGGCTCCGGCATGGTCCACCCGCGCGTGCTCAGCGCCTGCGGCGTCGACCCGGAGGAGTACCAGGGCTTCGCCTTCGGCATGGGCATCGACCGCGTGGCGATGCTGAAATACGGCATTCCCGACCTGCGCGAGTTCTTCGAGTGCGACCTGCGCTGGCTGCGCCACTACGGCTTCGCCGCGCTCGACCTGCCGACCCTGGCGGGAGGCCTGACGCGATGAAGTTCACGCTGTCGTGGCTCGAAGAGCACCTGATCACCGACGCCACCGTCGACCAGATCGCCGAGACCCTGACCCGCATCGGCCTGGAGGTCGAGGAGGTCTGGAACCCGGGCGAGACGATGAAACAGTTCGTCGTCGGCCATGTCGTGGAGGCCAAGCAGCACCCGAATGCCGACCGGCTGCGCGTGTGCATGGTCGATAACGGTACCGAAACGGTCCAGGTTGTCTGCGGCGCGCCGAACGCGCGCACCGGCATGAAGGGCGTGTTCGCGGCCTCGGGCACCACCATCCCCGGCACCGGGATGGAGCTGCGCGCCACCAAGATCCGCGGCGAGTCCTCCAACGGCATGCTCTGCTCGGAGCGCGAGATGGGCCTGTCGGACGAGCATGACGGCATTATCGAGCTGCCCGAGGATGCGCCGATCGGCCAGTCCTTCGCCCCGGTGATGGGCCTGGACGACCCGGTCTTCGACGTCGCCATCACCCCGAACCGCCAGGACTGCCTGGGCGTCTACGGCATCGCCCGCGACCTCGCCGCCGCCGGCCTGGGCGAGCTGCGCGCGTTCCGGCCCGACATCGTGCGCGGCGCCTTCGACAGCCCGATCAAGGTTTCGCTCGACCTGTTCCCCGACGACGCCAAGGACGCCTGCCCGTGCTTCGTCGGCCGTCATTTCCGTGGCGTGAAGAACGGGCCGAGCCCGGTCTGGATGCAGCGTCGCCTGCGCGCCATCGGCCTGCGCCCGATCTCGGCCCTGGTCGACATCACCAACTACGTGACCTACGACCTCGGCCGGCCGCTGCACGTGTTCGACGCCGCCCACGTCACCGGCGACATACGCCCGCGCCTGGCGCGCAAGGGCGAGAAGCTCCAGGCCCTGAACGGCAAGGCGTACGAGCTCGACGAGACCATGACGGTGATCGCCGACGAGGCCAAGGCGGAAGGCCTGGGCGGCGTCATGGGCGGTGAGGAAAGCGGCTGCACCGAGACCACGACCGACGTGTTCCTGGAGGTGGCGCTGTTCGATCCGCTGCGCACCGCCGCCACCGGCCGCAAGCTGCAGATCGACTCAGACGCGCGCTACCGCTTCGAGCGTGGCGTCGATCCGGCCATGGTGCTGCCCGGCGCCGAGCACGCGACCAGGCTGATCCTGGACCTGTGCGGCGGCGAGGCTTCCGAGCTGGTGATCGCCGGCTCGCCCGAGGTGCCGGCCAAGGAGGTCGTCTTCCGGCCGGAGCGCACCGCGACGCTGGGCGGCCTGGAACTCGACGCCGACCGCCAGGCGGAAATCCTGGAGACGCTCGGCTTCGGGCTCGACCGTGGCGACCCGGACCGCTGGCGCGTCACCGTGCCGTCGTGGCGCACCGACGTCGACGGCGAGGCCGACATCGTCGAGGAGGTCACCCGCATTCACGGGCTGGACGAGGTGCCGTCGGTGCCGCTGCCGCGCGAGCATGTGATCTCGCATCCCTCGCTCACCGTCGGCCAGCGCCGGGTGCCGCGCGCCAAGCGGGCCCTGGCGTCGCGCAGCCTGGTCGAATGCGTCACCTGGTCGTTCACCAGTTCCAGCCTGGCCGCGCTGTTCGGCGGCGACCGCTCGTTGCTGCTGGCCAACCCGATCAGCGCCGACCTGGACGAGATGCGGCCATCGATCCTGCCCAATCTGCTGGCCGCCGCGCAGCGCAACCAGGCGCGCGGCTTCCCCGACCTGGCGCTGTTCGAGGTCGGCCCGGCCTACCGTGACATGACGCCCGACGGTCAGGACATCGTCGCCGGCGGTATCCGTGTCGGCCAGATGGTCGGCCGCGCCTGGACCGGCGGCGCCCGCGCCGTCGACGTGTTCGACGCCAAGGCCGACGCGCTGGCCGCGCTGGCCGCCGCCGGCGCGCCGGTGGATAGTCTCCAGGTCGTCGCCGAGGCGCCCGCCTGGTACCACCCCGGCCAGTCCGGCACGTTGCGGCTCGGCCCGCAGAACGTGCTCGCCTGGTTCGGCACCCTGCATCCCCGCGTCGTGGAGGCGCTAGACGTGAAGGGCCCGGCGGTCGGCTTCGAGGTCTTTGTCGAGAAGACGCCGCTGCCGAAAGCCAAGCCCGGCCGCGCCAAGACCCGCGTCGAGTTGCTGCCGTTGCAGGCGGTGGAACGCGATTTCGCCTTCGTGGTGCCGAAGGACGTCGCCGCCGACGCCATCCTTCGCGCCGCGCGATCGGCCGATAAGAAGCTGATCGACGGCGCCGAGGTGTTCGACGTCTACACCGGCACCGGCGTGCCCGACGACGCCAAGTCGGTGGCGATCGCGGTGCGGCTGCAGCCGCGCGACAGGACGCTGACCGACGCCGAGATCGACGCCGTCGCGGCCAAGGTGGTCGCCGCCGTCACCAAGGCCACCGGCGCCAGCTTGCGCGGGTGACGCAACCAAGGTAGATGGCCGGATCAAGTCCGGGCATGACGCCCTATATATGTTTGTCCTGGCCGGGTTTCGCCCGGCCATCTCGCATGGACACCGATGACCGACCCGAGCCGTATCCGCAACTTCGCGATCATCGCGCACATCGACCACGGCAAGTCGACGCTCGCCGACCGTCTGATCGAGCGTTGCGGCGGCCTGCAAAGCCGTGAGATGCACGAGCAGGTGCTCGACTCCATGGAGCTGGAGCGTGAGCGCGGCATCACCATCAAGGCGCAGACCGTGCGCCTGGAGTACCGGCACAGCGACGGCCAGGACTACGTCCTGAACCTGATCGACACGCCGGGCCACGTCGACTTCGCCTACGAGGTGAACCGCTCGCTGGCCGCCTGCGAGGGCTCGCTGCTGGTGGTCGACGCCACCCAGGGCGTCGAGGCGCAGACCCTGGCCAACGTCTACCAGGCGATCGACAACGACCACGAGATCGTGCCGGTGTTGAACAAGGTCGACCTGGCCTCGGCCGACCCGGAGCGCGTGCAGCAGCAGATCGAAGATGTCATCGGCATCGACGCCTCGAACTCGGTGATGACCTCGGCCAAGACCGGCCTGGGCATCGACGACGTGCTGGCGGCGCTGGTCGAGCGCATGCCGCCGCCGAAGGGCGATCCCGACGCGCCGCTCACCGCGCTGCTGGTCGACAGCTGGTACGACCCCTATCTCGGCATTGTCGTGCTGGTCCGGATCATCGACGGCGAGCTGAAGAAGGGCCAGCGCATCAAGCTGATGGCCACCGGCCAGGAGCACCTGGTCGACCAGGTCGGCATCTTCAAGCCCAAGCTGACCAAGCGCGACAGCCTTGGCGTCGGCGAGCTCGGCTACTTCACCGCCGCGATCAAGACCGTCGCCGAGACCAATGTCGGCGACACCATCACCGACGCGCGCAAGCCGGCGGCCAAGCCGCTGCCCGGCTTCAAGCCGTCGATCTCGGTGGTATTCTGCGGCCTGTTCCCGATCGACTCCGGCCAGTTCGAGGACTTGCGCGAGGCGCTCGCCCGGTTGCACCTGAACGACGCCAGCTTCAACTACGAGATGGAGAGCTCGCCGGCGCTCGGCTTCGGCTTCCGCTGCGGCTTCCTCGGCCTGCTGCACATGGAGATCGTGCAGCAGCGGCTGGAACGCGAGTTCAACATCGACCTGATTACGACGGCCCCGAGCGTGATCTACCGCGTGCACCACACCAACCGCACGATGAAGGAGATCCACAACCCGGTCGACATGCCCGATCCGGTGCACGTCGACTACATCGAGGAGCCGTGGATCCGCGCCACCATCCTGGTGCCCGACGACCACCTCGGCGCCGTGCTCAAGCTGTGCGAGGAGCGGCGCGGCACCCAGACCAACCTGACCTACGCCGGCAGCCGCGCCATGCTCGACTACCGCCTGCCGCTCAACGAGGTGGTGTTCGACTTCTACGACCGGCTGAAATCGGTGAGCCGCGGCTATGCCAGCTTCGACTATCACCTCGACGGCTACGAGAAGGGCGATCTGGTGAAGATGTCGATCATGGTGAACCAGGAGCCGGTCGACGCGCTCGCCACCATCGTGTACCGGTCGCGTGCCGAGAAGCGCGGCCGGGCGATGTGCGAGAAGCTGAAGGAGCTGGTGCCCAGGCAGATGTTCGCGGTGGCGATCCAGGCCGCGATCGGCGGCAAGGTGATCGCCCGCGAGACCGTTCGCGCGCTGCGCAAGGACGTGACCGCCAAATGCTACGGCGGCGACGTCACTCGCAAACGGAAACTGCTGGAGAAGCAGAAGGCCGGCAAGAAGAAGATGCGCGAATACGGCAACGTCGAGATCCCCCAGGAAGCCTTCATCGCGGCGCTGAAGAGCGACGCCTGATAAGTCGTTCGGTTAGACCAGAGCCGCTTCAGCCACCCCCCTCATCCCAACCCTCTCCGCCCCGCTGGCGGAGAGGGAGCGACATCGCTCTTCACCATGCCGAGTACGGACTGATTGCCGGGCGCGGCGCGCCTATGCCACCGGTCGCTCGTCGCCGACGATGGTCGTGCGGTGCATGATCCGGCGCTGGCCGACGGAGTCGTAGGGCATCACCGCGTGCATGGTGCAGCGGTTGTCCCACATGATGATGTCGTCGCGCGCCCAGCGATGCCGGTAGACGAAGCGTTCCTGGGTCGCGTGCTTAGTCAATTCGTCGAGCAGCGCCGAGGCCGCCTCGTCCGGCATGCCGACGACGCCGTCCATCGTATGCGGGCTCAGGAGCAGCGAGCGCCGGCCGGTAACCGGGTGCCGGCGCACCAGGGGCTGTTCCACCGGCGGCAGGTCGGCATAGCTGCCCTTGTCGCGTCGGGCGCTGAGCGCGGCGGAGCGGGCGAGCACCGCGTCGTGGCTATGGCGGACCCGCAACCCCTCCAGGCTCGACTTCGTCGCCGCCGGCAGCGCCTCGTAGGCCGCGTACATGTTCGCGAACAGCGTGTCGCCGCCCTCCGGCGGCACCTCGATGCCGTGCAGGATCGAGCCCTTCGACGGAATCTCGCGGAACGAGCTGTCGGTGTGCCACAGCCAGGTCAGTTCCATGTACTGCCATTCGTTGCTCTCGCGCGGCAGGATGTTGCCCTGCTCGTCGACATTCGAGACCCGGTAGATTTCCGGGTTTGCCGACGAGCGGTGCGCGACCGACGGATGGATCTCCAGCTCACCGAACAGTCGTGCGAAGCGGATCTGCGCTGCGTCGTCGATCGCCTGACCGGGGAATACCAGCAGCGGATGCGCCATCCAGATGTCGTGCAGGCGCCGCCGTGTCGCCTCGTCGAGCGGCCGCGACAGGTCCAGTCCGCGCACCTCGGTGCCGATGACCGGATGGCGGCGCGCGATATCGAGGTCGAATGCGATGTCCATCGATGAATCCTACCCCAGCATCGGGTCGAAGCCCCAGGTGAACAGCGGGCGGCCGCCGTCCGGGCCGATGGCGACGATTTCCTCCAGCCACGACCGTTCGCGCTCGCCGCCGGGGTAGAGCAGGTGCAACGGTACCACCATGCCGTCCTCCAGCGCCCAGTCGCCGTTCGGGGAGCCGTCGGCCAGGGTCTGTTCCAGGTCCATGTGCGACAGCCCCAGGCCGTGGAAGAACACCACCGCCTGGGTCGCATCCGGCACCCCGGCCTTGGCATAGGCGGCGCGCGCCGCGGCTTGCAGCTCGCTGACCCGCGCGCCGGGCTTCATCGCCGCCAGCAGGGTCTCGGTGGCCGCCGCGGTGGCCTTGGCGTTGCGCTTGCCGGCGGCCGTCATCTCGCCGCCGACCACCCAGGTCTTGCCGCCGTCCCAGCAATACAGGTCGAGCGAGCCGTGGCAGTCGAACATCACGTGCGTGCCCGGCGCGATCGCCTCGTCCTCCAGCCCGGTGGCCAGCATCAGGGCCGGGTCCTCGCCGCGCGGATGGCCCCAGACCGAGCCGCCCGGGTCGTGCACGAAACCGCCGAGCTCGGCCACCGCGACCGTGTAGCGGTGCGACAGGTCGCGCCAGCTCCCGCCCGATTCCCACTCGGCGACGACCTTCTCGATGGCCTGCTGGTTCAGCACCGAGGCGCGCTCCAGCAGCGCCATTTCCGGCGCCGTCTTCACCGCCCGCGCGAACATCAGCGCGTCGTAGGCGTCGGCCACCTGCATCCCGTCGACGCCGAGCCGCAGGCCCATCGCCATGTCGTCGAAGCCGACCCGGCCGTTGGCGAGCCCGAGATCGCGCAGCGCGGCGGTCAGGCTGGAGCGCATGTCGAAGGCGTATTTCTCGCGCGCCGCCCCGAGCCATGCCGGCTGTTCCCCGACCGGAATGAACCGGTCGAGGTCGGCGCGGCCGGCCGGCAGGTCCAGCGGCATCATCACCGCGCGGAACGGCCGGATGTCCTCGACCCAGGTCGGCTGGCGCAGGAAGCTCGCCAGGTAGTATTCGGCGATCACCAGCACCGGGCGGTCCGGCGCATGCCGCGACAGCACCACGGCATAGGGGCGCGGCTCGTCGGCCTTGTGCGCGATGCCGTTGAAGCTGGTGAGGTAGAAGATATTTAACGCCGACGAGGCGACGATGCCGTCCAGTCCGCGTGCCTCCATCGCATGCCAGAGCCGGTCCAGGTTGGCCAGGCAGGGCGGCAGGGCGGTGCGCGCGAAACGCGGGCCGCCGCTTGATGTGGTTGCGCTCATATGGTGGTCTCCCGTGGCCGCTTGCGGACTATCGTAGGCGCCGGCGGTTTCCCAAGTCGATTGTGAGCAACGTGCCCGACCGTGCCGAAATCGAGTCCTCGCTGTATGGCGCCTGGCGACTGGCCCGGCTCGACGCCGGCGGCCTGGCCTATTTGAACCTGACCGTCGACGGTTTCTGGCGCTCGTTCTCCGTCATTCTGCCGTTGCTGCCGTTGCAACTGCTGCTGGCGTGGCTGGTGGCCGACCCGGACGCGGTGGCGGCGCTGGGCGCCGGCGGCTGGGTGCTGATCCGTGCCTTCCTGTCGATCTTCGCCTGGCTGTTCTTCCTGGGCACGATGGCGCCGTTGTCGCGCACGCTGGGCCTGTCGGACAACTACTCGACCTACGTCATCGCCTGGAACTGGGCCTCGGCGGTGCAGATGGGCCTGCTGCTGCCGATCGGTCTGCTGTTCGGGCTGGGGCTGCTGTCGCCGCAGCTGGGCGGCCTGCTGCTGCTCGGCGTCTGGCTGGCGATTGTCGCCTACGACTACGTCATCGCCCGCCTTGCGCTCGGCGCCGACCGGATCACGGCGGCCGGCGTGGTGATCTACTCGGTGGTCCTGGAACTGGTCATCGAGTCCGCCGCCGAGGCCCTTGTGCCGCTGTAGGCCGCTCGCTGGGTCAGGTCTTGGCTGTGATCAGCCGGTAGCTCGCGAAGCAGAAGAACACGCCCAGCGCCCCATCGATCCAGCGCCGCAGCCGCCGGTAGCCAGCGATCATCGGCGAGGTCGAGAAAATCATCGCATACACCAGGTGTGCCGCCGTGTTCGCGACCACCGTGCCGCCGGTCACCACCGCGCCGACCCACAATGGCGCGTTGGCATCGAGTGCCAGCGACATGCCGGCGATCCAGGTGAACGCCGCCTTCGGGTTGGTCATCTGGATCAGCAGGCCGCGCCGATACAGAGCCACGTGCCCCTCCAGTTGACCGGCCGACGGCAGCGCCGACTGATCGGGCGTCGCCGCGGAGCGGAACGCCCGGTAGGCCAGCCACAGGAGATACAGCGCGCCGGCGATCTTGATCACCGTGATGACCGACGCGTATAGCGCCAGGATCGCGGCGAGGCCGAACATGGTGAGCAACCCCCACAGCAACGACCCGCTGGAGACGCCGAGCGCCAGTGCCTGTCCGGCCCGCCGTCCGTTGCTCATCGACGTGCCCATGATCGAGAGGATGTTCGGTCCCGGGCTGATCAGCCCCAAGGCGAAGAAGCTGTAGGCCAGCAGAATGCCCGGAAGATAGTGCTCGAATTGGTCCATTGTCGTCCCGCCCATCGCGTTTAGTCGGTGCCACCATAGTCCACCCGCGCCAGGTACAGCCCGTCCGGCGGCGCCACCGGGCCGCAGCGGCTCCGGTCGCGTGCCACCAGCGCCTCCCGGGCGGTCGCGACCGGCCAGGCGCCCTCGCCGATCTTCTTCAGCGTGCCGACCAGCGAACGCACCTGGCTGTGCAGGAACGAGCGCGCCGAGGCCTGGATCACCACTTCCTCGACCGCGCGGTGCACGCTCAGCCGGCTCAGCGTCTTCACCGGCGACTTCGCCTGGCATTCGGCGGCGCGGAAGGTCGTGAAGTCGTGCCGGCCGACCAGCGCCTGCGCCGCCAGGTCCATCGCGTCGGCATCCAGCGGCACCGCGACCTGCCAGACGTGTCCGGCATCGATCGACGCCGGTGCCCGCCGGTTCAAGATCCGATAGACGTAGTGCCGTGACGTCGCGTTGAAGCGGGCGTGAAAATCGTCGCTGACCTGCGCTGCCGCGAGCACCGCCACCGAGACGCCGCGCAGGTGCGCGTTCAGCGCGTCGCGCACCGTGTCGTCGGGATAGGTCTTCGGCAGGTCGACATGCGCGACCTGGCCGAGCGCGTGCACCCCGGCATCGGTGCGCCCTGCGCCGGTGACCGTGCAGGCCTCGCCGCACAGCGCTTCGACGGCCGTCTCCAGCGCGCCCTGCACAGATGGGCCATTGTCCTGGCGCTGCCAGCCGACCAGGCCGCGGCCGTCATATTCCACGGTGAGGCGATAGCGCGGCATCAGGCGAGACGTTCGCCCACCGGCCACGCGAAGCCGCGTCGAAACATGTCCGCGTCGAGTGCCCCCTTGCCGGCGCGTTGCAGCCGTAGCAGGCGCAGCGCGCCGTCACCGCAGGCGACGGTCGGCGCGTCGTCGAGCACGATGCCAGGTTCGCCCTCGCCTTCGGCCGGCGCGGCCAGCAGCAGCTTGATGCGCTCGCCGGCCACCTCGAACCAGGCGCCGGGGAACGGCGACAGACCGCGCACCAGCCGGTCCAGGTCGCTCGCCGAGCGCGTCCAGTCGAGCCGCGCCTCGGCCTTGTCGATCTTGGCGGCGTAGGTCGCGCCCTTGGCCGGCTGCGGTGTCGGGGTCAGCGAACCGTCGGCGAGTCCGGCCAGCGCCGCGACCATCAGCGGCCCGCCGATCGCCGCCAGCTTGTCGTGCAGGTCGCCGGCGGTGGTCGCCGGCCCGATCGGGACCCGTTCGGCGAGCAGCATCGCCCCGGTATCCAGCCCTTCGTCCATCGCCATGATGGTGATGCCGGTCTCCGCGTCGCCAGCCATGATCGCACGCTGGATCGGCGCCGCCCCGCGCCAGCGCGGCAGCAGCGAGGCGTGCACGTTGAAGCAGCCCAGCCTTGGTGCGTCCAGCACCGCCGCCGGCAGGATCAGCCCGTAGGCCGCAACCACGCCGGCATCGGCGCCCAGTGCCGCCAGGTCCTCTTGCGCCTTGGGTTTCCTGAGCGAAGTCGGCGTGCGCACGTCGAGCCGTTGCGCCTCGGCCCAGGCGTGCACCGGCGAGGGCCGCAGCTTCGCGCCGCGCCCGGCCTTGCGCGGCGGCTGCGAGTACACCGCCGCCACCTCATGCCCGGCCGCCAGCAGCGCCGCCAGCGTCGGCACCGCGAACTCCGGCGTTCCCATGAAGATCAGGCGCATCGGCCGGGCGCCGGCGCCGGTCAGGCGCTGGCCTTCTGTTTGCGGGCCTTGATCAGCTTGCGCAGGATGATGTTGCGCTTCACGGCGGAGAGGTGGTCGACGAACAGGATGCCTTCGAGGTGGTCCATCTCGTGCTGGATGCAGCGGCCGAGCAGGCCGTCGGCGGTGAGTTCCTGGCGCTTGCCGTCGCGGTCCATGTAGCGGACGGTCACCGCGGCCGGCCGCTCGATCTCGGTGAACTGTTCCGGCAGTGACAGGCAGCCCTCGTTGAACGTCGCCATCTCGTCCGACAGCACCACGATTTCCGGGTTCATCAGATAGAGCGGGTTCGGATCCTCGTCCTCGCCATGCACGTCGATGACGATGGCGCGCTTGGCGACGCCGACCTGGATCGCCGACAGGCCGATGCCCGGAGCGTCGTACATGGTCTCCAGCATGTCGTCGAGCAGCCGGCGCAGCCCGTCGTCGAACTCCACCACGGGCTTCGACTTCACTTTCAGGCGCGGGTCCGGCGCGTCGATGATCGGCAGCAGGGCCATGTTTTCTCTCTGGGGCCGTCCGGTTGGCGAAGGCCTCTACCTAGTATCGGCCCACAATGCCGTCAAGCGGCGGGCGAATCTGTTAGAATAACGCGAAATGTTCCCGCTTCGTGCCTGGAGGGTTCAGTATTGGACGAGCAACTGCTTATAATACTTGGGGCGCTGCTGTTGCTTGCGGCGACTGTCGGATTGTGGCTGTGGCGGGCGGAAGCGGCGCGCCGGGCCGACGCGGCCCGTACATCCGAGCTGCATACCCTGGCGCGCGAACTCGCCCAGGCGCAGGCGGCTTCGGCTGGCCGGCTCGACCAGATGGCCGCTGCCAGCGCCGCCGAGTTGGCCGAAGTGCGCCGTGCGGTGCAGGAGCGGTTGGACGTCGTTTCCAAGCAGATGGGCGAGAGCCTTACCCAGTCGTCGACCCGCACGGCGCAGTCGCTGGGCGAGATCACCAAGCACCTGACGGTGATCGACCAGGCGCAGCAGAACATCAAAGAACTCTCCGGCCAGGTCGTCGGCCTGCAGAATATCCTCGACAACAAGCAGGCGCGCGGCGCCTTCGGCGAGCTTCAGCTCAACGACCTGGTGGCCGCGATCCTGCCGCCGCACGCCTTCGAGATGCAGGCCGGGCTCGGCAACAACCGCCGCGTCGACTGCCTAATCAAGCTGGCCAACCCGCCGGGGCCGATCTGCATCGACGCGAAGTTCCCGCTGGAGGCCTACCACGCGTTGCGCGCCGCCGAGACCGAGTTGGAGGCCAAGCAGGCCCAGGCCGGGTTCCGCCAGGCGATCCAGAAACATGTCGCCGACATCGCCGAGCGTTACATCCTGCCGGGCGAGACCGCCGATTCCGCGCTGATGTTCCTGCCCTCCGAAGCGGTCTACGCCGAATTGCACGCCAATTTCCCCGACGCGGTGGAGCGGTCCTACCGGGCCAAGGTGTGGATCGTCTCGCCGACCACGCTGATGGCATTGCTGAATACCGTCCGCGCGGTGCTGAAGGATGCCCGCATGCGCGAGCAGGCCGACCTGATCCAGCACGAGGTGCAGAAGATGCTGGCGGACGTGCAACGGCTGGAGAAGCGCGTCGACAACTTGCAGACGCACTTCGACCAGGCCGAGAAGGACGTCAAGCAGATCGGCATTACCACCGACAAGATCCTCAAGCGAGCCAGGCAGATCGAGAATGTCGAGCTCGCCGACGAACCGCTCGACCTCGCCCCGGAGCCGGTGGCGGCGACGCCGGCGGAGTAGCGCGCGGCGGCGCGGCGCTCAGCAACGCCCGAGTCGGTGCCGGCGCAGCCGAAAAATCGCCGTGACTCTTTCTTGCCACAACCCGCCGGCCGTTCGCCACGGCTGTCGCCGGCCCGTCGCCGGTGCCCGGTCGCCATGCCTAAGCAATTGATAAGATTCGCGAATCCGACGACCGGAGGGCTTTATACGAGGGCCGGACTCCGCTGGATCACCGGAGATCGATAAAATACCCGGAAAAATTGCACATATATCGATTCGATATATTGAAGATAACAATAACTATCCCGATCTTCAGGGTGCCACAGCGAGGGTGTGGCGGACGAGATTTTAGGGAGCCGGGCAGATCGCTCGGAAAGTTGGATGAACGAGATCGCTAGGAACCGGATCGCTGGACTGACCTTCTGGGTTGTCGTGTGGTTCATGGGTCTCGCCGGCCTGGCACTGGCTTCGGTGCCCGCCGACAGCAACTGCCACAGTTCCGAGGCGGCCGCGGCGGCCTACTACAGCCCGGCCCAGACCACCTCGGTGTACCAGGATGCCGACGGCACCCACTCAGTGCTGGTCCGCTCCCTGCGCCCGGTGGTCGTGCGCTAGGTCACCTTTCGCAGCACTACGCTTCTCTTCTCTCCAAATTTGGGCGGTGCCTCGGCACCGCCCTTTTCTTTTGGCGATGTTATACTTGCCGTACCCAAGCGGCAGGAGTAGGCTCTAATGGTGCCTAGGTCAGTGGGGCCCCTCGGCTCCCTGGCTCTGGCGGTACATCACCGTTGGAAGCCGGATAGTCTCTGGATGCTCGTCACTAGTTATATCGACGTAGCGGGTAGCAGGGGGCAGCCCATGCTCGTCCTCGGCTGCTACGTCGGTAAACTGGGACAACTAAATCACTTTGATCGCAAATGGCGGCGGATGCTGGAAAAAGCTGGCCTGACCTACTTCCATGCGATGGAAATGCATCACAGCAAGGGTGAATTCAAGGATTGGACCCTCGACCAGAAAGAAGCTCTCATAGTGAAGATGGAGAAGCTGACCAACCACCATACATTGTTCGGGTTCACGGTTCGCCTAGACGACACCGATTTCAAAGGGCATTACCTTCCAATCAAGCGGCCAAAGAAGGTCGCTTTCGATAGTCGCTACGGAGTGAATTTCCGGTCGGCAATTTCGTTTCTACCGGCTACGGTGGAACGCGCCCTAGGCAGGACTGACTTTGAACTTCACGTGGTCGTTGAAGACGGCGACACGAATATTGGCGCGGCGCCGAAGATTTTCCACGAGATCAAGAAGGACCGCAAGTTCAAGTATGCGCCCAATCTTGGTGACATAACTATTGGTGAGAAGAAGAAGTACCCCGGACTGCAAGCCGCCGACCTAGTCGCATTTCTCGCACAACGGTACGAGCGGAAGGGCCGCGCCGACATGGTTGTTTCCCCCACGGGGGATGTGCACCAGGAACTCGGGAAAGCTAGAAAGTCGCCGATATATCGACTCCATAGCGACAAGAAGATACTTGCCGACCTACGGGACCAAACCATTGCGGAGAAAGAGGCGCGCCGCCAGTTTTGGCGCGAGGCGCGTCGCCACCCTATTCCAGGTCAGGAGGCTTAGGCTTGACTGGCGGGATAACACGCCGGAGCGTGGCCTCAAAGGCATCGTCGCCCTCGTCGGCCTCAACCTCCTTGGCGGAGCGCTTGAACCGCTCGGACTGCTTGGGATCGTCTGGCGGATATTTCTTCTTCGCCATGTCAGATCACTTCCGGATTAGGCGTTCGATAGGTGAGCCGCTTGCCAACGACACCGCGCAGTGCGTTGTCGGCCCGCGCAACGTCATCGACACCAAGCGCGATCCGATTGTTGTACCGGAAGTCGTATTCGGCGAGGTAGCGGTGCAGGTGCCGCTTGTTGCAGTGCTGGTAAACGCCCTTCATCCCGCGCTTGAAGATGCTGAAGAAGCCTTCGATGGTGTTGGTGTGGATAACGCCGCGCCCGTACTCGCCCTTATTGTGGCTAACGAAGTCGTGCGCGAAGAACACGTCCGACAGGCCCTTATACTGGCCGGCTTCGTCGGTCATGATGTGGGCTTCGGCCGCAATGTTCTCCTGGAGGATCGGGACCAGGGTCGAAGCCTTCAGGTTATCGACAACCACGCTATGAGCCTTGCCGGACTTCCGATCTACCAGCGACAACACCTTGTACTTGTGATGGTAGCCACGGCCCTTCTTCTCGCCCTTCGGCTTGATAGTCTTGTCGTGGCCGATGAAGGTCTCATCGACTTCAACCGGGGAGCCATCGGAACCGAACGGTGCCAGATCGCCGGAGCGCATCGCCTCGCGGATACGGTGCCCCATGAACCAAGCAGTCTTGAGGGTGACGCCCAAGGTACGATGCAACTGGTTCGCGCTGATCCCCTTCTTGCTGGACGCAATCAGGAAGATCGCCTGAAGCCAGATGTTCAGCTTGACGTGGCTCTTCTCAAAGATGGTGCCGACTTTGACGGTGAAGGGCTTCCGGCAGGCGTAACACTTGTAGACGCCGATCCGGGTGCTTTTTCCCTTCAGCTTGCCGCTCTCATCGACCGTCCCGCAGTGCGGGCACACGCGACCTTCCGGCCAGACGCGCGCCTCGACGTATTCGTATGCGGCTTCTTCGTTGTGGAAGTGAGGGTCAGAGAGGATCGACATCGGGGTAACTCCTTACCCCATATAGATAAGGAGGCGATGTGGGTACGTCAAGTATAATATCGCCTTTCTTTTGCGGGAGAAGACCTTGCCGGCGCCATGCTCTATGCTCGCGCGCAACGTAACCAGACGACGCGGCAAGGATTCCATGGACTTCGACGGCTACAAGAAACTGTTCGACCTCTCCGGCAAGGCGGCGCTGATCACCGGTTCCTCCAAGGGCATCGGGCGCGGCATCGCCGAGGCGATGGCGGCGCAGGGCGCCAAGGTGGTGATCTCCTCGCGCAAGGGCGACATCTGCGAGGAGGTGGCCAAGGGCATCAACGATGCCGGCGGCACCGCCATCGCGCTGCCCTGCAACGTCGGCCACCGCGACCAGCTGCAGAAGCTGGTCGACGACACCCGCAAGGCTTTCGGCCAGATCGACATCGTCGTCGGCAACGCCGCGGTGAACCCGTACTACGGGTCGAACCTCGACATTCCCGACAGCGCCATGGACAAGATCCTGCAGGTCAACATCTGCTCCAACCTGTGGCTGGCGCAGATGACCTTTCCGGAGATGCGCGAGCGCAAAGACGGCGTGTTCGTCATCGTCTCGTCGATCGGTGGCCTGCGCGCCTCGACCAAGATCGGTGCCTACTGCGTCTCCAAGGCCGCCGACATGCAACTGGTGCGCAACCTTGCGGCGGAGTTCGGCCAGGACAATATACGGGTCAACTGCATCGCCCCGGGCCTGGTGCAGACCGACTTCGCCCGGGCGCTGTACGAAAACCCGGAAATCCGCGACAAACGCATCGCCGAAACCCCGATGGCGCGGCTGGGCAACCCGGAGGACATCGCCGGCATCGCGGTCTATCTGGCCAGCCGGGCCGGCGCCTGGACCTCGGGGCAGACATTCGCCATCGACGGCGGCGTGACCACCGCCGGCACCGGCTGACCCGACAGGGAGCAACCAACTGAGCCGCGACGTACGCAACAAGCGCGCGATCATCGACCGCGCCGCGATGGCCGAGGCGCTGGACGCGGCGCTCGACGACCTCAATCCGGACTCGGCCGAGTTTCGCACCGCGCTGCTGGAACGGCTGAAGCAGACCGTCGCCGCCGGCCGCGACGAGATTCATGCCCGCTTCGAGGCCGGCGAGAGCGGCCTGGTGACGATGCGCGCCACCGCCTTCCTGATGGATCAGTTGGTGCGCCTGCTCTACGACGTCACTACGACCAAGGTCTATCCGATCACCAACCCAACCGCCGGCGAGCGGCTCGGGGTGGTCGCGGTCGGCGGCTATGGCCGCGGCGACCTGGCGCCCGGCTCCGACCTCGACCTGCTGTTCCTGCTGCCCTACAAGCAGACGCCGTGGGGCGAGCAGTCGATCGAGTACATGCTCTACCTGCTGTGGGACCTGGGCCTGAAGGTCGGTCACGCCACCCGCTCGGTCGACGAATGCGTGCGTCTGGCCAAGAAGGACCTGACCATTCGCACCGCCCTGCTGGAGGCACGTTACCTGTGGGGCGACCAGGTCCTGTTCATGGAAATGCGCGCGGCCTTCCGCAAGCAGGTGATCGAGGGCAGCGGCCCGGAATTCGCCGAGGCCAAGCTGGCCGAGCGCGACGAACGTCACCGCCGGCTCGGCGACAGCCGCTACGTGCTCGAACCCAACGTGAAGGAAGGCAAGGGCGGCCTGCGCGACCTGCAGACGCTGTACTGGATCGCCAAGTACGTCTACCTGGTCGAGGATGCCGCCGGCTTGGTCGAAGCCGGCGTGCTCAGCGCCAACGAGCGCCGCAAGTTCGCCAAGGCGGAGAACTTCCTGGCCACGGTGCGCTGTCACCTGCATTACCGCGCCGGCCGGCCGGAGGAGCGGCTGACCTTCGATGCCCAGGCCGACATCGCCGCCAAGCTCGGCTACACCGACCACGCCGGCAGCCGCGGCGTCGAACGCTTCATGAAACACTATTTCCTGACCGCCAAGGACGTCGGCGACCTGACCCGCATCGTCTGCGCCGCGATCGAGGACCAGCACAAGCGCAAGAGCCGGTTGCGCCTGCCCAGGCTGGGCTTGCGCCGGCGCGAGGTCGATGGCTTCACCGTCGATGGCGAGCGCATCACCATCAGCGACAAGGACGCTTTCAAGAACGATCCGGTGAAGCTGATCCGCCTGTTCCAGGTGGCGCAGGCGCGCGACCTCGACATCCATCCGCAGGCGCTGCGTCAGATCACCCGCGACCTGAAACTGGTGAACAAGAAGCTGCGCGCCGATCCCGAGGCCAACCGGCTGTTCGTCGACGTCTTGACCCACAAGCGCAATCCGGAGACCACGCTGCGGCGGATGAACGAGTCCGGCGTGTTCGGCAAGTTTGTGCCCGATTTCGGCCGCGTTGTCGCCCAGATGCAGCACGACATGTATCACGTGTACACGGTCGACGAGCACACCATCCGCGCCATCGGCATCCTGGCTCGCATCGAGGCCGGCGAGCTCGACGACGACCATCCGATGTCGGTGCAGCTGATCAAGAAGATCGCCAATCGTCGCGTTCTCTACCTTGCGTTGCTCCTGCATGACATCGCCAAGGGACGTGGCGGCGACCACTCCGTGCTCGGCGCCGAGGTGGCGCAGAAGCTGGCGCCGCGCCTGGGCTATGACAAGGCGGAGACCGACCTGGTCGCCTGGCTGGTGCGCTACCACCTGGCCATGAGCTCGGTGGCGTTCAAGCGCGACCTCGACGACCGCAAGACGATCACCGATTTCGTCGCCCTGGTGCAGAGCCCGGAGCGCTTGCGGCTATTGCTGATCCTCACCGTGTGCGACATCCGCGCCGTCGGGCCCAACGTCTGGAACGGCTGGAAGGGCCAGCTCCTGCGTCAGCTGTTCCATCGCGCCGAGGAACGCATGATGGGCGTCACCGCCGAGGGTACCCAGGCCGAGCGTGCCGCCCGCGTGAAGGATGGCCTGCGCGAGCGTCTGGCCGACGTCGACCAGAAGGCGCTGGAGGTGCACCTGGCGCGTGGCCCGGATTCGTTCTGGCTCGCCGTCGAACCGGAGAATCACGATCACTGGGCCCGCCTGATCGCTGCCGCCGACAAGGCCAAGCGCAGGCTCACCATCGACGCTCGCGTGCACGAGTTTCAGTCGGTCACCGAGGTCACGGTCTACACGCCCGACCATGCCGGCCTGTTCTCGCGCCTGGCCGGCGGGATGACGGTGTCCGGTGCCAGTATCGTCGATGCGCGCATCTTCACGCTGTCCGACGGCATGGCGCTGGACGTGTTCTGGCTGCAGGACGACAACGGCGAGCCGATCGCCGGCGCCGCGTCGCTGAAGCGCTTGAAGGATCGTGTCGCCAAGGTGCTGACCGGCGATATCCGGCTGCGCGACACGCTGCCCGACCGGCGCGGCAAGCTGCCGACGCGGGCGGCGGTGTTCACCGTCGAGCCGCTGATCGTGATCGACAACGAGGCCTCGAACACGCACACGGTGATCGAGGTCAACGGCCGCGACCGGCCGGCCCTGCTGCACGACCTGACGCGCGCCTTCTACGACCTGTCGCTGACCATCGCGCATGCCCGCATCGCCACCTACGGCGAGCGCGCCGTCGACGTGTTCTACGTCAAGGACCTGTTCGGCATGAAGGTGACCCATGCCGGCAAGAAGCGCGCCATCGAGACCCGCCTGCGCCAGGCCATCGAAGGCCCGGCCGCGAAGGACAAGGCCGCGACGGCCAAGCCGCCGCCGAAGACGCCGCCGAAGTCACCGCCCAAGACCGGCAAGGACCCCAGGCCGGCGAGCAAATCCGACAGCAAATCCGAGTCGGGCCGCACCCGCCGCTCGGCGGCGTGACACTGTATTGCCCGCTCCTGGCTGTGTGATTACATTGTAACCACAAATGCGAGGAGGCGAAGGATGAAGGTCGCGGTGGTTCGTATCGGAAATTCGCAGGGCGTGCGGATTCCAAAGCCGGTCATCGAGCAATGCGGATTCGGCAGCGAAGTCGAGCTTGAAGTTCGGGGCAATACTCTCGTGATCGCGCCGGTCCGCACGCTCCGCGAAGGATGGGACGAGTCGTTCAGGGCGATGGCCGAAGCCGGTGACGATCAGTCATTGTGGCCGGAAGACGTCGTGAACCGTTTCGACGACGAGGAGTGGGAATGGTAGGTCGGGTCCGGCGCT
The DNA here is from genome assembly GCA_040223615.1 of Alphaproteobacteria bacterium. Taxonomy (GTDB): domain Bacteria; phylum Pseudomonadota; class Alphaproteobacteria; genus JAVKFY01. The sequence continues at coordinate 64,908 of JAVKFY010000079.1, forward strand.
TCGACGTCGTACTCGTCGATCTGGATCCCACGCGCGGCTCGGAAATACAGAAGATGCGCCCCTGTCTCGTCGTGTCGCCGGATGAGATGAACGCACACCTTCGTACTTTGATCGTGGCGCCGATGACGACGACGGAGCGGCGTTACAAGTCGCGGGTCGCGGTCACCTTCCAGCGCAAGCGGGGCCAGATCGCACTGGACCAGATACACACCATCGACAAGCAGCGGGTTGTCCGGCGGCTCGGCACTGTCTCGGCCAAGTCCGCCGAAGCCGTTGCCAGGACCCTGGTCGAAATGTTCGCGGCCGCCGACAGCAAATGACCCTGGTCCGCGCGGTCGCCACGGTGAGCGGTCTGACGCTGGTCAGCCGGGTGCTGGGGCTGGTGCGCGACATCGCCATCGCGGCGCTGCTCGGCGCCGGGCCGGTGGCCGACGCTTTCTTCGTTGCCTTCAAGCTGCCGAACTTCTTTCGCCGGCTGTTCGCGGAAGGGGCGTTCAATGCCGGCTTCGTGCCGCTGTTCGCCGAGCGCCTGACGCAGGACGGACCGGAGGCGGCGAAACTGTTCGCCGAGCGTGCGCTGGCCGTGCTGCTGCCGGTCCTGCTGGTCTTCGTGACCGTGGTCCAGATCGCCATGCCCGGCTTCATGCTGCTGCTGGCGCCGGGCTTCGCCGACGACCCGCAGCGCTACGACCTCGCCGTCGCCTTCGCCCGGCTGACCTTCCCCTATCTGCTGTTCATCTCGGTGGTGTCGCTGCTGGGCGGCGTGCTGAACGCGGTCGACCGGTTCGCCGCCGTCGCCGCGACGCCGATCGTGCTGAACCTGTGCCTGATCGCCGGGGTGACGTTGCTGGCGCCGGCCTTCCCGACCGCCGGCCATGCCCTGTCGCTGGCCGTCGCGGTCGCCGGCATGGCGCAATTCGTCTGGCTGTTGCTCGCTTGCCGCCGCGCCGGCTTCGCCTTGCGGCTGCGCTGGCCCAGCCTGCACCCGGAGGTGAAGCGGCTCTGGCGGCTGGTGCTGCCGGCCGCGCTCGGCGCCGGCGTGTTCCAGATCGGCCTGATGATCGACGTGGTGCTGGCCTCGCTGCTGCCGACCGGCGCCGTCTCCTACCTGTTCTATGCCGACCGGCTGAACCAGATGCCGATCGGCATCGTCGGCGTCGCCGTCGGCACCGCGTTGCTGCCCAGGCTGTCGCGCCAGCTCGCCGCTGGCCAGACGCGCGACGGCAACGACAGCCTGAACCGCGCCGTCGAGCTCTGCCTGCTGCTGACCATGCCGGCCGCGGTGGCGCTGATCATGGTGCCGGGGCCGTTGATCGCCACCTTGTTCGAGCGCGGCGCCTTCGACGCCGAGGCCACCGCCAAGACCGCCGCCGCGCTGGTCGCCTTCGCCATCGGGGTGCCGGCCTACGTGCTGGTCAAGGTGCTCGGCCCCGGCTACTTCGCGCGCCAGGACACCCGCACGCCGGTGCGCGTCGCGCTGCTCGCGCTGGCGTTGAACATCGTGCTGGCGGTGGCGCTGCTGCCGTTCCTGGCGCATGTCGGCCTGGCCCTGGCGACGGCGCTGGCGGCGTGGCTTAACGCCGGCTTGCTCGCCGCCGGCCTGTGGCGGCGCGGTCACTGGACCGCCGATGCCCGCCTGCGCCGGACGGTCGTCGGCATGCTGCTGGCCAGCGTCGGCCTGGCGGCGCTGCTCTGGGGCCTGGAGCTGCTGCTCGCGGCCGGATTCGCCGGCGGCAGCGGTGCGCGGGTGCTGGCGCTGGCGGCGCTGGTCGTCGGCGGCCTTGTCGGCTACGCGGCGCTGGCCCAGCTCGCCGGCGCCGTTGACTGGCGCGAGCTGCCCGGCCTGATGCGCCGCCGGTCCGGTTGACCGCCCCCGGTCGCTAGGCGATAACCCGCGCCTCTGCCAACGGGAGAACCAGCCGATGCGACGTATCTTCTCGGGCGTACAGCCGACCGGGAATCTGCACTTGGGCAACTATCTCGGCGCGATCCGCAACTGGGCGCGCCTGCAGGACGAGTTCGAGTGCATCTACTGCGTCGTCGACCTGCACGCCATCACCCAATGGCAGGACCCGAAGGAGCTGACGCCGAACACGCGCGAGGTCGCCGCCTCGATCATCGCCGCCGGCGTCGACACCTCGAAGCACATCCTGTTCAACCAGAGCCAGGTGCACCAGCACGCCGAGCTTGCCTGGATCTTCAATTGCGTCGCCCGCATCGGCTGGCTGAACCGCATGACCCAGTTCAAGGAGAAGGCCGGCAAGCATCGCGAGAACGCCTCGGTCGGCCTGTACGTCTATCCCGACCTGATGGCCGCCGACATCCTGGCCTACAAGGCGACGCACGTGCCGGTCGGCGAGGACCAGAAGCAGCACCTGGAGCTGACCCGCGACATCGCCTTGAAGTTCAACAACGACTTCGGGGCGCCGGACTTCTTCCCCATCGTCGAGCCGCTGATCTACGGCGAGGCGACCCGGGTGATGAGCCTGCGCGACGGCGCGCGCAAGATGTCGAAGTCGGAACCGTCGGAGATGAGCCGCATCAACCTGACCGACACGCCCGACGACATCGCTCAGAAGCTGCGCAAGGCGCGCACCGACCCGGAGCCGCTGCCGTCGGAGCTGGCGGGCTTGGAGGGCCGCGCGGAGGCCGCCAACCTGGTCGGCATTTACGCCGCGCTGGCCGACATCGAGCGCGCGGCGGTGCTGGCCGACTTCGGCGGCTCGTCCTTCTCCGACTTCAAGGCGGCGCTGACCGAGCTGGCGGTGGCCAAGCTGGAGCCGGTCGCCGGCGAGATGCGACGGCTGCGCGACGCGCCGGGCGATGTCGACCAAATCCTGCGGGCCGGCGCCGAGCGCGCCCGCGCGATCTGCGCGCCGATCCTGCAGGAGGTTTACGACACCGTCGGCTTCCTGCGCTGAACCGTACGGAACCGTACGGAACCCGCCGGCCCCGGCGCACGTTGTCCCGGCAACGTGGGGGAGATCGGGACCATTCGATGCACGGTCATGCCGTGATCAATCTGCATGCCGGCACGGTGCTCGCATTGTCGGCCGACGAGGTCGCGCGCCAGGTTCGCGAGGGCTTTGCCGCAGCCGGCCATGCGATCGACGTGCGCCTGGTCACGCCGGACCGGCTCGGCGCCGTGCTGGACGCGGTGGCGGGGATGGACGGCGACGTGCTGCTGGTCGGCGGCGGCGACGGCACGCTGCGCGGCGCGGCGCAACGCCTGGCTGGCGGGCGCAAGGCGCTGGGCGTGCTGCCGCTCGGCACCATGAACCGATATGCCCGTGACCTGAATATCCCGCTCGACCTGACGGCGGCGGTCGCCGCACTGGCCGCCGGCGAAATTCACAGCGTCGATGTCGGCGAGCTCAACGGCCAGGTATTCCTGTGCAACTCCACGCTCGGCCTGCCGGCGCGGTACAGCCGCCAGCGCCAGCGCTTGCGGGGCCGCGATGCCGGCGAGCGGGCGCTCGGCTACTGGCGCACCGTGCGGGCGGTGCTGCGCGCGCGGCATTGGCTGGCGCTGGCGATCGACGACGGCCATGACGCGCGCCGGCTGCGGGTGCTGTCGCTGGCGATCTCCAACAATGCCTATGCCGAGCAGGCCAGCTTGATGCTGACCCGCCCCCGGCTCGACGGCGGCGAACTCGGTGTCTATGTCAGCCGCCACCGCAGCGGGCTGCGCATGGCCTGGGCGCTGTTGCGGGTGATGTTCGGGCGCTGGCACGGCGATCCCTATCTCGACGCCGGCACCGCCAGGCAGGTGACGATCGACGCCAAGCGCCCGCTGCGCGTGGTCAACGACGGCGAGCTCGATTTCGTGCATCCGCCGCTGGTCTACCGCACCCGGCCCGGCGCGCTGCGTGTGTTGCGTCCCGCGGCGGCCGCCTGATGCGCCTGGCGCTGATCGCCGACCTGCACTTCGGCGACGTCGCGGAGGGCATCGCCGAGCTGCTGGCGGCCAGCCTGCGCGCCGCCGCGCCGGACCTGGTACTGGTCGCCGGCGACCTCACCATGCGCGCCCGCCGGCACGAATTCGCCGCCTACCTCGACTGGGAGTCCGGGCTTGGCCTGCCGACCCTGGTGGTGCCGGGCAACCACGACATCGCGGTCAAGCCATTGGAGCGGTTTCGCGACCCGTTCGGTCGCTTCCGGCGCGCCCTCGACCGGCCGGTGGAGCCGGAGCTTTGCCAGGACGGGCTCTATGTCGCCGGCTTCAACACCGTCGCGGCGTGGCAGCCGCACCTGGACTGGCAGGAGGGCCGTGCCCGGCGTCACGTTCTCGCCCGCGCCGGGCGACGCCTGCAGGACGCCGCGCCGGATACGGTGCGCATGCTGCTGGCCCACCATCCCTTCGAGGCGGTACCGGACCAGCCGCGCGCGCGCCCGGTGCTGCGCGCCCGCGCGGCGCTGGACCTGTTCGCCCGCCACCGTGTCGGCGTGGTGATGTCCGGCCACACGCACCGAAGTTTCCGGCGCCGGCTGAGCCACCGCGACGCCACGATCGTGTCGCTGGGCGCGCCGACGGCGATGTCGAACCGTCAGCGCGGCGAGGCCAACGGCTTCTGGCTGCTCGACCTGGAGCGCCGGCGCCTGCGCACGCAGTTGATGCTGCGCGGTGACGCCGATGCCGGATTCGGCGCCGCCGGGGACGCCGAGACCGTGGACCTGCCAGCCTGATGCCGGTCGGCGAAAGCCCTGGCCTTCAGGGCCGGGAGTGACTATGTGCGGGGAGGCCGTGCGCCGCATGCGATGGGGCGCGTAGATGGGGCAGGTCAATGCGTGAACGGATCAGTGCCGGCGTGGACAAGTTGAAGCCGGCGACCGGCCGCGGCCGGGCCGCGTGGATCATCGCCGTCGTGGTGCTGGTGATCGTGCTGCTCTACTACCCGATCGGCATGCTGCTCACGCACGAGATCGACGACGACACGACGTTCGCCGCGCCGGCCGCGCTCGATCCCGAGACCGGCAGTCATGCGGTGGCGATCGCCGCCGCCCTGATCGACCGCGAGGTCGACCAGCATCGCTGGGTCGCCAACGACCCGTTCTTCCTGCCGCCGGCCGCGCTCGACAACATGCCCAGCTTCCAGCAGGGCATCATTCAGGCGATCGGCCGCTTCGCCTTCGAACTAGTCGACCAGATCGGCCGCACCCGCGGCTCCAGCCAGACCGACAAGGACCTGCAGGAGGCCTCCGGCCAGTTGCAGTATCGCGGCGACGTGTGGGTCTTCGACCTGTCGACCTCGCTGGCGCCGACCACCACCTCGGAGGCGCGCTACCGTGGCGCGCGCCGCGCCCTGCTGAACTACAACCGGCGGCTGGCCGCCGGCGAAGCGTCGTTCGAGCGCCGTTCCGATAACCTGCTAGCGACCATCGACCGGTTCGCGCTCGACCTCGGCGCCGCCTCGGCCGCGCTGGACGAGCACATCGCGCTGCACGCCGGCGACTTCATCGACTTCCACGCCGACGACCTGTTCTACACCGTGAAGGGCCAGAGCTACGCCTACTACCTGCTGCTGCGCGAACTCGGCCGCGACTACCAGAACCTGATCGCCGAACGCGAGATGACCAACGCCTGGGACCAGCTGCTGGAAGAGATGCGCTATGCCGCCGAACTGTCGCCCTGGGTGGTGATCAATGGCGAGCCCGACGCGTTGATGCGGCCGAGCCACCTGGCGGCGCAGGGCTTCTACGTGCTGCGCGCGCGCACCAAGCTGCGCGAGATCACCAATATTCTCTTGAAATAATATATCTCTGCCAGGACGCTTGGCCGAACCGCCCGGCGCGTGGCAGCATCATCGAAACTGGGGAGGCCCGCCATGAGCGCGCAGCTGCACGTTCATATTGAGAGGCAGGCGGTGTCCTGCTGGGCACGGCCATGAGCGCGCAACAGCACGCTCATATTTGCAAGCGGGCCGTGTCCTGCTGGGCACGGCCATGAGCGCGCCTGAGACGAAGGCGCCCGAGAAGCGCTACCGCAAGTTTCTGGTGGTCGTCGACGACACGCCGGAGTGCCGCGTGGCGCTGCGCTTCGCCTCGTTGCGTGCCAAGAAGACCGGCGGCGGCGTGGTGCTGCTCTACGTCATCGAGCCGGCCGACTTCCAGCACTGGGTCGCGGTCGAGAAGCTGATGCAGCAGGAGGCGCGCGAGGCGGCGGAGGAACTGCTGCAGGGCCTGGCCGCCGAGGTAAACGGCTTCGCCGGCATCATGCCGGAATACCGGATCCGCGAGGGCAAGACCCAGGAGGAAATCCTGTCCCTGCTGGAGGAGGAGCCGGACATCCGCGTGCTGGTGCTCGGCGCCTCGCCGGAGAAAGAGGGGCCGGGCCCGCTGGTGCAGGCGCTGGCCGGCCAGATGGCGGGCTCGATGCGGGTGCCGGTCACCGTCGTGCCGGGGTCGATGACGCCCGAGCAGATCATCGAAGTCACCTGAGGATCGGGGCGCTGGCAACCTCGCCGTTCACCGTCTTCGCCACCATCGAGGTGCCGGCCGAGCATATGGATTGGTTCGAGGCGGCGCTGCTGGCGCACCGCGAGCGTTGCCTGCGCGACGAGCCGGGTACGATGCAGTTCGAGGTCTCGCGCCCCGCCGACGGCGAGAACTGTTTCAAGCTGTACGAGGTCTACACCGACAGCGCCGCCTTCGAGGCGCACCGCACCAGCGCCAGCAACCAGCGGATGGCGGCCGACATTCAGGGTATCGAGGCGCAGGTCTACGCCTCGTGGTGCGTCCGCCTACACGGATAGCGAACCGAATTGGGAAGCGAGAGCTTGTTCACATTCTATCAATCCCCCGGCTCCAGTTCGATGGCGGCGCATATCGCGCTGCACGAGGTCGGCGCCGAGTTCGAGAGCCGGTGGCTGTCATTTGCCAGCAAGGAGCATCGTGGTGCCGCCTTCCGCGAGGTCAACCCGGAGGGCAAGGTGCCAGCGCTGCTGGTCGACGGTCGGCTTTTGACCGAGGTGGCGGCGATCCTGTTCTATCTCGCGCGCCGCTACCCGGCGGCGAAGCTCATACCGGACGACGTCGAGGGCCAGGCGCAGGCGGTGTCCTGGATGTCGTTCATCGCCGCCACCATCCACCCGGCGCGCCAGGTCGGGCCGGAGCGCGTGCGCCAGGTGTTCGAGATCGCCGAAACCAGGCTCGGCGGCCGCGACTGGGCGCTGGGCGACTACTCCATCGCCGACATCCATCTGTTCCGGCTGTTCTGGCGCGCCTGCGGCGCCGCCGGGCCCGCCGCGCTGCCGTTTCCGGGCCTGGGCGCGCACTATCACCGCATCATGGCCCGCCCGGCGGTGAAGAAGACCATCGAGATCGAGAGCAAGGTCGGCTACGAGCTGCCGGCTTAGCCGCAGCAGGCGGTGTCGTCGCCATTGGCCCGTGCTTCCTGCACCGGCGGGCACGGCACCGTCGCGTACGAGCAGTAGACGCAGCAGTCGCCGGCCAGCGGTTTCAGCACCGCGCCGCAGCCGGCGCAGTCATAGAAATACTGGCAACTGTCCGTCGGCATGGCGTCGGTGGATTGGTGCCCGCATTTCGGGCAGGTCAACGTCGACGTGAGCTCGATCGTGTTCGATAGCGCAGCCATAAGCCATATCCCGTGACCAGGAGAAATCCCGCCAGGGCCGGGAGCAGGACGAGGTCCAGCCAGCCGACCAGGGCTGATAGCCCGACCGCGCCGAGTAGCACGACCAGGACGGGTGTGAAGCAGCAGATCGCCGCGAACACGCTTCCGATGACACCGACCTGAAGCCAGCGCCGTGCATTCATTGCGCGCGCCAAAGGCTGGCCAGGTAGTGGTTTAGTTCCAGTTCGTACAACCGAATGAGCCCGGCCAGCGTCAGCCCGATGGTGGCGATTCCGAGCGCCGCCAGGCCGAGCTGGTTGGGGCGTCGGTGAAACGCCACCCACCAGCCGGCGATCACCGCGATGCTGGCACCGGCAAGCAGGTACGGCCCGACCGTGACGAAGATCGCCAAGTGCGCCAGCCAGGCGCCGCCGAGCCCGACCAGCGACAGTGCCAGCGGCAGCGCGCAGCACGAGACGCCGAGCAGCGCCGCGCCGGTCGCGGCGAGCCCGAGCCCGGGCAGCAGGCCGGCGCCGTCCCGACGCGCGCCTGTGGATCTTTCGAATACGGAAAACATGCCGTGACGGTACAATCTGTAGTGACTACAGAATCAAGGTGAATTCGCATGTCCGCAGTCACATCGACGCGAGAGATCACCATCGGCGCCCTGGCGCGAAAGACCGGCGCCAAGGTGGAAACCGTGCGCTACTACGAGCGGATCGGTCTGATGCCGGCGCCGCCACGCGCCGCGGGCGGCCATCGCCGCTACGGCGAGACTCAGGTGCGGCGCCTGTGGTTCATACGCCATGCCCGCCACCTCGGTTTCTCGCTCGACGACATCAGGCACCTGTTGCGTCTCGTCGACGAAAACACCCTGACCTGCCGCGACGTCCACATATCGGCGAGCGAGCATCTATCGGCGATCCGTGGCCGCATCGCCGACCTGCAACGCCTGGAACGGGTGCTGAACGACCTGGTCGACCGGTGCGACCGCGGCCTGACCCCCGACTGCCCGGTGATCGACGCGTTGTTCGAGGCGCCGAGCTAGGGCCTTATGCGCTCGCGCCGGCCGGGGTCGACCGAACGTGACATGGCCCGGCTACACCTTCGGCAGGCTGAAGATTTCCTGCGGACGCGAGACGCCGCGCAGGTCGTGCACGCCGAGGCTTTCCAGTGTCGGGGCATCGTCGGGCAGCTCGGCGACGAAGGCGGCCGAGGCCAGGCCGGGACGGCCCAGCGACTTGCACAGGTCCTCCACCCGCGTCGCCTCGTTCACCGCGCGGCCGATGACGGTGAAGTCGAGCCGGTCGCGGGCGCCGATATTGCCGAACTGCACGTCGCCGAAGTTCAGCCCGATGCCGACGCTGAGCGGTGGCTTGCCGGCGGCCTCGCGCCCGTTGGCGGTGCGCTTGAGCGCCAGTTGCGCCTCGCGCGCGGCGGCCAGCGCGCGGCAGCAGGCATCGGCCGCGTCCGGCTCGGCGGAGAAGATCGCAAGGATGCCGTCGCCGATGAACTTCAGGATCTCGCCGCCGTGCTCGCCGATCGGCTGGCCGACCAGTTCCATATAGTCGTCCAGCAGGTCGATCACCGCCTCCGGCGGCAGCCGGTCGGCCGCCGCGGTGAAGCCGCGCAGGTCGGCATAGAACACCGCCGCGCGCAGGCTCTCCACCTGCGCACGGCGCACCCGGCCATCCAGGACGCGGCGCGCCGCCGCCCGGCCGAGATAGGTCGCCAGCAGCGTCGCGGTGGCATCGTAGCTGGTGGTCAGCTCGACCCGCAGCGCGATCAGCGGCAGCAGGTCGTACAGGATCGTCAGTTCGTCGATCTCGAACCCGCCGGGGCGGTCGGTGGTCCAGGAGATGTAGTTCGGTTCGCCGGCCGAACGTGCCAGCGGCATGATCACGTAGTCGGTGCAGCCGGCCTTCTTCAGTTCCGCCAGCAAGGGAAAGTCGAGATGCGGGTGCTCGCCTTCCAGCCGCCGGCGCAGCGCGCCCGCGCCTTCGTGGATCAGCCGCACCGGCGAATCGAGATACTCCGGGCCGCCGCGGATCGCGTACGGCCGGTCGACTTCGTCGACCTCGGTCAGGCCGCGCTGCCAACGTACGTTGCGGGCGAAGATTTCCGGGTGCACCGACTGCACGCCCATGGAGACCCGGAACAGCGGCATGCCCTGCGCCACCAGCCGTTCGCTCAGCGCCGACAGAAACTCGGCTCGCGTCGCTAGCCGGCCGGCGCGCTCCACCAGCCAGGTCGCCACCGGATGTGTCGACCAGTTCGGGTGGTAATGGGGTTCCTCGTCGTCGGCTTCCGGTGTCGGTTGGGTGGCGGTCTGCTGCATGTCCCTCCTATCCGTCGGCCCCGCCGCCACAATCCGGTGAACGATATACATCGTGCCGGCGAGGCGGAATTGCCATAGGTTCGCGCTATGTCCATCACCACGCAACCGACGCCGAATCCGGCGACGCTGAAATTCCTGCTCGATGACGACATCCTGGCGGCCGGCACCGCCGACTTTCCCGATGCCGCGACGGCAAGCGAGGGGTCGCCGCTGGCCGCGCGGCTGTTCGCCGTCGACGGCGTGGACGGGGTTTTCCTGGGCCGCGACTTTGTCACAGTGACCGCGAAGGTCGATTGGACCGGCGCGTTGGAGACTCAGGTGGCGGCCGCGATCGAGGCCCACATGGCCACCGGCGAAGCCATCGTCACGGCACCGCCGACAGTGCCGGAGGTGCCGATTTCCGCGGCCGACCGGCCGGTGGTCGACCGGATCGAAGAGCTTCTGGAATCGCACATCCGGCCCGGCGTGGCGCTCGACGGCGGCAATATTGCGTTTCGTCACTATGCGCAAGGTATCGTTTACCTTGAGCTTCAGGGCGCTTGCGCCGGCTGCCCAAGTTCGACTATGACGCTGCGCTACAGCGTGGAGAACCTGCTGCGCCACTACGTGCCGGAGGTTCGCGAGGTTCGTGCTATCGACGCTGCGAACTGAGGTATAATCGACTGAATCGTCGTGGCCGCCAGGTCCGGCGACAAGCAAGACGCCGGTAACCGGCGCACAAGAACAACATCTCGCCGAAGAATCGGCGACAGGAGGCGGCAACCGAGCCTTCCCGTCCAACAGGGGCGGGCTCAGTTCCACCAGGGACAAAAGTCCACAGGGACGTTCTAAACCGGCTGCGACCACGACCGACGAAGGCCGCGACGAGAATGAGACGAGTAAATTTGCGACCCGGCCGGGAATGCGGTCGACTTGGATCCGTGACACGTGGCCGCGCCGCGGCCGCCCTGCTCACCATCACGGCGGCGATCACACTGGCGACACCGGCCCATGCCGTTCCGACGTGGATCGACGAAGGCACCATCGGTTCGCTGGACCAGGCGCCACGTCCGGAGCTGAAGCCCAAGTACATCGGCTGGCCGGAGCGGCGGCAGGCGCCCCTGGTAACGCCTGGCGGTGTCGATGCCCTGGACCGCCTGAAGGCCGACGCCGGCATGGTGATAAAGCCGGTCGACGCCGATGGCCTGGCCCAGAAGTTCAACGGCTTCGGCTATCGCCTGGCGACGGTGCGCAGCGGCGACGCGCACGTGCCGCGGCTCTATGTCGACGTGATGCCGCGCGACATGCGCGCGCTGCGCTCCGTCGACCGGCGCAAGCGACTGTTCATCCGTACCATGCTGCCGATGATCCTGCGCGCCAACGAGGAGGTGCGCCGCGAGCGCGAGCTGCTGCAGCGGATCGTCGCCCGGCAAGATGCCGGCCAGCCGGTCGAGCCGGCGGCGCTGGCATTCGTGGCGCGTTTGAAAGAGATCTACGCCGATCCGGAGACCGGCACCGACGAACTGCTGCGCCGGGTCGACACGGTGCCGCCGTCGCTGGCGCTGGCGCAGGCGGCGGAGGAATCCGGCTGGGGCACATCGCGCTTCGTGCGCGAAGGCAACGCGGTGTTCGGGCAGCGCACCTATGCCGGCACCGGCGGGCTGGTGCCGCAACGCCGTGAGCGCAACCAGAAGCACCTGGTGCGCAGCTTCTCGCACGTGCAGGCCTCGGTCGCGGCCTACGTCTTCAACCTCAATACGCACCCCGCCTATGACGGCTTCCGCGCCGAGCGAGCGCGCCGCCGCGCCGCCGACGAGGCACTGGACAGCCGCCGCCTGGTGGCCGAGCTGAACCGCTACTCGGAACGCGGCGCCGCCTACATCCGCACCATCCGCACGATCATCCGGGTCAACAAGCTGTGGCAGTTCGACGACGCCCGGCTGGCCCCGCAGCATCCGACCGGTCGCGACAACAACCAGCTCCGCTCCATCCGCTGGTCGCTGTAGCGGCGTTCCCGAGGCAGTGACAATGACAAAGGCCGGGCTCGACCCGGCCTTTGTCATTTCGGGACGAGCGCGACCTACGGGACCGTGAACTGCATGCCGAACCAGCGCCAGCGGCCCTGCGGACCCGGAACGGTGCAGTTCAACCGGCCACGGCCTTGCGGAAACGGCTTGTCCAGGCGCACCTCGACGCGGCGCGGGCCGAGCCGCTCCAGCCGCGCCGGCTCGCTCAGGTTCGAGGCATAGCAGCGCAGGTTGTCCAGGCCGTTGACCTTGGCATCGATGGTGAAGCCGACCGCCGGCGGATTATTGTCGGCGCGCAACACCCGCTCCAGCGGCGTAAGGTCGCCCAGCGGCAACGGCAAGGCGCCGGCCGCCAGCCGGAACCGGTCCAGCGTGCCAAAGCGCTCGTTCAGGGCGAAACGCGGCAGCCCGAACAGGTCCTCGTCGGCGTGCATGGCGCCGGAATGCTGGCCGAAGGCGGCGGCGAAGCCGGCCTCGCGCACCAGTTTCTGTTCCCGCAGGCCGTACTCGCCGTAGGGATAGGCGAACAGCGTCGGCTCGACCCCGAGCTCGGCCCGAAACCGTCGCGTCGCATCGGCCAGTTCGGCCGGCAGCGCCGCGTCGGCCAGCGTCGGCAGGTGGGCGTGGCTCACCGTGTGATGGCCGATGGTGACTCCGGCCGCGGCCAGCGTGCGGACCTGTTCCCAGCTCATGTAGCCGTCGACGCCGGCATCGACCGGCTCGGTGGCGACGAATACCGTGAACGGCAGCCCGGCCTGGCGCAACCGCGGCCACGCCTCGCGATAGATCGAAACGAAGGCGTCGTCCATGGTCAGCGCCACCGCCTTGTCGGGCAGCGGCTCGCGCCGCCGCAGCGCGTCGACGATCTGCGGCAGCGGCAGCACCTGGTAGCCGCCGTCCTGCAGCGTCGTGATGTGTTGTTCGAGCTGCTCCAGCGTGGTGTTGGTGCTGGGGTAGGCGCCCTCGCCGAAGCGGTGATAGACGAATGCCACGGCGCCGCCCGGCGCCTGCGCCATCGCCGCCGTCGTGGTTAGCAGCCCAAGCCCGCCCAGGAGGCCGGCCAGCCATTGGCGCCCGCTCAGCCGCACGCGCGTCTCTCCCGCATTGCCCACCATCGCCTGACGCCCTATTACACTGGCCAGGCGCCGCCCGGCCAGACCCGCGGGCCGCGACCGACCGACGCAAGGAGTGATCAAGGTGAGCCACATTTTAAGCGACCGCGACCTGGACCTGATTTTCCGCGCCGCCCGTTCGCACAATGTGTGGACCGACAAGCCGGTCAGCGACGTCACCATGACGGCGCTCTACGACCTGCTGCGCATGGGCCCGACCAGTGCCAACACGTCGCCGGCCCGGTTCCTGTTCCTGCGCTCCGAGGCAGCCAAGCAGCGTCTGGCACCGCACCTGTCGGAGGGCAACCGGGCCAAGTCGATGACCGCGCCCCTGATCGCCATCATCGGCTACGACCTGCACTTCTTCGAGAAGCTGCCGGAGCTGTTCCCGCACAATCCGGACGCCCAGAACTGGTTCACCAGCAACGCGACGCTGGCCGAGACCACGGCCTTCCGCAACGGCAGCCTGCAGGGCGCCTACCTGATCATCGCGGCGCGCGCGCTGGGTCTGGATTGCGGACCGATGTCAGGCTTTGACAATGCCGGCGTCGACAAGGAATTCTTCCCCGACGGCCGCGTGAAGTCGAACTTCATCTGCAATCTCGGCTACGGCGACCATGGCCAGTTGATGCCGCGCAACCCGCGGCTGGCCTTCGACGACGCCTGCGAAGTGCTCTGACCCGGCCGATGCGCCTGCTGGCGGTCGACACCGCCCTGCAGCGGCTGTCGGTCGCGATCGGTGAGGGTGGCGAGGTGCGGGCGGCGCGATCCATCCCGCTGCCGCGCGGTCATGCCGAGCGACTGCTGCCGTTCGCCGCCGAGGTGCTGGATGATGCCGGCCTCGGCTATCCGGACCTCGACGCGCTGGCGGTAACCTTGGGGCCCGGCACCTTCACCGGCGTGCGCGTCGGCCTGGCCGCGGTGCGCGCGCTGGCCCTGGCGCTGGCCAGGCCGGTGATCGGCTTCACCACCTTGCAGGTCCTGGCCGTGCAGGCGCGGCCGGCGCCAGATGAGACCGTGCTGGCGCTGCTCGACGCGCGCCGCGACGAGGTCTACGCGCAGGCCTTCGACCATGACATCCGTCCGCTGGCCGAGCCGCGAATCCTGGCGCTCGATGACATCGCCGGGGCGCTGCCCACGGGCCCGACCGTGGTTGTCGGTACCGGTATCCGGCCGCTGCGTGAACGGCTGCCGGCCGGCCTGCGACGGGCCCGCGCGGCGATCGCGCCGGAGGCGGCGCACATGATCGGCCTGGCGCATCGTCTCGACCTAAGGGGCGGTCCATCGCCGGCCCCGGTCTACCTGCGCCGGCCCGACGCCAAGCTGCCGGGCGGCAAGATGCCGAGCGAAACATGATTGAGGTCGAGGCGGCCGGCGCCACCACGGTGGCCGTCATCGCCGAATTGCACGCCGCCTGCTTCGCCGAAGCCTGGGACACCGCCGCCATCGCCCGCCTGCTGGCAATGCCTGGCGCCTATGCGCTGCTGGCGCTGCGTGACAACGATCCGATCGGCTTCGTCATCGCCCGCCAGGCCGCCGACGAACTGGAGATCGTCAGCCTCGGCGTGCGCCCCGACGCGCGCCGCATTGGCGCCGCCGACGCGTTGATGCGCGTCACGCTTGCCCGCGCCGCCGGCGCCGCAAGCTGTTTTCTGGAAGTCGCCGAGAGCAATGCCGCGGCCCGCGCGCTCTACCTCAAGCTCGGATTCGCCCAGGCCGGCCGCCGCCCGCGCTACTATGGCGACCAGGACGCACTGGTTTTGAGGCTAGTGCTCTAGCCGCCGAATCGTCAGCAGATGGGTATCCGCCTCGTCGGCGGGCTCCAATGCGACGATCTCGTCGCCCTGCTCGCGCACCGCGCGCGGCACGTTGCGTTTCGGCTCCTCGCCCTTCAGGCGAACCTCGGCGACCTCGCCCGGCTTCATGCGCTCAAGCAGTAATTTGGTGCGCACGAATGTCATTGGACAGACATACCCTGTAATATCCAGGTAGTGTTCGGGTTTTTCGCGAGTCGTCGCCGAATTGGTCTGTTCGGTCATTCCGCACCATTTGATTTCATCGGACTGTTTAACTATCTAAAGTCTATACCCGGACGACGAATAGCAAGACGAGGGTCATCTTTTCATGAGCGAGCCAAAGGCCGAAGCGAGCGAACTCTTGGCGCTGACGGCCGAAATCGTCGCTTCGCACGTCTCCAACAACAACGTGCCGGTGGCCGAGCTGCCGGCGCTGATCCAGCGCGTCTACGATACCGTCGCCCGGCTCGGCAAATCCGACGCCGCCGGGGCGCCCGAGCGGCCGTTGCCGGCAGTCTCGGTTCGCAAGTCGATCACGCCGGAGTACATTATCTGCCTGGAGGACGGCAAGAAGCTGAAAATGCTGAAGCGCCATCTGAAGACGGCCTACAACATGACGCCCGAGCAGTATCGTGAACGCTGGGGCCTGCCGTCCGACTATCCGATGGTGGCGCCGAACTACGCCGAACAACGTCGCGACCTGGCCAAGAAGATCGGGCTGGGAACAAACCGACGGCGGCGCGCGCGTGCCGGTTGAGGGGGCCACCTTTCGCCGGCGACAGGGACAGCGAGGGTGAGATGTCGAGCAGACTGGAAGACCTGTGCAACGAGCGCGGCCTGCGCATGACCGACCAGCGCCGGGTGGTCGCCCGCGTGCTGTCCGACGCCGAGGACCATCCCGACGTGGAGCAGGTCTATCGCCGTGCCATCGCCTACGACCCGAAAATTTCCATCGCCACGGTGTATCGCACGGTGCGCCTGTTCGAGGAGGTCGGAATCCTGGCGCGGCACGATTTCGGCGACGGCCGGGCGCGCTACGAGGAAGTGCCGCAGGAACACCACGACCACCTGATCGATACCACCAGCGATGAGGTCATCGAGTTCCACAACGAGGAGATCGAGCGGCTGCAGGAAAAGATCGCGCGCGATCTCGGTTTTCGCCTGATCGGCCACCGGCTGGAGCTCTACGCGGTGCCGCTGTCGCGCGCCAGCGACGCGGACGACGTGCCGCAGCCGCATCCCGCTCAGACCCCGCCGCGCCGCTAGGGTCCGGCTTGCCCGCAATGCCATGACCCGCGTCATCTCGATCCTCAAGCTGACGGTGTTCGCCGGGTTCACGGTGCCGTTGATGCCCGTGCAACTGGTCTTGGTGCTGCTGCGCCTGCCGCTGGCGCGTTGGCTGCCGGTCTACGTGCACCGGGTCTATTGCTGGATCCTCGGCCTGAAGGTGGAGTGCCACGGCAGCCCGTCAACGCACCGGCCGGTGCTGTTCGTCTCCAACCACACCTCGTGGATCGACATCGTGGTGCTGTCCTCGGTGGTGCCGGTGTCGTTCATCGCCAAGCACGAGGTCGCCGGCTGGCCGTTCTTCGGCTGGCTCGCCAAGCTGCAGCGCACCGTGTTCGTCGAGCGGCGGCTGGCCCGCACGGTCGAGCATCGCGACGAGATCCAGGCCCGGCTGGCGGCCGGCGACAACCTGGTGCTGTTTCCGGAGGGCACCAGCAACGACGGCAACCGGGTGCTGCCGTTCAAGTCCGCCTTCTTCGCCGTCGCCGAGCGGGCGCCGGCCGGCTCGCTGGTGGTGCAGCCGGTGTCGATCGCCTACACCCGGCTGGATGGCATCCCGATGGGACGGCGCCTGCGCCACCTGTTCGCCTGGTATGGCGACATGGAGCTGGCGCCGCATCTGTGGGCCGTGCTCGGCGTTGGCCGCGGCACCGTGGAGGTGCGCTTCCACCCGCCCGCGCCGCTGACCGAGATCGCCAATCGCAAGGCGCTGGCCGCCTATTGCTACGACCAGGTTCGCGACGGCGTCGTCGAGGCCCTGACCGGCCGCCCCCTCAACACCCCGCAACCGACCCCGGAAGTCACCGGCGAGGCGGCTTGAGCCGCTTGTCAGCTTGCTTGTGAAACGCGCAACAGTGCCGTCCTCAGTTCATCGAGCCAGCTTGTGACCTCGGCGACCTGCGGAGGTGTGGGTCCGCCATCCATCGGTGCCGCGCTGGGATAGCGAAACAGCCAAGCGTATGGTGCAAATCGTGTCAGCGGTTGCAGCACCGGTTGCAGCGGGTCCTGCGCGTCAAGCCGATCCAGCAAAGCGCCTAGATCATGGGATTTCGGTGGGTGTACACCACCGAGAACCAAGGCGCTCTTGATCAGCTTCTCGGCCGCTTGCTGGCAGTGATAGGCCGCTGCGGTGGCCGTCGGCTCCGGACCAAATAGGCAGCCAGAGATGGCGCGAAGATCGTCCTCGGCGGCGGCGAGCCAGGCGCGAGCGACCTCATTCGCCATGGACAAGCCGCCCGAAATGCGCGGCCTCATAGCTCAGGGTGCCAACAGCGTCCCGGCAACGCTCGAAGCCGCTCGCCCGGCAGGTAACGATGTCTGCGGCGACGCGGACGTCCCGGGCGAGGCGATATACATTCTGCGGCCGCAACCGGTCCGCCGGTGTCTCGTCCGGGACCACGACGAGCAGGTCATAGTCGCTGTCGTCCCGCGCCATGCCGCTTGCGCGTGATCCGAACAGATACACCGCCGTTGGCGACAGGGCCTCGACGACCCGGTCGAGTAGCCGGGCAAGGTCCTGATCTTGATCTAATGCTGCAAGGGTCATCACGCTCACGTTCCATGTGCGGGCGAGGATACCACGAAGGCTACGAATCTTCGCGTCGCAGGCGGCTTGACTTGGTTGCCGGCGTTGGGGTTAGGTGCTTTTGGTAATGACGGTAACTGGCGCTTTGAGGCGCGATTCTGAGACCGATTGGCAGCTTTCGGCCCACAGGGCCTTTCCCGCGGACAGCCACGAAGCTGTCATCGCGGCTGGTGCAGCCTTAGCCCCCTGAAAACCTTGCGCACAAAGAAACTGTTCATCCGCACCTATGGCTGCCAGATGAACGTCTACGATTCCGACCGGATGGCCGGGGTCCTGGCGCCGCTGGGCTATGGCCTGAGCGAGACGCCGGACGATGCCGACATGGTCATCGTCAACACCTGCCACATCCGCGAGAAGGCCGCCGAGAAGACCTTTTCCGAACTCGGCCGGTTGCGCCTCCTGCAACGCGCCAAGGCCGAGGCCGGCGGGCGCATGGTGCTGGCCGTCGCCGGCTGCGTCGCCCAGGCCGAGGGCGAGGAGATCCTGCGCCGCGCACCGTTCGTCGACATCGTGCTCGGGCCGCAGACCTATCACCGCCTGCCGGAGATGGTCGCCCGCGCGACCCGCGCCGCCGACGGGGCTGGGGTGCTGGATACCGAGTTTCCCGTCGAGCCGAAATTCGACCACCTGCCGAAGCCGCTGGCGCCGGAGGGCCTGAGCGCCTTCCTCACCGTGCAGGAGGGCTGCGACAAGTTCTGCACCTTCTGTGTCGTGCCCTACACGCGCGGCGCCGAATTCTCCCGCCCGGCCGCGCAGGTGATTGCCGAGGCCCGCCAACTGGTCGAGGGCGGCGCCCGCGAACTCACGCTGCTGGGGCAGAACGTCAACGCCTACCGCGCCGATGGCCCGGACGGACGCGACTGGACGCTGGCCCGCCTGGTCCAGGCGCTGGCCGAGATCGACGGCCTCTGGCGCATCCGCTACACCACCTCGCACCCGCGCGACATGGCCGATGACCTGATCGCCGCGCATCGCGACTGCGACAAGCTGATGCCATACCTGCACCTCCCGGTGCAGGCCGGCTCGGACACCATCCTGGCGGCGATGAACCGGCGCCACACCGCCGACGACTACCTGCGCGTGATCGACAAGCTGCGCGATGCGCGACCCGACCTTGCGCTCAGCGGCGACTTCATCGTCGGCTTCCCCGGCGAGAGCGCGCTCGACTTCGAGGCCACCATGGCGCTGGTCGAGCGGGTCGAGTACGCCTCGGCCTTCTCTTTCAAATACTCCGCCCGCCCCGGCACTCCGGCCGCGACCCTGGAAGACCAGGTTCCGGAAGCCGAGAAGACCGAACGGCTCGCCCGCCTGCAGGCGCTTCTCGGCCGTCAGATGCGTGGCTTCAATCAGGCCACCGTCGGCCGCGAGCTGCCGGTGCTGCTGGAACGCCGCGGCCGCCACGCCGGCCAGCTCGTCGGCCGCAGCCCTTACTTGCAGGCGGTGCACCTGGAGGCGCCGGACGAGCTGCTGGGCCGGCTGGTGACCGCCGAGATCGTCGACCTCGGGCCGAACAGCCTGGCCGGTCGGCTGACCCCGGCTTCGCGAGCGGCGGCGTGAGCGATGGCAACGGAGCACACGGCGTGGCGGTGACCACGATCGACAACGCAGACGGCCAGATCAGCCGCGTCGTCGATTTTGACGACAACAAGCTGTTGTCCGGCCTGTTCGGCCCCGGCGACCGCCATCTGGCGCGGATCGAGCAGAGCCTGGAAGTGTCGATGGTGCCGCGCGGCAACCGCGTCGCCATCGCCGGCACCGCGGATGCGGTCGGCGCCGCCGAGCGCGCGCTGCGCGACCTGTACGATCGGCTGAAGCGCGGTCTCGACGTGACCATGGGCGAGGTCGACGCCGCTATCCGCATGGCCCAGTCCGGCCCCGACGTGGCCCCGCCGCCGCCCAGTCCGCCGGCGCCCGCCATCGATGGCGGCGCGGTCCGCACCCAGAAGCGCCTGATCCAGCCGCGCTCGCGGACCCAGGGCGACTATGTCGACGCGCTGCGGCGCAGCGAGCTGGTCGTCGGCCTCGGCCCGGCCGGCACCGGCAAGACTTACCTCGCCGTTGCCGTGGCGGTGGAGATGCTGCTGGAGAACCGCGTCGACCGCATCATCCTGACCCGTCCGGCGGTCGAGGCCGGCGAGCGGCTCGGCTTCCTGCCCGGGACCATGGACGAGAAGGTCGACCCGTACATGCGGCCGATGTACGACGCGCTCTACGACATGATGCCGGCGGAAAAGGTGGTGCGCCGGCGCGACAGCGGCGAGATCGAGGTCGCGCCGCTGGCCTTCATGCGCGGCCGCACGCTGGCCAACGCCTTCGTCATCCTCGACGAGGCACAGAACTCGACGCCGATGCAGATGAAGATGTTCCTGACCCGCATGGGCGAGAACAGCCGTATGGTGGTCACCGGCGATCCCAGCCAGGTCGACTTGCCGCTCGGTACCAAGTCCGGCCTGGTCGACGCCATGGATATTCTCGAAGGCGTCGACGCGGTGCACATCGTCAGCTTCAGCCACGCCGACGTGGTCCGCCACCCGATCGTCACCCGCATCGTGCAGGGCTACGAGCGCCGCGACCGCACCCTGCTAAAACCGGACCGAGAGTCGTGAGCGACGACCGTTCGCCGCATCCCGCTTCGCCCGGCGCCGATCCGAAGTCGGTTCTGGCGCAGGAGCGTGCCGCGCTGCGCCAGTCGCTGCAGAAGGCGCTGGGCGACGAGGCCTGGGCGCGCTGGCGGCTGCTTCCCGACCTGCCGGTGCTGGCGGTGCTGGTGATCGTGCTGACGGCGATGTTCGCCGCCTCGCGCCCTGGCCTGCTCGACATGCCGGCGCTGGACTCGATCGCCGACGAGACCCTGCGCGCGGAACGCGGCCTGGTCACCGAGGACCGCCGCGCCACCGAGCAGCGCCGCCAGTCCGCCGCCGAGTCGGTGCCGGTGATCTTCGAGTATGACAGCGACCTGTACTTCAATCTTGGCGAGCAGGTGCATGGCGCCGTCCGCTCGATGGTCGAGCGGCGCGATGCCGACGAGCTCGACATCGCCGCGCGCCGCGCCGCGCTGGCCGACGACCTCGGCGTGCCGGTCGCGCCGGCGGTGTTCACCTTGCTGGAGACCTTGGACGATCCGCTCGACCTGGCCATCGCCATCAACTTCTTCCTCAACATCGCGCTCGACCGCATGGTGGTCGCTGACCGCGCCGAGCTGCCGCGCACCGGCGGCGCCGAGGTCCGCGACCTGGTGCTGGGCGAGACCACGCGGCTGTCGCACACCGGCTCGATCCTCGATCTGCGCCAGGTGCGCCGGGTGATGACCGCGCGCGCCGGCGACGCGCCCTACGGGTCCGCCCGCGTCGTGCGCACATGGATCTTGCAGACCGCGCGGGCGCTGGCGCGGGCCAACCTGACCCGCAACGATGGCGCCACCACGCAGGCGCGCCAGGCCGCCGTCGCCGCCGTAGAGCCGGTGATGCTGCGGACCCAGGTCGGCGAGGTGCTGGTGCGCAAGGGCGACCGGGTCAATGCCTCGGTGCGCGAGCGTATCGCTGCGATCAACGAAGGCCACAGCGGCACCAACGCCTGGGTCCAGCCGCTCGGCCTGGCGGCGTTGATCGGCGGTGTCATCGGCCTGCTGGCGCTGGCGATCCGTGCCGGCCGCCTCAAGCCCGTCGCCGGCCGCAAGGGCGTCTACATGCAGATGGCGACCTTCGCCATCGGCGCCGCGGTGGCCCTGATCGCGGTCTATGCCGGCCGCGGCCTAACCGACGGGCTCGACCTGCTGCCCGACTCGGCGCCGTATTTCGTGCCGGTGGCGCTGGTCACCGTGCTGGCGGCGCTTCTGCTGGACAGCGCCACCGGCGTGCTGCTCGGCGTGGCGCTGGCGCTGCTGGTCACCTACCGGGTCGGCGGCGACGCCGCGCTGATCGTCTACTACACCACCGGCGTGCTGGTCGCCGGGTTGTTCGCCGGGCACATCCGCCGCCGCACCGAATTGCTGCGCCTGGGCCTGGCGATCGCCGCGGCGCAGGCCATGGTGGTGCCGCTGACCGTGCTGCTGGCCGGCGACGCGTTCACCGCCGGCCACATGGCGCACCTGCTGGCCAGCCTGGCCGCCGGCGTGCTGGTCGCGGTGGTGGCGCTGGCGGTGCTGCCGGTGATCGAATACCTGTTCGACGAGGCCTCCGACCTGCGCCTGCTGGAGCTGGCCTCGTCGGACCATCCGGCGTTGAAGGCGCTGGCGCTGCACGCGCCGGGCAGCTACCACGCCGCCGTGATCGTCGCCAACATGGTCGAGGCGGCCGCCGAGGTGGTCAGCGCCAACGCGCTGAAATGCCGGGTGATGGCGCTCTACCACGACATCGGCAAGGCGGCCCGCGCCAGCTACTTCGCCGAGAACCAGCGCGACGACAATATTCACGACCGGCTGCCGCCGGAGATCTCCGCCCGCGTCGTCTTCGGCCATATCCGCGAGGGACTGGCGGTGGCGCGCAAGCACCGGCTCGGCCGCCCGGTGGTCGAGGCGATCAGCCAGCACCACGGCACCACGCTGCTGCGCCCGTTCTTCGTCAAGGCCAGCGAGGCCGGGCCGGTGGAAGAGGCCGACTACCGCTACCCCGGGCCGCGCCCGCGCAGCCCGGAGGCCGGCATCGTCATGCTCGCCGACTCGGTCGAGGCCGCGACCCGGGCGCTCGCCAACCCCGACATCGCGGCGCTGCGCCAGCGCATCCGCCAGGTGATTCACGAGCGCGTCGAGGACGGCCAGCTCGACGAGAGCGGCCTGAAGCTGCGCGACATCGGCCAGATCGAGGTGGCGTTCGAGCGCGTGCTGTCGCTCGGCGTCTATCACACCCGCGTGGATTATCCACCGATGCCCGCGCATCGGCCGGGCCACGCCACAGGAGAGCCGGACGGTGATCGAACTGTCCATAGTCTGGGACGGCTGGAGCAACGACCGCGATAGCGCCGCCGCGATGGCGCGCGCTGCGGTCGCCGCGACGACGGCTGTGCTTGGCGACGAGCTGCCCGCCGCCGGCCGTGCCCCGCACGCCGCCGGCGAAGTCTGCCTGCTGCTGACCGACGCGGAACACATCCGCGCGTTGAACCGCGACTGGCGCGGACGCGACCGTGCTACCAACGTGCTGTCCTTCCCGGCCGGCGAACCGGCCCGGGCCGGCGGCCCGCCGCTCTTCCTCGGCGACGTTGCGGTGGCGCGCGAGGTCGTGGTCGCCGAGGCCTCTGCCCAGGCCAAGAGCCTGGACGCACATTTCACCCACCTGGTGGTGCACGGCGTCTTGCACCTGCTGGGCTACGATCATCAGGCGGACGCCGACGCCGTCATCATGGAGGACTTGGAGCGCCGCGTGCTCGCCCGGCTCGGCATCGCCGATCCCTATGCCGGGAGCAACGAGGACGCGGCCCACGTGCAACGACAATGAGTGATCCGTCTTCTTCGAGTAGCCGGCCCCGCGGTGGCGGGGCGACACCTGAGAGCGCCGGCACGGCCCGACGTGGCAGCGGCCTGTTCGGCTGGCTATGGCAGCGCGACCGTGGCGAGACCGACCTGAGGGGTGTCCTTGGGGACGTACTCGATGGGCACGGCGAGGCCGGCGCGGCGATCGGCCCGGAGCACCGCGAGATGCTGGAGAACATCATCTCGCTCGGCGATCTGCAGGTCGACGACGTGATGGTGCCGCGCGCCGACATCAAGGCGATCGACGTCCAGGCCACGCTGGCCGAGCTGATCGAGAGCTTCCGCGAGGCGCGCCATTCTCGCCTGCCGGTCTTCCGCGACAATCTCGACGATATCGTCGGCTATGTGCACCTCAAGGACATCGTCGACCACTGGGGCGACGGCGAGAATTTCCGGCTCAGGGCCAGCCTGCACAAGCTGATCGCGGTGCCGCCGGCGATGCCGGTGCTGGAACTGCTGCAGCGCATGCGCCAGGCGCGCCAGCACATGGCCATCGTGGTCGACGAATATGGCGGCACCGACGGGCTGGTCACCATCGAGGACGTGGTCGAGGCCATCGTCGGCGACATCGACGACGAGCACGACGAGGAAGTGCCGATGCTGGTCGAGATGCCTGATGGCAGCTGGGCCGCCGACGGCCGGCTGGAGTTGGAGACCTTCGAGCAGACCATGGGCGTCGACCTGCTGCCCGACGACCTCGATGACGAGATCGATACCCTGGGCGGGCTGATCTTCCACCTGCTGGGCCGGGTGCCGAAGCGCGGCGACACAATCGAACATGAAACCAGCGGCTTCGCCTTCGAGGTCACCGACGCCGACGCGCGCCGGATCAAGCGGCTCACCGTACGGCGCCTGCCGGCGGCGCCGGCCGTGCCCGACGACAGCGACTGAGCCGCGCGGCCCTCGTGCGAGTCGACCTGCCGGCCCGGACCTGGCAGCGCATGTTGCTGGCGCTGCCGGCCGGCGCCCTGGCGGCGCCGGCGTTCGCGCCCTACCACCTGATACCGCTGCTGGTGCCGGCCTTCGCCGGCCTGCTGTGGTTGTTGACGCCGGGCGGCTGGCGGGCGCGATCGGCGGTCGGCTGGGCTTTCGGTTTCGGTTACTTCCTGGCCGGGCTGTTCTGGATCGGCGAGGCCTTCCTGGTCGACGCGGCGCGCTACGGCTGGCTGCGGCCGTTCGCCATCGCCTTGGTGTCGGCCGGCCTGGCGCTGTTCCCGGCGATGGCGGCTGTCCTTGCCGGCATCGGCCGTGGCCCGCTGTCGCGCTGGCTGGCGCTGGCTGGCGCCTGGATGCTGCTGGAATGGCTGCGCGGCTGGGTGCTGACGGGGTTCCCATGGAATCAGGCCGGCGACGCCTGGATCGGCTGGCTGCCGCTGGCCCAGGCCGCCGCGCTGGTCGGCGTGCTTGGCCTGACGCTCGTCACGGTGCTGGCGGCGAGCGCGCCGGCGCTGTTCGCCACCGCCGGCTGGCGCGCCGCCCTGGCCGCGAACCTGGCCATGCTGGCGCTGCTCGGCGCCGGCCATGTCTGGGGCACGGGCCGGCTGGCCGCGCTGCCGCCGCCCGACACCGACGTGCGCCTGCGCGTGGTGCAGCCGAACGTGCCGCAGCACCTGAAATGGCGCCCCGACCTGCGTGCCGGCCACCTCGCCACCTTGAGCCGGCTCAGCGCGGGCGATCCGGTCGATCTGGTGATCTGGCCGGAGACCGCCACGCCGTTGCTGCTGGAACGCGACGACGAGGTGCGCCGGGCGCTGGCTGCCGCGCTGCCGGACGGCGCGGTGCTGCTGACCGGTTCGCCGCGGCTGGTCGAGGCCGGCGGTGCCGAGAGCTTCCGCAACAGCCTGCACGCGGTCGCCGCCTCCGGCCGGGTCATCGCCAGCTACGACAAGCACCACCTGGTGCCGTTCGGCGAATACCTGCCGTGGCGGTCGGTCCTGAGCCGGCTCGGGCTGGGCAAGCTGGTCGCCGGCCGCGGCGACTTCGGCCCCGGCCCTGGCCAGGTGGTACTGAACCTGCCGGACGTGCCGCCGGTGCAGCCGCTGATCTGCTACGAGGTGATCTTCGCCACCGAGGTCGGCGGCGCCGGCCGGCCCGGCTGGCTGCTGAACGTCACCAACGACGCCTGGTTCGGCACCGGTGCCGGGCCGCGCCAGCACCTCGCCATCGCCCGCCTGCGCGCCATCGAGCAAGGTGTGCCGCTGGTCCGCGCCGCCAATACCGGTATCTCCGCCATCGTCGACGCGAGCGGCCGGGTGCGCCAGGCACTGGCGTTGAACTCCGGCGGCGCGATCGATGCGGTGCTGCCCGGCGCCCTGCCGCTGGCGCCACCCTTCGCCCGCCACGGCCACTGGCCGGCGCTGGCCGCCGCCATCGCGTTGCTCGGCCTGGCCGCCCTGCGTCGTCCCGCCCGGATCGCTAACTGACGCATAGCGTGTGGCTGCACCGAATGCTGCGCCGCAGCGATCTAGACATACTGTATTATGCCGTCCTAAGGTTGTACTCACGCTGCGGCGCGGTGCCGGGTAAGGGAGTACCATGGCGTCCAATCCGAATCCGGTGGACATTCACGTCGGCGGCCGCGTGCGTTTGCGTCGTACCTTGATGGGCATGAGCCAGGAAAAGCTGGGCGAGGCGCTCGGCCTGACCTTCCAGCAGGTGCAGAAGTACGAGCGCGGGACCAACCGCATCGGTTCCAGCCGCCTCTACCAGCTCTCCCGGATACTCGATGTGCCGGTGTCGTTCTTCTTCGACGACATGGCCGACGAAGGTGCGGCCACCGGCTTCGCCGAACCCGGCCAGGCCGGCTTCGAGCACGACCAGATGACCCGTCGCGAGACGCTGGAACTGGTCCGCGCCTATTATCGTATCACCGATCCGCAGGTGCGCCGGCGGGTCTACGAGCTGATGAAGTCGCTCGGCGGCGAAGTGACGTTGTCGGACGGCGCGACGGACTGACACCGGCGCCTGGGCTATGCTGGCTCCAACAGGCGAGGGGCCATGCTGAACAGTACCGACCGTATCCTGACCACCCACGTTGGCAGCCTGCCGCGCGTCGACGGGCTTGCCGACCTGCTGATCGCGCGCGAGGCCGGCCAGACCGTCGCCGCGGCCGACTTCGACGCAGCCGTCACCCGTGCCACCGACCAGGTGGTGGCGCGCCAGCTCGCCTGCGGCGTCGACATCGGCAACAACGGCGAGATGCCGCGCCCGAATTTCGCCTCCTACATCGCCAGCCGGATGACGGGGTTCGGCAAGGGCGGCGCGCAGACCCGGCCGATCCCGCTCGACGCGCAGAAATTCCCGACCTGGTTCGAGTTCACCAACAGCTCCGGCCGCCGGCGCATGAACGTCTACGAATGGCCACAGGCGATAGGGCCGCTGGAATATGCCGATCTGACCGGGCTGGAGGCCGAGTGCGACAGCTTCTCCCACGCGCTCGACGCCGCCGGCACCCCATTCGCCGAGACCTTCATGACCGCGGTCTCGCCCGGTTTCGCCGCGACCTGCCTGGCGAACAACTACTACGATAGCCAGGAAGCCTACGTTTTCGCGCTGGCCGGCGAACTGGCCAAGGAATATCGCGCCATCGTCGAACGCGGCCACGTGCTGCAGATCGACGCGCCGGATATGGGCATGGAGAGCCAGGGCTACTATCAGGACAAATCGGTGCCCGAGTTCATCGCCGCCATCGAGATGCACGTCGCGGCGCTGAACCAGGCGCTGGCCGGCATCCCCAGGGACCAGGTGCGGCTGCACGTCTGCTGGGGCAACCGCGACGGCCCGCACGTGCACGACGTGCCGTGCGCGGAATTGCTGCCAGTGATCTATCAGGCCGAGGTCGGGGCGGTCTCGCTGCCCTTCGCCAACCCGCGTCACGCGCACGAGATCGAGGCGCTGCGCACCCAGCCGCTGCCCGACGACATGATCCTGGTCCCCGGCGTGATCGAGACCACCAACAACTATGTCGAGCATCCGCTGCTGGTGGCCGAACGGCTGCAGCGCTGCGTCGCCTGCGTCGGCGACCGGGAACGGGTGATCGCGTCGACCGACTGCGGCTTCGGCACCATCGCCGGCGACTGCTTCACCACCGAGGATGTCGCCTGGGCCAAGCTGGAGGCCCTGAGCGAAGGCGCCCGCATCGCCAGCGAACGGTTGTGGGGCTAGAGCGGGCTTGTTTCGGCGGCGTGGACAATCTAACTAGTTAGGTGACTAGTTAGGAGAGCGGCGGTGAGACGTTGGCCAGTACAGGACGCGAAGGCGCGATTCAGCGAGTTGCTGGAAAGCTGCGCCACAGACGGGCCGCAGATCGTCACCAAGCGCGGCATCGAGACGGCGGTTCTGCTGCCGGTCGAGGAATGGCATCGACTGACCGCTGCGGCACGTCCTTCGCTCAAGGACCTGTTGCTGGCCGACGAGGCCCGGGCCGACCTCGTACTGCCGCGCCGTGGCGCAACGCGACGCCGGCAGCCGGCGAAACTCTCTTAGATGTACCTGCTCGACACCAACGTCGTTTCCGAACTGCGTCGGCAGCGGCCGCATGGCGGTGTGGAAAGCTGGTTGCGCGAAATCGATGCCGGTGATCTTCATATCGCCGCCGTCACGCTCGGCGAAATCCAGGCCGGTATCGAACTGACCCGCGAACAGGACGCGGCCAAGGCGGCCGAGATCGAGGCCTGGGCAGATCAGCTTGCACAGGCGAGTAATGTGCTGCCGATGCAAGCGCGCACCTTCCGTATTTGGGCCAAGCTCATGCATCGCCGGTCCGACACGCTGATCGAAGATGCGATGATCGCCGCCACCGCACTTGCGCACCAACTCACGGTCGTGACCCGCAACACACGCGACTTCGCGCTCTTCGACGTCCCGGTCCTCGATCCGTTTGCGAACTGAGGCGAACGATCGGTAATTCGACGGGCGCGCGGCCCGCATTTCCGCCCACTTGCCCACTTCGGCGGTGGGACAAGCCGTCCTTGACCGGGCCGGCGCGCGGGCGGTAAACGATACGGCCGTCTGAGAGCAATCATCACAACAGTTCGCATTCGCCAGGTCCTGCGTACCCTGGCAGCCTGGAGGACCATATGCGCCGAGGCGATTTCCTGTTCACCAGCGAGTCGGTCTCCGAAGGCCACCCCGACAAGGTCTGCGACCGCATCTCCGATGCCGTGGTTGACCTGTTCCTGGCCGCCGATGCGGAGAACGCGCGCGTCGCCTGCGAGACGCTGACCACCACCAACCGCGTGGTGCTGGCCGGCGAGACCCGCGGCGATGTCGGCCACGAGGTGATCGAACAGGCGGTGCGCGACTGCGTGAAGGAAATCGGCTACGAGCAGGACGGCTTCCACTGGAAGGACTGCGAGGTGCAGATCTACCTGCACGGGCAGTCCGTCGACATCGCACAGGGCGTCGACGCCGCCGGCAACAAGGACCTCGGCGCCGGCGACCAGGGCATCATGTTCGGCTATGCCTGCAACGAGACCCCCGACGTGCTGATGCCGGCGCCGATCTATTTCTCCCACGCAATTCTGCGTCGCATGGCGGAGGACCGGCGCGGCGGCAAGGCGCCGTGGTTCGGTCCCGACAGCAAGAGCCAGGTGACGCTGGCCTATGAGAACGGCAAGCCGGTGCGCGCGACCTCCGTGGTGGTCTCGACCCAGCACGCCGAGGACATCTCCACCGAGGAGGTCCGCGAGAAGGTGCGTCCCTATGTGCACGAGGTGTTGCCCGACGGCTGGATGTGCCCGGAGGATGAATTCTACGTCAACCCGACCGGCCGCTTCGTGATCGGCGGCCCGGACGGCGACGCCGGCCTCACCGGGCGCAAGATCATCGTCGACACCTATGGCGGCGCCGCGCCGCACGGCGGCGGTGCGTTCTCCGGCAAGGACCCGACCAAGGTCGACCGCTCTGCCGCCTACGCCACCCGCTACCTGGCCAAGAACGTCGTCGCCGCGGGGCTGGCCGACCGCTGCGTGATCCAGGTTGCCTATGCCATCGGCGTGGCCAAGCCGCTGGCGGTCTATGTCGACACCCAGGACACCGAGAAGTGCGACGTGGCGGCGCTTGAGGCCGCGCTGCCCAAGGTCATGGACCTGAGCCCGCGCGGCATCCGCACCCACCTGAAGCTGAACCGGCCGATCTACGCCCCGACCTCGGCCTATGGCCACTTCGGCCGCCAGCCGACCGCCGACGGCGGGTTCTCGTGGGAGCGCACCGACCTGGTGGACGAACTGCGCGCCAAGGTGCGCTGAGCCTGTCGCGCTGACCCGGCAACCCCGCCGCGACCTGCACGGCCGGCGCCGCGGCAAGCCCCTGCGCGCGGCCCGGCAGGCGGTGTTCGAGGAGCGCCTGCCGCGGGTCGCCCTCGACCCGGAATCTCCGCTCGCCGGCTTCGCCGAGGCCGCCGAGACCTGGCTGGAGATCGGCTTCGGCGGTGGCGAGCACCTGGCGGCGTGCATCGTGGCCCATCCCGGCATCCGCTTCATCGGCTGCGAACCGTTCGAGACCGGCGTCGCCAAGCTGCTGGCCGAGGTGCCGGAAGACGCGCTTGACCGCCTGCGCGTGCTGATGGACGACGCCCGGTTGATGCTCGACAAGCTGCCGGATGCTTCGATCGATCGTGTTTTCCTGCTGTTCCCCGACCCCTGGCCGAAGACCCGACATCACAAGCGCCGTTTCGTCACGCCAGAGAATCTGGCCGAGATCGCCCGGGTATTGAAGGACGGCGGGCGCTTCCGCTACGTCAGCGACGATATCGGCTACGTTCGCTGGACGCTTGCGCGCATGCCGGCTTGTCCGGACCTGCGCTGGACCGCCCGGCGCCCGGACGACTGGCGCGTCAGGCCGGACGATTGGGTCGAGACCCGCTACGAGCAGAAGGCGCTTGCCGCCGGCCGATCCTGCACCTATCTGGACTTTGTCCGCCGCCGGCGAGACGACGCCGATCAAAAGCTTGAATAGACCGCGTCAATGCACCATATTGCCGGCCGATTGTGACGGTCGCGCAATCGGTGAGCAGGTGGGTCGCGGCCCGCCTTTTTCTTTGACATTCACTGAGCGCGCCAAGAGGAGTGCCGGGCCAGCGTGAACGAAACGCGCAAACTGGCGGATATGGAGACCCTGGTCGGTGAGTCCATCGCGGCGATGGGCTACGACCTGGTGCAGATCC
The DNA here is from genome assembly GCA_040223615.1 of Alphaproteobacteria bacterium. Taxonomy (GTDB): domain Bacteria; phylum Pseudomonadota; class Alphaproteobacteria; genus JAVKFY01. Next base: position 95,234 of record JAVKFY010000079.1, read on the forward strand.
GTATGCTCGCCACCGGCGGCAAGCCGACCTTGCAGGTGATGGCCGAGCGCACCGACGGCTCCGGCATGAGCGTCGACGACTGCGCCGAGGTCAGCCACATGGTCTCCGCGCTGTTCGACGTGGAGGACCCGCTCGCCGAGGCCTACACGCTTGAGGTGAGTTCGCCCGGCATCGACCGGCCGCTGGTGCGGCTGGCCGACTACACCCGTTTCGCCGGCTACGAGGCCAAGCTGGAGACCGCGCGCCTGGTGGCCGGTCGACGCCGCTTCCGCGGCCGGCTGGCCGGTATCGATGGCCGCTACGTCAACCTGTCGGTGCCCGAGGGCAACGGCGAGAAATTGTTGCAGGTGCCGTTCGACGACATCGAGAAGGCCAAGCTGGTCCTGACCGACGACTTGATCCAGGCCAGCCTGCGGCGCGCCAAGCAGGCGTAAGAGGACTGAGAGGAAACCATGGCCCAAACCGAGACGGTGGTCGGCGCCAATCGCCTGGAACTGCTGCAGATCGCGGACGCGGTGGCGCGCGAGAAACTGATCGACCCGGAAATCGTCATCGAGGCGATGGAAGAGGCGATCCAGAAGGCGGCGCGCTCGCGCTACGGCATGGAGAACGACATCCGCGCCGAGATCGACCGCCGCTCCGGCGACATCAAGCTGTTCCGCCTGCTTGAAGTCGTCGACGAGGTCGAGAACGACGCCACCCAGCTGTCGGTGCCGGAGGCCAAGGGCCGCAACCCCGACGCCCAGGTCGGCGACCTGCTGTCGGAGGCGCTGCCGCCGATGGACTTCGGCCGCATCGCCACCCAGTCGGCCAAGCAGGTGATCGTGCAGAAGGTGCGCGACGCGGAACGCCTGCGCCAGTTCAACGAGTACAAGGACCGCGTCGGCGAGATCGTCAACGGCATCGTCAAGCGGGTCGAGTATGGCAACGTCATGGTCGACCTGGGTCGTGCCGAGGCGGTGGTGCGGCGCGACGAGATGCTGCCGCGCGAGAACTTCCGTCAGGGCGACCGCATCCGCGCCTACATCCTCGACGTGCGCGAGGAGCAGCGCGGCCCGCAGATCTTCCTGTCGCGCACGCACCCGCAGTTCATGGCCCGCCTGTTCGCCCAGGAAGTGCCGGAAATCTACGACTCCATCATCGAGATCAAGGCGGTGGCGCGCGACCCCGGCAGCCGCGCCAAGATCGCGGTGCTGTCGAACGACCACTCGATCGATCCGGTCGGTGCCTGTGTCGGCATGCGCGGCAGCCGCGTGCAGGCCGTGGTCAACGAGCTGCAGGGCGAGAAGATCGACATCATCCAGTGGTCGCCCGACTTCGCCACCTTCCTGGTCAACGGCCTGGCGCCGGCCGAGGTGACCAAGGTGGTGATGGACGAGGACGCCCACAAGTTCGAGGTCGTGGTGCCCGACGACCAACTCAGCCTGGCGATCGGCCGGCGCGGTCAGAATGTCCGCCTGGCCTCCCAGCTCACCGGCTGGGACATCGACATCATGACCGAGACCGAGGAATCGGAGCGCCGCCAGGAGGAGATGCGTCAGCGCACGCAGATGTTCGTCGACGCGCTGACCATTGACGAGATGATGGCGCAACTGCTGGCGACCGAGGGTTTCGTGTCGGTCGACGAGATCGCGCTGGTGCCGGTCGAGGAGGTCGCCGAGCTGGAGGGCTTCGACGTCGACCTGGCCGAGGCGCTGCAGGATCGCGCCCGAGAGTACTTGGCCGAGCGCGACGCCGCCGACGACGCGCGCCGGCGCGAGCTTGGCGTCGAGGATGGCGTGGCCGAGCTCGCGGGGCTGAGCCCGGCGATGGTGGTCGCGCTGGGCGAGGCCGGGGTGAAGACCCTGGACGATCTCGGCGATTTCGCCGGCGACGAGCTGCTCGAGGCCGATGGGCCTCTGGCCGACTTCGACCTCTCGGTCGACGAGGCCAACGAGATCATCATGGCCGCCCGCGCGCACTGGTTCGATGACGAGCCGGCGCCGGAAGCGGCCCCGGCGGACGAGGCGGCCGATGCCAGCCCCGCAGCGGAACCATGATGCCCCTGACGGCATAGCCGCCACCGAGCGGCGCTGTCTGGCGACCGGCGCGAGTCGGGCGCGCGACGAGCTGTTGCGGTTCGTGGTCGCCCCGGACGGCACACTGACGGTGGATCCGGGCAACGAGCTGCCGGGTCGTGGTCTGTGGTTGACGCCATCGACCGAGGCATTGGCGAGTGCGCTGTCGCGCAAGGCGTTTCAGCGCGCCGCGCGCCAGCCGGTGGCCATCGCCGACGATCTGGCCGAACGCATCGAACGGGTGCTGGCGCGGCGTTGTCTGGACCTGCTGGGCCTGTCGCGGCGCGCCGGCCAGCTCACCGTCGGCTTTGAGAAAGTGCAGGCCCGGCTGCGTCGCGGACCGGCCGCCGCGCTGATCGCCGCGGCCGACGCCAGCGCCGACGGACGGCGCAAATTGCGGCGCCTGGCGCCGGACGTGATCCAGGTCGAGCTGCTGACGCGGTCGGAATTGAGCTTGGCCATCGGTCGCGAAAATGTGGTACACGCAGCGCTTGACCCCGGCGGGTTGGCGCGGAAATTCCTTCGGGAAACGGCGCGGCTGTCGGGTTTCCGTGCTGCGCTGGACGTCGAAAAGGGCGTCGAAAGCCGCCCGCGGGACGGAAGCAGGGATGAAAGGTAGGACGTGAGCGAGCCGAAGAAGAGCAGCAAGGGGACGTTGAGCCTGACCACCGAGCCACGCAAGCTCGAGTTGAAGAAGGCCGCTGAATCCGGTCAGGTGAAGCAAAGCTTCTCGCATGGTCGCACCAAGACCGTGCAGGTCGAGGTGCGCAAGAAGCGCACCATCGGCCGTACCGAGACCCCGGAGCCGGCCGCCCCACCCGCCGCGAAACCGGCACCGAAGGTCGAGGCGCAGAAGCCCGCCGCCCCGGCTCAGGCCGCGGCGCCGTCGCCGGCGCCCGAGCCGACCCCGGAACCGACTCCAACGCCGGCGCCCGAGCCGGCCGCGCCGGTGACTGAGGCCGAGGCGGCGCCCGAGCCCACGCCGGCGCCTGAGCCATCGCCGGCGCCCGAGCCGGGCGCCCAGGCGGCGCCCGCCGCCCCGGCCGAGCCGAAACCGCCAAAACGCGCAGCGGCAAAGACCGCGCCTGCGAAGACCGCAACGGCGCGGGCCGAACCGGCATCGCCGCGTGCGCCCCGTCGCGAAGGTCGCGCCAGTGGCGGCGGCGGTCGTCGCGGCCTCGTGCTGCCGACCCTGTCCGAAGCTGAAAAACAGAACCGTGCCAAGGCGTTGCTTGGCGCCCGCCAGGCCGATCAGGCGGCCCGCCGGCAGGCCGAGGAAGACGCGCGCCAGCGTATCGTCGATGAGGAGCGCCAGGCCCGCGAGCGCGAGGAGGCCGATCGCCGCCGTCGCGAGGAAGAGGCCCGCCGCCGCACCGAGGACGAGGCCCGCCGCAAGGCCGAAGAAGAGGCCGCGCGCCGCTTGAGCGTGCCGGAGGAGGGCGCCGCGCCCGCCGCCGG
>JAVKFY010000080.1:0-3004 GCA_040223615.1 Alphaproteobacteria bacterium
GCTCAGCGCGACCGCGACGAGCGCCACCAGCAGCACGAAGTGCAGCAGCCTGTAGCGCCGTGCCTGCAGAAACTTCATTCGCGCGTCCTCTCCACCTGATGGGGCACGCCGCCGACGCAAGGCGCCGGCGGCCGTGGCCTGCTACGGCGCAGGATCACTGCTCCGCCAGTTCGAACTCGACGGCGACGCGCTGGTGGCCGTCGCTGCTCGACTCCAGGCGGTACTGCCGGCTGCCCTGGTACGCCGGCAGCAGGCCGATGACGCGGAACGGTCCGTGCGGCGACTTCGGGGTGCCGATCCGGGTGACCTGAAGAAACCGCACCGTCTCGCCGACTCCGAATCTGTGGCTATCCATTCGCTGGGCTCCTCTTGTCGGTGGCCGGATTGGCGACCGATGGATGGTACGTGGCGGCGATCTAGGCGGCGCGCCGGCGCCGACGCTGTCGCGGCCGACCGGCGGGCCTGCGATCGCCATGACCCTCGTCAGCCCGCGTGTCCGGCGCCGCGCCGACCACCGTCAGCCGGCGCTTCAGCAGCCGCTCGATGCCGCGTAGCTGCTCGTGCTCGCCGGGTGCGCAGAACGAGATCGCGACTCCGTCGGCGCCGGCCCGGGCGGTGCGGCCGATGCGGTGGACATAGCTCTCCGGATCGGTCGGCAGCTCGTAGTTGATCACGTGCGAGACGCCGTCGACGTCGATGCCGCGGGCGGCGACGTCGGTCGCGACCAGCACGCGCGATCGTCCGGCGCGGAAACTGTCGAGCGCCTTGTCGCGCGCGGCCTGCGACTTGTCGCCGTGCATCGCGGTCGCCTTGACGCCGGTCCGCGCCAGTTGCGTGGCCACCCGGTCGGCGCCGCGCTTTGTGCGGGTGAAGACGATCACGCGCGAGAGATCGGCGTCGGTCAGCAGGTCGTCGAGCAACTGGCGCTTCGCACCGCTGTCGGCGAAGCGGAGCTGCTGGTCGATGCGGTCGACGGCGACCGTCTTCGCGGCGATCTCGACGCGCACCGGATCGGTCAGGATCTCCTTGCCGAGCTTGACGATCTCGCCCGGCATGGTGGCCGAGAACAGCATCGTCTGCCGGGTCGCCGGCAGCAGCCTGGCGATGGCGCGGATGTCGCGGATGAAGCCGATGTCGAGCATGCGGTCGGCCTCGTCGATGACGAGATAGTCGGCGCGCGCCAGCTGCACCTTGCGGCGCTCGACCAGGTCGATCAGCCGGCCCGGCGTGGCGATCAGGATGTCGACGCCGCGTTCCAGCGCCGCGATCTGCGCCCGCATGTTGACGCCGCCGATGATCACCGCCGCGCGCAGCCGACCGTTGCGGCCGTAGCGGTCGACACTGGCGGCGATCTGGGTCGCCAGTTCGCGGGTCGGGGTCAGGATCAGCGCGCGGGTCGAGCGCGCGATCGGATGGCGCCGGTCGCCATCGAGGCGTTGCAGCAATGGCAGCACGAAGGCCGCCGTCTTGCCGGTACCGGTCTGGGCGACGCCCAGCAGGTCGCGGCCGTCGAGCAATGGTGGAATGGCCCCGGACTGGATCGGGGTGGGGGTGTCGTACCCTGTCTTGGCAAGGGCACGTTGCAGGGTCTCGGACAGGCCGAGCGCCGCGAAACTAGAAACGGTCAGATTGATCTCCTCATGCGCCGACATCGACCGGTTCGGGTCGAACCAATGGGGTCGGGCTTGTCGCCGGTCCCCATACGCATCTGGAGCTTACGGTGGTGAGAAACTTCGTCTCGGAAAGATATCGCCCGGATCGATGCCGGGCGATCGCGTATTAACGAGAGTCTCCAGAGGTGGATGTGGTGATCGGCAGGCACCAGTTCAAGTGCACGCCGGCATCTCCCGCCGACCACGCAGGCGGCAGTGACCGCGCACGCCACATCTTGAGAAACCGCCGTCGGATACCCATTTATAGGAAAATCGGCTCGACGGTCTTCAAGCGTACCGCGTCGTCTTGCCGCCCATCGTCACGATGACGATCTTCCGCGCACAGTTCACAGCTTCCGCGACGCGAGACGGCCGAACCGTAAGGTGCGCGGCCGGTCATGCGGCATGGGGCTTCAGGAGGATGCCATGGCCAAGGGCCAGAAACGCAGCAATCGCGAAGTCCGCAAGCCGAAACAGAACAAGCAGCCGGTCCCGGCGCCGGTCGCCCTGAAGGGCCTGCTCTCGACCAGCGCCAACGCCCAGAAGAAGAAAGGGTGATGGGCCGGTGACGACCGACGAGCCCGTCGACCTCGACACGCACCGCGGGATGAACGCCCAGAAGGCGACGACGATCCGCCGCCAGGCGTTGCTCGACTTCCAGGCCGACCAGGCCGCCCTGCGCCAACGCCAGGAGGAACTGGAGCACTTCCTCGCCGCGGCGCCGTCGGAGACCTGGCCGGAGGCGGCGGCCAAGGCGCAGTACCTGATCGGCTTGTTCGCCGCGACGTCGGAGGCCCAGGACCCGCGACGCCAGCAACTGATCGCCAACACCACGGCCGATCTCGCCCGACTTTGCACGCTTGAGGACGAGCCATCATGAGCACTGCGCGAGCACTGAAGAAGCCAGAGGACCCATTGGCCTGGGACGTCCCGAAGGACCGCGTCTGCCTGCGCTGCAAGACGGCGTTCCGCAGCGAATGGTCGGGCGAGCGCATCTGCCCGCAATGCAAGCGATCGAACTCGTGGCGCAACGGATACTGAACGATGGCGGCCGTGATGCAGCCCGCCGCGGCGTGACGACATGGCGCTGAGCTTTCCCAACGCCAGCCGCAGCTATGACGCGCGGCGCGACGTGGTCCGGTTCTGGGGCCACGACAGCGCCATGGAGATCGCGTTCTTCGTCGAGGCCGACGTCTTCAGCCAGGCGCGGGACTCGACCGGTGATGTCGGTGATGAAGCAACGGTGCTGCTGGCGTTCGACGCCGACCGCGAGCGCATCCACGCCGCCGCCCGCAAGGCATACGCACGCACCCACAAGAACACCTACGTCCTGACCAGCACCGACTTCTAGG
>JAVKFY010000081.1:0-149565 GCA_040223615.1 Alphaproteobacteria bacterium
CGGCCGGCGCGTCGCCGTGCACCACCTCGCCGACGACGCGCACCATTCCGCTGGCCAGCGCCGCCAGGGCGGCCGGGTAGAGCTTGTGCTCGGCGGTCAGGATGCGCGCGGCCAGCGTCGCCGGCGTGTCGTCGCCGGCGACCGGCACGGCCGCCTGGCCGACAATCGGGCCGGCGTCCATGTCCGCGCGCACGATGTGCACGGTGCAGCCGGTGATGCGCACGCCGGCCTCCAGCGCCCGCTCGTGCACGTGCAGCCCCTTGAAGGCCGGCAGCAGCGAGGGGTGGATGTTGAGAATGCGATCGCGCCAGCGGTCGACGAACCCGGCGGTCAGCAGCCGCATGAAGCCGGCCAGGCAGATCAGTTCCACCTTGGATTCGGACAGCCGTTCGTGCAGTGCGGCCTCGAAGCTTTCCCGGTCGGCATAGGCACGGTGGCTGATCACGGCGGTTTCGACACCGGCCTCGCGCGCCTTTGCGAGCCCCGGCGCGTCGGCGATGTTGGACAGCACCAGCACGACCTCGGCCGGATAGTCCGCCGCCTTTGCGGCTTGCAGCAGCGAGGCCATGTTCGAGCCGCGCCCTGAGATCAGCACCGCCACCCGTCGCTTCATGCGAACGCGAAGTCCTTCAGATGCACCGCCGATGGCCCGTCGCCGGCCACGATCCGCCCGATCGCCGGCGCCGGCTCGCCCAGCGCCTCGGTCACGATTCCGGCGTCTTCGGCGGCCACCACCACCGCCATGCCGATGCCGCAGTTGAAGGTGCGCGCCATCTCCGCCGGCGCGACCGGGCCGATCCGCGCCAGCCAGTCGAACACCGCCGGCTTGTCCCAGGCGGTGCCGTCGATTTCCACGTCCAGGCCGTCCGGTACCACGCGCGGAATGTTCTCCAGCAGGCCGCCGCCGGTGATGTGGGCCAGGCCCTTGACTTTGCCGGTAGCGACGGCGGCGAGGCAGGCGTTGACGTAAAGCGCTGTAGGCCGCAGCAGCGCCTCGCCCAGGTTCAACGATGTATCGAACGGGGCGGGCTCGTCCAACCGCAGGCCGCGGTCGGCGACCAGCCGGCGCACTAGCGAGAATCCGTTGGAATGGACGCCGCTTGACGCCAGCCCGAGCACCACGTCGCCGGTGGCGATGGTCTCGCCGGTCAGCAGGCCGCCGCGCTCCACCGCGCCGACGGCGAAGCCGGCCAGGTCGTAGTCGTCGCCCTCGTAGAGCCCCGGCATCTCCGCCGTCTCGCCGCCGAGCAGGGCGCAGCCGATCTCGCCGCAGGCCCGCGCGATGCCGCCGACGATGGCCACGCCGATCTCCTGGTCCAGCTTGCCGGTGGCGTAGTAATCCAGGAAAAACAACGGCTTGGCGCCGGCGACGACGAGGTCGTTGACGCACATCGCGACCAGGTCCTGGCCCACGCCGTCATGCCAGCCGGCCTCGATGGCGAGCTTCAACTTGGTCCCGACCCCGTCGGTGGCGGCGAGCAGCAGCGGGTCGTCGAAGCCGGCCGCCTTGGGATCGAAGATCCCGGCGAAGCCGCCGATGCCGCCGACCACGCCCGGCCCATGGGTCGCCTTCGCCAGCCCGGAAATGGCCCGCACGAAAGCATTGCCGGCGGCAATGTCGACACCCGCCTGTCGATACGTGTAATGATTGCCCGAGTGAGCCAAAGCGGCACGACGATACTCGATCCAGGGGCCATTGCAATGCGCGCGCGGCTGCGGCGGCAATGTCATATTGCCGCGCCTGTCTTCCTGCTTTTACTGCTGCTCACGATGGCGCCTGAGGCGCTGGCGCAGGGCCGGGGCGATCCGTTCACCGTGCGCGGTGTCGAGGTCGACGAGAGCGCCAACTCGGTGACGCAGGCGCGTGACCGCGCGCTGCTGGTCGGCCAGCGCCGCGCGCTGGATCGGTTGCTGCGCCGCCTGGTCGTGGCCGCCGACGTGGAGCGTCTGCCACGGTTGCCGAACAACGAGATGCTGCGTCTGGTCGAGGCCATCCAGGTGGCCAGCGAGAAGAGTTCGGCGACGCGCTACATCGCCGAATTGATCGTCAGCTTCCGCAAGGACCGGGTGCGCGCGCTGCTGCGCGCCAACGACGTCCGCTTCGCCGAGACCCGGGCGAAACCGGCGCTGATCCTGCCGGTGCTGGAGGAGGGCGGCGAACGGCTGCTGTTCGACGACGCCAACCCCTGGCGCGAAGCCTGGCTGGCGGAGCCGGCGGCGGCCGAGAGCCTGATGCCGCTGATGCTGCCGTTGGGTGACCTCGCCGATGTCGCCACCATCGGCCCGAACGATGCCGCCTTCGGCGACGAGCGCCGTATCGGCCAGATGGCGACGCGTTACGAGGTCGACGGTGTGTTGGTAGTTTTGGCCCGGCTGGGCCGCGACTTTGCCGCTGACCGTCCGACCCTGGATATCAGCCTGCGGCGCTATGGCGGGGTCGGCGCGCGGGTCATGGTCGACAAGTTCGAGGCCGAACCGGGCGAGACCGTCGAGGCGCTGATGGCGCGCGCGGTCACCGCGCTGGTCGCCGGACTGGAGGAAGACTGGAAGCAGGAGACGGCGTCGGCGCGCGGCGTCGAACAGCGGCTGTCGGTCCAGGTGCCGCTGGTCGACTTCCAGGACTGGCTGACCATCCGTCAGCGGCTGTTGCGCAATGCGATGGTGCGCCGGGTCGAAATTCTGTCGATCCGCAAGAGCGATGCGCAACTGGCGCTCGACTACGAGGGTCTGCCATCGCAGTTGCAGGTGGCGCTGGCGCAGGACGACCTGGAACTGCGCGAACAGGATGGCTTCTGGCTGCTGGGTCAGCGTGGCCGGCTGCCGGGCATCGCCGCCCAGGACGTGCCGACGCCGGCGGACGCGGTGCTGCCCAGCGACGCGGCCAAGCCCGCGCTCGAACCGCCCGCCAAGCCGGCGGCGGAGTGAACCTGCCCAATCTTATCAGCCTGGCGCGCCTGCTGTCGGTGCCGGCGATCGTCTGGCTGATCATTGAAAGCCACTGGCTGGCCGCTTTCGCGCTGTTCGCCGTCGCCGGCCTGTCGGACGCGGTCGATGGCGCCATTGCCCGGCGGTTCGGCCGCCAGACCACGCTCGGCACCTATCTCGACCCGCTCGCCGACAAGGCGCTGCTGGTTGCCGTCTATGTCACCCTGGCGGCGGTCGACCGGCTGGCGAGCTGGCTGGCGATCCTGGTGCTGAGCCGCGACGTGCTGATCGTCGGCGGGATCCTGGTGGCGCAACTCTTCGCCGTGCGCATCGAGGCGCGGCCGTCGATGCTGTCGAAGCTCAACACCGGGCTGCAGATCGTGCTCGCCGCGGCCGTCCTGGCGGCGATTGCCTTGCAGGTCGAGTTGCTGGCCGATGTGGTTGTCTGGCTGATCTGGGCGGTCGCTGCCTCGACGGTGGCATCCGGGATCGGCTACGCCATGCTATGGATGCATCGGATGAGCCACGCCGAGGAGGCACGATGACCGCGCGGCAGCAACTCACCTACTGGCTGATCGGCCTGGTGGTCGCCGGCGTGCTGATTTACCTGCTGCGCGCGGTACTGGCGCCGTTTATCGCCGGAATCGGCGTCGCCTACCTGCTCGACCCGCTGGCCGACCGGCTGGAGAAGCTGAAATTCCCGCGCTGGCTCGCCACCATCGTGGTGCTGGCGTCGTTCTTTCTCAGCTTCGCCATCGTGTTGCTGTTGCTGCTGCCGCTGCTGCAGAGCCAAGTCTTCGGGCTGGTCGAACACCTGACCGGCTACGTCGCCGACTCGCGCGAGGCGCTGAGTCAGACACTTATCCAGTTTTCCGAGCGCTTCAACGTCGACGTCGGCGAGGACCTGAAGCAGGCGATCCGCAACTTCGCCAAGGACGGTGTGGCGATGATCGGCAACCTGCTCGGCGGCCTCTGGCAGGGCGGCCTGGCCCTGGTCAACCTGCTGTCCCTGCTGGTGATCACGCCGGTGGTGGCGTTCTACCTGCTGCGCGATTTCGACCGCATCGTCGCCGCTATCGATGGCTGGCTGCCGCGCCAGCACGCGCCGACGGTGCGCCGCCTGGCCGGCGAGATCGACCAGCGCATGGCCGGTTTCGTGCGCGGGCAGGGCAGCGTCTGTCTGGTGCTGGGCGCCTTCTACGCGATCTCGCTGTCGATCGCCGGGTTGGAGTTCGGCCTGGTGATCGGCCTGGTGAGCGGCATCCTCTCGTTCATACCCTTCGTCGGCTCGGCCATCGGCCTACTGCTGTCGATGGTCACCGCGTTCACGCAGTTCTGGCCCGACCTGGTGCCGATCGGCATCGTGCTGGCGATCTTCGTCGTCGGCCAGTTCATGGAAGGCAACGTGCTGACGCCGCGGCTGCTCGGCGACCGTATCGGGCTGCATCCGGTGTGGGTGATGTTCGCGCTGCTGGCCGGCGGCGTGCTGGCCGGCTTTGTCGGCGTCTTGCTGGCGGTGCCGGTGGCCGCCGCCGCGGGCGTGCTGGTGCGGTTCTTCCTGGAGCAGTATCTCGGTAGCCGGCTCTACGACATGAAACCGCCGCCGACATCCGAACCGCCCGCCGACCCATGAACCGGGCCAGTTCGCAGCTGACTCTGCCGCTACCGACCCGGGCGGCGCTGGGCCGCGACGATTTCGTCATCGGCGAGGCCAACCGTGCCGCCGTGGCGTGGGTCGACCGCTGGCCGGACTGGCCGGCGCCAGCGTTGACCATCCACGGCCCGCCGGCCTGCGGCAAGAGCCACCTGGCCACGGTCTGGCAGCTTCGTGCCGATGCCGTGCCGGTTGGCGACGTGGCGGCGCTGGTCGAGGCGTCCGACCTGCCGCCGGCGCTGCTGCTGGAGGCGGCCGACGACTACCTGGCATCGGCCGAGCCGGCGCCGCTGTTCCATCTCTACAACCGGCTGGCGGAGACCGGGGGCCACCTGCTGTTGACCGCCCGGACGGCACCGTCGCGCTGGACCATCGACCTGCCGGACCTGCGGTCGCGGCTGGTCGCGGCGCCGGCGGTTGCGATCGGGGCGCCGGACGACGACCTGCTGGCAGCGCTGCTGGCCAAGCTGTTCGCCGATCGCCAGCTCAAGGTATCGGACGACGTGATATCGTACCTGTTGCCGCGCATCGATCGCTCCTTCGCGACCGCGCGCCGGTTGGTCGATCGGCTCGACGCGGCGGCCTTGCGGGCGCGGGCGCCGGTTACGGTGCCGCTGGCGCGCCGCGTGCTCGCCGACCTGGACAACGAAACAAGCTGAGACGAAACGAGGGAGACGCACATGGATCTGGGCATTGCCGGCAAGTGGGCCATCGTCTGCGCCGCGAGCAAGGGATTGGGCCGCGGCTGCGCCGAGGCGCTGGCGAACGAGGGCGTGAACCTGATGCTGAACGCACGCAGCGCCGACGTCCTGGAAGCCACTGCCGACGAACTGCGCAAGCAGTATGACGTGGAAGTGAAGCCGGTGGCCTGCGACGTCACCACCGACGAGGGCCGCGCCCAGACCCTGGCCGCCTGTCCCGATCCCGACATCCTGGTGACCAATGCCGGCGGTCCGCCGCGCGGCGATTTTCGCGAGTTCACGCCGGAACACTGGCAGAAGGCGGTGAACGACAACATGGTCACCCCGATCGAGCTGATCAAAGCCACCGTGGACGGCATGATCGAGCGCCGTTTCGGCCGCATCATCAACATCACCTCGCAGTCGGTGAAGCAGCCGATCGACGAGCTCTGCCTCTCCAATGGCGCCCGCGGCGGCCTGACCGGCTTTGTCGCCGGATTGTCACGCAAGACCGTCAAGTTCAACGTGACGATCAACAACCTGCTGCCCGGGCCGTTCGACACCGACCGGCTGCGCGCCGGCATCGCCTTCAACGCCCGCGAGGCGAACGTCCCGGCGGACCAGTTCGCCGACGATTTCGCGGCGATGAACCCCGCCGGCCGGTTCGGCAATTCGGAGGAGTTCGGTAAGGTCTGCGCGTTTTACTGTTCGGTACATGCCGGCTATATGACCGGTCAGCAGATTCTGATGGACGGCGGAGCCTACCGTGGGACGTTCTAGCCTGATTGCCGTGCTGTTCGCGGGCGCGGCGGCATTGGTCGCCGGGCCGGCGCTGGCGGCCGACATTCTTGGCCGCTGGGCCACCGAGGAAGAAAAGAGCCACGTTGAAATCGTAACCTGCGCCGACGCGCCGGAAATGCTGTGCGGCACCATCGTCTGGCTGCGGGAGCCGAACGACGACGCCGGCCAGCCGAAGACCGACAGGAACAATCCCGACGAGGCCCTGCGCGGCCGCCCGATCATCGGCCTGCCGCTGCTCAGCGGGTTTATCGCCGGCCAGGAACCGAACGTCTGGGAAGACGGCAAGATCTACAATCCCGAGGATGGCGAGGTGTACAGCTGCGTCATGACCTTGATGGAGGACGGCAGTCTCGTGGTACGCGGCTATGTCGGCATCCCGTTGCTCGGCGAGAGCCAGGTCTGGACGCGGGTCCCCCGGGACAGTTAGGACAGCAGACGATGGTGCTCGCGCAAACCCCCGACGTGAACGACGAGATCGACTCGATCCGCTTCTCGCGCTCGATCAGCGAGTACGGCACTGACACGCGATACATCAACCGCGAGCTGTCGTGGCTGTCGTTCAACTTGCGGGTGTTGAACGAGGCGTTCAACGAGGCCCATCCGCTGCTCGAGCGGCTGCGCTTCCTGTCGATCACCGCCGACAATCTCGATGAGTTCTTCATGGTCCGCTACGCCGGCCTGCACGGTCAGGTTCTGGCCGGGGTGACGCAGCTCGCCGACGATGGCCTGACCGTGAGCCAGCAGATGGCGGCGATCGCCGAGGTCGCCGGCGAACTGGTCGCCGGCATCGGCCGCTGCTGGCAGCAACTGCTGGTCGATCTGTCCGCCACCGGCATCGTCGTGACCCAGCCGCGCGACCTCAGCCGGGAGGACACCGACTGGCTGCAGCAGCATTTCCAGGACGAGATCTTTCCGGTGCTGACGCCGCTGGCGATCGACCCGGCGCATCCGTTTCCGTTCATCCAGAACAAGGGCGTGGCGCTGGTGCTCCAGCTTCGCAGTACCAGCGACGACGAACTGATGCGCGCGCTGGTGCCGTTGCCGCCGCTGCTCGACCGCTTCATCCGGCTGCCCGGCAGCGAGTTGCGCTTCGTGCTGCTGGAGAACGTCATCGAGCTGTTCCTGGCACGCCTGTTCCCGGGCTATGAGGTGGTCAGCCGCGGCACCTTCCGGGTGATCCGCGACAGCGACATCGAGATCGAGGAAGAGGCGGAAGACCTGGTCCGCCTGTACCAGTCAGCGCTCAAGCGCCGCCGCCGCGGCGACGTGATCAGCCTGTGGGTCGACGCCCAGATGCCAGAGCCATTGCGCCGCTTCGTCGCCGACCGGCTCGACGTTCCGGTCCGCGACATCCTGGTGGTTGACGGCATCATGGGGCTGGCCGACGCCAACCAGCTCATCGTCGACGAGCGTCCGGACCTGAAGTTCTCGCCCTACACGCCGCGCTTTCCCGAGCGCGTGCGGGATTTCGGCGGCGATTGCTTCGCGGCGATCCGGCAGAAAGACTTCATCATCCACCACCCCTACGAGAGCTTCGACGTGGTGGTGCAGTTCATCGCCCAGGCGGCGGCCGACCCGCACGTCGTGGCGATCAAGCAGACGCTCTATCGCACCAACAACGACTCGCCGATCGTGCGCGCGCTGGTCAACGCGGCCGAGGCCGGCAAGTCGGTCACCGCCATGGTCGAGCTGAAGGCGCGCTTCGACGAGGAAGCCAACATCCGCTGGGCCCGCGAGCTGGAGCGCGCCGGCGTGCATGTGGTCTACGGCTTCGTCGACCTGAAGACCCACGCCAAGGTCTCGCTGGTGGTGCGTCGCGAGACCGGGGGCCTGCGCACCTACGTGCATTTCGGCACCGGCAACTACCACCCGGTCAACGCCAAGATCTACACCGACCTCAGCTTCTTCACCGACGATCCGGCGATGGGTCGCGACGCGATGGCGCTGTTCAACTCGCTGACCGGCTACGCGCGCCAGGACAGCTACGCCAAGCTGGTGGTCTCGCCGCGCGCGATGCGGGCCAAGCTGCTGGCGCTCATCGACGCGGAGATCGCCCACGTCGAGGCCGGCCGGCCGGGCGCGATCTGGGCCAAGCTGAACTCGCTGGTCGACACGCAAGTGATCGACGCGCTGTACCGCGCCTCGGCGGCCGGCGTGCAGATCGACCTGGTGATCCGCGGCATCTGCTGCCTGCGAGCCGGGGTGAAGGGCCTGTCGGACAATATCCGTGTGCGCTCGATCATCGGTCGCTTCCTGGAACACAGCCGCATCGTCTGTTTCGGCAACGGCCATGACCTGCCGTCGCCGGACGCGCTGGTCTATATCTCGTCGGCCGACTGGATGCCGCGCAATTTCGATCGCCGGGTGGAGGTGCTGGTGCCGCTGGAGAACCCGACCGTGCGCGCCCAGGTGCTGGACCAGATCATGATGGCCAACCTGAAGGACGAGGCCCAGACCTGGCAGATGCGTGCCGACGGCCACTACGAGCGCGTCCCCGACGACGGCGACGAGCCATTCAGCGCGCATGTCTACTTCATGACCAACCCGAGCCTTTCGGGCCGCGGCAGCGCCATCAAGGGCCGCGCCGAGGCCGCCGCCGAGTAACGCAGCAGAAAAGCCGGATCTCCGTCTTGTCAGTCGCCCGCGTGTCCGCCACCACGTCGCCCGAGGCCGAAGCGCCCGCCGGCGCCCGTGTCGCCGTCATCGACATCGGCTCCAACTCGGTCCGGCTGGTGGTCTTCGACGGCCTGAAGCGGGCGCCGATCCAGCTGTTCAACGAAAAAGTCCTGTGCGGTCTGGGCCGCAACCTGCCGGTCGATGGCACCATGGACGACGAGGCGATGGACCGGGCCGCCGCGGCGGTGCGGCGCTTCGCCTTGCTGGCTCGCGACATGGGCGTCGCCAGTACTGTCGCCGTCGCCACTGCCGCGGTGCGCGAGGCCGGCAATGGCGCCGAATTCGTGACCCGGCTGCAGGACGCATCCGGGATCGTGGTCTCGGTGCTGACCGGCGAGGAGGAGGCGCGCTACTCCGCGCATGGCGTGCTCGCTGGTTGCCCTGGCGCCGACGGCCTGATGGGCGACCTCGGCGGCGGCAGCCTGGAGCTGGTATCGCTGCGCCAGGGCGCGCTGGGACCGGCCGCCACCCTGCCGCTCGGTCCGTTGCGACTGGCGCCGGTGCGCAAGGGCGGCCGGCTGGCGGCGCACGGCCACATCGACGACGTGCTCGGAAGCGTGCCATGGCTCGACGACGGCAACGGTCGCGACCTCTACATCGTCGGCGGTGCCTGGCGCGCGCTTGGCCGTATCCATATGCAGCGCGTTGGCTATCCGTTGCGCGTGCTGCACGGCTACGCTATCCGCGCCGCCGACATGGAGGCCGAGGCCGACCTGATCGCGGGCCTTGGGAAACAGTCGTTGCGCGACCTGGAGGGGGTGCCGAAGGAGCGTCTGGAAACCCTGCCGTTGGCGGCGCTCACCTTGCTCCGGGTGCTGCGCCTGGCCAGGCCGAAGCGCATCTTCTTCTCCGCCTGGGGCCTGCGGGAAGGCCTGGTGCATGACCTGCTGCCGGAAGAGCTGCGTGACGACGATCCGCTGCTGTCGGCGGCACGCGAGGCCTGCGGCCGACGGGCGCGTTCGCCTGACCTGGCCGACAGCTTGGCGCAGTGGCTGGCCCCGCTGGAGGACGACGACGATGACCCGTCCGCGGCGCGGATGCGCCAGGCGACGGCACTGCTTAGCGACGTCGGCTGGCGGTTCCATCCCGACTACCGCGCCGAGCAGGCGATGCAGGAGGTGCTGCGCGCGCAGCTCGTCGGCCTCGACCACGTCGAGCGCATACAACTCGCGCTCGCGGTCTTCGCCCGCTACACCGCGAAGTCCGGCGGCATCGAGCAGCGCCGCCTGCGCCGGTTGCTGCCTGACGGTGTGGCCGACCTGGCGCGACGTCGCGGCCTGGCCCTGCGGCTGGCGCACACACTGTCCGGCGGCGCGCCCGGCGTGTTGCCGCACGCGCACCTGACTCGCGACAAGAAGACCCTGACGCTTAGCCTGTCGGGTCCGGCGCGGACCCTGATGGGGGAGGTGGTGACTCGTCGCCTTGAGGCGCTGGCTCGGGCTTGCGATTGCCAGCCCCGGATCGTCGAGGGCGACGACGACGCGGCTTCGACGGCGGCTGCGGACGCGGCTCCAAAGTCGGATCGAGCGGCACGACGGTAAGCGTCCGCCCGGCCGCGCCGAGCGCGATCCGCCCGGCCTTCAGCGCCAGCGCCTCTTCGCCGAACAACTGCCGGCGCCAGCCGCGCAGCGCCGCGATGTCGGCCTCGTCGTCGGCCGCGAGCAGTTCCAGGTCGCTGGCCGAGGCGACCAGCCGGCTGGCCACGTCGGCCTCCTCGCAACGCAGCTTCAGCAGCACCTTGAGCAGGTCGATCAGCGGCCCCAGCCCGCGCGGCAGCTTCGGTGCCGGCGGCGGCGTTGGCAGATCGTCCTCGGTCAGCGCCTTGCCGCGTTGCACCGCCTCCAGCAGCGCCTCGCCGAGCCGCCCGTTGGCCAGCCCCTTAGGCACCGCGCGCAGCCGTCCCATGGCTTCGACGCTGGCCGGCTGTTCCGCCGCCAGCTCCTGGATCGCCTCGTCGCGCAGCAGGTGGCTGCGCGGCAGGTCGCGGGTCTGCGCCTGCTCCTCGCGCCACCGCGCCACCTCTTTCAGCACCCCGAGATAGCCGGTGCCGCGCCCGCGCAGCTTCAGCCGCTTCCAGGCTTCGGCGGGATCGGTGGTGTAGGTGGCGGGGTTGCTCAGCACCGCCATCTCCTCGTCCAGCCAGGCGCGCCGCTCGGTGCGCTCAAGCTGCGCGTTCAGCGCCTCGTAGACCGGGATCAGGTGGATTACGTCGTTCAGCGCATATTGCAGCTGGCGGTCCGACAGCGGCCGACGCGCCCAGTCGGTGAACTGCGAGCTCTTGTCGACCCGCACCTGGGCGAACCGCGCCACCAGCTTGTCGAAGCCGACCGAGTCGCCGAAGCCGCAGACCATCGCCGCGACCTGGGTGTCGAACAGCGGCGCCGGCACCAGCTGGTTGAGCTGGTAGAAAATCTCCAGATCCTGGCGCGCGGAGTGGAACACCTTCAGCGTCGAGGGGTCGTGCAGCAACTCGGCCAGCGGCGCCAGGTCGATGCCGTCGGCCAGCGGGTCGACGGCGACCGCGTCGTCGGCCGAGGTGGCAAGCTGGATCAGGCAGACCCGTGGCCAGAAGGTCCGGTCGCGGATGAACTCGGTATCGACGGCGACGAACTCGGCTTCCGCCATCCGGGCGCACACCTCGGCCAGTGCGCCGGTCTCGCTAATTACGGTCATCGGTCCCGATATCCTTCAACGGGCCCAACGCCCTGCTGCTTCCTGGTAGGCCATGATCGCCTCGGCATGGCGGCCGACGCGACTCAGGGCCACGCCGAGATTGTAATGGTTGATCGCCTGCTCCGGGGCGGTCCGCACCGCCTCTCGGCACGGGCCGAGCGCCGCGTCGTCCGGCTTCGGCGCCGCGATCGCCAGTGCATAGCAGCGAGCCGCCGGGCTGTCGTCGACCGGCGCCGGGCCGGCGGCCGGCGTGGCCGAGGCGGTGCGCAACGGCGGCGCGGCGGCCCGCACCGCGAAGTTCAGCGACCGGCGGGTGCCGTTGCGGTCGATGGCGACGACCTCGACCGTCGCGGTCCCGGCCGCCAGTGCCGTCTGGAACACGCCTTGCGCGTTGGCCTGCGCATCCTCGCCGTTGACCCGCAGGATCATCAGCCCGGCCGGCGCCCGCACCCGGCCGACCAGCACCGGCCGCTCGCCGCGCACGATGGCGGTACCGCTGGTATCCAGCGGCGGCTCGATCAACTCCAGCGTCATGTCCGCCGCGGCGGCCGGACGCGAAACCGTCGGCCGCGGAGCTGGCGGTGGCGCGGGGCGCGGGGCCGCGGCTGCCACCTTCAGGCGCTGGTTCTCGGCGCTCAGTGCCGCGATTTGCTGGCGCAGGCGTTTCGCCTCGGCGGCGCTCTGGCCGGCCTGGGCCTCGGCGGCGGCGGCGCGCTGGTCGGCGGCCGCGGCGCGTTGCCGGGCGTTCTCCACGCTGTCGCCGACATTGGCCAGTTGCTGCGAGGGATCGAGCGTGCCGGTCAGCACCCGCCGTGCCTGACCGACGTCGAGCCGGCCTTCCAGCCGCGTCGGCTCCGGAAAGCGCAGCTCGATGCGCGCCGGGCCGCGGTTGGGATCGTCGCCCTGCGCCACCAGCCGGCCGTTCTTCAAGGTCGCCGGACCGAACTGCGCGCCGGTGCGCGGCACGTTCAGCACGTAGCCTTCGCCGGACCGCTCGATCACCAGCTCGTAGCGGAACAGTCCGAACCAGTTGTCGTCGTCGAGCAGCGGATCCTTCTCCAGCACCTGCCACGTGCCGGCGATCTCCGCCGCCGCGGGCGTCGCGCACAGCACCAACAGGCACAGCGCCGCGAATCGGTTCACGAGCCGCGAAATGGGGGAATGGAGCCGCACAATCATACTGGGACGGCATCATAGGGACTGCGGCGCGCGCGCCAAGGCCGTCGCCGTCGCTTGACAAGGGACCTTCGGCTATGGTTTCGCCGCTGCCGCGAGGCCCCGCCGGGGCCGCCAGATGACGAGTTGCCCGCCATGCATGCCTATCGAAGCCACACCTGCGGCGCCTTGCGCGCGGCCGACGCCGGCGCCACCGTGCGCCTTTCCGGCTGGGTGCACCGCAAGCGCGACCACGGTGGGCTGCTGTTCATCGACCTGCGCGACCATTACGGCCTGACCCAGTGCGTGATCGAGCCGGACAATAGGGCCGCGTTCGACCTGGCCGAACGGCTGCGCCCGGAGAGCGTGGTGCGGATCGACGGCGAGGTGGTGCCGCGCGAGGCCGAGGCGGTGAACCCGAACCTGCCGACCGGCGAGGTCGAGGTGCGTATCGCGCAAGCTGCGATGCTGTCGTCGGCGGAAGAACTGCCGCTGCCGGTCTTCGGCACCCAGGTCTATCCCGAGGACGTGCGTCTCAAGCACCGCTACCTGGACCTGCGCCGCGACAAGCTGCACGCGAACATCGTGCTGCGCTCGAAGATCATCTCGTCGATCCGCCGGCGCATGGTCGAGCAGAACTTCACCGAGTTCCAGACCCCGATCCTGACCGCTTCGTCGCCGGAGGGCGCGCGCGACTTCCTGGTGCCGAGCCGGATGCACCCCGGCAAGTTCTACGCCCTGCCGCAGGCGCCGCAGCAGTTCAAGCAGCTCATCATGATCGCCGGCTTCGACCGCTACTTTCAGATCGCGCCGTGTTTTCGCGACGAGGACGCCCGCGCCGACCGTTCGCCGGGCGAGTTCTACCAGCTCGACGTCGAGATGAGCTTCGTGGAGCAGGAGGACGTGTTCGCTGCCATCGAGCCGGTGCTGCACGGGGTGTTCGAGGAATTCGCCGACCGCCCGGTCTCGCCGATGCCGTTCCCGCGCATCGCCTATGCCGACGCCATGCTGCGTTACGGTTCCGACAAGCCGGACCTGCGCATCCCGTTCGAGATTTCCGACGTCAGCCACGTCTTCGCCGGCTCCGATTTCAAGCTGTTCGCCTCGGTCGTGGAGCGCGGCGAGGTGGTGCGCGCGATTCCGGCGCCGGGTGCCGCCGGCCGGCCGCGCAGCTTCTTCGACAAGATGAACGACTGGGCCCGCGAGCAGGGCGCGCCCGGCATGGGCTGGACCGCGTTCGAGAATGGCGGCGGGCGCGGCCCGATCGCCGGCCGGCTCGACGATGCGCGCATGGCGGCGCTCAAGGAAGCGACCGGCTGCGGTGACGGCGATGGCCTGTTCTTCGCCGCCGGCAAGCCCGACGCGGCGGCCGACCTGGCCGGCAAGGCGCGCCAGAAGCTCGGCACCGACCTGGAGATGATCGAGCATGGCTTTCGCTTCTGCTGGATCGTCGACTTCCCGATGTTCGAGTTCGACGAGCGCGAGCAGAAGGTCGACTTCTCGCACAACCCCTTCTCGATGCCGCAGGGTGGCCTGGAGGCACTTGCGAGCAAGGACCCGCTGGACGTGCTGGCTTATCAGTACGACGTGGTCTGCAACGGCGTGGAACTGTCCTCGGGCGCGATCCGGAACCACCTGCCGGAGATCATGTTCAAGGCCTTCGAGATCGCCGGCCACGGACCGGAGGTGGTCGAGGGCCGTTTCGGCGGCATGATCAACGCCATGCGCTACGGTGCCCCGCCGCATGGCGGCATCGCCCCCGGCATCGACCGCATCGTCATGTTGCTGGCCGACGAGCCCAACATCCGCGAGGTCATCCTGTTCCCGATGAACCAGCAGGCCGAGGACCTGATGATGGGCGCGCCGTCGGAAGTCGACGCCCGCCATCTCAACGAGCTGCGCATCCGCGTCCTGCCGCCGCCGAAGGCGGAGGGGTGAGAGGACGATCTGAGATAGCCGGGTCCGGCCCACGGGTGTCCGGTTAAGCTTGCGGTTGTCGTCGATTCCCTGGTGCCGCTCAGGCGGTTGCGCCGCTTCGGGCGGCACCGGACAGTAGAACCGCAACCCATTGGTCCAGCTTCTGGACGTGGATGCCCCGAACAAGTCGGGGCATGACGATGTTATTGAAAACCATAGGAAACGCGTCATGGCCCGGCTTGTCCGGGCCATCCACGTCGCTGCGCTTGCAAAGACGTTGACGGGTGGGCGCAGGGCCGGAAGAACTCAACCGGACACCCGTGGGTCCAGCCCGGCTATAACGCGTTTTCTTTGATCCTCTCTTGAGCCGTCGTACCCGGGCTTGATCCGGGCATCTCAACTCAGCCGCCCAGATACTGGATCAGGGTCTGGTTCGAGCTATGGATGCGTTCGCACAAGGTCAGCGACAGGTTGAACAGGATCTGCGCGGCGATCTTCGGCATGTCGCGCATCGTCTTCTTCAGCACCGTCTGGGTCAGGATCAGCACCTCGGCGTCCTCGACCACAACCACGTCGGCGGTCCGCCGGGTGGCGCTCAGGAAGGCGATTTCGCCCAGCACCGCGCCCTTGGCATAGTGCGCCACGGTCTGGCTGCCGGTGCCCTGGCGCACGCGCACCTCGACCGCGCCGGACAGCACCACGAACATCTCGTCGCCGATCGTGCCGCTGGTCACCAGTTCTTCGCCGGCGCGGCAGTTCAGCACCGTCACCTCGCGCAGGAAACTCACCGCCTCGCGGTAGCTCAGGCCATGGAACAGCGACACCCCGACCAGCGGGTTCTGGTGCAGCCGCTGGGTGAGGTAATGCCAGAACTGCTCTTCGTCGCGCAGCGCCTTGCCGCCATCGGCGTCGGCATCGGGAAACTCGCGCCGGAACCAGGTCGCGTTCTTGCTGTGGTTCTGGTAGCGGCTGGCCAGGCGGGCGACGGGCGAATTCATCTCCGACAGGTGCGCCACGTCGTCCATCAGCAGCACCATCGGCACCTGTAGGCCGAAGTCCGGGTCGGTGAAGTTGGTGGTGTAGCGCCGGTAGCCGAGCTTCTGGTACAGGCCGACCAGCGACGGCGCGCAGTGGCAGAAGTCGAACAGCGCGCCCGACCCGCGGGAGACCTTGTAGGCGGCGCCGAGCAGCAGCGCCGGCATCGGGCTGGCCCGCCAGGCTGGTCCGATCAGCAGCATGTCGGTGAACGACAGCGCGTCGGGGCCATAGCTGGTGAACGGCGCCAGTCCGTAGATGTCGAGCTTGTCGGCGAGCTGGTCCCAGCTGCGCCCGAGTTGCAGCCGTAGGCAGGCCTGGACCTGGGCATTGTGGGTCAGGAACAGGTGGATGGCGCTGTCGTCATCCTCGTCGCGGATCAGGCGCTGCTTGTGGTCGGCGCAGGACACGTCGACTTCCATCTCGTCGACCAGAATCCGATACCGGAAGCCGAACAGATTCATCCGCTCGACTTCGTTGCGCGCCTGATGCACCCGAAAACCGCGCACACTCTCGCGATTGACCGGCTTTGCGACCGCCAGGGTCATACTCGGTTCCCCCTATGGGTGCGTCACGGTAGGGGGGCGGGCTGAACAACACGTTAAGCACGAAAAAGGGGCGCGGCCCGGTGCGGGTCGCGCCCCAGTTCCAACAGGGAGGACGCTACTAGGCGGCCTGGATACGCGGCCGCCCCCATACAGCCCTAGCTGCAGCCAGTGGTACCGCCGCAGGTATCGCACTTCAGGCAGGTGCCGTTGCGCACCAGCGTGAAGTTGCCGCACTCGCCGCAGGCGTCTCCTTCATATCCCTTCATCCGGGCCTGGATGATCTGCTGGGCCCGGTCGTCGACCACCTTGGCGGTGGTCGTCGTGGTCTTGGTGGTGGTCTCTTCCTCGATCTGCACCTCGACCTGGCTGGTCGCGCGCATCTCGGTCACCGTGCCGCTGGCCAACGCGGTGCTCGCCGTCGCCGGCGGCGCGGTCTCGCCGTCGTTGCGCAGCATGTAGAGCTGGGCGAGCTGGCCGCGGACATAGCCGCGGCTGGTGATCTTCTCCGCCGCCAGGCCGGCGCCGCCGGTGTGCTCGTCCTCGCCGTCGCCGACGGTGTCGGGGCGCAGGTCGTCGGGGTCGGCATGCGCCAGGTCGTTGCGCCCGAGAT
This sequence comes from Alphaproteobacteria bacterium, assembly GCA_040223615.1. GTDB lineage: Bacteria > Pseudomonadota > Alphaproteobacteria > JAVKFY01. The sequence continues at coordinate 16,675 of JAVKFY010000081.1, forward strand.
AGGAGATCGCCAGCTCGCGGAACAGATAGTCCAGCACCGAGGTCGACATCTTGATGGTGTCGTTGCCTTCGACCATGCCCGACGGTTCGAACCGGGTGAAGGTGAAGCTGTCGACGAACTCCTCCAGCGGCACGCCGTATTGCAGGCCGATCGAGATGGCGATGGCGAAGCTGTTCATCAGGCTGCGGAAGGCGGCGCCTTCCTTGTGCATGTCGACGAAGATCTCGCCGAGCTTGCCGTCGTCATACTCGCCGGTGCGCAGGTAGACCTTGTGGCCGCCGACGATGGCCTTCTGGGTGTAGCCCTTGCGCCGTTGCGGCAGACGCTGACGCTTGGTGATGAAGCGCTCCACGATGCGCTCGGCCACCACCTGCGGCTGCGCCTGGGCGACGATCTCGGCCATGGTCTCGCGCGGCTCGTCGGCCTCTTCCTCGTCGTCGTCCCACACCGCCGAGGCCAGCGGCTGCGACAGCTTGGAACCGTCCCGGTACAGCGCGTTGGCCTTCAGGCCGAGCTTCCACGACAGCAGGTAGGCCGCCTTGCAGTCCTCCACCGTGGCGCTGTTCGGCATGTTGATGGTCTTGGAGATGGCGCCGGAGATGAACGGTTGCGCCGCCGCCATCATCCGGATGTGGCTGTCGACGGACAGATACCGCTTGCCGATCCGGCCGCACGGGTTGGCACAGTCGAACACCGCCAGATGCGCCGGATCGAGGTGCGGCGCGCCCTCCAAGGTCATGGCGCCGCAGCAGTAGATGTTGGCCAGCTCGACCTGGCGCTTGGAGAAGCCCAGCGCGGCCAGCATGTCGAAGCCGACGTCGTCGAGCTGTTCCGGGGCCAGGCCCAGCGCCTCGGTGCAGAACCGCTCGCCCAGGGTCCATTTGTTGAACACGAAGGAGATATCGAAGGCGTTGCCGAGCGCCTGCTCGACCGCCTTGATCTGCGCCGGCCCGAAGTTGCGCGCGCGCAGCGCCTCGTGGTCGATCTCCGGCGCCTTCTCCAGGGTGCCGTGGCCGACCGCGTAGTCGACGATCTCGCGCACCTCGCCCTCGTCATAGCCGAGCTTGGCCAGCGCCAGCGGCACCGTGCGGTTGATGATCTTGAAGTAGCCGCCGCCGGCCAGTTTCTTGAACTTGACCATCGCGAAATCCGGCTCGATGCCGGTGGTGTCGCAGTCCATCACCAGGCCGATGGTGCCGGTCGGCGCGATCACCGAGACCTGGGCGTTGCGGTAGCCGGCATCGACGCCGAGCTCCAGCGCGCTGTCCCAGGCCGCCTGCGCCGCGGCGACCAGGCCGTCGTCCGGGCAGTTGGCGATGTCCAGCGGCACCGGTGCGATTTCCATGCCCTCGTAGCCCTGGGCTTCGCCCTTGGCGGCGCGACGATGGTTGCGCATCACGCGGAGCATCGGCTCGCGGTTGTCGGCGAAGCCGGGGAAGGGGCCCATCTGCCGCGCCATCTCCGCCGAGGTGGCATAGGCCTGACCGGTCATCAGCGCGGTGATCGCGCCGCCCAGCGCCCGGCCGCTGTCGCTGTCGTAGGACAGCCCCATGGCCATCAGCAGGCCGCCGATATTGGCGTAGCCCAAGCCCAGCGTGCGGTAGGCGTAGGACAGCTCGGCGATGCGCTTGGACGGGAACTGCGCCATCAGCACCGAGATTTCCAGCACGATGGTCCACAGCCGGGTGGCGTGCGCGAACGCGTCGGTGTCGAACGAGCCGTCGGCGCGCCGGAACGCCATCAGGTTCATCGACGCCAGGTTGCATGCCGTGTCGTCGAGGAACATGTACTCCGAACACGGGTTCGAGGCGCGGATGTCGCCGCCCGCCGGGCAGGTGTGCCAGTCGTTGATGGTGGAGTGGAACTGGATGCCCGGATCGGCGCAGGCCCAGGCGGCCTCGCCGACCTGCTCCCACAGATCGCGTGCCTTCACCGTCTTGGCGACGTCGCCGCCGATGCGGTTGTACAGCCGCCACTCGCCGTCGGACTCCACCGCCTTCAGGAATTCGTTGGTCACCCGCACCGAGTTGTTCGAGTTCTGGCCCGAGACGGTGAGATAGGCGTCGGAATCCCAGTCGGTGTCGTAGACCTTGAAGTCGAGGCTGGCGTAGCCCTGGCGAGCGAAGTCGATCGCCCGCTTCACGTAGTTGTCCGGTAGCTGGACCCGGCGCGCGGCCTTCACCGCCTCGCGCAGGCCGGCATTGGCCTTCGGGTCGAACCGGTCGTCGCCGTCGGCGGCGTGACAGGCGGCGATCACCTGGTTCAGGTGCTTCGAGGCCAGCTTCGAGCCGGCGACCAGGGCGGCGACCTTCTGCTCCTCGATCGCCTTCCAGCCGATGTAGTTCTCGATATCCGGGTGGTCCATGTCGACCACCACCATCTTGGCCGCGCGCCGGGTGGTGCCGCCGGACTTGATCGCGCCGGCGGCCCGGTCGCCGATCTTCAGGAAGCTCATCAGGCCGGACGACCGGCCGCCGCCGCTCAGCCGCTCACCTTCGCCACGCAGGCTGGAGAAGTTGGTGCCGGTGCCTGAGCCATACTTGAACAAGCGCGCCTCGCGGACCCACAGGTCCATGATGCCGCCCTCGTTCACCAGGTCGTCGTTGATCGACTGGATGAAGCAGGCGTGCGGCTGCGGGCGCAGGTAGGAACTCTTGGAGGCCATCGCCTGGCCGGTGCGGTGGTCAACGTAGTAGTGGCCCTGCGCCGGGCCGTCGATGCCGTAGGCCCAGTGCAGGCCGGTGTTGAACCACTGCGGCGAGTTCGGCGCCGCCATCTGCTTGGCGAGCATGTAGCAGAGTTCGTCGAAGAAGGCGCGGGCGTCGGTCTCGCCGTCGAAATAGCCGCCTTTCCAGCCCCAGTAGGTCCAGGTGCCGGCGAGCCGGTCGAACACCTGCTTGGCGCTGCTCTCGCCGCCGGTCTCGGTGCTTTCGTCGGTGTCGGCGACCGAGCGCGCCAGCCATGCCGGCACGTCGCGCTCCTTGGCCTTCTTCAGCGCTTTCGGGACGCCGGCCTTGCGGAAATACTTCTGCGCCAGGATATCGCAAGCGACCTGCGACCACTGCGCCGGCACCTCGATGTCTTCAAGCTGGAATACCAGCGAGCCATCGGGGTTCCTGATCTCGCTACTGGCCTGACGGAAGGTAATATCGTCGTAGGCCGAAGCCCCTTCAGTGGTGAATCGTCGTTCAATACGCATCGCCGCCCCCTACATCCTCTCCGGAAACCTTGGTTTTTCACAGCTGGAGAGGCATCTCCCCGCCCGCGGGGGCGCAACATCTAGTGTCGACACCGGCGCGGACCACCAACGCTAGCAAATTTCGCAGGCGGAGTGTCAACGATTTTGTAGTTTGCGCATAGAGACACCACAAGATGTGGTGTTAAAGTCACGATGGATAGGGAAAAGATAATTATATTCAATAGTTACTAGAGTTACCTCCGAACACACATCAATATAAGAAGATCCTCTGGTTATCGCTGTCTTCCTCGGCGCGGCCAAACGCGCCCCGTTGCCGGTCCTCGGGCCCTTAGAGGGTCGGCGCAGCGGTGGAATCGTGGCATGTTTCGACGGCGCCGTGCGCGGCCGATCAGACCGGCCGAGTCGGGCCGCGCGCCATCGGGTGAAGAATCATGGCATCGGCAATGGCAACGCTAGGAGCGGCATGAGGGCCCGCCTTGAGGCAATTCTTGGCCGAACGGAAGCCGCGCGCTTGCCTTCGCGGGTGCTGTTCGCGGTCCTGGTGCTGCTGATGCTCGGCGCCGCCGTCGTGTTGCTGGAAAACATCACCGCCGAGCGCCGCGCGCGGGCACAGGCGGAGAAGACCGCTCAAGTGATGATCGCGTTGTCGGCCGCGATGCGGGCGGGCCTCGATGCCGAGACCGGCCAGCGTGGCTATCTCCTGACCGACGACGAGACCTACCTGGAGCCGTATGAGTCGGGCAGCGCCGAATGGCTGGCGCAGATGCGACGCGTCGGCGAACTGATCGCCGACGTCGCCACCTCGTCGCAGCGCGAGCGTCTGCTGCGCATGCACGAGTTGGCCGAGGCCAGGTTGGCCGAAATGGACCGAATCATCCAGCTTGCCCTCGGCGGCGAACGGGCCTAGGCAATGGACGCGGTCAACACCGACGTCGGCTCCGGGTTGATGAGCGAGTATCGGCAACAGGTGGAGGCGCTGGAGGCGGAGGAGCAGGTGATTCTCCGGAGCCGGCTGGTGCATGCCGACCGGATCGAGGCCCGCACCCTGCCGGTGCTGGCGATCCTGGTGGTGGGCGTGGCCGGATTGGTGCTGCTGGGCGTCTGGCTGGAGCGACGTGCCGCGTTTGCGGTGGCCGCGGCGCACGAAGTGGAGCAGGTGCGCGCGGCACGCGGGCGGGCGGAGTTGCTGGCGCACGAGTTGACCCACCGGGTCAACAACCTGTTCTCGATCGTGCTGTCGATCCTGAGTCTGACCACGCGGGCGGAGCCCGACGCCAAGGTGGCGCTGGACAAGTCGACCGAACGCATCCGGGCGCTGTCGCGCGCGCACGCCGTGGTTCAAGGGCGCAGCACCGAGAAGATGGCGTCCCTGAACGACGTCGTGCGGGCAACCGTCGAACCCTACCTTGCCGACGACCTCGAGCGGGTATCGGTCAGCGGCACCGATGTCGAGCTTCCGGCGAGCTATGTCACCTCGCTCGGGCTGATCGTGCACGAGCTGGCCACCAACGCGGTGAAATATGGCGCCCTGTCGCTGCCGGAAGGGCGGGTGCAGATCACCTGGAAAGCAGTACCGGATTCGCCGAGCAGGGAAATTTCCCTGCACTGGCAAGAGGTTGGCGGGCCCGATGTGGTGCAGCCGGAGGGCCGCGGCTTCGGCACGACGATGATCGAGGCGGCCGTCAGCCAGCTTGGCGGGACTGTCGATCAGGATTGGCACCGGCGCGGTGTCGACGTGTGGCTCATATTTCCGCTCGGTGATTGACGATTTGGTGATTTTTGGTCACGAAAATATAATTGCGATAACGATTCAATCGGGTGGAACCAACACGAATGAAATGAGTTCTACACCCGTTGTGTATTGAGTAAGGCGCCGGTGATCCAACGCCATGAATGAGCACGAAGCGGAGAAACCCCTGGACGGCTGCACCATCCTGCTCGTCGAGGACGAGGCGATGCTCGCGCTTGATATAGAGCACACGTTGCGCGCCGTTGGTGCCGCAGTGGTCGGTCCGGTGATGCGCCTTCGCGACGGTTTGGCGCTGAACATGGATGGGCTGCACGTCGCCGCGGCGATTCTCGACGTCGACCTGCGCGGCGAGGATGTTTTCCCGCTGGCTGACCGACTGCGCGAACTCGGGATTCCGTTTCTATTCCATACCGGCCACGCCGAACGCGACGAACTGCGGGCGCGCTATGGCGACGTTCCGGTGTGCATGAAACCGGTTGCACCCGGCACTCTCATCAAGAAAGTGCAGCGTATCGCCTGCTAGCGCCGGCGTGCGCTGGACGGTGTTTCGGGCAAATGGCATAGTCCGGGCGCTTTCGGCGCCGGCAGCGTGGCGCTTTTGAGGACATGGTGCATGGGTGCGACGATCGGCACGCGGCTATACACGTGGTGGAAGGGCGAGCACGTCGGCACCGATGCCGCCGGCAACCGCTATTACCGCGAAAAGGGTGGGCCGCGCCGCTGGGTCATCTATGACGGCGAACCGGAAGGCTCCAAGGTGCCGCCGGAGTGGCATGCCTGGCTGCACCGGACCGTCGACGAGCCGCCGACCGGCGCGCGCGCGCCGATTCCATGGGAGAAGCCGCACCTGCCGAACCTGACCGGGACCGTGGCGGCCTATCATCCCGCTGGCAGCCTGGTCGAGCCCGGGAAGCGGCCGAAGGCGACTGGCGATTACGAGGCGTGGCGTCCGGAATAGGGCGGCCGGAACAGGAGCAAGGCGATGGGCGGCAATCTGGTCGAGACCCTGATCGGCGCGGTGGTGGTCGCCGTGGCTGGCTTCTTCCTGTTCTTCGCCTACCAGCAGGCCGACCTCGGCGCGGTCGACGGCTACGAGGTGAAGGCGCGCTTCGAGAAGATCGACGGCATCAACGTCGGTTCGGACGTCACCTTGTCCGGCATCAAGATCGGCACCGTCACCGGCCAGGAACTCGACGCGCAGTCCTACCTGGCGGTGCTTCGGATGAGCATTCGCAACGACATCAAGCTGCCGCTCGATTCTTCCATCAAGGTCTCCAGCGCCGGCCTGCTCGGCGAGAGCTACCTGGCGATCTCGCCGGGCGCCGACGTCGACATGCTCGAGAATGGCGACGAGATCGAATACACCCAGGGTTCCGTCGACCTGACCGAACTGATCGGCAAGGCGATCTACTCCGGCGGCGACGAGAAGAAGCCGGGCAGTGGCGGCTGAACGGTCGCGAGATGGCCGGGTCGAGCCCGGCCAAGACGAACAGAATGAGCTTCAATCAATCGCCGTCATGCCCGGACTTGATCCACGGCTGTCCGGTTAAGTTCGTCCGGTCCTGCGCCCACTCCTCAACGTCTTTGCAAGCGCAGCGACGTGGATGGCCCGGACAAGCCGGGCCATGACGCGTTTTCTATGTTCTTCAACAAGGTCGTCATGCCCCGACTTGTTCGGGGCATCCACGTCCAGAAGCTGGACCCATCGGTCGCGGTTCTTCTGTCCGGTGCCGCCCGAAGCAGCGCAACCGCCTGATCGGCGTCAGGACACGGACAATCACCCCAATCTTAACCGGACACCCATGGACTTGATCCGGGCATCTTGCCTGGCCGCGACGCTCTTCGCGTTTCCCGCTGCCGCCCAGACACCGCCGGTGCCGATCGAGAAGCCGGTGCAAGGCACGGCGACGTCCGATACGCCGGCGGAACCGATGGCGATCCTGCGCGGGCTGGACAAGATCACCGCCCGCATCACGACCTTCGAGGCGCCGATCGACAAGCAGGTCGGGTTCGGCACGCTGTTGATCACGGTGCGCGCCTGCGCCAAGCGGCCGCCGGAGGAGACGCCGGAAGTGTCGGCATTCCTGGAGGTCCTGGAGCGCCGCCCGGGCGAGACCGAGATGGTGAACCTGTTCACCGGCTGGATGTTCGCCTCCAGCCCGGCGATCTCGGCACTGGAACACCCGGTTTACGACGTCTGGGTGATCGACTGCACGATCGTCTCCGGCGAGAGCTCGCGGCCCTCGCAGTGAAAGTCGGCCGGCCGTTCGATGGCGGCGGCCAGCAGCCCCTGGTAGACCTCGCGCGGCACCTCGATGGTGCCGAACTGAGTCAGGTGGTCGGTCACGAACTGCGTGTCGAGCAGCCGGTAACCGCCGAGGATCAGCCGTCCGACCAGGTGCACCAGCGCCACCTTCGATGCGTCGGTCTCGCGGCTGAACATGCTTTCGCCGAAGAACGCGGCGCCGATCGATACCCCATAGAGCCCGCCGACCAGCTCGGTCCCCAGCCAGACCTCGATTGAATGCACGAAGCCGAGCCGGTAGAGCGCGGTGTACAATTCGCTGATCTGGTCGTTGATCCAGCTGTCCTCGCGCGCCGGCCGGCTCTCGCGGCAGGCCGCCAGCACATCCTCGAAGCAGCGGTCCGCCGTGACCCGGAAGCGTCCCGACCGCACCGTCCGCTTCAGCCGCCGGGGCAGGTGAAAGCCGGTCAACGGCAGGATCCCGCGCTGCGGCGGATCGACCCAGAACAGCCGCTCGTCGTCGCGCGACTCGGCCATCGGGAACACCCCGATGGTATACGCCTTCAACACCAGTTCCGGCGTGATCGCGACCATCTCAGCGTGCGACGAAGCGTTCCAGCCAGTGAATGTCGTAGCGGCCGTCGACGAAGTCCTGCTCGCCCAGCAGCGCCAGGTGCAGCGGGATGTTGGTCTCGATGCCGGTGATCACGAACTCTTCCAGCGCCCGGCGCAGCCGCATCAACGCCTCGTTTCGGGTCCGGCCGTGCACGATCAGCTTGGCGATCAGGTTGTCGTAGTACGGCGGCACCGTGTAGCCGGCGTAGAGCCCGCTGTCGACGCGTACGCCCAGGCCGCCGGGCGGGTGGTAGTCGGTGATCGTGCCCGGCCGCGGCGCGAAGGTGACCGGGTCTTCCGCGTTGATCCGGCATTCCACGGCGTGACCGGTGAGCGTGATTTCGTCCTGGCGGAACGGCAGCGGCGCGCCGGCGGCGACGCGGATCTGCTCGCGCACCAGGTCGATGCCGGTGATCGCCTCGGTCACCGGATGCTCGACCTGCAGGCGTGTGTTCATCTCGATGAAGAAGAACTCGCCATCCTCGTACAGAAACTCGATGGTGCCCAGCCCGCGATACTTGATTTCGCCCAGCGCCGCGGCGACCCGGGCGCCGATGGTCTCGCGCTGGGTCGCGTTCAGGCTGGGCGAGGGGGCTTCTTCGAGAACCTTCTGATGCCGCCTCTGCAGCGAACAGTCGCGCTCGCCCAGGTGCACCACGTGTCCTTTGCCGTCGCCGAAAAGCTGGATCTCGATGTGCCGGGGCGTGGCCAGGTACTTCTCCATGTAGACCGCGTCGTCCCCGAAGGCGGCCGCGCTCTCGGACTTGGCGGCACCCAGCGCGTCCTCGATCTCGTCGCCCTCGTGCACGACCTTCATGCCGCGCCCGCCACCGCCTGACGCCGCCTTCAGCAGCACCGGGTAGCCCATCGCGTCGGCCAGCTTGCGCGCCTCGATGGCATCGGCCAGCGGCCCGTCGCTGCCCGGCACCACCGGCACGCCGAGCCGTTGCATGGTGCGCTTGGCGGCGATCTTGTCGCCCATCAGCCGGATGTGCTCCGACGACGGACCGATGAAGGTGATCTTGTGCTCCTCCACGATCGCCGCGAATTCGGCATTCTCCGACAGGAAGCCGTAGCCGGGATGGATCGCGTCCGCCCCGGTGATTTCCGCCGCGGTCATGATCGCGGCCATGTTGAGGTAGCTGTCGCGCGCCGGCGGCGGCCCGATGCAGACGCTCTCGTCGGCCAGACGAACATGCATCGCGGTGGCGTCGGCGGTTGAATGTACCGCGACCGTGGCAATGCCCATCTCGCGGCAGGCGCGGTGGATGCGCAACGCGACTTCGCCGCGGTTGGCGATCAGCACCTTGTCGAACATGGTTCGCTGCCGCCTATTCGATGATCGCCAGGACCTCGCCGAACTCCACCGGCGTGCCGTTGTCGATCAGGATTCGGGTGATGGTGCCGTCTTTTGGCGCCGGGATCTCGTTGAAGGTCTTCATCGCCTCGATGATCGCCACCGTATCGCCCTGGCGCACCCGGTCGCCGACATTGACGAACGGCGCCGCACTCGGCTCCGGGCCGCGATAGGCGGTGCCGACCATCGGCGAGGTGACCGCGCCGGGGTGCTTGGCCAGCGCCTCCGCGGCTTCGCCGGTGCCGTTGCCGGCCGTCGCTGGCGCCGCCACGGCGGCGACGGGCGCGGGGGCCGCGACCATGGTGGTACCGCCGGCGTTCTTGGCGATGCGCAGCCGGTTGTCGCCATCGCCGACCTCGATCTCGGTGAGGCCGGTCTCGTCCAGCAGCTGGGCCAGCGCCCGGATCAGCTCCTGGTCGACGTTGAAACGTCCCATTGTTGCTCCCGTGCCTCTAGCTCGCCTCGAGGTGCGCTGCGGCCGCCTGCAGCGCCGCGAGATAACCGCGCGCGCCCAGTCCGCAGATCACGCCCTCGGCCAGCGGGCTGATGTAGGAATGGTGCCGGAACGGCTCGCGCTTGTAGATGTTCGACAGGTGCACTTCCCACACCGGTCCACCGTAAGCCCTAAGCGCGTCGTGAATCGCCACCGAGGTATGCGTGTAGGCGCCGGCGTTGATCACGATCGCGCCCGCCACGTCACGGGCCTGCTGAATCCAGTCGACCAGCTCGCCCTCGTGGTTCGATTGCCGGAAATCGCTTGCCAGGCCCAGTTGCTTGGCCTCCGCCGCAACCATCGCCTCGACGTCGGCCAGCGTGGTGCGGCCATAGACGGCCGGCTCCCGCGTGCCGAGCAGGTTCAGGTTGGGTCCGTTCAGGACCAGGATATGATGCGCCATTCGGTTGCCGCGCGACGGTGACTCACTTCCTATATAATGACCGAACGTCCCATGACACGACAGCCCAAGTCGGAGGGTCCGACCGACATGACCTTGAACGAAGCCGCCGCGGCGGCGTTTACGATCCAGCTGAACGGCGAGCAGCACACGCTGCCGGAGGCGATGACGGTGGCCAGCATGCTGCGCCACCTCGGCCTGGAACCGCGCAAGATCGCGGTCGAGCGCAACCGGGAGATCGTGCCGCGCTCGACCTACGAGGCGACCTGGCTGGCCGACGGCGATCAGCTCGAAGTGGTGCATTTCATCGGTGGCGGCGATGCCCCGGCCGAGGCGGAGACCGACGACGACTATTTCGAAGTCGCCGGGCGGCGCTTCCACTCACGCCTGCTGGTCGGCACCGGCAAATACAAGTCCTATGCCGAGAATGCCGCCGCGGTGGAGGCGTCCGGCGCCGAGATCGTCACCGTCGCGGTGCGCCGGGTGAACGTGACCGATCCGAGCAAGGAGATGCTGGTCGATTTCATCGACCCGAAGAAATACACCTACCTGCCCAACACGGCCGGCTGCTTCACCGCCGACGACGCGTTGCGCACCCTGCGCCTGGCCCGCGAGGCCGGCGGCTGGGACCTGGTGAAGCTGGAGGTTCTGGGCGACCAGAAGACGCTCTACCCGAACATGCCGGAGACGCTTTATGCCGCAGAGGTCCTGATCAAGGAGGGCTTCCAGGTCATGGTCTATTGCGCCGACGACCCGATCCAGGCCAAGCGCCTAGAGGAGCTCGGCTGCTGCGCGATCATGCCGCTGGGCGCGCCGATCGGCTCCGGCCTGGGCGTGCAGAGCCCGGTCAACATCCGCCTGATCATCGAGAACGCGACTGTCCCGGTTCTGGTCGATGCCGGCGTCGGCACCGCGTCGGATGCGACGGTGGCGATGGAACTGGGCTGCGACGGCGTGCTGATGAACACCGCCATTGCCGAGGCGCGGCACCCGGTCTTGATGGCCAAGGCGATGAAGCACGCTATCGAGGCCGGCCGCCTGGCCTACCGCGCCGGCCGGATGAAGCGGAAGCTCTACGCCGACCCGTCCTCGCCGCTGGCCGGTCTGATCTAACGTCGCATCGTCACCCCGGCTCGGGGCCGGGGTGACGCCTCAATCTTTGTTAACCACCCCACCCTATGCTCACCGCATGGTCGCGGCGGTCTCATCGGGCGCGAATATCGTTGCCTTGTTCGGCAGCCGGCCGGTACCGCCGGTCGCGCGTGCCGACTCGCGCACGGACAAGGTGTTCGAGGTCGGCAATGCCGCTCCCGACAAGGGCGAGGGCAAGGCCCCGGCGGGCGGCCCGCCGCGCAACCTGCTGAGCTTCGAGGGCGCCGCCAGCCTGCAGGAGGGCGAGAGCGGCACCGGCAACCAGCTTACCGAACAGGAGCGCGCCGAGGTCGCCGAGCTGAAGGCCCGCGATGTCGAGGTCCGGGCGCACGAGCGCGCACACGCCGCCGCCGGCGGCCAGCATGCCGGCTCGCCGTCCTACGAGTTCCAGCGCGGCCCGGACGGCCGCGACTACGCCGTCGGCGGCGAGGTGCCGATCGACTCGTCGCCGATCGCCGGCGATCCCAAGGCCACCATCGAGAAGATGGAACAGGTCAAGGCCGCCGCCCTGGCGCCCGCCGAGCCGTCCGGCCAGGATCGCAAGGTCGCCGCCCAGGCCGAGGCCGAACGCCAGAAGGCGGTCCGCGAACTCAACGCCCAGAAGGCCGAGGAGGCCAAGGCCGCTCGCGAGGGCGACAACGCCGACGACGGCTTCGAGGCCTTCACCGCGTCCGACTTCCGCCGCGTCGGCCCGGCGCCGTCCGTGTCCGTCGCGCCGTCGACCGGCCCGACCCGGCCGGCTCAACCAAGCGTGATCGATATCTCGGTCTGAGCGTTCGCGCCCAGGCCTCGAACTCGCCGCAATCGGCCTATATCCTCCAACCATGTTCCGACGCTTGAAATGGCCCGCCGTTGTCATCGTGGTCTTCGCCATACCGATCCTGGCCTCGCTGGCCGGGACCGCCGTGCAGCGCGCGGAGGCCAAGAACTGGTGGGAGGCGCGCCGCGACAGCAGCCGCCAGGCGCCTGAGCCGGCCGATGAGCAACGCGCGGTGCTGCAGGTCTACGCCGCCCGCGCCTACGGCTGGCGCGGCGCTTTCGGCGTGCACACCTGGATCGCCTACAAGCCGGCTGGCGCCGTTCGCTACGAGCGCGTGGAGGTCATCGGCTGGGGCGTGCGCCGCGGCGGGCCGGCGATCCGCGCCGGATACGGCACCCCGGACGCATACTGGTTCGGCAGCAGGCCCGACCTGCTGGTCGACCTTCGCGGCCAGGCGGCGGCGGATGCGATTCCGCGGGTACAGGCGGCCGTCGCCCGCTATCCCTGGCCGGACCAGTACCGGGTCTGGCCCGGCCCCAACAGCAACACCTTCACCGCCTTCGTTGCCCGCGAGGTGCCGTCGCTGGGCCTCGACCTGCCGGCCAACGCCGTCGGCAAGGATTTCCTCAACGACGCCGTGTTCGGCCCGGCGCCGAGCGGCACCGGCTACCAGCTTTCGGTTTTCGGACTCGCCGGCATCCTGGTGGCGATGGAGGAGGGCGTGGAGATCAACCTGCTCGGCCTCAACCTCGGGCTCGACCTGAACCGGCCGGCGCTGCGCCTGCCGGGCCTGGGCCGTGTCGGCTTCTGAGTGTGCCCGACTGGCAGACCCGGACGCTGGCCCCGGCCGCCGACGTGGCGGCGCCGGACGGCTCCGAGGTGCGTCTGCTGGCCGAGATCGAACGCGGCTCGATGGCGCATTTCAAGCTCATGCCCGGCCAGGTCTCCAAGGCGGTGGCGCACCGCACGGTGCAGGAATTGTGGTACATCGCTGCCGGCCAGGGCCGGATGTGGCGCAGCTTCGACGGCGTCGACGAGGTCGTCGAGCTGCACGCCGGCGTGTCGCTGTCGATTCCCGCCGGTGCCCGCTTCCAGTTCCGCTGCGACGGCGACCGGCCGCTGGAGGCCGTCGGCGTCACCATGCCGCCGTGGCCCGGCGCCGAGGAGGCCTACGACGTTGAGGGCGCCTGGCCGACGACGCTTTAGCCGGCTGAGATTTCCCGGGCGCGTTCGGTGAGCTTGTCCAGCAGGCGGTCGAGTGCCGCCTGGTCCTCCTCGGAGAGCATTTCGGCCAGCCGGCGTTCGTAGTCCCGCGCCACCGGCACGATCTCGGCATAGATCGCCGCGCCGGCCGCCGCCAAGGTCAGCGACGCGCGCCGACGGTCGTTGGTGTCGACCACGCGCGCCAGCAGGTCGCGGTCCAGCATGCCGGAGACCGCGCGGCTCACGGTCACCTTGTCCATCGCGGTCTTCTCCGCCACCTCGTTGGCAGACAGGCCCGGAAACCGCCCCAGCGCCGCCATCACCCGCCACTGCGGGATCGAGAGGCCGAAACGGTCCTGATAGACCCGCGCCAGCGCCCGGCTGACCGTGTTGGTCAGCACCGACAGCCGGTAGGGCAGGAAGCGTTCCAGCGCCAGGACATCGTCGTTCATCGAATTAGTTTCATTCGAAACCAATGCCCGGTCAAACCGGCACCGCGTTCGGGCGACCGCTTGCAATTAGTTTCAACTGTAACTATCTTGCGGATCGTTCTCACATTCGATGGAGACCGACGCATGCCGGACCTATGGGACAACCCGATGCGGACCGACGGTTTCGAGTTCGTCGAGTACGCCGCGCCCGACCCGAAGGCGCTTGGTGCATTGTTCGAGCAGATGGGCTTCACGGCCGTCGCCAAGCACCGCTCCAAGGACGTGACGCTCTACCGCCAGGGCGACGTCAATTTCATCGTCAACGCCGAGCCCGACAGCTTCGCGCAGGCCTTCGCCAAGCTGCACGGGCCGTGCGTGTGCGCGCTGGCCTTCCGCGTCGGTGACGCGGCGGAGGCCTTCGAGCGTGCCCGCGAGCTGGGCGCCTGGCCCTATGCCGGACCGGTCGGACCGATGGAGCTGAACATCCCGGCGATCAAGGGCATCGGCGACTCGCTGATCTACCTGGTCGACCGTTATGGCGAGAAGGGCACGATCTATGACGTCGACTTCGAGCCGATTGCCGGCGCGGACCCGAACCCGCAAGGCGTCGGCCTGAGCTACATCGATCATCTGACCCACAACGTGCACCGCGGCCGCATGGCGGAGTGGTCGGACTTCTACGAACGCCTGTTCAACTTCCGCGAGGTCCGCTTCTTCGACATCGAGGGCAAGCTAACCGGCCTGAAGTCGAAGGCGATGACCAGCCCGTGCGGCAAGATCCGCATACCCATCAACGAGAGCTCCGACGACAAGTCGCAGATCCAGGAATACCTGGAGGCCTACCGCGGCGAGGGCATCCAGCACATCGCGCTCGGCACCCAGGACATCTACACGGCGGTCGAGACGCTGCGCACCAAGAACGTCGCCTTCCAGGACACGCCGGAGACCTACTACGAGCAGCTCCCGACCCGGCTGCCCGAGCATGGCCAGGACCTGGAACGCCTGAAGGCCAGCCGCATCCTGGCCGACGGCGGCCCGGAGCAGGGCGGCGGCCTGCTGCTGCAGATTTTCACCGACACCGTGATCGGGCCGATCTTCTTCGAGATCATCGACCGGCGCGGCAATGACGGCTTCGGCGAGGGCAACTTCAAGGCCCTGTTCGAGAGCATCGAGCTCGACCAGATCCGCCGCGGCTACATCAAGGACGGGGCTTCGGCGAATTGAGCGCTGGCGCTACCAACCCGACAACCGTCACCCCGGGTCGTCGCCCGGGGTGACGATCTTGCTTTGCAGCAACGCAATCACGTTTCCTGCACCGGCAGGACCTAGGGAGAACACCATGGCGACCAAGTGGATTTCGCTGCCCCGCGTGGAGGGCAAGGCCTCGCGCCAGGCGCATGCCGACCTGCCGGAGGGCACCTACGAGCGCGAATTCGGCAAGGAAGGCTTCTTCGGCCCGGCGACGCACCTCTATCACGGCAATCCGCCGACCGGCTGGATCGACTGGGAGGGCCCGCTGCGCCCGCGCGCCTTCGACACCGCCAAGCTGACGCCCGCGCACGCCAGCCCGTGCGACGCCGACCTGCTGCTGCACAACAAGGCGGTGCGGATGCGCATGTGGCGCTGCGCAGAGGACATGGACCACCTGGTGCGCAACGCCGACGGCGACGAGCTGATGTTCGTGCACACCGGCGCCGGCACCCTGTACACCGATTTCGGCCGTATGGCGTTCCGCGACGGCGACTACATCATGCTGCCGCGCTGCACGACCTGGCGGGTCGAGGTGAGCGAGCCGATCCAGGCGCTGCTGTTCGAGGCGACCAACGACAGCTACCGCCTGCCCGACAAGGGCCTGATGGGCGAGCACGCGATTTTCGATCCGGCGGTGTTGGAATCGCCGCGCATCGACGACGGCTTCCTGGCGCAGCAGGGCCCGGGCCTGTGGAAGATCAAGGTCTGGGCGCGCGGCGACATCTCAACCGTCACCTATCCCTTCAACCCGCTGGACGCGGTCGGCTGGAAGGGCGACCTGGCGCCGGTGAAGCTGAACTGGCGCGACATCCGCCCGCTGATGAGCGCGCGCTATCACGTGCCGCCGTCGGCGCACACGACATTCCTGGCCGGCCGCTTCGTGATCTGTACCTTCGTGCCGCGCCCGTTCGAGAGCGACCCCGGCGCACTGAAGGTGCCGTTCTTCCACTCCAACAACGACTACGACGAGGTGCTGTTCTTCCACGCCGGCGACTTCTTCTCGAAGGACAATATCGAGGCCGGCATGATGACATTCCACCCCGCCGGCTTCCCGCACGGCCCGCACCCCAAGGCGCTGACCCGTGCCTTCCAGCAGTCCAAGCCGGAGACCGACGAGGTCGCGGTGATGATGGATACCCGCGACCCCCTGCTCATCGGCGACGGCGCGGCGAAAGTCGAGTGGGACGGCTATGTCGATAGCTGGGGCGCTGCCAATCAGCGCGAAGCGGCGGAGTAGGGGCCATGAAACTCGCATCGCTCCGCGCCGGCCGCGACGGCCGGCTGCTGGTGGTCAGTCGCGACCTGACCAAGGCCGCCGGTGTCAGCCACATCGCCAAGACCCTGCAGATGGCGCTGGATGACTGGGCGCACATGGCGCCGAGACTCCAGGCCGTTGCGAACGACCTGAACGCCGGCAAGCTGGCCGACGCCTTCGACCTCGATGTCACCAAGCTCGCCGCGCCGCTGCCGCGCGCCTACCAGTGGGTCGACGGCTCGGCCTACGTGAACCACGTGGAACTGGTCCGCAAGGCACGCGGCGCGGAGATGCCGCCGAGTTTCTGGACCGACCCGTTGATGTACCAGGGCGGCTCCGACAGTTTCCTGGGGCCGCGCGACGACATCCTCGCCGGCTCGGAGGACTGGGGCATCGATTTCGAGGCCGAGGTCGCGGTGATCGTCGACGACGTGCCGATGGGCTGCCTGGTCGAGGACGCCGCCGCGCACATCAAGCTGGTGGTGATCTTGAATGACGTGTCGCTGCGCCTGCTGATCCCCGGCGAACTCGGCAAGGGCTTCGGCTTCCTGCACGGCAAGCCGTCGACCGCTTTCTCACCGGTCGCGGTCAGCCCGGACGAGCTCGGCGATGCCTGGGACGGCGGCAAGGTCAACCTGCCGCTCAGGGTGGAATTGAACGGCGAACTGTTCGGGGCGCCCGAGGCCGGCGACGACATGACCTTCGACTTCCCGACCCTGATCGCGCATGCCGCCAAGACCCGGCCGCTGTGCGCCGGCACCATCGTTGGCGCCGGCACCGTCTCCAATGTCGATCGCTCCAAGGGCTCCGCCTGCCTGGCCGAGAAGCGCATGCTGGAGACCGTCGACGCCGGCAAGCCGA
Source organism: Alphaproteobacteria bacterium (assembly GCA_040223615.1). Classification (GTDB taxonomy): domain Bacteria; phylum Pseudomonadota; class Alphaproteobacteria; genus JAVKFY01. The sequence continues at coordinate 33,647 of JAVKFY010000081.1, forward strand.
CGACCCCGTTCATGAGCTTCGGCGACCGCGTGAAGATCGAGATGCTCGACGCCGCCGGCCAGAACGTCTTCGGCACCATCGACCAGACGGTGGTGAAGTACGAGGGGCCCTAACGCCAGAACTCGACGAAGAAGGTGGCATCCGCCTCGAGCGTGACGCAGTGCACTTCCTGCGGCGCGACCAGCGCGCGCTCGCCGGCCGTAAGGTTGATGACGCGGCCGGTGCGCGGCTCCTCGTAGCGCAAGGTGCCGGCCTCGACGTGGATCAGTGCCCACACGCCGGCCTTGGTGCTGTGCTCGGCCGTGAGCGCCGCCGGCACCGTCGCGGCCGTGAAGGTCGGCGTGCGGTGGTAGGGAGCGGTGCCGGGCGGTGGCGTGTCGGTCATCGGTTCAAAACGGCGAGCGGATCTCGATCCACAGCGACAGCGCCTTGGCGACGACCTGGCCATCGGGCGTGCTGACCGCTGTCCCCGACGTGACCTTGCGGCCGTCGCGCGCCGTCACCCAGCCGGTGACGACGTAGTCCTCGCCGGCGCGGACCTCGCCCTCGACCAAGCCGGTCATACGGCCGGTGAGGTACATCGTCGACCCTGAGATGCCGTTGCCGGCCGCGAAGCCGCCGGGGCAGTCCAGCGCGCCCCAGGCGAAGGCCGGATCGAGCTTGCCGTCGGCGCCGGCGAAGGCTGCGTCCGGCCGCCACAACGCCGACACCAGCTGGCGTTCCGGCAGCCAGCCCGGATGCATGTTCAGGCCGAGATGCGCGGCCAGTCCCTTGCCGCAGACGAAACACTTGCCGTAGTCGGACTCGTACGGGCTGCCGCCGCGTGCCGTCGCCTCCACGGTCTCGTCCATCGGCGGCAGGTCCGGCACGTCGAGGTCGAGCGGCGCCGGCCGTGCCTGCGCGATCAGCTTGTCGCCGTGCAACAGCCGCCACTCATCGCCGTCGCGCACCACGTCCATCGCGGTCTCCAGCGGCGTCGGCGCGCGCAAAGTCACCTCCACCGGCCCGTTGCCGACGAAGGTCGCGAACCGACCCGCGACGTAGCCGCCGTTGCCCGAGTCCGGCGGGCCGCGATAGCGCGCGGGAATGGTCAGCGTCTCGGACATGCCGGGAACTCCTTGCGTCAGCTTACAGGGTGGCGATGCGGTCGATCAGCAGGTCGAAATAGCCGTCGGCGTCGATGCCGTTCATCACGGTACAGTTGGGCGCGCGCTTCGACGTGCCCCACCAGTCGACCACGGTCATGCCCACGGTCAGCGGCGAGCCGGTCTCGACTTCGACGTTGACGTGCTTGCCGGTGAACAGTTCAGGCTGCAGCAGGTAGGCGATCACCGTCGGATCGTGCAGCGGCGCGCCTTGCTGGCCGTACTTCTCCGAGTCGAACCGGTCGAAGAAGCCGAGCATGCCATGACAGGCCCGACCGGCGGGCGTGGCAATCGCGCCGAACCGCGCCAGCCGTTCGCGCGTGGTCAGTGCCTTGTGGGTCACGTCCAGCGGCATCAGCGTCATCTTGATACCGGCGGCGAACACCGCGTGCGCGGCGTGTGGGTCGACGTAGATATTGAACTCGGCCGCCGGCGTGGTGTTGCCGCCCTCGAAGAAACCGCCGCCCATGGCGACGATCTCGCCGATGCGCTCGGCAATGGCGGGATGTTTGGTCAGCGCCATGGCGACGTTGGTCAGCGGGCCGAGCGTGCACAGCGTGATCGAGCCCGGTGGGTGAGCCATCACGGTGTCGATCAGCCAGTCGACGCCGTGCTGTTTCTGCAACGGCAGCGAGGGCGCCGGCAGGCCGGAGCCGTCGATGCCGGTCTTGCCGTGCACGTACTCGGCGGTTACCAGCGGGCGTAGCAGCGGTCGCGCGCAGCCGGCGAACACCGGCACGTCGTCGCGCCCGGCCAGTTCGACCAGCGCGCGGGCGTTGGACTGCGTGAGGCGCAGGGGCACGTTGCCGGCGACCGCGACCAGCCCCAGCACCTCCAGCTCCGCCTGCGAGGCCAGCGCCAGCAGGATCGCCAGCGCGTCGTCCTGGCCGGGGTCGGTGTCGATGATGATCTTGCGGGTCATGTTGGCTGTCTCATAGCGGCGGCCGCCGCTCGGCCCAGGGCCGGGCGCGTTCCAGCAGACCGGCGATCTGCAGCAGCAGGCCGTCGCTGTCCCACGGGCCGACCAATTGCAGCGCCAGCGGCAGGCCGTCGCCGCCGAACCCGTTCGGGATGGTGATCGCCGGATGGCCAGTCAGGTTGAACGGATGCGTGTAGGGATACCAGTCCGCGCGCAGCGACTCCACGCGCTGGCCGTCGATCTCGAATGGGCCGAACAGCTCCTGCCTCTGGTCCACGGCGGTGCGCGAAAGCGTTGGCGTCACCAGCCCGTCGTACCTTTCGAACCAGCCGGCGAAGCGTTTGTAGAGCACGGAGCGGAAGCCCATCGCCTGTTGCAGCTCGACCGCGCCGAAGCCGCGGCCCTTTTCCATGCTTTCGACCAGGGTCGGGTCCATGCGGTTGACGAACGTCTCCGCGTGCGCGCCGAAGCGGGCGGCCCAGGCGGCGAAGGTCATCACCCGCCACATCGGCTCGGCGTTCTCGAACGGCTCGTCCAGCAACTCGACCTCGGCGCCGGCATCGGCCAGCGCCGCGACCGCCGCCTGCGACGCGGCCAGGACATCCTCGGCCACGACCTCGTTGCCAAGACGCGGCGCCCACGCCAGCTTCAGGCCCTTGAGGTCGTCGCGTCGCGCCGGCGGGGCGAAGCCGGGCAGGCGCAGCGAATGCGGGTCGCTCGGGTCGGCGCCGGCCATCACCGACAGCATCAGCGCGGCGTCGTCCACCGTGCGCGTCATCGGCCCGAAATAGGCCAGGTTGTTGAACACATCCGGCGTCTGGTCGTGTGGCACCAGGCCGAGCGAGGCCTTCATGCCGACGATGCCGCAGCACGCGGCCGGGATGCGGATCGACCCGCCACCATCGGTGCCCAGCCCAAGCGGGCCGCCGCCGGCCGCCACCGCCGCCGCCGCGCCGCCGCTGGACCCGCCCGGCGAGCGCGAGGTGTCCCACGGGTTGGCGGTCCAGCCGAATAGCGGCGTGTAGGTGATCGGCTTGTGCCCGAATTCCGGCGTCGCGGTCTTGCCGACCAGCACCGCGCCGGCCGCGCGCAGCCGCGCCACCGCGACCGCGTCCTTCGCCGGCACGTTGTGCTCGAACACGGCGGAGCCGAACGTGGTGCGCACACCCTCGGTATTCACCAGGTCCTTTACGCTGAGCGGCACGCCGGCCAGCGGCCCGACGGTCTCGCCTTTGGCCAACCGCGCGTCGACGGCATCGGCCTCATCGCGGGCGCGCTCGGCGCAGACCGTGACGAAGGCGTTCAGCGTCGGCTCGGTCACCTCGATCCGCGCCAGCGCCGCGTCGGTGGCCTCCCGCGCCGAGACCCGGCGCGCGGCGATCACCGCCGCGAGCTCGGTCGCCGGCATGTAGTAGAGCTCATCCATGGCGGCAGTGTACGGGCCGGCGCGAACAAGAAAAAGCGGGTCGCCCGGGGAAGGCGACCGCCGCATGGAACCAGCTTGTCGGAACCTGGCAAGGGGTAAGCATCGGTACGCTGACCGAAGGCCCAGTTTGCCGCAGTCGCCGTGGTCTAGCTGTGTCCCGCCGGTGGCAACGATGCGGCGGTCAGGTGTCGGTAGGCCTTCAGGTAGCGGGCCAGCCGCTTCTGCTCCTTGCCGGTGACCTGGGTGAGCCGGCGTACATTCATGTTGTCGTCCAGATCGGCGAGCTTGACCTGTCGGGCCAACGGATGGGGGGCCAACCGGCCGATGTAGTCCTCGTAGGGTTCGTCGGCCGGATGGGTCATCAGGGCCACCACCTCCACCGCCTCGGCCGGCAGGTCGAGCGCCTCGATGTCGGCCATGCTCACGTCCTCGCAGTCCTCGACCACGTCGTGCAGCACGGCAGCGATGCGGCAGACATCGTCCTCCATCTGTCCCATCACCCGCAGCGGGTGCAGGATGTAGGGGCTGCCGGCCTTGTCGACCTGACCGGCGTGCTTGGTGACCGCGAAGGCAATGGCCCGTTCCAGGGCGGCGGCGTGGCTCATGACACATCCCCCTTTCGAGAGGCAGACTGACGCCCAGTATCGGGCTTGAAGGAGTTCACAATGGCCGACCCGCACGTCGCAACCGTCAACTGGCGGCGCGACACCGACAGCTTCGCGGTACGCGAGTACAACACGACCTACCACATTGCCTTCGACGGCGGCGCCAGCTTGCCCGGTTCGACCGCGCCGGCGCTGGGCGGCGATCCGTCTTGCGTCGATCCGGAGGAGGCTTTCGTTGCGGCATTGGCCGGCTGCCACATGCTGTCATTCCTGTACTGCGCCGCGCGAGCGGAGGTGGTGGTCGACGCTTACGAGGACGCCGCCGAGGGCTACATGACCAAGGCGGAGGACAAGCTGCCCTGGGTCTCCAAGGTCACGCTGCGGCCGAAAGTGACGCTGGCCGATCCGGCACAGGCCGACCAGCTCGAACGGCTGCACGAGAAGGCGCACGCGATGTGCTTCATCGCCCGCTCGGTGAAGAGCGAGGTGACGATCGAGCCGGCGGCCTAGAAGACGAAGTCGCCGGCGTCGACCTGGGCCGGCTGCACGCCGGACGGGATGATCGCGGTGCCGCCGCTGCCGACATCGATCCGCGTGCCGAGCGGCACCGATTGAATCAGGAGTTCGGCGAAGCTGGCGCCGGGGATTGAGATCAGGTCGGTGCCGTTGGCGAAGTCGGTGATGATGTCGGTGCCGTGTCCGTCGGCGAAAACGAACACGTCCGCGCCCGCGCCGCCGATGTGAAAGTCGTCGGCCGGCCCGCCGATCAAGGTGTCGTTGCCGCTGCCGCCAATCAGGGTGTCGAAGCCCTGCATGCCGAGGAGCAGGTCGTCGCCGTCACCGCCGGTTAGAAAGTCGATGCCGCCCTGGCCGCGCACGGTGTCGTTGCCGGCACCGCCGTCGATGGTGTCGGAACCGGAATTGCCGTTCAACACATCGGCGCCCGCGTCGCCGTTGATGCTGTCATTGTCGGCGCCGCCGAAGCCCAGGTCGTCGTCATTGCCGCCGGCGATGACATCGTTGCCGGGCTGGCCCTTCAGCGTGTCGTCGCCGGCGCCCCCGGAAAGGCTGTCGTTGCCCCGGTTGCCCATCAGGCTGTCGTTGCCGGCGCCACCGTCCAGCGTATCGGCCCCGTCCAGGCCCCAGATCCGATCGTTTCCACCCAGGCCGATCAGGTCCTCGGCGGCGCTGGTGCCCACCAGGGTCTCGGAACCGGCTGTACCGATGAGTGGCTCGGTGGCAGTTCGCAAACCCGCGGTGGCGGCGTCGCCGCGATGAGCGGTATCGAAGGCGGTGGAGAGTTCCCGCGCGGTGGACGCAACCTGAGAAACCATCGTCGGCACACCAGATAACGCCCGCGATCCGAGCGTATTATGCTAGGTGCAAACCTGACGTCGCGCCGATGCGAAATGCGCCATCGCGCCCGGCCGGCTAGAACAGAAAATCGCTGGCGTCGAGCTGGTTGGCGGTGATGCCGGTTAGGGTGAAGCTGGTCGAGCCGTCGCCCCAGGTCACCACGGCGCCGCCGGTGCCGTTGGTAATGGTGAGGTCGGCTAAGCTGGCGACCGCGACGGAGAGCTTGTCGGTGCCGTTGGCGAAGTCGGTGACGACGTTGTCGCCGTGGTCGTCGCCGAACACGAACGTGTCGGCGCCGGGCCCGCCGGTCAGCGTGTCGTTGGCCTGGCCGCCGATCAGGGTGTCGTTGCCGCCGCCGCCGTTCAGCGTGTCGAAACCCTGGATGCCGACCAGGAAGTCGTCGCCGTCGCCGCCGATCAGGCTGTCGCGGCCGCCCTGTCCGCGCAGCGTGTCGTTGCCGGCGCCGCCGTCGATGGTGTCGAAGCCTGAATTGCCGTTCAGCACGTCGTCGCCGTCACCGCCGTTGATGACATCGTTCACCGCGCCGGCGAAGGCGGTGTCGTTGCCCGCGCCGCCGTCGATGGTGTCGTCGCCGCCCTGGCCCTTCATGCTGTCATTGCCGTCGCCGCCGGCGATGCTGTCGGCGTCGCCGTTGCCGAACAGCCGGTCGTCGCCGGCACCGCCGTCGACCGTGTCGGCGCCGGTGAGGCCATAGATCAGGTCGTCGCCGTCGGAACCCTCCAGGCTGTTGCCCACGGTCGAGCCGATCAGCAGGTCGTCCAGCAGGCTACCGATCAGTCCTTCCATGTTGGTCAGCACGTCGCCTTCGGCATCGCCGCCGCTGCCGCTGCCGTCGCGCAGGTCGACGGTGACGCCCGCGGCCGAGGCCAGGTAGCTGACGATGTCGAACCCGTCGCCGCCATCCATTGCTTCGGCGTTGGCCCCGGCATCGAGGTTGTCGTCGCCATCGGTGCCGGCGACGGGCGGAACGGGGGTGAACAGGAACGGATTTGGCGCCGCGTAGACCGAGGTGGTCGCCGAGCCGGCGGTCGCGACCAGGTTGCTCGACGTGCTCTCGAAGATGATGGTGGTGCCGTCGTCGGAAATCTTTGGCCGCGAGCCGCCGCGCAATGCCTCGCTGCCGTCGAATGCGATGCTCACCTTGCGCGTTTCGCCGGTGTCGCGGTCGTGCACGAAGATGTCGGTGCGGTCGTTGGTGTCGGTGTCGGAGAAGTTGGTGGCACCGGACTGAAACACCACGAAGCGGCCGTCGCCGGAGATGTCGGCCTGTGACGAGGCGCCGTTGCCCTGGCTGCCGTCGGAGGCGACGCTGATCCGGCTGATCTGGTTGTTGTTCGTGAGATCGAGCAGGAAGACATCGGTGGTGTCGTTGGTGTCGCCCGCGATCAGGTTGGTGGCGACCGAGTCGAAGACCAGGAACCTGCCGTCGGCGGACAGCGCCGGGGTGAAGCCGGAGAAGAACTGGGCGTCGCCTTCGGTGCCGTGCGGCGCGGTGACGGTGTTGTTGTTGGCGTTGAACAGGAAGATGTCGCGGCTGCTGCCGTTCACGTCGTCGGCTACCAGATCGGTGGAATAGCTGGCGAACGCCACCAGGTCGCCATCGCCGTTGATCGCCAGTCGGCTCTGCTGGTCCGCCGTCGCGGGATCGCCGCCGGTGTCGCGGCTGGCCAGCACGGTCGTGCCGGCCGACATGTTGCGGATCAGGGCGTTGGAAGAACCGTTGGTTTCAAGATCGTCGTCGGAGCTGCGGAAGACGATGATGTTGCCGTCGTCGCTGAACTCGCCATCGGTGCCCAGCGCGGCGTTGCCGTCGCCATCGACGCTGACCAGTTCGACCGCGCCGGTCTGCGCATCGAAACGGTACAGCGCCTGGATACCGTCGGGATTGTTCGGCAGGTCGGTCGAGTTCGACCTGAACAGCACATAGCGCCCATCGGCGGAAATGTCGAAGCCGACGCTATCGCGATCGAGCTGGCTGCCGTCGGCGGCACGGCTGGCCAGCACGCGCTCGTTCGTCACCAGATCGACGATGATGACGTCGTTCTCGCCGTTGGTGTCGTTCTCCAGGACATTGTCGTTGGTGCCGGTGATGGTGACCGCGACATAGCGGCCATCGGCGGAGACGCCAACGATGCTGGAGCTGTTGTCCGGCGAGCCGCCGTCGAACCCGGTGACGACGTGGGTAATCTGGTTGACCATGCGTGTCTCCGACCGAGCCTGCCGCGACGCGCCCTCGCAAGCAAGCTAGCGACCCGGTCGGTCGACCGGCAATGAGTAGGACTACCTAGGGGGCACGCGCGCCAGGCTAGGTCTTAGTCGAGGTTCGCCAGCATTCCGGTGTTGAACGGCTGTAGCGCCTCGTAACGGCCTTCGCGTACGAGATTTGCCCAGGCCGGATTGGCGATCAGCGTCCGGCCGAGCGCGACCAGGTCGAACTCGTCGGCCTTTAGGCGCTCCAGCAGCGGTTGAATCGAGCGCAGGCCGGGTTGCGTGCCGCTCAGCGTCGCCTGCAGGTCGATGTCGAGGCCGACCGCGCCGACCGCGATGGTCGCGATGTCCAGCCGCTGCTTCACCCAGCCGGCGAGGTTGAGGTCGGAGGAGGGAAACACCGGTTCCCAGTAGCGGCGTTGCGAGCAGTGGATGATGTCGGCGCCGGCCTCGACGATCGGCGCCAGCATGGTGCGCAGCTCGCGCGGGCTGGTGACCAGTTCCGCGTCGTAGTCCTGCTGCTTCCATTGCGACCAGCGGAACAGGATCGGCATCTCGTTGCCGATGGCGTGCCGCACCCGGCGTACTACTTCGGCCGGAAAGGCGCTGCGTTCGGCCAGCCCGCCGCCCCACTTGTCGGTCCGCTTGTTGGTCGTCGCCCACAGGAACTGGTCCAGCAGGTAGCCGTGGGCGGCGTGGATTTCCACCGCATCGAAGCCGATCTGCTTGGCGTTGGTGGCGCCCCGGACATAGGCCGCCAGCGTCGCCTCGATGGCCGCGTCGTCCATTGCCGTGCCCAGCGGCTCGCCGTTGCCGTCGATGCCCAATGGCGACTCCAGGTTCTCCACATTGCACTCCGGCATGCGCGGGTTGGCGAAGCCGCCGACGTGCCAGAGCTGCAAGGCGATTCTGCCGCCCGCGGCGTGCACGGCGTCGACCACCTTGTGCCAGCCGGCCACCGCCGCTTCGCCATGGATGTGCGGGTAGGCCGGATGGTTCCAGGCGCCCGGCCGGTCGATGGTGGTGCCCTCGGTGATAATCAGCCCGACGCCGCCCTCGGCGCGGCGCGCGTAATAGGCGGCGTTGGCTTCGCCTGGCACGCCGTCAGGTGCCTGCGACCGCGTCATCGGTGCCATCACGATACGATTGGCGAGTTCGAGCCCGCGCACGCGAAACGGTCGGAACAGTGCTTCCGTCATTACGACCCCCAGGAACATCGACCGTTCGCGCGGCCCGGCTCCGGCGACCAGCTTATCACGCGTTGGCGGCGGCCCAGCCGTCCGGGTCTTCCAGGAACTGCTTCACGCCGGCCACGCCGGCCTCGTCGAGATAGCCGCGTGCGCCGGCCTCGGCCAGCGTTTCCCACCAGGTGGTGAGGCCGTAAAGCTCAACGCCCTGCTCGCGCAGCTTAGCGATGGCTTCCGGGAAGATGCCGTAGTGAAACACGACGTAGGTGCTGGCGCAGGTCATCTCCGCCTCGCGCAGGCCCTCCACGAAGCTCATCTTCGAGCCGCCGTCGGTCGCCAGGTCCTCGATCAGCGCGACGCGCTGGCCGGGCTCGAAATAGCCTTCGATGCGCGCGCCGCGCCCGAAGCCCTTGGGCTGCTTGCGCACGTAGAGCATCGGCAGGTTCATGCGCTCGGCGACGAAGGCCGCAAAGGGAATGCCGGCGGTCTCGCCGCCGGCCACCGCGTCGAGGTCGCCGGCGGTCGCCCTGATCTGGTCCACCATCATGTCCATCAGCCGCGAGCGCGCCTCGGGAAAGCCGATGATGCGCCGGCAATCGACATAGACCGGACTCTTGCGCCCGGAGGTGAAGGTGAACGGGTCGTGCGGCCGGAACAGCACCGCCTCGATCTCGATCAGGATGCGCGCCGCCTCGCGCGCCAATTGGTCGTCGTTGCTCATGCCACCTCTTGGATCGCCGCCAGCACCGCCTCTGCCTGCTCATACTGCAGCAGGTGGCCGGCGGCCGGAATCGAGGTGAGCTTAGCGCCGGCGATGCCGTCGACGAAGGCCTGCGCGTAGGGAGTCTCGGGGATCAGCCCGTCATTGGCGCCCCAGATCACCGCCGTCCTGGCCTTGATCCGGTACATCCGGTCGCTCAGGCCCCGGTCCGGGATCGGGAACAGCAGCTTGCCGGCCATGCCGAAGCGGCGCGCGTTCATGATCAGGAACTCGGTCAGGAAGTCCGGGTCGTCCAGGTCGAGCCCGGCGGTCAGCATCTTCGTGCCCAGCGCGACGTCGTGAAACAGCAGCGCCGGCAGCTCGAACGGCAGCTTGGCGAACAGGTCCGGCAGCGGCGCCTGGTCGAACCACAGCCCCGCCGGGGCCAGCAGCGCCAGCCGGTCGACCGCCTTCGGTGCCACCGCGGCCATCTCCGCCGCGATCATGCCGCCCATCGAGTGGCCGACGACCAGCGGCCGGTCCAGGCCCAGCGCGTCCATCACGTCGAAACAGTGCAGCGCGACGTCGAGCATGTCGCGCAGGTTGTCCGCGCCCTCGCTGTCCTCGTAGCCGGGCAACAGCGGCGCCGACACCCGGAAGTGTTTCGCCAGCAGCGCCAGGAACGGATCGTCGGGAAACACGCCGCCGGCGCCGTGCAGGTAGAGCAGGGCCGGGCCGTCGCCGCCTTCGTAGACCCGGACGCGGGTCCGCCCGCCGGCGGTCTCGATGTACCGCGCGTCCATCACTCGGCCGCCTGCGCCGCGCCGACGCGGTCGTCCATCGGATGGATCCAGAACCGGTCGTCGTGGTTGCCATACTCGGGCCACAGGTTGCGCAGGCGCGGCATCACCTTCTCGGCGAACAGGCGGGTGGAGTGGCGCGTCTTCTCGTCCGGCATGTTGCCGATGTGCAGCAGGCAGAAGATGTTGCCGACGCGCAGGTTCTTGATCAGGAACTCCATCCGCTCGGCCACCGTGTCGGGCGAGCCGGCGATGATGTGGCCGCCCTCGACCATCTCCTTCCACGTGAGCTTGGCCATGTCGGCGAGGCTGGCGCGGGTGAGCTGCGACACCGCCTGGGCCTGCAGCGTCTTGATCGTGCGATAGCCCGGCGCGTCGGCGTAGCCCGGATAGACATGCAGGCAACGATTGTAGAAGTAGCTGACATGCTCGCCGTAGAGCTTCTCGGCCTCCTCGTCGGTGTCGGCGACGCAGATGGTCTGCGCGAAGCCAGCACGGTAGGGCGAGTCGTCCAGGCCGCGTTCCGCGACGCGCTCCCAGAACCCGTCCATCAGCTTCTGCGCCCGCTTGTAGCCGGTGAAGCTGAGGTACGAATAGGTGTAGTCGTTGTCGAGGCAGAAGTCGTAGGTCTCCACCGAGCCGCCGCCGGGGATGAAGATCGGCGGCCGCGGCCGCTGCACCGGCTTCGGCCAGCAGTTCACGTAGCGCAGCTTGGTGTAGCGCCCGTTGAACGGGAACGGCTCGTCCGCCGCCCACGCCTTCATGATCAGCTCGTGCGCCTCGGCATACTTCTCCCGCGTCAGCGCCGGGACCGTGCCGTAGGCGTAGTTGGTATCCATCGACGTGCCGACCGGGAACCCCGCCACGAGACGCCCACCGGACAAGACGTCCAGCATGGCGAACTCCTCCGCCACCCGCACCGGCGGGTTGTACAGCGCGATGGAGTTGCCCAGCACCACCAGCGCCGCCTGCGACGTGCGCCGCGACAAGGTCGCCGCCATGATGTTGGGCGAGGGCATCAGGCCGTAGCCGTTGGCGTGATGCTCGTTCACCCCGATCCCGTCGAAGCCCAGCGTCTCCGCGTATTCGAGCTGGTCGAGATAGGTGTGATAGACGCGGTGCCCCTTCTCCGGATCATACAGCTTCGCCGGAATATCCACCCACACCGACCGGTACGTCTCCCGAAAGTCGTCGGGGAGGTAGGGCCACGGCATCAGATTGAACCAGGTGAACTTCATGGCGTGGGGTTCCTGGGGGCGAGTTTCACCGATATTGAGGGAAGCTTGTAATGTGTCTCAAAAGGAGTCAATCGATGGAGGTGACTTTGTAGAGGCGCATCTAACTGTTTGCTTTCTCGCTTATCCAAGCGGAAAATTCGAACCCTCCCCAAATGCTGAACTGGTAGTAGGTTTCGGACTTATCATCTTCTTCGGCATGATATATTGTAACTTCCATACCTGGTCCCTTTTTTATGACCTCTCCAAACCGACCTATATTCGAATGTACGAACTTTCGGCCTGACTCTGTAACGTGCATTACATCAACCTCGCGTGAAGTTGGAATCAGTTTTCCAAGCTCGGAATAATGAATTCCTCGCACCCAACTCCCGATTAGGTGATCCAGGGATTTCTTGGAGATCAGGATGCCGAGCCTTGATCCGGCGTCAAAATTCTCCCTGAAGTAGGGGAGCGCACCGCGTTGACTTCTCGAATGGACTGGCCTGATTTCCCTCAGAGTCCGGAATTTCCGGTTCAATCTATGTACTATGTCTTTTGCGTTTGTTGCCGACTTCGGGTCTCGCGACCGCTTCACCTTTGACAGAATGTCAGCATAGGAAGGATCGTCACCACTCAGGCACATTGCCAGTTTATGCATCGTGTCGGATTCGATTTTACTCTTCTTGTTGTTGCACTCAATACAGCAGGGTACTTTCCATTTTTCGACGTCCTTGTCGACTTTAGGAAACCAGCTTCGTGCAATCACGTGGTCTTCTGTAGTCTCACTTTGAAGAACGTGTTTTAAGCAATATGTGCACTGGATAAGTTGATCTTGCATTTCTTGAAACGCTATAAAGTTTGAAGCGCGATTCTGACCGAAATTAGGCCACCGCCTGCAACCCCTTCTTCGCCACCAGCGTCAGCAGCTTGAGCGAGGCGCCGCGCGGTTTCTTTTCGCCGCGTTCCCATTGGCTGACGAGGCCGGTGGTGACGTTGAGGTAGCGGGCGAAGACGGCCTGGCTGGCGTTCTCCTGCTCTCGTATCTGCCTGATTTGCGCCGCTGAAAGTTCCTCGACCGGCGTCAGGCACATCTCGTCGAACTCTTTCATCGTGCGCTTATCGATCAGGCCGGACTGGTGAAGGTCGAGCGCCGTCTCGTGGACTGCCGCCAGCGGGTCGCTCTTGTATCGCTTAGTCATCGTAGTCGACCTCCTTCATGTCCTTGTCGCGCAGGGCGACGGCAATCGCCCGGTCATCGAACCCGAGCATCCTGTCCGCCAGCCGGCGAAACCCCTTCAGCTCGTCGCGACGCAGGTTGTCGCGGCTGTTCTTGGGAAAGCCGTAGACGAAGTAAGCGAGGTCGCCGCGGCGGAACAGCACGATGCTGCGGTAGCCGCCGGATTTCCCTTGGCCCGATCGCGCGATGCGCTGCTTGATCACGCCGCCGCCGAGGTCGGCATCGATCAAGCCTGCTTCGGCGCGCCGGACGGCATCGAGCAACGCGGCATCGGCGATCCGCTCGGCGTTGGCGAAGCGGGCGAACGGCTTGGTCTTGAATACCCGCATCCAGCGACCGCGCGATCATATCTATCACGCAGTGATATAGCACTTAGTGTGATAAATGACAAGAACGCGAGGCGGTGACCGTCGCCCTTAGAACCGCACCAGCTTGCGCCGGTCCTCGTCCCACAGAGCCAGGCGGATGCATGTCACGCTTTGCCACAGGGTCATGCGGTTGCTGTGGCGCAGCTCGGGGATGCGGGCCAGGCAGTCGGGGAGGCGGTAGTTCGGGATCCGGCTCGACAGGTGGTGCACGTGGTGGATGCCGATATTGGCGGTGAACCAGCGCAGCACGCGGGGCAGGTGGAAGTAGCTGCTGCCCTGCACCGCCGCGTCATGGAAGTCCCACTCGCCGGACGGCGCCCAGTAGGTGTGCTCGAACTGGTGCTGCACGTAGAACAGCCAGACCCCGATCGACGAGGCGAGCACGGTGACCGGCACCTGCACCATCGCGACCTCGGCGAAGCCGACGGCGAAACCGAGCGCCACGATCACCGCGCCGATCGCCAGGTTGGTCGCCAGCACGCCGGGCAGCAGTCGCCAGCGCTGGCGCAGCAGGTCCAGCGGCAGCCGGAACTTCAGCACGAACACGTAGGTCGGCCCGAGGCCCAGGAACACCAGCGGGTGGCGGTAGGCGCGGTAGGCCAGCCGGCGCCAGCGCGGCAGCGCGCGGTACTCGCGCACCGTCAGCAGCGCGATGTCGCCGATGCCGCGACGGTCCAGGTTGCCCGAGGTGGCATGGTGGATGGCGTGCGCCTCGCGCCAGTAGCCGTGCGGCGTCAGCGTCAGGATGCCGATCAGCCAGCCGATCAGGTCGTTGGCGCGGCGCGAGCGGAAGTAGGCGTAGTGGCCGCAGTCGTGCTGGAACATGAACATCCGCACGGTCAGGCCCGCCGCCGGCACCGCCAGCAGCAGCGCGATCCAGTAGCCGTAGTCGAGGCTGAACCACATCAACGCCCAGACCCCGGCCAACAGCGCCAGGGTGAGGCCGAGCTGCCCCAGGCTGCGCCGGGTGCTGGGCTCGGCATAGGGCTTGAGCCGATGCGCCCAGGCGCGGGCGTCGCCGCTGTCGGCGCGTGCCGCGGCGCTGGTTCGGCTGCATACCGAAGTGTCGGCCCGTCCGGGCCGGAAAAATCTGGAAATGTCGGAAGATCCCAATAAGAGGAATGGCCCCTCGCGAGGTCGGTTAGCAGGGAAATGCGGCAGGAGCAAGACAACGACCGCGGCGGGTGGCGCCGTCTATCGCCCAACGCCCCGATATTCGCCCGCAACCGGTCCTTCTCCGCCGCCGTCGCCCACCAGCGCGCCAGCAGCTCGCGGTAGAGGGCCAGGCAGTCCGAGTAGCGGCCCGGTCGACTCTCGCACACGACTCTCGCAAACTGGGCCCCGGCCGACTCTAGGGGTGAGGATGAAATACGTCTGTGACGCGCCGCGCCGACAGACCTGGTTCCGGATCGAGACGCTGGTCGAGGCGGAGCAGGAATCGGCGCTGATGGACCACAAGGTCGCGAAACACTTCCAGCGCGCCTGGGAACAGGCCGACCGCGCCTTCAAGCCGGTCTCCGAACGTTACATCGAGCAGGATATCGGCCGTGCCGCGCACGCCCAGGCCACCATGCCGCTGTTCCTCACTTTGCGTGACCAGGACGGCGAGGGGCTGGTCACCGCGATGCTGCCGCCCGGCGGCGTGGAGAGCGACAGTTTCCAGATCATCGTCGTCGGCCGCGCCAACGCCGACCCCTATCCCGACCACGGCGAGGCCATCCGCGTCCTGGGCGAACACTTCGGCCTGACCCTGGACCGCGAGAGCTGCTTTCCCTACCGGCGCTAGAGCGCATGATGTTCGGTCTGCACCGGTTCCGCGAATGCGGGAAACGCACTAATCCGCGTTCGGCAGTCCGGCGCCGACGTCGAGGAAGCGGAAGGTCTCCGGCAGGCGGCCGAGCTCGCTCTCCGGCACATTGGTGGGGCGCGGCTGGCCTGGCAGCAGGGCGGCGACGCTGATCAGTTGCGGCGCGGCGTTGGACGCCACCGGCCGGATCGGCAGGGCAACCTGCTCGACGCGAAAGGCCATGCCGGAGCGCGCCGAGTAGGTGCCGTGCAGGATCGCGCCGCAGGGCTGGTGGATCATGTACTGCAGGCGCTGGGCCCGCAGCAGGCGCACCTCGGGCGGCACCAGGTCAAGGTAGTTCGTGCCCTTCAGCTCCTGGCCGAAGATCTCGCAGATGCGGGTGCCGGCGAGCCGCACCACCGCCTCGTCGGGGCCGCGAACTTCCAGCAGCGAGACGTTGGCGAGCAGCGCGCTGATGTGCTCCAGGCGCATGTCGGCGCGCGAGGGCAGCAGCGCCGCGCTGCGCCAGCGATCCCAGGCGCGGAGCAGCATCAGCCCAGGTTCGGTCAGTATCGCTGACGTATCGATGATGGCGTCGCCTTGCGGCGGCGGCGCGGCGTCGCTGCCACCTTTCGGTGTCTCGGGCTTGGAACTCCCCCGACTCATGGCGCAAGGATACGCCGCCGCCGCGTGACACGCCATGACCAGTTTGGAGCAACGGGCCGCATTGCCGCGGGTCATGGGCGGTTGGTATGGTCGCCCAACGTCGCGAGGAGGCGGAGAGCAGGGTCATGGAACGGTCGTTCAAGAAGGAAGTCGAGCTGCTCAGGCGCGGCGACGGCGAGGTGTTCGAGGGCGAGGGCATCCTGGCCGTCACCAAGGCGCTGCTGCAGTCGGGTGTGTCCTACGTCGGCGGCTACCAGGGCGCGCCGATCAGCCACCTGATGGACGTGCTGGTCGATGCCGAGGACCTGATGGGCGAGCTCGGCATCCACCTGGAGACCTGCACCTCGGAAGCCGCCGCGGCGGCGATGCTCGGCGCCTCGATCAACTATCCCTTGCGCGGCTGCGTCACCTGGAAGTCGACGGTGGGGACCAACGTCGCCTCGGACGCGCTGTCCAACCTGGGCTCGGCCGGGGTCAAGGGCGGCGCGCTGATCGTCGTCGGCGAGGACTACGGCGAGGGCGCCTCGATCATCCAGGAGCGCACCCACGCCTTTGCCATGAAATCGCAGCTCTGGCTGCTCGACCCGCGCCCGGACCACGACACCATCGTCAACTCGGTGGAGCAGGCTTTCGAGCTCAGCGAGCACACCAACACGCCGGTGATGCTGGAGCTGCGCATCCGGGCCTGTCATCTGCACGGCTCGTTCAAGACCAAGGACAACCGCAAGCCGGAATTCTCGCGCAACAACACCATCGAGAATCCCGACTTCGACATGATGAAGATCTGCCTGCCGCCGTCGACCTACGCGCAGGAAAAGCACAAGATCGAGTACCGCCTGCCGGAAGCCATCAAGTTCATCACCGAGCATCGGATGAACGACCACTTCGACGGCGACCTGGAAGGCATCGGCATCATCTGCCAGGGCGGGCTCTACAACACGGTGATGCGGGCGCTCACGCAGGCCGGGCTGGCCGACCGGTTCGGCAAGTCGCGGGTGCCGATCCTGGCGCTGAACGTGACCTATCCCCTCGCACCAGACGAGATCAGCGGCTTCTGCGCCGGCAAGCAAGCGGTGCTGATGGTCGAGGAAGGCCAGCCCGACTATCTGGAGCAGGCCGTCAACGTGATCCTGCGCAAGGCCGACCTGCAGACCAAGATCTACGGCAAGGACGTGCTGCCGATGGCCGGCGAGTATATCGCCGAGGTCATGCTGACCGGCATCACGCGGTTCCTGGAGGAGGCGCGGCCGAACGACGTCGATGTCGACGCGGCGCGGGCCGAGCTCGACCGGCTGCTGGCCAACAAGGCGCGCGCGGCGGAGATCCTGGGTGCGCCGCTGCCGATGCGGCCGCCGAGCTTCTGCACCGGCTGTCCGGAGCGGCCGGTATTCTCCGCCATCAAGATCATGGAGCGCGAGACTGGGCCGACGCACATCGCCTGCGACATCGGGTGCCATACCTTCTCGACATTGCCGCCGTTCAATCTCGGCAACACGGTGCTGGGCTATGGCATGGGGCTGGCCAGTGCGGCCGCGGTGTCGCCGAACTTCTCCAAGCGCACCATCTCGATCATGGGCGACGGTGGCTTCTGGCATAACGGGCTGACCAACGGCATCGGCTCGGCGATGTTCAATCGCGACGACGGCATTCTGATGATCATGAAGAACGGCTACACGTCGGCCACCGGCTGGCAGGCAGTGCCGTCTTCCAAGCAGGACCGTCACGGCGAGCAGACCGGCATGTCGATCGAGAACGCGCTCAAAGGGCTGGGCGTGACCTGGGTCAAGACCATCCGCACCTACCATGTCGCCGAGATGGTCAAGGCGCTGCGCGGCGCCATGCGGGAGAAAACCAAGGGCCTGAAGGTGATCATTGCCGACGCGGAATGCCAGCTCGCGCGCCAGCGCCGCATCCGGCCGATCATCGCCGACATGCTGAAGCGCGGCGAACGCGTGGTGCGCACGAAGTTCGGTGTCGACGACGAGACCTGTACCGGCGACCACTCCTGCATCCGGCTGTCGGGCTGCCCGTCGCTCACGGTGAAGCCGAACCCGGACCCGTTGCGCGACGATCCCATCGCGCACGTGAACAACGGTTGCGTCGGCTGCGGCCTGTGCGGCGAGGTCAGCCACGCCGCCGTGCTGTGCCCGTCCTTCTACCGCGCCGAAATCGTGCAGAATCCGTCGTGGGCCGACCGACTGCTGTACAAGGTCCGCCGGCAGGTGATCGGTGCGCTCGGCGGGGCCGTCGCTTGAGCGCCCGATCATGAGCGAGCGCCCGACCACGGTGCTGGTCGCCGCGATGGGCGGCGAGGGTGGCGGCGTGCTGTCGGACTGGCTGGTCTCCGCCGCCGAAGCCGAGGGGCTGGTGGTGCAGGCGACCTCGATCCCCGGCGTCGCCCAGCGTACCGGCGCCACGACCTACTACATCGAGATGGTCAGGCCGGGCGGCAGCCCGCTGCGCCCGGTGATGTCGCTCTATCCGGTGATCGGCGACATCGACGTGATGGTCGCGACCGAACTGGTCGAGGCGGGCCGGGCGGTGCAGAACGGCTTCGTTACGCCGGACCGAACGACGCTGATCGCCTCCACGCACCGCGTCTACGCCATCGCCGAGCGCACCGCGATGGCCGACGGCCGCTTCGATACCGAGCGCGTGGTCCGCGCCATCGAGGAACTGTCGCGCGACGCGGTGCTGTTCGACATGGACAAGGCGGCGCGCGACACCGGCTCGGTGATCAACGCGGTGATCCTGGGCGCCATCGCCGGCTCCGGCCGGCTGCCGATCCCGACCGAGCGGCTGGAAGAAGCCATCCGAGCCGGCGGCCGCGGCGTCGAGGCCAGCCTGAAGGCCTTCCGCCTAGGTCTGGACCGCGCCGCGGGCAAGGCCTCCGCCGACCCCGATACCCTGCCGAGCCAGCAGCGCCGCGCCGTGCCGGACGACTTGCGCGGCCGCATCGAGGCCGAGTTCCCCGACGGCACCCGCGATATCCTGCGCGAGGGCGTGGCCCGGCTGGTGGACTACCAGGATCCGGCCTACGCGGCGATGTACCTGGACCGGCTGAAACCCATCGTTGCGGCCGAGGCGAGCGCGTCCGGCAACCTGTCGCTGACGCGGGAGACGGCGCGCCACCTGGCGCTGTGGATGTCCTACGAGGACGTGATCCGCGTCGCCCAGGCCAAGCTGCGGCCGGAGCGCATGGCGCGCGTGCGGGCGGAGGTGGCCGCGCCGACCGACCAGCCGGTCATCGTTGCCGAATACCTCAAGCCCGGCCTGGAGGAGTTCTGCGCCCTGCTGCCGGTCGGGCTCGGCCGCCGGGTGATCGCCTGGGGCGAGCGCACCGGGCGCATCGAGACGTTGAACTTCGGCATGCACGTGAAGTCGACCACGGTGTTCGGCTTCCTGCTGCTGCGCACGCTGGCCGGCCTGCGCCGCTTCCGGCGTGGCGGCTATCGCTACAAGATCGAGCACGAGGCAATGCAACGCTGGCTCGATGACGTGGTGACCGCTGCCGGCCTGTCGCTGGGCCTGGCGCGAGAGGTCGCCGAATGCGCCCGGCTGCTGAAGGGCTATTCCGACACCTACCGGCGTGGCCGGCGCAACTTCGGCGGCATCATGGAGACTCTGGTCCGCCCGACGCTGGCCGGCGAGATGGAGCCGGACGCCGCCGCCGCCGCCATCCGACAGGCCCGCGAGGCGGCGCTGGCCGACCCTGAAGGCGGCGCGCTGGACCGGGTGCTGGCTACGCCGCCGGCGCCCAGATTGAAAGCGAGCGCATGAGCGGCTGGACCGAGACCTATCGCGGCGTGGTCAACGCCTGGGAGTGCGACGTCACCGAGCATCTGACGGTGGCCTACTATTTCGAACGCTTCTCTGACGCCACCATCCTGGCCATGGAGGCCGCCGGCATCGGCCCGACCTACATGGCCGAGACCGGGCGCTCGGTCGCCACCGTGAGCTGCGACGTGCGCTACCA
Source organism: Alphaproteobacteria bacterium (assembly GCA_040223615.1). Lineage (GTDB taxonomy): Bacteria > Pseudomonadota > Alphaproteobacteria > JAVKFY01. The sequence continues at coordinate 53,264 of JAVKFY010000081.1, forward strand.
GAGCGAGTTCCGCGCCGGCGGCGTGCTGCATATCGAGAGCGCGGTGCTCGGCGTCGGCGACAAGACCGTGCGCTTCGGCCACCGGGTGATCGACTCGTCGACCGGCGCGGTTGCCACCACGCTGGACCAGACCTGCGTGCATTTCGACATGGCCGCGCGCAAGTCGTTGCCCTTCGACGACGCACAGCGCCAGGCCTTGGCGGCCCGCGTGGCGACCTGGGACGTGCCCGACCCGGAGCCGCACGAGGACCCGGCGGGCGACGACGGCTTCGTCGACAGCGCGCTGGATACCGCAAAGCCCTGGGAGATCGACGTCAACGGGCACGTCGGCTTCCAGTTCTACGTGCATCGTTTCTCCGCCGCGATGGCACAGGCGCTGAACGCCATGGGCCTGTCCAGCGCCTACATGCACGAGCACCGGCGCGGCTTCTCGACCTTCGAGTTCCAGCTCAAGTTCTTCAAGGAACTGCACGCTGGCGACGCCATCGCGGTGCGCTCCGCCATCATGCACCTGGGCGGCTCCTCGGTGCGCATGTTGCACCGGATGCGCAACGCCCGGACCGATGAGCCGGTGGCGCAGCTCTCGCAGTTCGGCGTCAACCTGGACCTCGACGCCCGCCGCCCGGCTCGGCTGCCCGACGACGTTCGCGCCAAGGCCAAGGCGCTGCTGGTGGGGTAGGGACGATGGCGGTGGTCAATTCGGCGGTGCACGAGCTGTTCCGGACGCCGGTCTGGGTGGTCGATCTCGACCCCAAGGTCGCCGCGCCGCTGAACCGCCAGATCATGGCGATGCTGGACGAGATGACCGGCGAGCGCGTTGCCAAGCGTGCCGGTCAGACCTGGCAGACACGCCAGGACCTGCATACCACTAAGCCGTTGAAGCCGCTCGTCGACCACCTCCGCAGCACTGTGCGCGGTGCCCTGACGTTTCTTGATGTCGAGTATGAAGATTTCAATATAACCGGTTGTTGGGCAAACATTAATCCCCCTGGTGCGAAACACTCCAGTCACACGCATCCGAACAATTACCTGTCTGGCGTCTACTACGTGAAAGCGGACAAGGGCGCCGACGAGATCAATTTCTACGACCCCCGGGCACAGGCCAGCGCGATCATGCCGAAGGCTAGGAAATTCAATTACTTCAACGGCAACGTTGTGACGGTTGAGACGAAGCCCGGACGGATCGTCGTGTTCCCGGCCTGGCTGGTCCACGGTGTGCCGCAGAACCGCTCGACCGCCGAGCGAGTCTCCATCGCCTTCAATGTCATGCTGACCGGCTTCGGCGACGCGATGTCGAAGCCGATGTGGGAGCAGTCGGCGGTCAGCGAACCCTGACGATTTCTTGCAACTGACCATCAGTCAGCTATCGACGCCGGCGCCGTTCGGTGCCATGATCGCGGCCACGTTCTGGAGGAGCCGAGCGATGTCGATGCCCGCCGCGACCGATAATTCCGCCGCCAACCTGTTCACGCCCCTGGCGCCGGACTTCCTGGCTGACCCCTATCCCTACTACCACCGCATGCGCGAGCTGGAGCCGGTGTTCTTCTGGCCGCTGGGCACCTATGTCGCCACCCGCCACGCCGACATCGCCTGGATCCTGAAGGACCGCCGCTTCGGCAAGCTGTTCGAGGAGCGCATGGACAAGCGCCACGGCAGCGACGTCTGGCGCGCCAGTTCCTCCTACCGCAGCTTGGGCAAGATGATGCTGGTGCAGGACCCGCCGGACCACACCCGCCTGCGCGGGCTGGTCGCCAAGGCCTTCACGGCGCGCCGCATGGAGGACATGCGCGGCCAGATCCAGGCCATCGTCGACAAGCTGATCGACCGGGTCGAGGGCGACGGCAGCATGGAGATCATGAGCCAGTTCGCCCATCCGCTGCCGGTCGAGGTGATCTGCGACATGCTCGGCATCCCGGAGAGCGACCGGCAGCCGTTCTACGAGTCGTCCACGGTCTCCGGTCGGCTGATCGATCCGACGCCGATGACGCCGGAGGAAACCGCGCACGCTGACGAGTCGAACGAGAACCTTGCGGCCTACTTCGCCGACCTGTTCGAACGCCGGCGCAAGGACCCCGCCGACGACCTGATCAGCCTGCTGGTGCAGGTCGAGGAGGCCGGCGAGAAGCTGACCGAGGAGGAACTGTTCGCCAACGTCATCCTGCTGTTCGGCGCCGGCCACGAGACCACCGTGAACCTGATCGGCAACGGCCTGCTGGCGCTGCACCGCAACCCGGAGCAGATCGACCGGCTGAAGGCCGACCCGTCGCTGATGCCGAACGCGATCGAGGAATTGCTGCGCTACGACAGCTCGGTGCAGATGACCGGCCGCGTATGCCTGGAGGACATCGAGGTCGGCGGCGTCGCCATGAAGCGCGGCGACAACATCATCAACCTGCTGGGCGCCGCCAACCGCGACCCCGAGGTGTTCGAGAATCCCGACCAGCTCGACGTCGGCCGCAAGGGGGCCCGCGCGATGTCCAGCTTCGGCGGTGGCATCCACCACTGCCTGGGCGCCCAGCTCGCCCGCATCGAGGGCGAGGTCGCCATCGCCACCCTGCTGCGCCGCCTGCCGGACCTGAAGCTCGACAACGCAGAGACCCCCGAGTGGCGCCCGACCTTCACGTTGCGCGGCGTCAAAACCCTGCCGGCGAGCTGGTAACGTCAAACCCATTTCGTAAGCCCGGGCTTGGGCCGGGGTGACGCGAGCGGCGTGGGCCGTACTACACTCCCGCGAAATCGCCAGGGAGGCACCGCCATGCCGCGCCGGATCGTTGATATCTCGATGACGTTGGAGAACGAGGTGATCTCCGACCCGCCGATGATGATCCCGAAGATCGATTATGTGCGCCACGACGACTCGGTGGAGCAGATCGCCGGCTTCTTTCCCGGGCTGAAGAAGGACGACCTGCCGGATGGCGAGGCCTGGGCGGTGGAGTTCGTCACCCTGTGCACGCACAACGGCACCCACCTGGACGCGCCGTATCACTTCGCCACCACGATGAACCAGGGCGAGCGCGCCATCGCCATCGACGAGGTGCCGCTGGACTGGTGCTTCCAGCCCGGCGTGAAGCTCGACTTCCGCGAGATACCGGACGGCCACGTGGTCTCGCCGCTGGAGGTGGAGGCCGAACTGGCCCGCATCGGCCACGAACTGAAGCCGCTGGATATCGTGGTGGTGAACACAGGCGCCGGCGCGCGGCACGGCTTGCCCGACTACCTCAATGCCGGCTGCGGCATGGGCTATGAGGCGACGATGTACCTGCTGGAGCGCGGCGTGCGGCTGACCGGCACCGATGCCTGGTCGTGGGATGCGCCATTCTCCCACACCGCGGCGCGCTACGCCGCCGAGAACGACCCGTCGATTATCTGGGAAGGCCACAAGGCCGGCCGCGACATTGGCTACTGCCACCTGGAGAAACTCTACAACCTGGCGGCGCTGCCGGGCGACGGCTTCACCATCGCCTGCTTCCCGGTGAAGATCAAAGGCGCCTCGGCCGGATGGACTCGCGCCGTCGCCATCTTCGACGAATGAGGCTGGCGGTGGCGGCGGCGGTGCTGCTGCTGGCGCTGCCGGCGGCGGCCGCGGAGAAACTCCCCGACGGCGAGGTCGCGACCGGCGAGGGGGCGATCGCCGCCGCCTGGCTGATCGAGCCGACGATGCGCTACCGCCATGGCGTGCTGGGCGACGCGATCGAGGCCGGCGGCCTGGCGGTGCGGCTGCGCGACGGACGTGAGCTGGTCGCGATCCTGCCGCCGGATTCCGTGTTCGAGGACCGCTATCCGCGTCTGTATAGCGACCGCATCGTGCTGGTGCGCAGCTATCTCGACGCCGGCGCGGCGGTCTCGCTCTGGGGCCTGAAGGATGGCGAGCTGGCATTGCTGGCCGAAAGCGCCCCGATCGGCAGCCGCAACCGCTGGCTGAACCCTATTCACATGGCCGACTTCGACGGCGACGGGGCGGACGAGATCGCCGCCGTGGTCACGCCGCACCTGGCCGGCCTGCTGACGCTCTATCGTCAGTCGGGAACCAAGCTGGAGGTGGTGTTCCAGCAAGCCGGCTACTCCAACCATGTGATCGGTAGCCGCGACCTGGCCCGCTCGGCGGTGGCGGATTTCGACGGCGACGGGGTGATCGACATCGCCGTTCCCGGCCTCGACCATCGATCGGTCCACTTGCTCAGCCTGCGCGGCGGTACGCTGAAGACTCTGAAGCAGGTCGACTTGCCCGGCCGGATCGATCGGTTCGACGGCCCGGTCGGCGGCCCGGCGGTCCAGGTCCGCGCCGGTGGGCGGGTGGTGGTCGTGCGGCCTTAGTGCTATGTCGGGATAGGTATGAGCAAGACGCGCGCACAGCCGGCCGCCGAGGGCGCCGGCGAGACTGACGACTACGTCCTTGAAGACCAGGTCGGCCACCTGCTGCGCAAGGCGCACCAGCGCGCCACCGCGATCTTCCAGACCACCATCGGCGACCCGTCGATCACCCCGATGCAGTACGCCGCGCTGGTTCGCCTGTACCAGATGGGCGAACAGCCGCAGACTCAGCTCGGTCGCCGCACGGCGATGGACCCGGCGACGATCCTGGGCGTGATTCGGCGCCTGAACGAGCGCGCGCTGACCGCCACGCGGCCGGACCCGAGCGACGGCCGGCGCACGCTGGTGGGCCTGACGTCCGCCGGGCGCGCGCTGGCGGGGACATTGATCGAGAATGGACCGATTGTGTCGTCGGAGACGTTGAAGCCTTTGGCACCGCAGGAACAGGCGCTGTTCCTGCGCTTCCTCGCAAGGCTGACATGACGTTTGGTTGAGGCCCGATATCTTGACAGGCACCCGATTGTTAGTATGCATAACAACCTGTGAGACGAGGGGCCGAACCCGGCGCGACCCGTGGCCAACCTGGGCGCGGCAAGACCGGGCGGCCCCTGTTGCGCTAGCCGGCATCGGTGCATCGGTTGCCGGCGCTCGGGAGTGGGCATGACCACCGCGTCCCAGTGACGCGGGCGGGGCCCGATACCCGAAGCGGATGCCGCGGTGCATGTGTGAGGAACGCCGTCCAGCCATGACGGCAGCCAAAGAGCGAACCAGAGGCCCAGAAGAATGACCACCGCCTTGAAGGTGACGCCGAAAGAGACGCCGCGTCAGGAGCTTGAGTCAGTCGTTGTCCGTTTCGCTGGCGATTCCGGCGACGGCATGCAGCTCACCGGCAGCCAGTTCACGCTGGCGACCGCGCTGGCCGGCAACGACCTGGCGACGTTCCCCGACTTCCCGGCCGAGATTCGCGCCCCGATCGGCACGACCTTCGGCGTCAGCGCGTTCCAGATCAATTTCGGCAGCCGCAAGATCGCCACCTCCGGCGATGCGCCCGACGTGCTGGTGGCGATGAACCCGGCCGCGCTCAAGGTGAACCTTGGCGACGTGAAGTCCGGCGGCCACGTCATCCTCGACGTCGGCACCTTCAACGAGCGCAATCTGAAGAAGGCCGGCTATGACGCCGACCCGCGCTCCGACGGCTCGCTCGACGACTACCAGGTGCTGGAGATCGACATCTCCAAGTTCACGCTGGAAGCCGTGAAGGGCATGGGCGTGACCAACAAGGAAGCGCTGCGCTCCAAGAACCTGTGGACGCTCGGCCTGATCTACTGGATGTACGACCGCGACCGCAGCCCGACCGTCAAGTGGCTGGAAGGCAAGTTCGCCAAGCGGCCGGACATCGCGCAGACCAACATCGCCGCGCTGAATGCCGGCCACGCCTTTGGCGAGACCGCCGAGCTGCCCGGCTTCGCCGGGTTCAGCGTGGCGCCGGCGACCATCGCGCCGGGCCTGTACCGCACCGTCACCGGCGCCGAGGCGATCTCCTGGGGCCTGGTCGCGGGCACCCAGCTCGCCGACGTGAAGCTGACCTTCGCCTCCTATCCGATAACCCCGGCCTCCTCGATCCTGCACGTGCTCGCCGGCATGAAGCAGTTCGGCATCACCACCTTCCAGGCCGAGGACGAGATCGCCGCCGCCTGTGCCGCGATCGGCGCCAGCTACGCCGGTTCGCTCGGCGTGACGTCGAGTTCCGGTCCCGGCGTGGCCCTGAAGATGGAAGCCATCGGGCTGGCGATCTCCACCGAGCTGCCGTTGGTGGTGGTGAACTCGCAGCGCGCCGGCCCGTCGACCGGCCTGCCGACCAAGACCGAGCAGTCCGACCTGTACCAGGCGGTGTTCGGCCGCAACGCCGACGCGCCGCTGGTGGTGCTGGCGACGCGCTCGCCGGCCGACTGTTTCGACACCGCGATCGAGGCGGTGCGGCTGGCCACCAAGTACATGACCCCGGTGATGCTGTTGACCGACGGCTACCTGGCGAACGCGTCGGAGCCGTGGCTGATCCCGGACATGGACAGCTACGAGCCGTTCCCGGTCAAGTTCCATACCGAGACCGAGGGCTTCCATCCGTTCCAGCGCGACGAAACCACGCTGGCGCGGGTCTGGGCCGTGCCGGGCACGCCGGGCCTGGAACACCGCATCGGCGGCATCGAGAAAAGCTACGACAGCGGCCACATCTCCTACGAGCCTGACAACCACCAGAAGATGACCGACACCCGCAAGGGCAAGATCGACGGCATCGCCAACGATATTCCCGAGCAGACGGTGGAACAGGGCAACGACAGCGGCGCCCTGGCGGTGGTCGGCTGGGGATCGACCTACGGCCCGATCAGCCGCGCCGTCGGCAACATGCAGGGCCGTGGCCTCGACGTCAGCCACATCCACCTGCGCCACATCTGGCCGCTGCCGCGCAACCTGGGCGACCTGCTGCGAGGCTACAAGCAGGTGCTGGTGCCGGAGATGAACACCGGCCAGCTGGTCACCGTGCTGCGCGCGGAATACCTGGTCGATGCCCAGGGCCTGAACAAGGTTTCCGGCAAGCCGTTCAAGATCACCGAGATCGAAGACGCGATCGCCGCACGCTTGGAGAACTGAGCGATGAACGCCCCCGCCACCGTCGAGAAGTTGCAGCCCAAGGATTACGCCACCGACCAGGAGGTGCGCTGGTGCCCCGGTTGCGGCGACTACGCCATCCTGAAGGGCGTGCAGAAGGCCATGGCCGACATGCAGGCCGACCCGGCCAAGACCGTGTTCGTGTCCGGCATTGGCTGCGCCGCGCGCTTCCCCTACTACATGGCGACCTACGGCTTCCACACCATCCACGGCCGCGCCCCGGCCTTCGCCACCGGCATCAAGCTGGCCAACCCGGAGCTCGACGTCTGGGTGGTCGGCGGCGACGGCGACAACTTGTCGATCGGCGGCAACCACCTGATGCACATCCTGCGCCGCAACGTCGATGTGCAGATGCTGCTGTTCAACAACGAGATTTACGGCCTCACCAAGGGCCAGTACTCGCCGACCAGCCGCGTCGGCACGCGCTCGCCGTCGACTCCGGCCGGCTCGGTCGACTCGCCGGTGTCCGCTACCCAGTTCGCGCTTGGCGTCAACGCCCGCTTCGTGGCCCGCGCCGTCGACACGCAGCAGAAGCAGATGCCCGGCATCCTGGCCCGCGCCAAGGCGCACAAGGGCGCTTCCTTCGTCGAGATCTTCCAGAACTGCATCGTCTACAACGACGGCGTGTTCGATCGCTTCACCGACAAGTCGGTGGTCGCCGATGCCCAGATTTACGTCGAGCACGGCAAGCCGCTGCTGTTCGGCAAGGACAACGACAAAGGGCTGCGGCTGGACCCGAAGACCCTGACGCTGGCCGTGGTCACGCTCGGCCAGGACGGCGTCAGCGAGGACGACATTCTGGTACACGACGAGACCAACAAGGCGATGGCCCAGCTGCTCGCCGCGATGGAGCCGCCGGACTTCCCGGTCGCCATCGGCGTGCTGTACTGCAACCCGGCCGGGACCTCATACGAAGCGGCGGTGCGCGGGCAGATCGAGGCGGCCTCGGCGAACGGCAAGGCGCCGTCGCTGAACGACGTCCTGCGTCGCGGCAGCACCTGGTCGGTCGACTGAATCCTGCCGACGGCGACGATCCAGAAGGGCCGCCTCCGGGCGGCCCTTTTCGTTGCCGCGCCGCGACCGGGTTACGGGTTTGAGACGCCCGCCGCCATGGGCTAGGTTTCCCTCGCTACCAATGCGTGGGTGAGAGCGGGGAAAACCATGCCAGTAAGCGTTGCCATCGTCGGCTCGGGGCCGAGCGGCTACTACACGGCCGATGCCTTGTTGAAGGCCGACCTGGATGTTCGGATCGACGTCATCGAGCGGCTGCCGGCGCCTTTCGGCCTGATCCGCTATGGCGTCGCGCCGGACCACCAGACCACCAAGAACGTGCAACGCGCCTTCGACAAGACCGCGCAGAGCGACGGCGTCGGCTACTACGGCAATGTCGAGATCGGCCGCGACATTTCGGTCGACGAACTGCGCAGCTTATACGATGCCGTGGTGTTCGCCGTCGGCTCGCCCTACGACCGCAAGCTCGGCATCCCCGGCGAGGACAAGCAGGGCGTGCTCGGCTCGGCCGAGTTCGTCGGCTGGTACAACGCGCATCCCGATTTCCGCGACCTCGACCCGCCGCTCGATACCGAGAACGTGGTGGTGATCGGCGTCGGCAACGTCGCCATCGACATCGCCCGCGTGCTGGTCAAGACCCGTGAGGAGATGCAGGAGAGCGACATCGTCGACTACTCGCTCGACGCCATCCAGGCCTCGCCGATCACCGACGTCTACATGCTGGGCCGGCGTGGGCCGGTGGAGGCCAAGTTCACCAACGTCGAGTTGCGCGAGATGGGCAAGCTGGAGAACGCCGTCTCGATCGTCGACGCCGACCAACTCCCCGACGGGGTCGTCGACGACAGCCTGTCGGACCGCGATCGCCGCCTGAAGGAACGCAACCTCGCTACCCTGAAGGAGTTCATCGCGTTCAAGCCGGACGACAAGCCCAAGCGCGTGCACTTCCACTTCTACGCCACGCCGGTGGAAATCCTCGGCGGCGAGCGGGTCGAGGCGGTGAAGGTGGAGCGCACCAAGGTCGAGAACGGTCGCGCCGTCGGCACTGGCGAGTTCTACGAGATTCCCTGCAGCCTGGTGCTCGCCGCCATCGGCTACCAGTCGATGCCGCTCGACGGCGTGCCGTTCGACGAGCGCGGCGGCGTGTTCGCGAATGACGACGGCCGCATCGCCAATGGCGTCTACGCCGCCGGCTGGGTCAAGCGCGGCCCGACCGGCGTCATCGCCACCAACCGCCCCGACGGCCAAAACGCCGCCAAGCTGATCGCCGAGGACTTCGCCGGCGGCGGTACCAAGCCCGGACGCGAGGCGCTGGAGGCGGCGCTGCAGGCCAAGGGCGTGCGCTGGGTCGGCTATCCCGACTGGCTGAAGCTGAACGAGCATGAGGTCGGTAACGCCCGCCCCGGCTCACCGCGCGCCAAGGTCGCCCGCGTGGCAGACATGCTGGCTGTGATCGACGGCGGTTGAACCGGGCGCGGATTGGCGCTATTCCTATTGCCGTCGGGGCTCACTGCGGCCGCCCCGTCAGGCATTCGCCCAAGCGCCGCTCCGCTAGCCATGCGGAGAGGAAGCTATGGGCGATTTCTTTATCTCCATCCCCGAACTGATGACGCGCATCGGCACGCCAGGCGCGCCGATGTTGATCGATGCCCGCCGTGCATCGGCCTACGCCGAGGCTGACAGAATCTTGCCGGCAGCGCTGTGGCGCGACAATGGCGGGGTTGATGCCTGGGCCCCGCCAGCCGGCACCGAGGTCGTGGTCTACTGCGTACACGGACACAATGTGAGCCAGTCGACGGTGACCCAGCTCAGAGCCCGCGGCGTGCGCGCGCGAACCCTGGCCGGCGGCATCGAGGGCTGGATCGCGGCCGGCGGGCCGACCATCCTGAAGGCGCCGCGCGCGCACCGCTGGGTCACCCGCATGTTGCCGAAGATCGACCGCATCGCCTGTCCCTGGTTCATCCGCCGCTTCGTCGACCCGACGGCGAAGATCATGTTCGTGGAAGGCGCGTGGGTGGGCGACGTCGCGACCGAGTTCGATGCCGTGCCGTTCGACATCGTCGGCGTCGACTTCAGCCATGATGGCGACAAGTGCAGCTTCGATGCCTTCCTCGACCGCTTCGGCATCGACGATTCGGCGCTGAACGACCTGGCGCTGATCGTCCGCGGCGCCGACACCGGGCGGCCCGACCTGGCACCGGAAGCCGCCGGCCTGCTCGCCGTCTCGCTCGGCATCTCCGCCATGGCCGGTGGCGACGACGAGGCGGCGTTGCAGCGCGGCTTCGCGGTCTACGACGCGCTCTACGCCTGGCGCCGGCATGCCGCCAAGGAGGCGCACGGCTGGCCGCCCGCGGCCGCAGCATGAGCCAGGTGCCGTCGGTCCCGTTCCGCGAGGCGGCGGGTGTCTGGCTGAAGATCGGCCTCACCAGCTTCGGTGGGCCCGCCGGCCAGATCGCCATGATGCACCGCATCCTGGTCGACGAGCGCAAGTGGATCGACGAGCGCCGATACCTGCACGCGCTGAACTACTGCATGCTGCTGCCCGGACCGGAGGCGCAGCAACTCGCCACCTATGTCGGCTGGCTGCTGCATGGCGTGAAGGGCGGGCTGGTCGCCGGCGGGCTGTTCGTGCTGCCCGGCGCGCTGGTGATACTGGCGCTGGCGATGCTCTACGCCGGCTTCCAGGAGCTGGGCCTGGTGCAGGCGCTGTTCTTCGGCATCAAGGCCGCCGTGCTGGCGGTGGTACTGGAGGCGCTGGTCCGCATCGGCAAGCGCGTGCTGAAGACGCCGGCGATGCTGGCACTGTCGGTGCTGGCCTTCGTCGCCATCTTCGCCTTGCAGGTGCCGTTTCCGGTCATCGTGCTCGGCGCCGGCCTGATTGGACTATGCGGCGGCCGCTGGGCGCCGCGCGCGTTTGCCGTCGACAAGCTCGACGCGGGCATCGCGGCGGACGCGCCGGCGCCATCGTGGGGCAGGGTGCTGCGCACCGTCGCCGTCGGCCTGGCGCTGTGGTGGGCGCCGATCCTGGCCCTGGCACTGTTGTTGGGGCCGGGCGACGTCTTCGTCCAGCTCGGCCTGTTCTTCTCCAAGCTGGCGGTGGTGACTTTCGGCGGCGCCTACGCGGTGCTGGCCTACATGGCGCAGGCGGCTGTGGAGACGCATGGTTGGCTGCGGCCGGGCGAGATGGTCGACGGGTTGGGCCTGGCGGAGACCACGCCGGGCCCGCTGATCCTGGTGACCCAGTTCGTCGGCTTCCTGGCCGCCTTCCGCCACGCCACCGGCCTGGACCCGATGCTGGCCGGCGTGCTCGGCGCGTTGCTCACCACGTGGGTAACCTTCGTGCCGTGTTTCCTGTGGATCTTCCTCGGCGCACCCTATGTCGAGCGGGTCCGCGCCCAGGCCGGCCTGAACGCGGCGCTGACCGCGATCACCGCCGCCGTGCTCGGTGTGATCGCCAATCTCGCGATCTGGTTCGCGCTGCACGTGCTGTTCGCCGAGCTCGCGAGTTGGCGCGCCGGGCCGTTCGAAATCCTGCTGCCGGTGCTCGCCAGTGTCGACTGGTGGGCCGCCGGGCTCGCGGCCATCGCCATGGTCGCCTTGTTGCGGTGGCACATCGGGTTGCTGTGGGTGCTGGCGTTCTGTGCCGGAATGGGACTGCTGCGGGCGTGGCTTTTCTGAGATGGGGTTTGCGAATCGACGCCGGCCAGGCAATATAATTATGTAAATATTAGATGGCATTAGCAGGAGGAGCGCGATGCACGTCGAGCAAATCTTGGCCCGCAAGGGATCGGATGTGGTGACGGTCTCGCCAGACACGACCGTTGGCGAGGCTGCCCGGTTGATGACGGAGCGGCGCATCGGCGCGGTGCTGGTGCGCGGCGAGACCGGCGTGATCGCCGGCATCCTGTCGGAGCGCGACATCGTGCGCGGTATGGCCGAGGCCGGCGGCGACTGTGCCCGCCAGCCGGTGGCCTCGCTGATGACCGCCGAGGTCGCCTTCTGCGATCCCGCGGACACCATCGACGAGTTGATGGAGATCATGACCGAGCGCCGGTTCCGACATCTGCCGGTGATGGCCGACAACCGCCTGGTCGGCATGATCTCGATCGGCGACGTGGTGAAGCATCGTATCGGCGAGATCCAGAGCGAGGCGGAGGCGATGCGCGCCTACATCGTCAACGGCTGACGCGGCGCCGGCTTGCGCGGGGCCGGCATAAGCCTCGTGAGCAAAGCTCCAGCTTGACAGGCCGGCCGATCCTGTAAAATCATTGGTACACAAACGAATTTACAGGGCAGGTCACGGTCTTGGCGCATCCGCTCTATCTGCGCCCACTCGCATTGTCTGAGGCATTGGCGGCGCTGGCCGCGCGGCCGCTGGTCGTGCTCGCCGGCGGCACCGACCACTATCCCGCGCGCGTCGGCCGCCCGCTGGACGACGACATCCTCGACATCACCGCTATCGAAGGGCTGCGCGGTATCGCCGAGGCCGACGACCACTGGCGCTTCGGCGCGACCACCACCTGGACCGACGTGATCGAGGCCGAGCTGCCGCCGCTGTTCGATGGCCTGAAGCTGGCCGCGCGCGAGGTCGGCGGCATGCAGATCCAGAACGCCGGCACCATCGCCGGCAACCTGTGCAACGCCTCGCCCGCGGCCGACGGCGTGCCCGCCCTGCTGAGCCTCGATGCCGAGGTCGAGCTGGCCGCCGCCGACGGCACCGTCAGCGTGCCGCTCGACAGGTTCGTGCTCGGCAACCGCCGTATCGGCCGCCGCCCGGACCAGCTCGTCACCGCGATCCGCGTGCCCAAGCCCGCGCACGCGGCGCGCTCGCACTTCCTCAAGCTTGGCGCCCGGCGCTACCTGGTGATCTCCATCGTCATGGTCGCCGGCGTGCTGGAGTTCGAGGCCGGCGAGGTGAGGGCGGCGCGCATCGCCGTCGGCGCCTGCTCGGAAGTCGCGCGGCGTCTGGCGACACTGGAGACGGCACTGATCGGCAAGCCGGCCGACTCGGCGCTCGGCGACATGGTCACGCCCGAGCATCTCGCATCGCTGTCGCCGATCGACGACGTGCGTGGCGCCGGCACCTATCGCAGGGACGCCGCCGAGACCCTGACCCGCCGCCTGCTGCGCCAACTCGGAGCGATGGCGTGAGCGTAGCCGAGCAAGACGCCGAAGACGACGGCCGCCTCGCGATCAGCGCGATGATCAACGGCCAGCGCCGCAACATCCGCGTGCGCCCGCAACAGCGCCTGTCCAGCCTGCTGCGCGACGAGCTCGGCATCACCGGTGTGAAGGTCGGCTGCGACGCCGGCGACTGCGGCGCCTGCACCATCCTGGTCGACGGCGACCAGGTCTGCGCCTGCCTGATGCCGGCGGCCCAGGCACACGACAAGATGATCGTCTCCGTGGAGCGCATGGCGACCGAGGTGTCTTTGAACCGTATCCAGACGGCATTCCACCGCCACGGCGCGGCGCAGTGCGGCATCTGCATTCCGGGCATGCTGTCGGCGGCGACGCACCTGCTCGGCCGCATCCAGCAACCCACCGAGCATCAGGTGCTGGACGCCATCGGCGGCGTGCTGTGCCGCTGCACCGGCTACCGCAAGATCGTTGCCGCGATCCTGGACGCGGCCGACCCGATGAACGTCGCCATGCCGGTACTTCCCGAGACCGAGGTGGTCGGCGCCCGGGCGCCGCGCCTGGACGGCATTGCCAAGCTCACCGGCCAGGCGATGTACGGCGCCGACGACATCCCGGCCGACGCGCTGTGGCTGCGCGCGGTGCGTTCGCCGCATGCCCGCGCCAAGCTTCGTTTCGGCGACCTCGATGCCTTCGTCGCGGACCATCCCGGCATCGTCGCGGTGCTGACAGCCGCCGACGTGCCCGGCCACAACGGTTTCGGCATCTACCCGCACATCAAGGACCAGCCTGTCTTCGCCAACGGCCATGTTCGGTTTCGCGGCGAGGCGGTCTGCGCCGTGGTCGGCGAACGCGCCGCCGTCGAGGCGCTGCGCCTGGAAGATGTGCCGGTCAGCTACGAACCGGAAGACCCGGTGATCGGCGTCGCTGCCGCGCGTGCCGAGGGCGCCGCGCTGGTCCAGGCCGACAAGCCGGGCAACCATCTGATCACCGGCCGGGTGGTCAGCGGCGATGCCGCCAGGGCGCTTGAGACCTGCGCCCACGTCGCCGAGGGCCACGTCAGCACCGCCTTCGTCGAGCACGCCTATATCGAGCCCGAGGCCGGCTGGGCGCAGCGCGTCGGCGACCGCATGGAGGTCCACGTCACCACCCAGACGCCGTACATGGACCTGGACGAGGTCGCGCTGGTGCTGGGGCTCGACAAGGCCGATGTGCGCATCGTGCCGACCGCGTGCGGCGGCGGTTTCGGCGGCAAGCTGGACCAGTCGGTGCAGCCGGTGCTGGCGGTCGCGGCCTGGACGCTTCGCCGGCCGGTCGCCTGCGTCTACACCCGGCCGGAGTCGCTGGCCGCGTCGACCAAGCGCCACCCGGCCGAGATCGACGCGCGGTTCGGCTGCGACAAGGACGGTAAGCTCGTCGCGGCGGAGATGATTGCGCGCTTCGACACCGGCGCCTACGCGTCGTGGGGGCCGACGGTCGCCGGGCGCGTGCCGGTCCACGCCAGCGGCCCCTATGCCGTGCCGAACGTGTTCGCGCTGGGTGAGGCCTATTTCACCAACCAGATGCCGGCGGGCGCCTTCCGCGGCTTCGGCGTGCCGCAGGCGGCGGTGGCGCATGAGGCGTTGCTCGACGATCTGGCCGACAAGGTGGGCCTCGACCGGCTGGAGTTCCGCCACCGCAACGCGCTGCGCGTCGGCGACATCACGCCGACAGGCCAGGAGCTCAAGGCCAGCGCCGGCTTGGCCCGCTGCCTGGAAGTGCTGCGGGCGCCCTGGAAGGCGGCGCTGGGCGATTGCGAGAGACACAACGCCAGCGACGACGTTGTGAAGCACGGTGTCGGCATCGGCTGCATGTGGTACGGCATCGGCAACACCGGCATGTCGAACCCGTCGATCATGCGCGTCGGCCTCGGTCGCGATGGCCGGCTCACGCTGTTCAATGGCGCCGCCGAGGTCGGCCAGGGAAGCTGGACGATCATGCCGCAGATCGTCGCCGAAACCCTGGGCGTGCCGCTGGCGACCATAGACCAAGTCGGCCCCGACACCGATCGCACGGCTGACGCCGGCAAGACTTCGGCCTCGCGCCAGACCTACGTCTCCGGCACCGCGACCGAGCTGGCGGCGCAAGACCTGCTGGCGCAGTTGCGTCGGCTGGCCAACGCCGGCGCGGACGCCGAGGTGGTGTTCGACGGCGCCACCGTACGCATCGGACCGGCGGAAATCGAGCTCGCGCGCCTGCCAGTGCGCGACGACGGCTTCGCGCTGCGGGGCGAGGGGACGTTCGATCCGCCGGCCACCGCGCTCGACGAGGACGGGCAGGGCACGCCCTATGCCACCTATGCCTTCGCCGCGCAGATCGCCGTTGTCGAGGTCGACACCGAGCTCGGCACCACCAGGGTCCGCAAGATCGTCGCCGCGCACGATGTCGGCCGCGCCATCAACCCGACCCTGGTGGAGGGCCAGATCGAGGGCGGCATCGCGCAGGGGCTCGGCCTGGCGCTGATGGAGGAATACCTCCCCGGCCGCACCGAGAACCTGCACGACTACCTGATCCCGACCGCCGGCGACGTGCCGGAGATCGAGTGCATCCTGGTCGAGGACCCGGAGCCGACGGCGGCCTACGGCGCCAAGGGCGTCGGCGAGCCCGGACTGGTGCCGACCGCGCCGGCGATCCTCGGCGCCATCCGGCATGCGTGCGGCGCCTCGATCCGCCAGCTTCCCGCGACGCCCGACCGGGTGCGCGCCGCCATCCTGCAACAGCGAGGTGCGTCATGACCGACGCCGCCGCCACCAGCTCAGACATCATCCGTTGCGACGCCTGTCCCGTCCTGTGCCGCATCCGCGACGGCCAGGCCGGCGCCTGCGACCGCTACATGAACGACGCCGGCACGCTGCGCCGGGTCGACCCGCTGCTGGTGACGCAGCGCATCGCCGAGCAGGACGGCAAGCTGGTGCCGTTCGTCGATGGCGCCTGGGACGGCAGCCTGATCCCGCCGACGCCGACCTTCGTCACCGGCATCGGCGCCGGCACCACCTATCCCGACTACAAGCCGGCGCCGTTCATCGTGGGCTCGACGCATGACGGCGTCGACATGGTCACCGCGGTCTCCGAGGGCGTGTTCAGCTATTGCGGCGTGAAGGTGAAGATCGACACCGACCGCTTCCTCGGCGACGAGCAATCCACCGTGACGTGCGACGGCGAGCCGGTCGGTCACGTCACCACGGCGGAGTATGGCAGCCAGATGCTGGCGCTGGGCGGGGTGCGCCATCTCATCGGCGGTTCCAAGCGCGAGGGCACCGTTACCTGTCAGATGATGCTCGACCTCTGCAACAAGCGCGCCGTCGAGCTGCAGGTCGAGGGTGGCGCCAAGGTCGTCGTCCAGGCCGGCGCCGCCCCGATCATCGACGGCGATCTGGAAGCGCGCATGCGCGTCGGTTGCGGCTCGGCCACCATCGGCATCTTCGCGCCGCAGTGGCACGGTCACGCCGACGAGGTCATCGTTGTCGACGACCACATCACCGGCGTGCTGAGCGAACACCAGGCCGGCAAGTTCCTCGACATGCCGCCGGCAGGTATCCGCGTTCGCGGGCGCAAGTCGACGCCCGGCCGCTACTTCCAGGTCGCCGACCATGGCGACGGCTGGGGCGGCACCGACATCACCGACCCGCTGGCCATCGTCGAGAAGATCAATCCCAAGGTCGCCTGGCCGGGCCTGCGCCTGATGATGGTGTCGACCACCGGCGAGGACAGCGCCTACTTCGTGCTCGACGACGAGTTGAAACCGGTTCCGGCGCCGATGCCCGCCCCGTTGCAGGTGGTGACTGACCGCATCGCCGAGAACTGCGAACCGGCGATGTGCTCGGTCCTGTTCATGGCCGGTGCCGGTGGCTCGCTGCGCGCCGGGGTCACGGTGAACCCGGTGCGGCTCACGCGTCAGGTCCGCGACACCCAGGTGGTTGTGACCTGCGGCGGCGCGCCGACCTTCGTCTGGCCCGGCGGCGGGATCACGCTGATGGTCGATGTCACGCGGCTGCCGGACGATGCCTTCGGCCACGTGCCGACGCCGGCGCTGGTGGCGCCGATCGAGTTCACCATGCGTCGCGACGACTTCGAGGCGCTGGGCGGCTACACCGCGAATGTCGTGCCTCTCGCCGAGGCGATGCTGAAGGCCAGGGTGCAGCCCTGGCGGCCCGACAACCCCTGGCCGGTGCGATGACCATGCTGGAACCTGTTGCCGCGACACTCGCCGACGGCCGGCTGCATCTGCAGCACGGTCCGATCGACCTGCTGGTCGGGATCGACGCCGCGTCCCCGGTGGCCGCGGTTGGCTACCGCGCCGCCGCCGCGCGCTTCCCCGACATCCTGCCGCAACTGGCGGGGGAGTTGCCCGCATTGCGCACCGCCGTGGGCGAGGCCTATCCGCTGCTGGCGGGGCCGGTCGCCAGGCGCATGGCGCGCGCGGCGTGGCCGCACCGCGAGGTCTTCGTCACGCCGATGGCGGCGGTCGCCGGCGCCGTTGCCGACGAGATCCTGGCCGAGATCGTCAGCGTCGGGCCGGTGCGACGCGCCCACGTGAACAACGGCGGCGACATCGCCTTCCACCTGGCGCCGGGCGAGCGCTACCGCGCCGGCCTGGTCACCGACATCGACCACCCGAGCCTCGATGGTTTCGCCGACCTCGCGGCCAGCCAGGGCGTTGCCGGCGTCGCCACCAGCGGTTGGCGCGGCCGCAGCCATTCGCTGGGCATCGCCGACGCGGTCACCGTGCTCGCCGCCGATGCCGCCTCGGCCGATATCGCCGCGACCTTGATCGCCAACGCGACGAATACCGACGATCCGGCCATCGAGCGCCGCCCGGCCAGGGAGTTGATGCCGGACAGCGATCTCGGCGACCGTCTGGTCACCGTCGGCGTTGGCCCGCTCGCCGATGCGCAGGTCGTCGAGGCCATCGCCGCCGGTCAAGCGGCGGCAATGGCGATGTGGCGGCGTGGCCTGGTCCACGGCGCGATTGTCGCGCTGGCCGGTCGGGTCGCGGTGATCGGCGAAGTGCCGGCGCCTGAACTCACGCGGAGCGTTTCATGAGCCGTCTTGTTGGTTGCGATGTCGGCGGCACGTTCACCGACCTGATCATGCTGGACGACGACGCCGGGACGGTGCGCGTCGCCAAGGTGCCGACCACGGTGGAGAACCAGGCCTTCGGTTTCATGGCCGCGCTGGCCGGTGCCGAGGTCGACCTGGCGACGCTCGACCTGATCATCCACGGCACCACGACAACCACCAACGCGCTGCTGGAGCGCAAGATCGCGCGCTGCGGCCTGATCACCACCGCCGGCTTTCGCGACGTGCTGGAGCTGGGCCGGCGCACGCGCCCGAACCCCTACGGCATGACCGGCACCTTCACGCCGCTGATCGGCCGTCTCGACCGGCTGGAAGTGCCGGAGCGGCTGGACGCGGCCGGCGAGGTGCTGACGCCGCTGGACGAGGACGCGGTGCGCGACGCCGCCCGGCAGCTGGCCGAGGCCGGCTGCGAGAGCCTGGTGATCCACTTTCTGCATGCCTACGTGAACCCGGCGCACGAGTTGCGCGCAGCCGAAATCGCCGCCGAGGTCTGGCCCAACCCCTTCATCACCACCGGCCACGCCATCCTGGCGCAGTTCCGCGAGTACGAGCGCGGCGTCGCGGCGGCGGTGAACGGCGCCATCCGTCCGGTGCTCGACCGTTACGTCCGCCGCCTGCGCAACGAGCTGTCGGAAGGCGGCTACGCCAGGGATCTGCTGGTGATGCAGGGCAACGGCGGCTCGGTCTCGTCGGCGATCGTCGCCGAAACCGCGATCAACACGGTGATGTCGGGGCCGGCGTCGGGCGTGATCGCGGCGGCCTATACCGGCGCCAACAGCGGCTATCCCGACGTCATCACCTACGACATGGGCGGCACCAGTTCCGACGTCGGCCTGATCCGCGGCGGCATCCCGTCGACCAGCGCCGAGCTGCAGCTCGAATACGGCATGCCGATCCACGTGCCGATGGTCGACGTGCACTCCATCGGGGCCGGCGGCGGCTCCATCGCCTTCATCAACGATGCTGGCCTGCTGCAGGTCGGGCCGCGCTCGGCCGGCGCCACGCCGGGGCCGATCTGCTACGGTCGCGGTGGCACCGAGCCGACCATCACCGACGCCAATCTGGTGCTCGGGCGACTCAACCCGGACCGGCTGCTTGCGGTCGACAACCCGGTCAGCCTGGACGACGTGCGCGCCCGCATGGTCGAGGCCGTCGGCCAGCACCTCGGTCTCGACGCCGAGGCCGCGGCCGCGGCCATCGTCCACGTCGGCAACAACCGCATGGCCGGCGCCATGCGCATGGTCAGCCTGGCGCGCGGCCACGACCCGCGCGACTTCGCGCTGTTCGCCTTCGGCGGCGCCGGCCCGTTGCACGCGGTGGCGCTGGCGCGCGAGCTGGCGATCCCGCGCGTTCTGGTGCCGGCGCGGCCGGGCATCACCAACGCCATCGGCTGCGTCGTCGCCGACCTGCGCCATGACTACGTCCGCACGCTGAACAAGCCGCTGGCCGAGGTCGACATGTCCGAGGTCGCCGAGGCCCTGCGCGCGCAGATCGCCGAGGGCCGGGCGATGCTGGAGCGCGAGGGCGCCGAGATCGAGCGCGTCGAGTTGATCCACGACGCCGGCATGCAGTTCCAGGGCCAGAGCCACATGCTCACCGTCGCGATTCCCCAGGTCGAGATCACCCGCGAGGCGCTGCAAGAAGCCTTCGAGCGGGTCTACTACGACCGCTTCGCCCTGCGATTGCCGGAGATCAAGGCGGTCCTGGTCAGCCTGCATACCGCCGTCATCGGCCGCCGCAAACGTGTCGGGCTGGACAGCCTGATGGAGGCCGACCGCCGGGCCGCGACCGTGGCCGACGCCCAGTTCGGTGCACGCCAGGTCTGGTACGATGACGGCACCCAGACGACGCCGATATTCAGCCGCGAGGCGCTGCCGCTCGGTGCCACCTTCACCGGCCCGGCCATCGTCGAACAGCTCGACAGCACCACGGTGATCGACCCCGACTGCACCGTGACCGTCGACGACGTCGGCAATATGATCATCACCGTGCCGCAGCGGAGCGCCCGATGAGCGAAATCGATCCGGTTACCCTGGTCGTAATCCAGAATGGCCTGCAGCAGGTCTGCAACGAGATGGACCTGGCCTTCCAGCGCTCGGCCTTCTCGCCGGTGATCGCCGAGGCGATGGACCGCTCAGACGGCATTTATGACCGTCGCGACGGCGCCCTGATCGCGCAAGGCGAGCTTGGCCTGCCGATCTTCGTCGGCACCATGCAGTATTCCACCCGCACGGTGATCGAGCGCGCCAGGAACGTGGTCCCGGGCGATGTCTACATCGTCAACGACCCCTATCTTGGCGGCACGCACCTGATGGACGTGCGCATGGCCAAGCCGTTCTACTACGAGGGCGAGCTGTTCTGCTGGCTGTCCAACACCGGCCACTGGCGCGATACCGGCGGCGCGGTGCCAGGCGGCTTCTCGGCCAACGCCACCGAGGTGGAGCAGGAGGGCCTGCGCCTGCCGCCGGTCAAGCTGTTCAAGGCCGGCGTGCTGGACGAGGAGATACGCGACATCATCCTCTCCAACATCCGCGTCGCGGGCGAAACCATCGGCGATATCAAGGCCCAGGCCGCCGCGCTCGATGTCGGTGAGCGGCGTTTGACCGAATTGCTCGACCGCTACGGCAAGGACGTGGTGGAGCAGGCGATCGGCGAACTGCGCGGCCGCGCGGCGCAGCAGATGCGGGCCAAGATCGCGGAACTGCCCGACGGCACCTACGAGAGCGTCGCGTGGGTCGATAGCGATGGCGTCGTCGACGAGCCGCTGAAGATCGCGCTGACCCTGAAGAAGGACGGCGGCGACCTGTACTTCGACTTCACCGGGTCGAGCGCGCCTTGCAAGGGCCCGATGAACTCGGTCATCGCCACCACGCATTCCGCCGTCTACCTCGCGATCAAGCATATTTTCCCCGAGGTGCCGATCAATGCCGGCACCTACGAGCCGTTGCACATCGCCGACTGCCACGGCACCTTCCTGCACGCCGAGTATCCCCGCCCGGTGTCCGGTTGCGCGGCGGAGGTCAGCCAGCGCATCGCCGAAGCCGTCTTCGCCGCGATGGCGCAGGCGGTGCCGGAGAAGCTGTTCGCGGCACCTGCCGGCACGTCGGGCAACCTGGCTCTGGGCGGCGTCGACGACCGCACCGGCAAGCCGTTCGTGATGTACCTGTTCACCGGCGGCGGCTATGGCGGCAACGCCGACACCGACGGCCTGACCAACGGCTGCTCCACCATCGGCATTTCCACCATGCAGCCGATCGAGATTTTGGAGCAGCGCTACCCGGTGCTGTTCGAGGACTTCTCGTTGCGCGAAGGTTCCGGTGGTGCCGGCGAACAGCGCGGCGGCTTCGGCGTGAACTACCGCATCAGGATCAGGGACGCCTGGGGCCGCGCGTCGTTCGTCATGGACCACGGCCGCTACGGCCCGCAAGGCGTGCTAGGCGGCGCCGACGGCGCGCCCAACCGCGTCGTCATCCATCAGGGCGGTGTCGCCTACCATCCGCCGCACCTGTCCAAGGACCAGGACATCGCCGTCGGCCCCGGCGACGTGATGGAGGTGGCGACGCCCGGCGGTGGTGGCTACGGCATGGCGGCCGAACGCGCGCCGGAGGCCGTCGCCAGCGACGTGCGCCGCGGCTACTACACCGTCGACGAGGCGCGCGACCTGTGGCAAGTGGCACTCACCCCGGAGAACCACGTCGACCCCGACGCCACCGCCAGGTTGCGAGGCACCGGCGCGGCGGCGGAGTAGGCGCCGCGCGCGTCGAACGACCGACAATCGGCCGCGCCCGGGAGCTTCTCTCCCGGCATAAGTAGAATCGTTCGAGGTTTGCGGCGTTATCCGTTCTTGATGGTCACGGATTCGACCTGCGATCGGTGGATGAACCCGGTATTCGGCTTCAAGTAATATGTGAGGCGTGCATGTCGTTCATGACCGTCTAGAATGCCCCCGTGTTGAGAGAAGAACTGAAACGCCGAACCGCGGCGGCGCATTCCCAGGTCGACGCGCTATACGGCCGATTGGACATCGCTGCCGAGCCGGGGCTGACGCACTTCCTGGCCGCCCACTTATTGGCGCTGTCGTCGATCGCGAAGGCACGGCCGGCACCGCCGGCCGGGATGCCGAGCATCGGCATGGCGCGGTTGCGCGGACTGCTGGCAGCGGACCTGGCAAGCCTGGATCGCGCCGTCGATGTCGACCGCGCACCGGCGATGGCAACGCCCCGCGATCCGATCGGAGTCGCCTATGTCGTGGGCGGCTCGCGTCTCGGTACGGCGGTGTTGCGGACACATTGGCGGCGCGGCGACGCGCCCCGGGTCAGGACCGCGGGGCGCTACCTGGCGGACCAGGAGGGCTTGCGCGACTGGCGGCGGCTGGTGTCGTATCTAGACAGCCTGACCGCGACGCCGAAAAGGGCGGATGAGATCGTCGCGGGCGCGTTGTCGGTGTTCGCCTGTTTCGAGGCCGCTTTCCGCATCGCACCCGACGCGTTGCTGAACACTCGAGTCGAAGATGCCGCAGCCATATAATCCCCAGGACATCGACCTGACCAACTGCGATCGCGAGCCGATCCATATGCTCGGCCGCGTGCAGCCGTTCGGCTGCCTTGTGTCAGTGTCGAACGACTGGATCGTCAATCATGTCTCCGTCAACGTCTCCGACCTGCTCGGCGTCGACGGGCAAGCCATGATCGGCGAGCAGCTCACGTCGTACCTGTCCGCGGACGCGATCCACGAGATCCGCGGCCGGTTGAGCCTCATGGGCGACGGGGATTCCGTCGAGCGCGCCTTCGGGGTCGACGTGATGGGCGACGGTCGATGCTTCGATGTGGCGGTGCACATCTCGGGCCGCTCGATCGTGATGGAATTCGAGCCGAGCGATCCGGGATCGAGCCAGGACTACCTGTCCAGCATTCGCGCGATGATCGGGCGTCTGCAGCGTCTGGAGGCGATCGAGCCGATCAGCACGTCGGCCGCCCGATACCTGAAGGCGTTGAGCGGGTTCGACCGGGTGATGGTGTACCGTTTCTCCCCCGACGGGTCGGGCGAAGTCATCGCCGAAGCCTGCAACCCGGACGTCGAATCGTATCTCGGGCTGCGGTATCCGGCGTCCGACATCCCGCGCCAGGCGCGTGAACTGTACCGCCGCAACTTGCTGCGCATCATCAGCGACGTCGATGGGGAGACCGTGCCGGTCGTCCCGGCAACCGACATGAACGGCGAGCCGCTCGACCTGTCGCTGAGCGGTCTGCGGGCGGTGTCGCCGATTCACCTCGAGTACCTCCGGAACATGGGCGTCCAGGCTTCGATGTCGATTTCGATCCTGCGTCGCGGGGAACTCTGGGGCTTGTTCGCATGCCATCACTACGCGCCACGGGTATTGTCGTACGATCTGAGAACCGCACTCGGTCTGTTCGGCGAGTGGTTCGCCTTCATCATCGATCAACGCCTGAATGACGAGGCGCAACGTCAATCGGCCAGCGCCCGGGCGCTGCACGACCGGATCATGGCGCAGATCTCGGACGGCACGTCGATCCGCGACCAGTTCCAGTTCATCAGCGAGGCGCTGACCTCGGTGATCTCGTGCGATGGCGTTGTCGCACTGGTCGACGGCAGCTTCCAGCGCCTGGGACGGACACCGACCGAGGCCGAGTTTCGGCCACTGGCGCGGATGTTGAACACCAACACCCAGAACAAGGTGTACGCCACCGATCATCTTGCCGAGGCCTATCCGCCGGCCGCCGAGATGTCGGATCGCGCCGCCGGCATCCTGGCGATACCCGTGTCACGGTTACCACGCGACTATCTGGTGCTGTTCCGTGGCGAGCTGGCGCGGATGGTGAACTGGGCCGGCAATCCGGAAAAGCCGGTCGAGATCGGACCAAACGGTGCCCGGTTGACGCCCCGCAAGAGCTTCGAGCTATGGCGGGAGGTGGTGCGCGATCGGTCGGCGCCGTGGACCGAAGGCGAGATCGCCGCGGCGGAGGCGCTACGGATCACCCTCCTGGAAGTGGTGCTGAGGCTGGCGGAAGTTGCCAACAAGGACCGCGCGAAGGCTCACGAACGTCAGCAGACGCTGATATCCGAGCTGAACCACCGTGTGCGCAATATCCTGCACCTGATCCGGGGCCTGGTGGCACAAAGTGCCGCCGAGACGTCGTCGGTGTCGGACCTGACCGAGGTCATCGGTGGGCGGATCAACGCGCTGGCGCGCGCGCACGATCAGATCACCCGCACCAACTGGGCGTCGGCCCCGCTGCGGGAACTGATCGAAACCGAGTTCACGGCCTACGTCGCGGGCGATCTCGAAAGAGTGGAGATCGCCGGACGCGACGTCATGTTGAAGCCGGTCGCGTTCACGACGCTGGCGCTGGTTCTCCACGAACTGGTCACCAATTCAGCGAAATACGGCGCGCTGTCGAGCGCCGGCGGTCGGGTACGGGTCGAGATTGCCGACAAAGACGGTGACCTGGCCCTCGCCTGGCGCGAACGGGATGGGCCACCGGTGCTGGCACCGGCACGGCGCGGCTTCGGTTCGACGATCATCGAGAACGCGGTGCCGTTCGACCTGCAGGGCCAGGCCGACGTGCGGTTCAATCCAACCGGTGTCGAGGCCGATTACGTGATTCCCCGCGGCTATGTCGACCGGTTCCTGGGCGATCGCAGTTGCCGGCCCGAGGCCGCGGCGTCGGCGCCGTCGGCGAGCACGCCGATAACCGGAGCGGCGCTCGTGGTCGAGGACAACCTGATCATCGCAATGGAAGCCGAACAGCAATTGCTGGAACTCGGCGTCAGCAAGGTGCACGTGGCATCGACGGTCGAGGCGGCATTGCGGACGCTGGACCAGCACGAGATCGAGTTCGCCATGCTGGACGTCAACCTTGGCAACCAGACCAGTCGCGCGATTGCCGAACGGCTGCGCGAGGACGGCATTCCGTTCGCCTATGCCACCGGCTATGCACGGCAGGAAATGAAGACGGACATGCTTCCGGACGTGCCGACGATCCGCAAGCCGTTCGATCGCGCCGCGATCGCCGCCGCGATGAACGCCGCGGTGCAGGCCCAGCGGTCGTAGCCGGCGCCGTCATATGCGTTGGCAGTGCCGGCGCTGTATACTGCGGCCGGCTCCCGCACCCCGAGAAGACGCATGTTCGTAACCGACAACCTGACCGCCGAGCGGCCGACTTTCGTCACGCACCTGTCGTGCGGCTATACCGGCGAGCGCTATCCCGCCGACGTGCTGCACAACCTGTCGGCGGCCGGCAAGCCACTGCTTGTGCACTATGACCTCGACGGCGTGCGCGAGGCGCTTTCCCGCGATGCACTGGCCGATCGGCCAGCGGATTTCTGGCGCTACCGCGAACTGTTGCCAGTGCGCAAGGCCGAGAACGTTGTGTCGTTGGGCGAGGTGCTGACACCGCTGCTGCCGCTGCCTGGGCTCGGCGGCGATGTCTGGGTCAAGGACGAGGGCCGGCTACCGACCGGGTCGTTCAAGGCCCGTGGCCTGGCCATGGCGGTCTCGATGGCCAAGGAACTGGGCGTGACGCGCATGGCGATGCCGACCAACGGCAATGCCGGCGCCGCGCTGGCGGCCTACGCGGCAGCCGCCGGCATCGAGGCCTACGTGTTCTGCCCCGACGACACGCCGGAAGTGAACGTGCGCGAGATCGCCGCCCAGGGCGCCAAGGTCTGGCGCGTCAACGGCCTGATCAACGACTGCGGCAAGATCGTCGGCGACGGCAAGGAACAGATGGGGTGGTTCGACACCTCGACCCTGAAGGAGCCGTATCGGATCGAGGGCAAGAAGACCATGGGCCTGGAACTGGCCGAGCAGTTTGGCTGGCAGTTGCCCGACGTGATCTTCTACCCGACCGGTGGCGGCACCGGCCTGATCGGTATGTGGAAGGCCTTCGCCGAACTGGCCGAGCTGGGCTGGATCAACGCCAAAAAGCGTCCGCGCATGGTCGCCGTACAGGCCACCGGCTGCGCCCCCATCGTCAAGGCCTACGAGGACGGCACCGAGCACGCCGACCTCTGGCAGAACGCCCATACCGTGGCGGCCGGCATTCGCGTGCCGGTGGCGATCGGTGATTTCCTCATCCTGCGCGCGGTTCGTGACTCGGGTGGTTTCGCGATCGCGGTCGACGACGATGCGATCCTGGCCGCGCGCGACGACGTTGCCGAGAGAACCGGCATGCTGCTCTGCCCGGAAGGTGCGGCGACCTACGCGGCCTGGCAGCAGTCGGTGGCTGACGGGCGGGTCAAGGCGAACGAGCGCGCGGTGCTCTTCAACTGCGCCACCGGCCTGAAATACCCTCTGCCGGCGGCCGACCGCGCGCTCGACCGGCATCAGCCCATCGACTACGCGAGCCTGGCGGGATAAATGCAGGACATGTTCGAGGACAGCTTGCCGCTGGAGGTACTGCCGATCGACATCTCCGGCTTGCGCCGGGGCAACGTCGGCGTCGACTACGTGCATCGCTATGCCTCCGGCCGCGAGGGGCCGCAAGTCATGGTGAACGCGCTGATGCACGGCAACGAGTTGTGCGGCGCGCATGCGCTGACCTGGCTGATGAGCCAGATCGACGGGCCGCAGCGTGGCACGCTGACGCTGTCCTTCGCCAACGTCGCCGCCTACGAAAGCTTCGACGAGGCGCAGCCGACCGCGTCGCGCTTCGTCGACGAGGACATGAACCGGCTGTGGACCGCCGAGGTTCTCGACGGCACCCGCCAGTCGGCCGAGCTCGCCCGCGCCCGCGCCTTGCGTCCGCTGCTGGCCGACGCCGACTACCTGCTCGACATCCACTCCATGCAGCTCGACTGCCCGGCGCTGATGCTCTGCGGCCTGGCGGAGAAGGGCCGGGTGCTGGCCCGCGCGGTCGGCGTGCCGCCGGTGATCGTCGCCGACCGTGGTCATGACGCCGGCCGGCGCATGCGCGACTACGAGCATTTCGGCGACCCGGCCGACGCGCGGGCCGCATTGCTGGTCGAGTGCGGCCAGCACTGGCGCCAGGCCAGCGTCGATATCGCCAAGCAGACTCTGGTCCGTTTCCTCGATCAGTTCGACATGCTGCCCGGCGACTTCGTCGAGGCGCACCGTGGCGCGCCGCCGCCACGCGCGCGCATCATCGAGGTGGTCGGCCCCTACACCATCCGCACTGACGACTTCAGCTTCGTCGAGCCCTATCAGGGGCTGGAGGTGATCCCCAGGGCCGGCACCGTGCTGGGCTACGATGGCGGCGCGCCGGTGGCCACGCCGCACGACAACTGCGTATTGATCATGCCCTCGCGCCGTCTGCGGACCGGCCAGACAGCGGTGCGTCTCGGACGGTACCTCACCTGATCCCGGCATCCCTGAAAGACCCCGCGCTGCTGCGCCGCGTCGCCCTGTCACTGGGGCTGGGGCTGGGTGGCGGCTTCGTTTTCTTCGCGCTCGACCTGCCGCTGGCCTGGATGCTGGGTGCGATGAGCTTCGTCACCGTGGCCGCTATCGCCGGCGCGACGGTCGAGGTGCCGCATAAGCTGCGCGGCATCATGGTGGCGATGCTGGGCGCGCTGCTCGGCGGCGCCTTCACCCCGGAAGTGCTGGCCCAGGCCGGCGGCTGGTTCGACGCCATGGCGGTGATGGCGGTGTTCGTGGTGACCGTGACGGTCGTGGTCGCGTTCTGGATGCGCAAGGTCGGCAAGCTCGACCGCATCACCGCCTACTGCTCGGCAACGCCGGGCGGTCTGGCGATCATGGCGATCCTGGGCGACCAGGCCGGCGGCGACGGCCGCACGATCCCGTTGATTCATTCCACCCGCATCCTCATCGTGGTGTTCACGGTCCCGCTCTATTTGCATTTCGTGCTCGGCTTCGACGTGCCGTCGACTGCCGGTTTCGACGACGGTCACGCCCATGCCACCGCCTGGGAGCTGGCGATCCTGTTCGCCTGCGCCGGCATCGGCTACGGCATCTCGCGCGTCACCGGTTCGTCCAACATCCAGCTCCTGTTGCCGATGCTGCTCAGCGCCGGCGTGCACATCGCCGGCATCGTCGAGGGCCGCGCGCCGCTTGCCCTGGTCGCACTGGCCCAGGTGGTGATGGGCACCTCGATCGGTTGCCGCTTCGTCGGCATGACGGTGCGCCAACTTGCCAGGCCGGTGCTGCTCGCCGTCGGCTCGTCAGCCTTCATGCTGACCCTGGCGGCGCTGGTCAGCACCTGGCTGGCGGTGCCGCTGGAGGTGCAGCAGGCGGCGATGATGCTGGCGCTGGCGCCGGGCGGGCTAGCCGAGATGGCGCTGGTGGCACTGGCGATCAATGTCGACACCGCGTTCGTGTCGACGATGCAGATCGGGCGCATCATGCTGGTGGTGGTGGCCACGCCGCTGGTGTTGCGCTGGTCCGGCCTGCTGGGCGACAAGCCGCCGAGCGGGCGCACCGAACAGCCCTGATCCGGCCCTATTGCGGTCACATTGGCCGGACAGGGTCGCGCCGCAACTCGAAGGAGCCCCGGGATGAGCGTAAGGATGCGTAAGCTTCGCCGTCTGACCGTCGTGCTGATGATGACCGTCTCGCTGCCGGCGTTGGCGCAGGATGCGAGCCTGACCCTCAAGCGGGTCCTGTTGTCGAGCGGCGGCATCGCCTATCTGGAGCACGAGGCCAGGGTCGACGGCGATGCCCGCCTGCGCCTCGACGTGCCGCTCGACCAGGTCGACGACGTGCTGAAGAGCCTGGTGGTCTTTGACGACGAGGGCCGCGTGGCGGGCATGGTGTTGCCGGGCAAGGAACCGCTGGCCCAGGCCTTCCGCGAACTCCCCTTCGACGCCGCCGCGCTGAACGACCCGGCGACGTTGCTGGCCTCGCTGCGTGGTGCCGCCATAGAGGTGGAAGGTCCGACACCGCTGTCCGGCCAGGTGATGTCGGCGGTGCGCGAAGCGGTGACCGACCCGGACGGCCGCCTGCTGCAACAGCGCACGCGCGTTACCCTGGTCACCGCCGATGGGCTGCGGCAGTTCGTGCTTGAAGACGCCACCTCGGTATCCTTTGCCGACGAGACGCTCGCGGGCCAGGTGCGCGAAGCGCTGGCGGCGATGCTGGCGGCCGGCGCGCGCGACCGGCGTCAGGTCACGGTGCTGAGCCGCGGCGATGGCGAGCGCGACCTGCGCGTGGGTTACGTGGTCGGCGCGCCGTTATGGAAGGCGGCCTATCGGCTCAACCTCGACGCCGCCGACGATAGCGACGGGCAGGGGCTGCTGCAGGGCTGGGCGGTGCTGGAGAACATGACCGGGCGCGACTGGGACGACATCGACCTCAGCCTGACCAGCGGCAGTCCGGTGACCTTTCGCCAGGCGCTCTACGAGGCCTACTACGTGGACCGCCCGACCGTCCCGGTGGAGGTCTTCGGCCGCGTCCTGCCGCCGGCCGACACCGGCGCCATCGCGGCCAGAGAGGAGGAGCGCCGGCGCGACAGCGGTGGTGCGATGCAGCGCCTTGGCGGCGCCCGCGCGGCCAAGGAGGCGGTCGCCAGCATGGCCGATCGGATGCTCGCCGCGCCGCCGCCCGCGCCTGCCATGGCCGAGGGCGCGATCGCGGCGGAGACCGAGGAGGCCGCGACCCAGGTGTTGTTCCGCGTGCCCGAACCGGTCAGCGTGAAGGCCGGTGACAGCCTTTCCATACCCCTGATCGACCGCGAGGTCAGCGCTGCGCCGGTGAGCCTGTACCAGCCGGCGACCCAGGAACGTCATCCGCTGGCCGCGGTACTGCTGAAGAACGAAAGCGACAGCGCCTTGCCGCCGGGCGTGCTGACCCTGTACCAGGGCGGCAGGGCGGGCGCGGCTTTCCTGGGCGATGCGCGGCTCGGCCCGCTGCCGGCGGGCGAGGAGAGGTTGCTCAGCTTCGCCGTCGACACCAAGACCAAGGTCGACCGCGAGGTGCGTAGCACCAACACCTTGCTGCGCGGTTCGATCGCGCGCGGTGTGTTGCGGCTGATGCGCAGCCAGCGCCAGATCACCACCTACACCGTCGCCGCGCCGGCCAAGGAACCGCGCCGGCTGATCATCGAGCATCGTCGCCTGAGTGGCTGGGAGATGACCGAGCCGAGCGGCGCGGTGGAGAAAACCGACGCCAGCTATCGACTGCCGCTGATGCTGCAGGCCGGCGAGACCCGCAAGCTCGACGTCACCCTTGAGCGTCAGATCGGCGAGCGCTTGCGCATCCTCGACCTCAACGACGACCAGATCGGGTTCTTCGCCGCCGCCCGCGAGCTCACGCCGGAACTGCGCCAGGCGTTCGTCCGCCTGGCCGAGCTGAAGCGCGCGGTCGATGCGCCTGGCGACGAACTGGCCCGGCTGGAGGCCGAGCGCGAGGCGATCTTCACCGACCAGCGCCGCATCCGCGACAACCTGGGCCGGTTGCAACGCGGCACCGACCTGCACCAGCGCTACCTCGCCAAGCTGGAGGCGCAGGAAACCCGGCTGGAGGACATCGCCGAGGCCATCGAGGCCGCGCAGACGCGCCAGCAGGCCGCGCGCGATGCGTTGACGGCCTACGTCGATGGCCTGAAACTCTAGCCTCGCGGGTCCGCCCGTCGCGGACCGGAGGCAATCCATTGGCAACGACCCAGATACGTCCGGCGACGCCAGACGACGCCGCCACGGTCGTGCGTCTGATCAAGGCGTTGGCGGTCTACGAGAACGAGCCGGAGTCGGTCGTCGAGATGACCGAGGCGAACTTCCGCGCGCACGGGTTCGGCGAACGTCCGTACTTTGAATGCCTGCTGGCCGAACTCGACGGCGAGGCCGTCGGTTTCGCTCTCTACTTCCACAACTACTCGACCTGGACCGGCAAGCCCGGCATCTACCTGGAAGACCTGTTCGTTGACGAACGGGCGCGCGGCCACGGGCTCGGCCGGGCGTTGGTGGAAGAGCTGGCCCGCATCGCGCAGGCCCGCGATTGTGGCCGGCTCGACCTGTCGGTGCTGCACTGGAACCAGACGCGCGACTTCTATCACCGTATTGGCATGAAACACATGGCCGATTGGCTGCCCTATCGGCTCGATCGGGCCGGCATGGCCACGCTGGCCGCGAACCGGGAAGGAAAGACAACATGAAAGCCGTCATGGTCGACCGCAGCCGCAACGAGCCCGGCTTCAAGATCGGCGATATCCCGGAGCCGGCGACCGGCCCCGGCCAGGTGAAGATCAAGGTCAGGGCCGGCGGCCTGAACCGCGCCGACCTGCTGCGCATCGCCGGCAGCTATCCGTCCGCGCCCGGCGCCAATGCCGACGTGATGGGCATGGAGTTCGCCGGCGAGGTGGTCGAGGTCGGCGACGGCGTCGATGGCTACAAGCCCGGCGACCGGATCATGGGTAACGGCCCTGCGGCGATGGCGGAGTATGTCGTCACGCCGGCGCAGCTCACCCTGCCGGCGCCGGCGAATCTGTCGTGGGCCGAGGCCGGTGCGCTGCCGGTGGTGCTGCTGACCGGGCACAATTCGGTGGTCACGGTCGGCGGCTTGCAGGCCGGCGAGGCGGTGCTGGTGCACGCGATCACCTCCGGTGCCGGTATGGCGGCGGCGCAGATCGCGGCGGAGAAGGGCGCGGCGAAAATCTTCGGCACCTCGGGTTCGCCGGACAAGATGGCGAAGCTGAAGGAACTCGGCCTCGATTTCGTGCCGATCAACCACAAGACCGACGACCTGGCCGCCATCGTCATGCAGGAGACGAACGACGCGGGCGTGCCGCTGGTGATTGACCAGGTCGGCGCCAGCGCGTTCGACGCCAACATGCGGGCGATGAGCCTGCTCGGCCGGCTGGTGCAGGTCGGCCGGCTCGGCGGCGCCAAGGCCGAGATCGACCTCGACTTCCTGGCCCTGCGCCGGATCAGCCTGATCGGCGTGACCTTCCGCACCCGCTCGGTGGCGGAGAAGGTCGAGATCATCCGCCTGTGCCTGGATGACATGGGCGAGGCGATGGCCGCCGGCCGCCTCACGCCGCACATCGACCGGGCCTTTCCAATGGCCGAGGCTGGCGCCGCCTACGCCCACCTCGCCGCCAACGCCCACGTCGGCAAGATCGTGGTCGAGATCGACTGATCTGATTTCGCGCCGGGGGCCGACGGCCTGCGTCGGCGATCGAACAAGAAAAAGGGCCGCCGGTTTTCGCCGGCGGCCCCTGTAGATCAGACGCGGATCGCGTCTACTTCAGCTTGATGTTCCAGTACACCGGAACCGGGGTCTCCAGAACACCGTCGATCTTGGTCTTGTCGAAGGCGATCGGGCTGAAGTACTGGCCCAGTGGCACGTAGGTGACCAGGTCATTGGCCCGCTCCTGGATCGCCACGGCGATCTCCTTCTGCTTCGCCGGGTCGGTTTCCGAGGCGAAGGCGGAGCGCATGTCCTCCAGCTTCTGATCGGTCGGCCAGCCGAACCAGGCTTTCTCCTTGCCGCCGCCGCTGACGCCGATGTTGACCACCGGGTTCATCAGGTCGGGTCCGATCCACGACGTATGGAAGATGTTCCAGCCGCCTTCCTTCGGGTCCTTCTGCTCGGCGCGACGCGAGGTCAGGGTCGACCAGTCCATCGCCTGCAGGTCGACATCGATGCCGGCCTCGCGCAGCAGTTGCGCGGTGACGGCGCTGAACGCGTTCAGCGTGGCTATGTCGGTCGGCTGCATCAGGACGATCTTCTCGCCGTTATAGCCGGCTTCCTTCAGCAGCTTCTTCGCCAGATCGATGTCCTTCTTCATGATCCGCGAGGTATTGACGTCGGTCTCCAGCGGCGCGCCGCAGATGAACGTCGCCCCGCAGGTCCGGAAGAACTCCGGGTTGCCGACCGCGGCCAGCATGTAGTCCTGCTGGTCGACCAGCGCCTGGATCGCCTGACGTGCCTTGACGTTGTCGAACGGCGGCCACAGATGGTTCAGGCGTAGCCAGCCCTGGCTGCCCATCTTGTTGATGACCTTGACCTCAACGTTGTCAGCCGCCTGCAGGTTCGGCACCAGGTCGATCTGCGGCGCCTCGAAGTAGTGCACTTCGCCGGAGATCAACGCGTTCATCGCGGTGGTCTGGTCCGGAATGTACAGCCACTCCAGCCGGTCGAAATGCAC
Source organism: Alphaproteobacteria bacterium (assembly GCA_040223615.1). Taxonomy (GTDB): domain Bacteria; phylum Pseudomonadota; class Alphaproteobacteria; genus JAVKFY01. The sequence continues at coordinate 86,590 of JAVKFY010000081.1, forward strand.
CACCTTGCCGCCGGCGACGCCGCTTGGCGGCTCGTCACGCGGCACGTAGTCCATGAACTTGGTGTAGACGACCTTGGAACCCGGGACCCATTCGTCCTTCTGGAACACGAACGGGCCAGAGCCGACGGTCTCGGCCACCTGCTCGAACGGATCGGTCGCCGCCATCTCCTTCTTCATCATGAAGGGGACGTTGGAGCTGATCTTGCCGATCGAGTCGATGACCAGGCCGTAGGGGGCCTTCAGCTTCATCACGAAGGTCTTGTCGTCCGACGCCGTCAGGCTGTCGACCACCTCGAACAATTTCTGGCCGAGACCATCGCGCTTGCCCCAGCGTTCCAGCGAGGCGACGCAGTCCTCCGCCGTCACCGGCTCGCCATCGTGCCAGCGCAGGCCGTCACGCAGCGTGAAGGTGTATTGCAGACCGTCGTCGCTGACATTGTAGGTGTCGACCATCTGCGGCTTGACCACGAGGTTCGCGTCCATTGAGAACAGAACGTCGTAGACGTTGTAGGCGTGGTTGCGCGTTATGTAGGCCGTGGTCCAGATCGGGTCGATATTCTTCAGATCGGCATGGGGCACGGTCTTCATGACCTTGCCGCCGCTATGGGCGGCGCCGTGCGCCACACCGGCCCACATAGCCGCGCCGGCGATCATGGCCAGCGCGGTCGCGGTGCGCTTCAGTCCAGTTGCGTTTTGTGTCATCACTCCCTCATCTCCCTGTTTTCGGGAACGGGCCGCCAGTGGCGACCGTGGCGATGGCTTCTCCCTCCGTACGGAGGCCTGTCGTTGAGGCCGAGGAGCAGTGTAGCGGGTAGGTCGGGTATATGACAAAGCCTGGAATCGAAGATGACACGGTGGCCGCGTTCCGGCGCGACGGCGCGGTCTGCCTGCGCGGCGTGTTCGGGCTCGACTGGATCGAGGCGTTGCGCCAGGCGGTGGACGCCAACCGCGCCGCGCCAGGGCCGATGGCGCGCTACAACACGCCCGCGGGCCAGCCCGGCGAGTTCTTCGTCGATTTTCAGCTCTGGCAGCGCCACGACGCCTGCCGCCGCTTCGTCACCGACAGCCCGGCCGCCGAGATCGCCGCGCGGATGCTGGGCGCCAAGACCATCAGCTTCTATCATGACCACCTGCTGGTGAAGGAGCCGGGCACCCGGGAGCGCACGCCTTGGCACCACGACCAGCCGTATTATCCAGTCGAGGGCGAGCAGGTCGGGTCGATCTGGTTGCCGCTCGATCCGGTCGCGGAATCGACCTGCGTGGAGTACATCGCCGGCTCGCATCGCTGGGGTCGCTGGTTCGCGCCGCAATATTTCAACCGCGGCAACACCAGCCTGGAGGCGGAGGACCCGCGCTTCGAGCCGATCCCGGATTTCGACGCCGAACGCGGCGCGCACCGCTTGCTGCGCTGGTCGCTTGAGCCTGGCGACTGCATCTTCTTCCATGCCCTCGCGGTGCATGGCGCGCCGGGAAACCAGGCGGCCGACCGGCGCCGGCGCGCCTACGCGACGCGCTGGCTGGGCGAGGACGCGCGCTACGCCAGCCGGCCGGGTCGGATCTCGCCGCCGCTGGAGGGCCACGGCCTGCGGCCGGGCGATGAAATGACCTGCGCCATGTTCCCGCGGGTCTGGCCGCGCGCCGCCTGAGATGCAGGCGGTCTGGCTTGCCATCGTCCACACGCCGCTGTGGGTGTGGCCGCTGATTGCCTTCTCGCTCTGGCTCGGTGCGCGCGAGCTGCGCCCGCACACGGTGCCGGCCGGCACGCTCTACATCCTGCCGGCGATGGTCGTGATCCTGGCGCTGGTCTACATGCTGGCCGGCGCGGCGCCGAAGCCGCTGGCCTACGTGCTGTGGCTGGCGGCGGCGGCGCCGTTCGCGGCGTTGGGTTGGGTCGTCTCGGCGAAGCCGCTCGCGATTCACAAGGACCAACGCACGATCGATCTGCCGCGCCGCGTGGTGCCGCTGGCGCTGATCGTCGCCATTATCTGCCTGCGCTATGCCTTCGGGTACATCTACGGCCGCTGGCCGGACCTCAAGCCCGACCCGACCTACGCGCTGGTGCAGGTCGCCATCGGCGCCGCCATCGCCGGCGTGGCGCTGGGCTACTACGGCCGGCTACTGCGCCGCTTCCATACCGCCGGGTAGCAGTTCGGCGAAGGCCCATACCGAGCAGAACTTGTCGCCCGGTCCGAACATCGTCGACGTGCGCCGGCTGATCTTGCCGTCGGCGTCCTTCACGAAAATCGAGGCGCCCGGCATCGGCTGACCGTCATGCTCGAATCCCATGTCGGCGAACAGCGTGGTGCCTTCGGCGGAGACCATCGGGAAGGTCCAGCCGCGCTTCGCCTTGCCCTTGGCCTGCGCGGCGATCGGGTCGGGGCTGGCGACGACGAAGGCGGCACGCTCCTGCAGGTGCGGCAGCACGCCGTTGAAGCCGTCCGTCCACATCGTGCAGTAGTCGCAGGAGAAACCCATGTTGTGCACCAGGATCAGCGCGTCCTGGTCGCCGAACAGGTCTTCCAGTCCGACCTCGCCGCCGTCGTGGGTCTTCAGGCGGTAGTCGCCGATCGCCGGCTGCGGCAGCGAGGCCATCAGTTCCACCATCTCCGCCTGCAACTGCACGAGTTGCTGGTACTTGGCCTGTAGCTCGGCCATCGGGTCGCCGGCCATGGTCCGATCCTCCGTTCGGTTGAAGCGATTGCGCCGACCGTGCCACGCTCGCCCCGTCGGCGTCGATCACATAGCCGCGAGGTTCTCCCATGCAGCACTACACCTACTTCCGCTCCTCGGCCGCCTATCGGGTGCGCATCGCGCTGAACCTGAAGGGCATCGCCGCGCAGGAACACTATGTCCATCTGCGCAAGGGCGAGCAGACCGGCGCCGACTACCTCAAGCACAACCCGCAAGGTCTGGTGCCGGCGCTGGTCGACGACAACGGCACGGTGCTGGGCCAGTCGCTGGCGATCATCGAGTATCTCGACGAGACCCGGCCGGAGCCGCCGCTGCTGCCGCCCGATCCTAGGGGCCGGGCGCGGGTGCGCCAGTTATCCTACGTGATCGCCGCCGACCTGCACCCGCTGAACAACCTGCGTGTCCTGAATTACCTGTCCGACACCGTCGGCGTGACCCAGGAGCAGCGCCTGGCATGGTACCGGCATTGGACCGAGACCGGACTGGCGGCGCTGGAGACGTTGCTGGCGGGGGCCGGCACCGGCACCTATTGCCACGGCGACACGCCGACCATGGCCGACCTGTGCCTGGTGCCGCAGGTTTACAACGCCAACCGTTTCGAGGTGGAGATGGCGCCCTATCCGACCGTACAGCGCATCAACGACGCCTGCCTGGCGCTCGACGACTTCGCCAAGGCGGCGCCCGACGTGCAGCCGGACGCGGAGTAGGCGGCCATGAGCGAACTCGTCCTCTACCGTACGGCGGGCTCGTCTGCCGTGCGCCGCGTGGTGATCGCGCTGCGCCTGAAGGGCCTGACGTATCGCGAGGAGATCGTCGACTTCGCCGAGGTCAAGGCGCCGGGCCATGCCTACGCCCGGCTCAACCCGCAGACCAAGGTGCCGAGCCTGGTGCACGGCGACGTTATCCTGACGCAGTCGATGGCGATCCTGGAGTATCTCGACGAGAGTTTCCCCGAGGTGCCGCTGCTGCCCGCCGGCGCGGCGGCGCGGGCCCGGGCGCGTATGCTGGCGCAGATCGTCGTCTGCGAGGTCCATCCGCTGCAGAACAGCGTCATGGTGCCGTGGATGGCGCAGGCGTGGGGCACGCCGGAAGCGGTCGGCGTCGCCTGGCAGCAGCACTGGATCGTCAAGGGTCTGGCGGCGATCGAGGCCCACCTGGGCGGTGATCCCTATTGTGTCGGCGAGGCGCCGACGATGGCCGACATCTGCCTGGTGCCGCAGCTCACGCGCGCCCGCGCCTACGATGTCGACCTGACGCCCTATCCCAAGGTGCTGGCGGTCGAGGCGCGCTGCCTGGAACTGGACGCCTTCCGAGCCGGTTGACGGCCGGCGCCGGCAGCGGCGAGGCTAGCGTTCGGGACGAGAACAGGAGAGGGCGGCGATGCACGTGGCCACCGACGAGGGCATCCGGCGCCTGAAAGGCCTGCTGGCGGACAGCCGCCGCGCCGTGGTGTTTACCGGCGCCGGCATTTCCACCGAGAGCGGCATTCCCGACTTCCGCAGCCCCGGCGGCATTTGGACCCAGTACAAGCCGATCGACTTCCGCGATTTCCTGGCCTCGGAGGAGATGCGGCGCGAGTCGTGGCGGCGCAAGTTCGCCACCGAGGCGACGATGAAGGCAGCCGAACCGAACCGCGGCCACCGCGCCGTCGCCAAGCTGGTCGACAGCGGCAAGGTCGCCGCCATCGTCACGCAGAACATCGACGGCCTGCACCAGGCGTCCGGCGTGCCGGCCGACAAGGTCATCGAGCTGCACGGCAACTCGACCTACGCGAGTTGTCTCAACTGCGGCTTGCGCCACGAGCTCGACGCGATCAAGGCGCTGTTCGCCAACGGCGAGATCCTGCCCGACTGCCGCGAGTGCGGCGGCATCGTGAAGACCGCGACGATCTCCTTCGGCCAGTCGATGCCGGAGGACGAGATGATGCGGGCGCACGAGGAAACGCTGCTGTGCGACCTGTTCATCGTGCTGGGCTCGTCGCTGGTGGTCTATCCGGCGGCCGGGTTCCCGACTCAGGCCAAACGCAACGGCGCCCGCCTGGTGATCGTCAACAACGAGGAAACCGACCAGGACGAGTACGCCGACCTGATCGTCCGCGACTCCATCGGCACCGTGCTGGGCGACGCTGTCGGGGTGAACTGAGGCGCCCTCGACGGGTCGCCAACGCCCGTCCTCAAGACCCAAACCGTCACCCTGGACTTGATCCGGGGCCCATGTCGCCGCCGCCGAGGCGCGCGTTCGTGTGTGACGATGGTGCGTGTCGAGATGGATGCCGGCTCAAGGCGGCGTCACGGGAGACAATGACCGCTGGTCAAGACCATACGATCCTGGCGCCTCAGCAGATCGCGCAGTTCTGCCGGCGTTCCTCGACCACGGCCATGATGCGTTCGTAGGGCAGGGCGCCGGGGATCAGCGACTCGCCGATCAGCAGGGTGGGCGTGCCGCGGATGCCGAGCGCCTCGGCCAGCCGCCGGTTGGCGTCGATCTCGGCGCCGACTTCCGGGCTGTGCAGGTCCTGCTTCAGCTTGTTCATGTCGAGGCCCATGTCCTCGGCCACTTTCATGGCCACCCGGCCGTCGACCCGGCCGCGATAGGCCATCAGCTCGTTGTGCAGTTCCAGGTACTTGCCCTGCTTCTTGGCGGCGATGGCGACGCGGCTGGCCTGGATCGACTCGTCCGACAGGATCGGCAACTCCTTGAAGATGAAGCGCAGGTCGTCGTTCTTCGCCTGCAGCTGCTGCATCGTCGGCAGTATCCGCTTGCAGTAGCCGCAGTTGTAGTCGAAGAACTCGACCACCGGCACGGCGCCGTCGGGGTTGACGACATGGTCGTAGCCGTTCGACAGCACCTCGTCGCGATACTTGACGATGCCGGCCGCGGCGTCGGAAGCGGCCTGCGCCTTCTGCTTCCGCTCCAGCTCCTCGGTCATCTCGATCAGGATGTCCGGGTGCGCCATCAGGTATGCCCGGATCATCTTCTCGATCGCCGCCTTCTGCGTCGGCGTGAAGGTTTCGTCCGCCGCCTGCGGCGCCACCACCGGCCCGGCCAGCAGCACCAACAGGGGCAGGAACAGCCAGCGCTTGAACGCTTTCATCGTCAATCCTCTCGCAACGCCACAGCACGCCATTAAGCGATACTCGCCGCCCAGGGCAAGCCAAGCCCGCTCAAGTTTCCGTGCCTTGTTCACGGTCGCCGAAGGCGCCGGCCGGAATTATCTGTCTTCGCGCTTCTTCTGCGCCGACTCCGCCGCCTGCTTGATGTCCTCGGCGCGCAGCGCGCCCGGGCTGCCGGCGGGCAGCAGCTTGGTGGCGCGGTCGGCCTGGCCGCCGGCCTCGCGGAACCGGCCGGCCAGCATGTAGCGTTCCGCCGTCGCCAGCGACGCCTCGCCGATCTGGTCGTCGCGCCCGTAGGCCATCGCCAGCCACCGCCAGGCGCCGATATTGGAGCGGTCGACCCGGATCGCCGCGTTCAGGTTCTCGATCGCGTCCTTGACGTAGCGGTCCGACTGCACCGAGACCTGCGCCTGCCCCAGCCCGACCCGCAGCAGTGCCTCGTTCGGGGCCAGCTCGACGGCGCGCTGGTAGCTCGGCACGGCGTCGTCGATTCTGCCGCTCTCCAGCAGGATCTGCCCGCGCAGCTCGTGGAAAAAGGGATCGTCGGGCTGTTCCGCCAAAAGGCTGTCGACCAGCGCCACCGCCTTGTCGTCCTCGCGCCGCTGGTGGTGCGCGACCGAGCGGGCGTAGCGCGCCGGGACCGAGGTGTCGCTTTCCGGGTAGCGCTTCATCGTCTGGGCCGGCGAATCGAGAAAGCCGTGCAGCTTGGCGACCATGCGGTCGTGCCGCGCCACCAGCGCCGGCGGATCGGTCTTGCCGGTATAGGGCGACTTGTCGACGTGGAACTTGATCGCCGCCAGTCGCTCGCGGGTCAGCGGGTGGGTGCGGACATAGGGGTCCTGGCTGGTCGCCAGCAGCGCTTCCTGGTCGCCGAGCTTCTCCAGGAAGCCGTACAGGCCGATGCCGGATTGCTGGGTTTCGTCCAGAAACCGCAGGCCGGCCTGGTCGGCGGCCGACTCCTGGGTGCGCGAGTATTGCAGGAAGGAGCGCTGCGCCACCTGGGTGCCGCCGGCGATGATCGCGCCGCCCGCCGCGCCGCCGCCGCCCACCATCACCGCCGCGCCCAGCAGGAAAGCCAGCAGCGACTGCGCGCTGGCGTCCTGGATCGCGTCCAGCGAGCGTGCCAGATGACCGCCGGCAATGTGACCGGTCTCGTGCGCGATCACGCCGATCACCTGGTTCGGCGTGTCGGCGGCCATCAGCAGGCCGGTGTTGATGAAGATATTCTGCCCGCCGGCGACGAACGCGTTCAGGCCCTTGTCGTTGATCAGGTGCACCCGGACGGCGTCCGGTGACAGGCCGGCGGCGGCGAAAAGTGGCGCGCCATAGAGACGAATGGTATTTTCGATCTCCGCGTCGCGGATGAATGAAAAGCCGCCGCGCGCCGCCGCCCCGGTGACGCCTGCCGGCATCAGCAGCAAGGCGATCAGCCACATCGAAACGTATTGTCGGACCGACAAGGTCAACCGCATGTCTCCGCTTACCTCACTTCACGCTACGGGCGCCGCCGGCACAGGTCAACGAAGCCGGGGTGTCATCGCCACCGCCGTTGCCGCCGTCGTCGCCACGACCCTGCTGGCCGCCTGCGACGCGCGCCCGCCGGTTGGCGAGGTCGGCAATATCTCCGGCGCCATCGGCGCGGTCGCCGCCGTGGAGCCCGCCGCCACCCTGGTGGCGCAGGATACATTGTCCGCCGGCGGCACCGCCGCGGATGCGGTCACGGCCGCCTATTTCACGTTGCTGGTGACCTATCCCGTCGCGGTCGGTGTTGGCGGCGGCGGCATCTGCGTGACCTATGACCGCGAGAGCAACGTCGCCGAGACCTTGGACTTCCGCGCCGGCCAGGGCAGCGGGACGGTGCCGGTGCCGGGTACGCTGCGGGGCATGGCGGCGCTGCACGCGCGCTACGGCCGGCTGCCGTGGACGCAGCTCATCGGTCCGGCGGAATCGAACGCCCGCTTCGGGGTGCCGATGAGCCGGGCGCTGGCACGCCGCGTTGCCGAGAACGAGGCCGCGATTCGCGCCGACAAGGGCCTGGCCGAGCTGTTCGTGAACGAGCAGGGCGCGTTGCGCGGTGAGGGCGACCCGCTGCGTCAGGTGGCGTTGTCCTCGGTACTGGGCGCGGTGCGCAGCCGCGGCGTCGGCGACTTTTATGGAGGCGAATCCGGTCGCGCGCTGGTCGAGGCGGTCGAACTCGCCGGCGAGTCGCTGGCGGTCGACGATCTTCGGGCCTATCGCGCGACCTGGCGCAAGACACTGCGGCAGGAACTCGACAACGTCACCTTCCATGCCCCGGCCGAGGTTGGCGCCGGCGGCACCATCGCAAAGCTGCTGCAAACGCTCCCCGCCGGCGGTGGCGGAGAGGCCATGGTCGCGGCCAGCCGTGCCGCCTACGCCGGTGGCGCCGACGTGCCGGAACGCCCGGGCGACGCCGGGGTCGTCGCCATCGATCGCCGCGGCAATGGCGTGGCCTGCGCCTTCACGTTGCGCCAGGATTTCGGCAGCGGCCGCATGGCCCGCGCCAGCGGCGTCATCCTGTCCGCCGCCGACACCAACGCCGATGCCGCGCTGGCACCTGTGGTCGGCGCCAACATGAACACCGATCAGGTCTATTTCGCCGGTGTCGCTTCCGGCGGCTGGCCGGCCGCGCTGGCCGTCGCCGCGGTGGCGCGCGGCGTGTCGAGCAGTGACGACCTGAGCGCCGCCATCGCCGCACCGCGCGCCGCGCAGGCCGGTGCCGGCGGCCCGGTGCTGGCGGAGCAGGGCGCCGGCGTCGGTGTGGCGAAGACAGTGCCGGCACTCGGCCTGGTGCAGGCCGGCTGGTGCTCGAACGGCGCCAAGAGCAACCCCGAACGCTGTCAGGGCCGGTCCGACCCGCGCGGCTTCGGCCTCGGCGAAGATGGAGGCTGAGCCATGAAGATCGGCACCCGCAGCGACGTTCCCGGCTTCATCGTCATGGACGTGATGAAAGCCGCCGCCGAGCGCCAGGCGACCGGCGCCGACGTGCTGCACATGGAGGTCGGCCAACCCGCGACGGGCGCGCCGAAGGGCGCCGTCGAGGCGGTGAAGCAGGCGCTCGACAGCAACGTGCTGGGCTACACCCTGGCGCTCGGCATCGATCCGCTGCGCCAGCGCATCGCCCGTCACTACCAGGACATGTACGGCCTGAACGTGCCGGTGGAGCGCATCGCCGTCACCACCGGTTCGTCGGGCGCCTTCATGCTGGCCTTCCTGGCTTCGTTCGACCCCGGCGACAAGGTCGCGATCCTGCGGCCGGGCTATCCCTGTTACCGCCACATCCTCTCCACCCTGCAGATCGAGGTGGTGGAGGTGCCGGTCGGCGCCGCGAGCGGGTTTCAGCCGACGCTGGCGATGCTCGACGCGGCCGGCGGCGCCGACCTGGCCGGGCTGCTGATCGCGTCGCCGGCGAACCCGACCGGCTCGATGCTGAGCCGCGGCCAGCTCGCCGAGATCGTCGGCTACTGCCGGGACAACGGCATCCGATTCATTTCCGACGAGATCTATCACGGCATCACCTTCAGCGAGCCGGCGGTGACGGCGGCCGAGCTCGACGACCAGGCGATCGTCATCAACAGCTTCTCGAAATACTACTCGATGACCGGCTGGCGGCTCGGCTGGATGGTGCTGCCAGACGAACTGGTGCGGCCGGTGGAGCGGCTGGCGCAGAACCTGTTCATTTCGCCGCCGGCGATATCGCAGGTCGCCGGCGCCGCCGCGATGGATTGCCACGACGAGGTGCGGGCCAATGTCGCGCGTTACGCCGCGAACCGCGAGCTGCTATTGCGCGAGCTGCCGAAGGCCGGCCTGGACAAGCTGGCGCCGGCCGACGGCGCCTTCTACATCTACGCCGACGTGCGCCACCTGACCAACGACTCCGCCGCCTTCTGCAAGGACATGCTGAACATCACCGGCGTCGCGGCGACACCGGGCCTGGATTTCGACCAAGTCGACGGCGGCGGTTACGTCCGCTTCTGTTTTGCCGGCGCCACGCCGGACATGGCCGCGGCTGCCGACGCGCTCAAGTCCTGGCTGCGCTGACGACGCCCTAGAAAATCCGGCGCTGCCACCAGCCGCGACGCTTCGGCTGATCGTCGGCCGGCGGCGTTTCGGCGACGGCGGCGATGCCGGTGTCGGTCACGACCGTGGTTTCCACGCTGCCGTCGTCGGCCTCGTCCGCCGGCGGCTCTTCGCGATTGGCGCTGCCGTTGCCGTTGCTGGCCGCAACCGGTTCCGGCTCGGGCTCGGCCGCAACCGCGGGCTCGGGCGTCGCTTCGGGCTCGGGCACCACTTCGGCGACCGGCTCAGGCTCAGGCTCAGGAACCGCCACGGCCTCGGGCGCCGGTTCGGGCCCTCTGGTCTTCGGCGGCTCGTAGGCGCCGGGCGTGGTGTCGATTTCGCCGAACTCGTCGACCGGGATCGCCGCTGGCGGGGGCGGGGCGGCCGCCGCGACCTCATCGGCAGGTGCGGCCTCAGCATCGGCCTCGGCTTCGGGCGTCGCCTCTTCCTCGCCACGCCGGCGCCGGCCGCCGCGGCGTCCGCGCCGACGCCGACCGCGCCGCTGTTCTTCCTCGCCGTCGCTGTCGGCGGCCTCGGCCGCTTCCGCGGGAGCGTCGGGTTGCTCGCCATCGGCATCGCTGGCTTCGGCCGCCTCGTTCGAGGCCTCGTCGTCGCCGTCCTCCGACTTGCGTCGGCGGCGGCGCCGACGGCGCTTGCGCTTGCCGTCGCCATCCTCGGCCGCCTCGCTGGCGTCCGCGCTCGCGGGGCTCTCGGCGTCCTCGACATCGACGTCGGCATCGCCGTCGTCAACTGCAACGGATTCACGTAGCGCGGCCGCGTGCGCGTCGGCCTCGCTGCGCCGCTCGGCCGCCTCGTCGGCGGTCAGCGCCACGTCGATGTCGATCTTGTAGTCCGGCGGCACCATGTCCGGGTCGCCTTCGATCATCACCGTCATCTTGTAGCGCTGCTCGACTTCGATCACGGACGAGCGCTTCTGGTTCAGCAGGTAGAGCGCCACCTCGGTCGGCACCTTGACGGTGATCTTGCCGGCGCGACAGCGCAGGCCTTCTTCCTCGATCGCGCGCAGCACGTGCAGCACGGTCGATTCGGTGGATCGCACGTAGCCGGTGCCGGCGCAGATCTGGCACGGCACCATCGAGGCCTCGAACAGGCTCGGCCGCAGCCGCTGGCGCGACATCTCCAGCAAGCCGAAACCGCTGATCCGGCCGACCTGGATGCGCGCCCGGTCGATCTTCAGCGCGTCCTTGATCTTGCGCTCGACCGCCCGGTTGTTGCGGTTCTCCTCCATGTCGATGAAGTCGATGACGATCAGGCCGGCGAGGTCGCGCAGGCGCAACTGGCGGGCGACCTCCTCGGCCGCCTCCATGTTGGTCTTCAGTGCGGTCTCTTCGATATTGTGCTCGCGCGTGGAGCGCCCGGAGTTGACGTCGACGGCGACCAGCGCCTCGGTCGGGCTCAGCACGATGTAGCCGCCCGATCGCAGCTGCACGGTGTTGGCATGCATCGAATCGAGCTGCTGCTCGACATGCTGGCGGTGGAACAGCGGCACCTCGCCGCGATAGGGCTGCACCTTCTTGGCGTGGCTCGCCAGCATCATGCGCATGAAGTCCTTGGCGATGCGGTAGCCCTCATCGCCCTCGACCAGCACCTCGTCGATGTCCTTGGTGTACAGGTCGCGGATCGCGCGCTTGATCAGGTTGGCTTCTTCGTAGACCAGGGTCGGCGCGCTCGACTGCAGCGTCAGCTCGCGCACATTGTCCCACACCCGCATGAGATACTCGAAGTCGCGCTTGATCTCCGACTTGGTGCGGTTCATGCCGGCGGTACGGACGATCACGCCCATGCCCTCGGTGACCTCCAGGTCGGAGACGATTCCCTTCAGCTTCTTGCGCGCCGTGGCGTTGGCGATCTTGCGGCTGATGCCGCCGCCGCGCGCGGTGTTCGGCATCAGCACGCAGTAGCGGCCGGCCAGCGACAGGTACGTGGTCAGCGCCGCGCCCTTGTTGCCACGTTCTTCCTTGACCACCTGCACCAGCAGGATCTGCCGGCGCTTGATCACTTCCTGGATCTTGTACTGGTTTTTCGGCCGTGCGCGCGGGCGGGGCACCTCGTCCAGCGCATCGTCGCCGCCGGCGGCCTCCGGCGCCTCGGCCGGCTTGTCGTCGTCGCCATTATCGGCGCCGGCGGTGTCCGCTTCAGCCTCATCGATCGCTTCAGCTTCGGACTCGGCGTCGGCCCTGGGGCTGTTGTCCTCGTCGTCCTCGGCGGCGGCCTCCTCGGCCTGCTGCGCGGCTTCCTCGGCCAGCAACTGGCGCCGGTCGGCGACCGGGATCTGGTAGTAGTCGGGGTGGATTTCGTTGAACGCCAGGAAGCCCTGACGGTTGCCGCCATACTCGACGAAGGCGGCCTGCAGCGAGGGCTCCACCCGCGTGACCTTGGCGAGGTAGATGTTGCCCTTGAGCTGCTTCTTGGTGGAGGTTTCGAAGTCGAATTCCTCGACCCGATTGCCACGCATGACGACGACCCGCGTCTCTTCCTGGTGAGTCGCGTCGATCAACATTTTGACTGTCATTTTATTGCCCGGCGCGCGCTTGCGGCGCGCCGGTCCCTTCGCTCAGCGAAGCTTGTGGCGAGGGTCTCGACCCGCCGAACGGTCAGCCGCGATTCGTCGGCATGGCCAGGGCGGGGAAAACACAACGTCACGACCGCCATCTATCGTGGGCGGCGAAAGCTTCGGTCTGGACCGACATTACCCGCGTCCGCCCGGCCCGGGGCTGGTGGTCGCGGAGGTTTGAGTGCCGTCCCGTGTCGGTCGCGAGCTTGCATGCCGACCGTCGCGGTTACGGAATTTCACGCGGCGCATCTTACTGACACAGTCATTGAACACCAAACGAATAATCGCAGGCTCTGGGCGCTCCAATGGCGAAGATATGGTATGTTACTAGTGCGATGACGACAACATTTGCGATAGGCCCGCGCCTGTTGGCCAGATCGGCGGTGCTGCTCGCGGCGTTGTTGGCGCCGCTGGCGGCGCATGCCGCGGCCGCCGTCGTCGACATTCGCTCCGGGCTGCATCCGGACAAGACCCGCGTCGTCGTCGAGTTGACTGAGCCGGTCGCCTATCAGCTCTTCACGCTGGCCGATCCCTACCGCGTGGTGGTCGACCTGCCGGAACTGGACTGGCGGGTGAAGCCGCGCGCCGACGTCGCCAGGGGCCTGGTCGGCAACCTGCGCTATGGCGTGTTCCGGCCGGGTACGTCGCGCATCGTGCTGGACGCGACCGGGCCGGTGATCGCCAAGGCGCTGCTGCTGCCGCCGGGGAAGGGCGGCAATCACCGCCTGGTGCTGGACCTGAGCCCGACCGACCGCACCGCCTTCCTGGCCGGCGTGAAGCCGCCGAAGCCGCCGCCGGTGGTTGAATTGCCGCCCGCCGGGCCGCGCCGCGACGATGGCAAGCGTGTCCTGGTGATCGATGCCGGCCACGGCGGCGTTGACCCCGGCGCCATCGGCATCGACGGCTATCACGAGAAGGATCTGGTGCTGGCCTATGCGCTGGCGCTGCGCGATGCATTGCATGCCACCGGCCGCTACGAAGTGGTGCTGACCCGCGACCGCGATGTGTTCCTGCCGTTGCGCGAACGCGTCGCGGCGGCGCGCCACGCGCAGGCCGACCTTTTCATCTCGCTGCACGCCGACAGCTTGCGCGACAGGTCCGTTGGTGGCGGCGCGGTCTACACGCTGTCGGAGACCGCTTCCGATGACGAGGCCGCCGACCTGGCGGCGCGGGAGAACAAGTCCGACCTGATCGCCGGCGTGGCGCTGGACGTGCAGGACGACGAGGTCGCCACGATCCTGATCGACCTGGCGCAGCGCGAGGCGATGAACTACGCCGCCCGCTTCGCCCAGACTCTGGTCAAGCAGATCGGCCCGGTGCGGCAGTTGCGCAAGCGCCCACACCGTTTTGCCGGCTTCCGCGTGCTGAAGGCGCCGGACGTGCCCTCGGTGCTGCTGGAGCTTGGCTTCATGTCGAACAGTGACGATGCCCGCTTTTTGCGAGACGTCGCCGGGCGTCGCGCCGTGGTCGGCGCCGTGGTGCGGGCGATCGACCAGTATTTCACCGATCCGAAAATTTGAGCCGGCGCCGAAATTTCGCCATAACCGATTGCGATCTATATTGCGTCTTCGACGGCGCGCGTAACCGGCTTCAGGTATTGTCCGGAACATGTTGAGATTTATCGGTATTTCGCTTTCCCTGCTGATGCTTGCCGGAATCATCGGCGGCGCGGTCGCGGCCTTCGTCCTGTGGAGCTACGCGCGCGAACTGCCCGACTATCGCCAGCTCGCCGTCTACGAGCCGCCGGTCATGAGCCGGGTGCACGCCGCCGACGGCACGCTGATCGCCGAATATGCCCGCGAGCGGCGCCTGTTCGTGCCGATCGAAACGATGCCGAAGGTGGTGATCGACGCCTTCCTGTCGGCCGAGGACAAGACCTTCTATCAGCACCCCGGCGTCGACCTGCCCGGTATCCTTGGCGCGGTGCTGATCAACGTGAAGAACCTGGGCAGCGACCGCCGCCCGGTCGGCGCCTCGACCATCACCCAGCAGGTGGCGAAGAACTTCCTGCTGACCAACGAGGTCTCGCTCGCCCGCAAGGTGAAGGAGGCGATCCTCGCCTTTCGAATCGAGAACGCCTTCTCCAAGGACCGCATCCTGGAGCTCTACCTGAACGAGATTTATCTCGGCTTTGGCAGCTATGGCGTCGCCGCGGCGTCGCTGAACTATTTCGACAAGTCGCTGGACGAGCTGACGGTGCCGGAGGCGGCCTACCTGGCGGCGCTGCCCAAGGCGCCGTCGAACTACCACCCGATCCGCCGACCCGAGGCCGCGCGTCAGCGCCGCGACTGGGTGCTGGGCCAGATGGCCGACAATGGTGTCATCGACGATTCCGCGTTGAAGGCTTATCGCGAACTGCCGCTGGAGGTGCGTCCGCCGGAACCGGCGGAATCGGTCAACGCCGCCAACTTCGCCGAGGAAGTCCGCCGTGAAATGGTCGACCGCTACGGCGACAAGGGCCTGTACGAGGGCGGCCTGTCGATCCGGTCCACCCTGGACGGCCGGCTGCAGCAGATCGCCCACGAGGAGCTGCGCAAGGGCCTGCGCGACTATGACCGCCGGCACGGCTGGCGCGGCCCGATCGCCACGCTCACCGAAGCCGAGCTCGCCGGCAACTGGGCCGAGGCGGTGGCCGCGCTGCCGAAACCGGATGGGCTGGCGCCGTGGGACATGGCGGTGGCGCTGAAAGTCGGCGAACGTGACGTCGAGATCGGGCTGGCGGACGGCCGTCGCGGCCTGATCCTGTTCGACGAACTGCGCTGGGCCCGGCCGTGGATGGAGGGACAGTTGCTCGGGCCGTCGGTGCGCCGGGCCGGCGATGTGGTCGATGTTGGCGACGTCGTCGCGGTCGAGCCGGTCGTCGACCTGCGGGCGGAAGAGGACCGCCCGGCCGGCGAACTGCCGCGTTTCAGCCTGCGCCAGATCCCGGAGATCAACGGCGCCATCGTCGCCATGGACCCGCATACCGGCCGGGTACTGGCGATGGTCGGCGGCTACTCCTACGACGCCAGCCAGTTCAACCGCGCCACCCAGGCGCAGCGCCAGCCGGGCTCGTCCTTCAAGCCCTTCGTTTACGCCGCGGCGCTGGACCACGGTTTCTCGCCGAACAGCCTGGTGCTCGATGCACCGTTCGTTCTCGACCAGGGCGCGATCGGCATCTGGAAGCCAGAGAACTATACCTCGAAATTCTATGGTCCCAGTACCTTACGGCTGGGAATTGAGAAATCACGTAATCTGATGACCGTGCGCCTGGCGCAGGAAGTCGGCATGCCGGTGGTGATCGACTATGCCCGGCGCTTCGGCATCGTCGACGATATGCCACCCTACCTGCCGATGGCGCTGGGCGCTGGCGAGACCACCTTGCTCAGGCTGACCACGGCCTACGCCATGCTGGTCAACGGCGGTAAGCGCATCGTGCCGAGCCTGGTCGACCGGGTGCAGGACCGCCGTGGCAACACCATCTATCGCCACGACCAGCGCGACTGCCCCGGCTGCGTCACCAACCGCTGGCGCGGCCAGTTCCAGCCGATCCTGCCCGACACCCGCGAGCAGGTGATCTCGCCGCAAACCGCCTACCAGGTCGTCAACATGTTGCAAGGGGTGGTGCAACGCGGCACCGGCATCCGCATCCGCGTCATCGGCAAGCCGCTGGCCGGCAAGACCGGCACCACCAACGAATCGCGCGACGCCTGGTTCATGGGTTTCGCGCCCGATCTGGCGGTGGGCGTCTATACCGGCTTCGACGAGCCGAAATCGCTGGGCAAGAAGGAGACCGGCTCGTCGCTGGGCGTGCCGATCTTCCGCGACTTCATGGCCCGCGCGCTGGAGCAGGCGCCGTCGACGCCGTTCCGCGTGCCGCCCGGCATCAAGCTGGTCCGGGTCGACGCCAGGACCGGCATGCCGGCCGAGCCCGGCGACGCCCGCACCATCATGGAGGCGTTCCGCGCCGATGCCGACCCGATGCAGGACGGCAGCGTGCTGGGCGGCGCGCCGATCCCGGTCGCCGGCGGCCAGCTGGCTCCGGAACGCACCAGGGCCGGCACCGGCGGTCTGTACTGAGCCTTGTCGGTCGCCGTCGGCGACCGCTATAAGCGCCGACATCTGAACACAGCGCGGGACGGACGATGCGGGCCGAACAGCAGGCGATGGTCGACGAGATCCAGCAGGCGCTTGCCCTGCTGAGGAGGCATCTTTGACTGGGATGCCGCGCTGCGCCGCCTGGACGAACTGAACGCGCTCTCCGAAGACCCAGAACTCTGGAACGATCCGACCAGGGCGCAGGCGCTGATGCGCGAGCGCAACCGGCTGGAGTCGGGCGTCAACGGCTGTCGCGAGATGGAGACCGAACTCGCCGATTTGGTCGAGCTGGTCGAGCTGGCCGAGGCGGAGGACGACGATTCCATCGTCGACGAGGCCGGCGAGCAGCTCAAGGGCCTGCGCGACCGCGCCGCGCAGAAGCAGATCGAGAGCCTGCTCTCCGGCGAGGCCGACGCCAACAGCGCCTTCCTGCAGGTCCAGGCCGGCGCTGGCGGCACCGAGTCGCAGGACTGGGCCGAAATGCTGCTGCGCATGTACAGCCGCTGGGCCGACCAGCACGGCTACAAGACTGAGCTGGTCGACGAGAGCCCGGGCGAGGAAGCCGGCATCAAGTCGGCCACCCTGCGCGTCGTCGGCGACAACGCCTATGGCTGGCTGAAGACCGAAAGCGGCGTGCACCGGCTGGTCCGCATCTCGCCGTTCGACAGCCAGGCGCGCCGCCACACCAGCTTCGCCAGCGCCTGGATCTCGCCGGAGATCGACGACACCATCGAGGTCGAGATCGACGACGGCGACCTGCGCGTCGACACCTACCGCGCCTCCGGGGCCGGCGGCCAGCACGTCAACCGCACCGACAGCGCCGTGCGTATCACCCACGAGCCGACCGGCATCGTCGTGCAGTGCCAGAAGGAACGCTCGCAGCACAAGAACCGCGCCACCGCGATGAGCATGCTGCGCGCCCGTCTGTATGAGCTGGAACTCCAGAAGCGCGAGGAGGCCCGCGCGGCGGAGGAGGCGACCAAGACCGACATCGGCTGGGGCCACCAGATCCGCTCCTACGTTTTGCAGCCCTACCAGATGGTCAAGGACCTGCGCACCGGCGTGGAGCGCGGCGACGCCCAGCGTGTGCTCGACGGCGACCTCGACCCGTTCCTGGAGGCCGCCCTGGCGCACCGGCTGGCCGGCGCCGAGCCGGCCGAGGTCGAGGCGGAGTAGGGCGCTTTCAGCGGTTGGCGGCGCCCGGCAGTCGCGACGGCACGGCCGCGTCGAAGTAGCGGTCGATGGCTCTGACCAGCGCCGCCACCAGCGCCTCACGACCTTCCTCCGAAATCAGGTAGGCGACGTCGTCCGGGTTGCCCATGTTGGCGAGCTCGACCAGGGCGGACGGCACGTCGAGTGCCTTCAGCACGATGAAGGCGCTGGTCTTGTGTGCCGGATCACGCATCGGCCGAACCGGGTCGAGCGCGGCGATCAACGCGGTGGCGAAACGCGCGCCGTCGTTCAGCACCCCGCGCCGCAGCAGATCGCGCACCAGCGCCTTGACCTCGTCGCGCTGCCCGGTCAGGTCGACGCCGGCCAGCACATCGGCCGTGGTGCCTTCCGTCGAAGTGTCCGCAGACGATTCCAGTGTGTAAACAACGGCGCCGGAGACGCTGCTGTCCGGGTGCATGTCGGCGTGGATCGAGAGCAGCAGGTCGCCGCGCGCGCGCCGTGCCCGCGCCACGCGTTCGCGCAATCCCACCATGTCGTCGCGGGCCCGCGTCAGCTTGACGTCGTAGCGGCCGGTCGCCTGCAAGGCGTCGCGCAGCGCCACGGCATAGGCGAGCGTGATGTGCTTCTCGTGCTGGCCGCGAACGGCGATGCCGCCGGGGTCCCGGCCCCCATGGCCCGGGTCGAGGACGATGATCCGCTTTCTCGCGTCGCGCACCGGCGCGGTGACCGTCGGAGCTGGCGGTGCTAGCGCCCGTTCCGTCTTCGGCTTGGGTGTCGCGGCGGGTGTTTCCAGCCTGGCGAGCCGCAGCCGTGCCAGCGCCGCGAACGAGCCGCCCGGATACTGTGCCAGGTAGGCACGCAGCGCCGCCGGGTCGTCGCTGTCGCGCACGCTGTCCCAGAAGGCCAGCTCCATCGCGTTGTCGTTTGCCGGCGCTTGCGGCGCCGCCCGGGCCAGCGTCGGCGCCGTCGCGCCCTTCGGCACGAAGATGAAGTCGCCGCCCTCGTGATAGGTGTTGCGCACGTTGGCGTAGACCGGCGTCTGGTCGGCGTTCAGCACCACCTGGGTCTTCACCCGCTCGAACAGCGACTGCCCGTCGAGCAGTCCGTCATTCTCGCGCAATGCGTCCAGGAAGGCGGTGGCGAACACCGAATGGCCGCCTCTGCCGCCGTCGACGACCGGTTCCAGACCGCCCGACGTCAGCGCGGTGCGGCCGCGCTTCTCCGCCATCCGGGCCAGCCACGTCGCGCGCTCGCCGCTGGCCGCTGGCGAAATGCCGGCATCGCGAGTCAGTGCGCCCGAGTAGCAGGAGTCGGCCACCACCAGCACATGCCGCGCCGTCATCGAGCGCATGTAGCGGCTGATCCGGCTGGTGGCGATCCAGTCGGTATCCTGGTCCGGGTCGGCGTCGACCGGCAGCCAGTAGCCCTCGTCGGCGTCGCGGTCGAGGTAGCCGTGGCCGGCGTAGTAGATCAGCAGGTGGTCGCGGTCGGTAAGCCGCTCGCGCAGCCGGTTCAGGTGTCCCAGGATGTCGTCGCGGGTCGCGTTGATGACCAGCTCGACCTCCTTGAAGGTGTAGCGGGCCTTCAGCAGTTCGGCCACCGCGCCGGCGTCGCTGACCGCGGTCTCCAGCCGCGGCAGCTTGTTGTACTCGTTGTTGCCGATTACCAGGGCGTAGAAATCGCCGAACTCGGCGCGCGGCTGCGCGGCCACCGTGCCGGCGAGCATCAGACAGGCGAGAATGACGAGCAGGCGTCGCATCGCCGCTTGTTATAGCATCGCCGCGCGTTGGCTGGCGGAAGGAGATGGCGCGTGAGCGATGCCTACGGCGTGCCCGACCGTCAGGTAGTGCTGATCCACGGCCTGTGGCGCCGGCCACAGAGCCTGCGACCCTTCGCCGAGGCGTTGCACGCCGCCGGCTACGACGTGCTGAGCTACAGGTACCGCAGCCGGTTCAAGACCGTGGCCCAGCTCGGCGCCGGCCTGCGCGACTGGCTTGGCAAGCGCGCGCCGCAGGGCAGGGGCGCGTTCAGCTTTGTCACGCATTCGCTCGGCGGCATCCTGCTGCGCGTCGCGCTGGCGCCGCCGGCGCCGGTCGATGTCGGGCGGATCGTCATGCTGGCGCCGCCGAACCACGGCGTCGGCGGCTTGCGGCGCTTCGCCGGGACGCCGTTGCCGGCGCTGATCTATGGCCGGCCGGCGGCTGAACTGCACCCCGGCTCGGCCCTGTTCGACAACTTGCCGATCCCGCAGGCCGAGATCGGCATCGTCGCCGGCACGCTCGGCCTTTCGGCGGCGAATCCGAACTCCTGGGCCAACGCGGCGCTGGGCGATCAGGCCGCCTCGGATGGCACGGTGGAGGTCGAAAGCACGCGCCTGCCAGTGCCGCACGCCTTCTGCACCGTGGCGGCGACCCACGGCCGCCTGTGCCGCGACCCGCGCGCCATCGCCCAGACGCTCAGCTTCCTGCAGACCGGCCGTTTCCGCGAGCTGTAGCTGGCCGCGGCGGGGGCCTACGACGCGCTGGCGGATTCTTCCTTGCTGGCCGGTTTCGCGGCCGGCGTCGACAGTTTCGGTTCGGTCTTGGTGCCGCCGCTGCTGTCGTTGCGTTTGCAGTGGCCTTCCAAGAACGCGCCGGCCTCTATCGCCAGCGTGTCGTGGTAGACGTCGCCGATCACGTGCGCGGTGGTGGCGAGCTGTACCTGGCGGGCGCGGATCCGGCCGCTGACATTGCCGTGGACGATGATCCGGTCGGCCACGATCTCGCCGGTGATCGATGCCTTCTCGCCGACAGTGAGTGCGCCGCAGTGCACATCGCCCTCGATGGTGCCGTCGATCTGGATTTCGCCCTCGGTCTTCATATTGCCGGTGACCGTCAGATTGTTCGAGATCAGCGACGGGGCGCCGCTGGCGCCGCCGCGCGGTGCCGCCGAGCCCTGGCCCTGTGCCGGAACCAGCGGCTGGCTCTGCGGCTGGCCCGCGGGCTGCGAACCTTGCTTGTCAGTTTTTGAAAACATGTCTGCCTGCCTCGATGAATTTCGCCGGATCGACCGGCTCGTCGTCGAACCTGACTTCGTAGTGCACGTGCCGGCTGGTGCTGCGACCGGTGCTGCCCATGATGCCGATTCTATCTCGAAATGCCACCGTATCCCCTTTCTTGACCAGAATACGGCGCAGGTGGCCGTAACGCGTGGTCAGGCCGAAACCGTGGTCGATTTCGACCATGCGGCCATACGGCCCAAGCCAGCCGGCCTTGACCACGGTGCCGGGCGCGGTGGCGAAGATTTCCGAGTTGCGCGGCCCGGCCATGTCGATGCCCTGGTGCACCGCCCAGCGCTTGCTGAACGGGTCGCGCCGTTTGCCGAAGTCGCTGGAGATGTAGAAGTTGTCGACCGGCGGGGTCAGCGGCACCCGTTCCAGCGCCAGCGTGAGCGCCTTCCAGCGCGCCAGGCGACCGTACAGCCGGTCCAGCGTGTCGTTCAGGGCCGGCCGCTGGCGCGGCCCCAGCCCCTCGAACTCGCGGCCGGTGCGGCCCAGCGGCTGCATGCCGACGAACGGGCCGCCGATGCCGACCTCCTTGTGCATCCGGCGCAGCAACTCGTTCAGATCCAGCCCGGTGGCATAGACCGTGTCCTCCAGCTCGACGACGGTGGCCGAGGTGCGGGTTTCCAGCTCGCCGACCAGGGTGGCCTGCAGGTCGTTCAGGTCGTGCAGCTTGCGTTCAAGCTCGGCGATGCGCACGGCATAGGCGCTGGCGCGCCGGTCGGCGGTGCGCCGCTCGGCCGCCAGCCGCTGTGCCAGAGACTGCGCCCGCTCCAGCAGGTCGTCGGCGTCGGGCGCGGCTTCGCTCGCGGTCTTCATCGCGCTCAGCGCCACCAGCATCCCGGCGCGGTCATTGCGGGCCGGTTCGTCGTCCACGATCGCCGCCAGCAGCCGGTGGTCGACCGCCGGAAGGCGCTCGGGCGCGCTCACCGGCCGCGCAAGCCGGTCACCCAGAGTGGCCGAGGCGCCGGCCGCGTGCTGCGCCAGTTTCGCCGCCAGATCGTCCGCGAACGCGGTCGCGACCGCCGATTCCAGGTCCGGGACGGCATCGCGCAAGTTACGACGCAACCGGTCGTTGAGGCCCACCAGCGCGACATCGACACGGTCGACCAGGGTCTGCGCCCGCTCGCGCTCGGCCTCGGCGCCGGCGGCCCGGCGCTCGGCCGCGCGCCGCGCCGCGACGGCTTCGGCGGCCGTGATCTCCGCTTTGCCGGTTCGCGCTTCGGCCACGCGCAGCGCCTCGCGGGCCGCCGTGGCTGCCTGTGTCGCCACGGTCGCCTCGGCCCGGGCGGCGGCTTCGGCGGCCCGCAGTTCGGCCAGCATGTCGCGATGGGTTTCGCGGGCATCGGCGAGCCGC
Organism: Alphaproteobacteria bacterium; assembly: GCA_040223615.1. Classification (GTDB taxonomy): domain Bacteria; phylum Pseudomonadota; class Alphaproteobacteria; genus JAVKFY01. The sequence continues at coordinate 108,693 of JAVKFY010000081.1, forward strand.
CGGCGCAGGTCGGCCAGCGTGGTGTCGCGCGCCGCCACCGCGGCCTGCGCGCGCCGCAACTCGTCGCCGGCCTGCGCGCGTGCCAGTTCCAGGTCTTGCTGCGCCTGCGCGCGGGTCAGGTCCAACTCCCGCTGCGCCTCGGCGCGGGTCAGCTCCAGCTCCCGCTGCGCCGCCGCGCGGGTCAGTTCCAGCTCCTGCCGGGCCTCCGTCCGGGTCGCTTCCAGGTCCTGCTGGGCCTGTCGCCGGGTGTCCGCCAGCGCCGCGCTCGCCTCGGCATGAGCAATTGCGACGGCGTCGCGCTCGACCCGCAACGCGGCCAGCGCCTGCTCGACCGAACCGAGGTCGATGCGCAGCTTATCGACCTCGGCGACCGCCTGCTGCTGCTCGCGGGTCAGGCGGGCATGCGCCTCGCGCAACTGCTGGCCGTCCTGGCGCAGCGTGGCGACAGTCTCCGTCGCGGCGGTGAGCTTGTCGCGGGCCTCGTCGCGCTGGCGGGACAGCGCGACGGCCCGCTGGCGCAGCTCAACGGCCTCGGCGGCGATTTTCTGCTCCGCCGCGTCGATCGCGCGGGCCACGCGCTCGCCCTCGTCGTAGATCACCCAATCCACCACCAGCGCCAGCGTGGTCCCGGACAGCCAGAGCGCCAGCACCGCCGCGGCCGACGCGGCGGTCCATTGCAGCCGACGGCTCACGATCCAGTAACGGACGACACCGTTACAGCGGACGTAGATTTCTCGTTGTGGGAACCAGTTGTCGCGAGCATGGCCAAACCACGCCCCGATCCGCGAATGCATTCGCCCTCACCTGTTGGCCGAAGTCGTTTTTCTACCGACCGTTAGCGCGGCATTGGACGCGATGACGCCGACCAAATCAACCGTCGCCACGCAACTGCCACGGCTACGTCGCCTTAATGGCTTCCAGCACGGCCTCGGCATGGCCCGCGACCTTCACCTTGCGCCAGATCTGGGCCACCTTGCCGGCGCCGTCGATCAGGAAGGTGGCGCGCTCCACGCCCATATACTTGCGGCCGTACATGTTCTTCTCGACCCAGACGCCGTATGTCTCGCAGACCTGCTTGTCCTCGTCCGCGGCAAGCGTGACGTCAAGGTCGTGCTTCTGCTTGAACTTGTCGTGCTTGGCGACGCTGTCAGGCGAGACGCCGACGATAACTGCGCCGGCGCGCTGGAATTTCGGCGCCAGCGCCGTGAAGGCAATGGCTTCTTTAGTGCAGCCAGGCGTGTCGTCTTTAGGGTAGAAGTACAGCACGACGGTTTTGCCTTTCAGCGTCTTCAGGCTGACTTCGCCATTTCCGTCGGTTTTGAGCTTGAAATCGGGGGCCTTGTTGCCGACCTCCACCATAATCTTGTGCTCCTGCATCGCCAAGCGCGTCGCCGTTCGGCCGAGTTCGCGCAGATGTAGGCGGTTCGGCGCACCATGAGCAAGCCCGTTGCGCGTCTCGTGCCCGAGTTCATGAATGGTTTTGTTGCTGGCGCGACCCTGATCGCATCGGCTGGTTTGAGTCTAGGCAGGAGCCTCGGCACGTGAGTAGATCAGTTGGTCGCGCGACACGTCGGTAGAAGCGCGTCCTATCTGTTCGCCATCGCCTCGACCCTGGCGATAGCGGCCCTTGGCGTCGCCGCGGCGATGCTGGGTATCGGACCGCTGTCACTCGACTTCCTGGCTGACGACCTGGCCGGCGCGTTGCAGCGCCAGGTGCCCGGCTACCATGTCGCCATCGGTGGCGCCTCGCTCTATTGGGACGGCGAACGGCGCGGCCTGGCGGTCCGGCTCGACAACGTGCGCTTCGACGACGAGGAGGGCGAGACCGCGCTCACCCTGCCGGCGCTGGCCGTCGACCTGGATCGGCGTCAGCTCCTGGCCGGCAATCTGCGCCCCACCGGCGTCGCCATCGAAGGCGCGCGCATCGAGGTCAAGCGCAGCGTCGACGGTCGACTTGCCTGGTCGACCGACGATGGCAGCGGCGGTAGCTGGCAGGCGCTGGTCGATGACGCCATTGCCGAGGGCGCCGGCCTGACCGGCATCGACATTCGCGGCGCCACGGTGCTGCTCGCCGACGAGGCCAGCGGCGGTCGCGTCGAGGTTCGCCGCGCCGATCTCAGCCTGTCGCGCCTGAACGACGCCATCGAGGTCCGCCTGAAAGGCGCGGTGGCGCTGAACGGCCACGAGAGCCCGGTCGAGGTGTCGACGCTGTACCGGCCCGCCGCGGCCCTGTCGGTGATGATGCGGTTTGCCGACCTGCGCCCCTCCGATGCCGCCGCCGGCCTCGCGATCACCGAGCTGGCAGGCTTGCTCGGCGTCGACGTGCCGCTGGCCGGCGAGCTTCACATCGGCGTCGACGCCCAGGGCATGGCGCGCCATGTCCGTTTCGACGTGTCGGCGGCGGCCGGCACGGTCAACGTCGCGGCGCTGCCGGTCCTGGCCGAGTTGGCCCGCGCCGGTGCCAGCGGCGTCGTCGACCTGATCGGCGGCCGCGTCGATATCGCGCGCTTCGACGCGGCGTTCGCCGACGGCACCGAGATCGATGCCCAGGGTGCGCTCACGCTGGCCGAGGCCGGCATCGGCGTCGATATCGTCGCGCACATGACCGGCCTGCAGACCGATGCGCTGGCCGGCTACTGGCCGGCGGACGCCGCCATCGGCGCGCGGCGCTGGATCGTCGACAACCTGCGCGGCGGCAAGGTCACCGCCGCCGAGCTGCGGATCGCGGCCGAACCCGGCGAGCTGGCGGCGGACAATCCGCGCCGCGAGATCGTCCGCCTGACCTTCGACTTCGAGGGCATCGAGGCGCGCTACTGGGAGCCGTTGCCCCGGATCACCGGGGGCCGGGGCAGTGCCACGCTCGACCTCGATCGCTTCGAGCTGCGTCTGGCCGGTGGCCGGGTCGGTGGCCTGTCGGTGAGCGAGGGCAAGGTCACGATCGGCGGCCTGCTGAAGGACGAACAGTCGGCGGTGGTCGAATTCGTCGCCCAGGGCAGCGCGGCGGAAGCGCTGACGCTGCTCGATCGCGAACCGCTCGGCTTCGCCGGCGATCTCGACCTGGTCCCGGCCGAGATCGGGGGCCAGGCCAACGTCTGGGCCGGCTTCACCATCCCGTTGCGCAATAATCTGGCTCTGGACGACATCGGCTACCGCGCCAGCGCCGTGCTCAGCGGTTTCGCAGTGCCGACGATCTTCGGCCGCTACGCCATGAGCCAGGGTGAGCTGACCCTCGGGGTCGACGCCGCCGGCATCGACGCGGAGGGCACGGCGACGCTGAACGGCCTGCCGGTCTCGCTGAGCTGGCGTCGCGACTTCGGCGTGGTCTCCGGCGACGGTGCGCCGGTCTATCCTGACCGCTACGGCTTCGCCGGCCGCGCCGACGTCGCCGACTTCGCCGCCATCGGGCTCGACCTGACGATGCTGGGCAGCGGCCCGGTGGCGACCCAGGTCAATTTGTGGGTCAGCGATAACGGCACGCTGGTCGCCAGCGGCGAAGCGAACCTGACCGAGACCGACCTCACAAGCCTGATGCTGCGCTGGCGCAAGCCGCCGGCGACCCCGGCCAACGCCAGCTTCCGCCTCAGCACCGACGCCGCCGGCCTGTTGCGGCTCGACGACCTGGTGTTCGTCTCCGGCAACGACGCGGTGCAGCTCAGCGCCGACTTCGGCCCGGGCGCGTCGTTGCGCAAGATGTACTTCCCCGTGCTGCGCCTCGGCACGCAGGACGTCGCCGCGACGATCACCTGGCCGGCGGCCGAAGGCGAGGCGCTACGCGTCGATGTTGGTGGTCGGTTGCTGGATGCGCGCCCGTTTCTGGACGAGGACGACGCCGATCGCGGCGGCACACTCGCGGCCGACCTGCACCTTGCCGTAGAACGGCTGCAGCTCGCCGACGCCACCACGCTGGCCGACGCCGAGGGCACGCTGAACATCGCCGCCGGCGGGCTCGACAAGGTGCGGCTTGACGGTCGGCTGAACGGCATCGCGCCGGTCACCGTCCACGTTGCTACCGGCGTCGATCATCGCGACGTGGTGCTGGTCTCCGACGATGCCGGCCGGGTTCTGCGTGCGCTCGACGTGTTCGAGGATGCCGAGGGCGGCACGCTGAGGATCCGCGGTCGCGTGCCGAACGGCGCCGAGCCGATCACCGGTCACGTCTCGGCCGCCAACGTGCAGGTGCGCCGCGCGCCGCTGCTGGCCCAGGTGCTGTCGCTGGGGTCGATCTCCGGCATCCAGGACGTGCTGGCCGGCGATGGCGTGGCGCTGCGTGAGCTCGACCTGCCGTTCACCATGACGGGGCCGACGTTGACCGTTCATGACGGTCTGGCGGTCGGTCCCGACATCGGCCTGACCGTGGCTGGCACCTACGACCGGGACAACAGCCGGATTGACTTCGCCGGCACGCTGGTGCCGACCTACACGCTGAACCAGATCCTGGGCAGGATCCCGGTGATCGGCAACATCCTGGTCGGCGGCAAGGGCGAGGGGGTGTTCGCGGTCACCTACCGCGTCGTTGGCCCGGCCGACAACCCGTCGGTCAACGTCAACCCGCTGACCGCGCTGGCACCCGGCATCTTCCGCCGCCTGGTCGACGCGCTGACGCCCGGCGGCGCCGCCGCAGGTGGCGGCGAACCGATCCCGGAACGCGAGCGTCCGAACCTGCGTTAGCGGGCCGCGCCGCGGCTACTGCCGCGCGATGCCGGACTTGCCGCCGCGCAGCACGTATTTCTGCACCTTGCCGGTGGCGGTCTTCGGCAGGTCGTTAACGAAGCTCACCCACTGCGGCGTCTTGAAGTGGGCCAGGCTGTCGCGCACGTGGCGCTTCAACTCGTCCTCGCTGGTCTCCGCGCCCTGGCGCAGGATCACGAAGGCATGCGGCGACTCGCCCCACTTCTCGTGCGGCATGCCGACGACGGCAGCTTCCTGCACCGCCGGATGGCGCAGCAGGCAGCCCTCGACCTCGACCGACGAGATGTTCTCGCCGCCGGAAATGATCACGTCCTTGAACCGGTCGCGAATCTCAACGTAGCCGTCGGGATGCACGACCGCCGCGTCGCCAGAGTGGAACCAGCCGTCCTTGATCGCCGCGTCGGTGGCTTCCGTGTCGTTGTAGTAGCCCTTCATCACCACGTTGCCGCGCACCGTGATCTCGCCCAGCGTCTCCGCGTCGCGCGGCACCTCGTTGCCGTGCTCGTCGACCACGCGCAGCTCGCCGGAGCTGATCAGTTCCACGCCCTGGCGCGACTTGATCTTGGCCAGTTCGTCGAGCGGCAAGTTGCGGTGCTCCGGCACCGGCTCGCAGAACGTGATCAGCGGCGCGGTTTCGGTCAGCCCGTAGACGTGGGTCAGTTCCCAGCCCAGCTCGCGCTCGACCAGCTCGATGGTGGCCGCGGCCGGCGGCGCGCCGGCGGTGAACAGCCGCACGCCGCGCGGGGCCCCTTCGCGCAGCTCGGCCGGCGCGTTGGCGATGCCGATCAGCACCGTCGGCGCGGCGCAGAACATGGTGATGTTCTCGTCCTTGATCAGCTGGAAGATCAACGGCGGCTCGACCCGGCGCAGGCAGACATTGGCCATGCCGCGCGCGGTGTTGATCCAGGTGAAGGTCCAGCCGTTGGCGTGGAACATCGGCAGCGTCCACAGGTAGCGGTCGGCCGGCGTCAGGTGGTGGTGCGCCAGCGTGCCCATGATGTTCACATAGGCGTTGCGGTGGGTGATCATCACGCCCTTGGGCCGCGCCGTGGTGCCGCTGGTGTAGTTGATGGTCAGCAGGTCGGTCTCGGCCACGTCGACGTGCTTGTAGTCCGGGCCGTGCCCCGCCAGCGTGGTCTCGTAGTTGAGCCAGCCGTCGCCGGACCCCTCCAGCGCCACGAAATGCTCCACCCCGGTAAGCTTGTCGCGGATACCGTCGACCGCCTCCAGGTAATCTTCGTGCACGCACAGCACCTTGGCGCCGCTGTGGTTCACGATGTACTCGAAGTCCTCCGGCAGCAGGCGGTAGTTGATCGGCACCAGCACCGCGCCGATCTGCGGCACCGCGTAGTAGCCCTCAAGATGCGCGTGCGTGTTCGGCGCGATGTAGGCGACCCGGTCGCCGTGGCCGACGCCGAGCGCCTGCAACGCCGCTGACCAGCGATCGCAACGCTCCAGGAACTGCGCGTAGGTGAAGCGCTGATCGCCGTCGACGACGGCCTCGCGTTCCGGATAAAGCCGGCGCGCGCGCCGGGCAAATTCCATCGGGCTGAGGGCGACTTCCATGGTGCGTTGTCCCTGATGCGTTTCTGTCGTGCTGCGCCGATGTTAGCCAGCACGTCGCCGGGCGTCATCCATCGCGGCGTCGATTGCTCAGGCGACGGCGCGCACCAGGGCGTGCTTCTTGCGTCCGGCCGACAGCTTCACGGCGCCCTCGGCGTCGAGGTCGGCGGCGGTGACCTGACGCATCTCGTCCTTGATCGCCTCGTCGTTGATGCGCGCGCCGCCCTGCTTGATCAGGCGCCGGGCCTCGCCGTTGGACGCGCAAAGCCCGGCCCGGTTGAGCAATGCGAACAGCGCCACGCCGGCCTCCAGCTCGGCCCGCGGCACCTCGACCGACGGCAGCGACCCGCCGGCGCCGCCTTCCTCGAAGGTGCGCCGCGCGGTCTCCGCCGCGTCCGCCGCCGCCGCCTCGCCATGCGCCATCGCCGTCGCGGCGTTGGCCAGCACCTTCTTGGCGTCGTTCAGCTCCGCGCCTTCCAGCTTCTCCAGCCGGGCGATCTCGTCCAGCGGCAGCTCGGTGAACAGCCGCAGGAAGCGCCCGACGTCGCCGTCCTCGGTGTTGCGCCAGAACTGCCAGTAGTCGTAGGCCGGGAGCTGGTCTTCGTTCAGCCACACCGCGCCGGCGGCGGTCTTGCCCATCTTGGCGCCCGACGACGAGGTGATCAGTGGCGAGGTCAACGCGAACAGTTCGGTGCCGTCCATGCGTCGGCCCAGCTCGACGCCCATGATGATGTTGCCCCACTGGTCCGAGCCGCCCATCTGCAGCCGCACGCCGTTGCGCCGCGCCAGCTCGGCGAAGTCGTAGGACTGCAGGATCATGTAGTTGAATTCCAGGAAGGTCAGCGGCTGCTCGCGTTCCAGGCGCAGTTTCACGCTGTCCATGGTCAGCATCCGGTTGACCGAGAAGTGCCGGCCGACGTCGCGCAGCAATTCGATGTACTTCAGGTCCGCCAGCCAGTCGTCGTTGTTGACCATCATCGCGTCGCTCGGACCGTCGCCGAAGGTCAGGAACTTCTCGAACACGCGGCGGATGCCGGCCATGTTCTCGGCGATCTTCTCCGGCGTCAGCAACTGGCGGCTCTCGTCGCGGCCCGACGGGTCGCCGATCTTGGTCGTCCCGCCGCCCATCAGCACGATCGGCTTGTGACCGGTTTGCTGTAGGATTCGAAGCATCATGATCTGCACCAGGCTGCCGACGTGCAGGCTGGGCGCGGTGCAGTCGAAGCCGATATAGGCGGCGATCGGCCCTTGCGCGGCGAGCTTGTCCAGCGCTTCGATGTCGCTGCACTGGTGCAGGTATTCGCGCTCGACGATGGTACGGATAAAGTCGCTGCTGTAGGTGCTCATGGCGGTCGCTCTTCCTTCGGCGGCCGGTGGTCTAGCACAACGTCGGGGAGCCGGCCATTCCTGAGATCGTGACGGCGCTGGGGCTGATGAGCGGGACCTCGGCCGATGGCGTCGATGCCGCGCTGCTGCGTACCGATGGCGAGCGTATCGCCGCGAGCGGACCGGGCCTTGGCCTGCCCTATGCCGACGACCTCGGCGCGGCGATCCGCGGCCTTTACGGGGGCCAGGCGCCGAAGACCGAGATCGCGCGCGTCGCGCAGGCCCTGACCGAGTGGCATGCCGAGGCGATCCGACGGTTGCTGGCCGAGACCGACTGGCGCCCCGACCTGATCGGTTTCCACGGCCAGACCATCCTGCACGAGCCGGAGCACGCGCGAACCTGGCAAATCGGCGACGGCCAGTTGCTGGCTGACCTGACCGGCGTGCCGGTGGTCAACGACCTGCGCTCGGCCGACGTGGCCGCGGGCGGGCAGGGAGCGCCGCTGGCGCCGCTCTACCACGCGGCGCTCGCCGCCGACCTGGAGCGGCCGCTGGCGGTGCTGAATATCGGCGGCGTCGCCAACGTCACGTGGCTCGGCGCGGGCGAGGTCATTGCCTTCGACACCGGGCCGGGCAACGCCATGGTCGACGACTGGATGCGCCACCACACCGGCCAGGCCGCCGACCTCGACGGTGCACTGGCCGCGACGGGCAAGGTCCACGACGATGTGGTCGCGGCGATCCTGGCGCATCCGTATTTCCAGGCGCCGGCGCCGAAGTCGCTCGACCGCGACGCCTTCAGCGCCTCACCGGCCGAAGGTCTGACGCCGGCCGATGGCGCCGCGACCCTGACCATGGCGACCGCCCGGTCGGTGGCGCTGGCCCGCGACCTGCTGCCGCGCCCGCCGACGCGCTGGCTGGTCTGCGGCGGCGGACGGCACAACCCGACCCTGATGCGGATGCTCGCAGCGGAACTCGGCGCGGCCGTCGAGCCGGTCGAGGCGGTCGGCTGGCGGGGCGACCTGATCGAGGCCGAGGCCTTCGCCTTCCTGGCGGTGCGCAGCATGAATGGCCTGCCGACCAGCCTGCCGAGCACCACCGGCGCGGCTGCGGCCACCGTCGGCGGGCGGCTCTGGCGGCCGAGGTGAGCCTGCTGCCCGAGCGCTGCGACGTTGTCATCGTCGGCGGCGGACCGTGCGGGCTGATGCTGGGCATCGAGTTGGGCCGGCGCGGCGTATCGGCGGTGCTGGTCGACCAGAAGCCGTCGACCGCTTTCAACCCGCAGGCCAACGCCACCCAGGCCCGCACCATGGAACACTTCCGCCGCCTCGGCTTCGCCGAGGAGGTGCGCGCGCTCGGCCTGCCGCCCGATTTCCCGACCGACATCGCCTACTACACGCGCTTCGCCACGCACGAGTTGGCGCGCTTCAAGCTGCCCTCGGCGCGCCAGGCGCGGGAGAGCGTCGCCAGCCTCTCCGGCTCGTGGAGCGCCGCCGAATTGCCGCATCGCGTGGCGCAGAAGTATGTCGAGCAGGTGCTGCGTCGCCACGCCGAGGCCTTGCCGTCTATCTCGGTCAACTACGGCTGGCGGCTGGATGGCTTCGCCGCCACGGTCGACGGCGTCGAGGCACGGGTCGCGCGGGTCGACGACGGCGCCGAGGCGACCGTGACCGGCAGCTACCTCGTCGGCGCGGATGGCGCACGCAGCCCGGTGCGTCGCCAACTGGGTTTCGGCATGGCCGGCGAAACCGGCGTGGTGCGCGACTTCGTCGGCGGTCGGATGCTGGCGATCTACTGCCGCCTGCCGGACTTCTACGACCGTGCGCCGCATGCGCCGGCATGGATGAATGTCTGCTTCAACCCGCAGCGCCGCGCCTTCATGATCGCGGTCGACGGCAAGGGTGAGTTCGCCTTCCACACCCAGCTCAAGCCACACGAGAACGAAGCCGACATCGCCGCCGGCGACGCCGTGGCGATGGTCCGTGCGGCGATCGGCCTGGACGTGACCGTCGAGGTGCTGTCGACCGCGACCTGGACCGCCGGCCATGCGCTGGTCGCCGAGCGGTTCCAGCGTGGCCGGGTGTTGCTCGGCGGCGACGCGGTGCACCTGTTCACGCCGATGGGCGGGCTTGGCTACAACACGGCCGTCGAGGACGCCGTCAACCTGGGCTGGAAGCTGGCGATGGCACTGCGCGGCCAGGGCGGCCCGGGCCTGCTGGCCAGCTACGAGACCGAGCGCCGACCGCTGGCGATCCGCAACACCGGTTATGCCCGCGGCTTCGCGGAGTCGCTCGGCACCTACGTACCGGTGCCGGAGATCGAGGACGATACGCAGGCCGGCGAGGTCCTGCGCCGCGCCGCCGGCGACTACTACGAGGCCCATGCCCGGGCCGAGTTCAATATCCCCGGCATCACTTTCGGCGGCCGTTACGACGGCTCACCCATCATCGTGCCGGACGGCATCGAACCGCCGCCGGACGCTGCCAACCACTATGAACCGACGGCCTGCCCCGGCGGCCGGGCGCCGCACCTGTGGTTGGCGCCGGAGACGTCGCTCTATGACGCCTTCGGTTTCGAATGGACGCTGCTCAGGCTCGGGCCCGCTCCCGATCCCGGCGACGGATTCCGCGCCGGTGGCCTGCCGTTGACGGTGCTCGACGTGCCATCGCCCGAGGCCCGCGACCTCTACGACGCCGACCTGGCGCTGATCCGCCCGGATCAGATCGTCGCCTGGCGGGGCAATGACGACCGCCAGGCGGTGGAGGTGATCCGGCGGGTGACCGGGTTTGGTGAGCTTTCGGTGTGAGATGCCCGGGTGAAGCCCAGGCATCTCTGGACGTCGGCAGAACGCTAGACCAGCGCCTTCATGGTTTCGTCGACATAGTTGCCGACGGCCTTGTCGAGCTGCTCCAGGTGGTTCTCGTAGAAATGGCCGGCGCCGGGGATCTTCTTGTAGCTGATGGTGATGCCGCGCTGCTGGCGTAGCCGGTCGCACAGCTTCACCACATCGGCCTCCGGCACCAGGTCGTCGGCGCTGCCATGGGTGATCAGGCCGGATGACGGACAGGGCGCCAGGAACGAGAAGTCGAACATGTTGGCCGGCGGCGAGGCGGAGATGAAGGCGGTGATCTCCGGCCGCCGCATCAGCAGCTGCATCGAGATCCAGGCGCCGAACGAGTAGCCGGTGATCCAGCACGCCCGCGCGTTCGGGTTGAAGCTCTGCAACCAGTCCAGCGCCGAGGCGGCATCGGAAAGTTCGCCCATGCCGCTGTCGTAAACGCCCTGGCTGCGCCCCACGCCGCGAAAGTTGAACCGCAGCACCGCGAAGCCGCGCTCCGCGAAGGTCTGGTACAGCGTGTACACGACCTTGTTGTTCATCGTTCCGCCGTAGCGCGGGTGCGGATGCAGGATCAGCGCGATCGGCGCGTTCGGCTCCTTGCCCTCCTGGAAACGCCCTTCCAGGCGGCCGGCGGGCCCATTGAAGATAACTTCTGGCATGATGTCGTCCCAACGCGCCAGCCACGGCGTCGACGCGGGCTGTCGCGAATACTTGATTGCTTTGGTCGGGTACCGTATCTACACGAAAGCGGCCACCGGGCCTTGTTAATAGCGATCAGAGCGGTCCGGTGCCAAGGAAAACTGGATATTGCAAGCGAAATCAATAGGTTAAAGGCGTCGCAGAGATGTTCAAACTGCTCAAGGCCGACATCGCCGCTTGCATGGAGCGCGACCCCGCCGCCCGCTCGGCGCTGGAAGTGGTGCTGGTTTATCCCGGTTTTCACGCCATCCTGACCTACCGCATCGCCCACTGGTTTTGGAATCGCGGGCTGCGGCTGGTGGCCAAGTGGCTGGCCTACGTGGGCCGGATCGTCACCGGCATCGAGATCCACCCCGGCGCGCGCATCGGTTCTGGATTCTTCATCGACCACGGCACCGGCGTGGTGATCGGCGAGACCGCGGAGATCGGCGACAACGTCACGCTCTATCACGACGTCACCCTGGGCGGCATCGCGCCCTCGGTCGATAGTGACGCCCAGCGCGGCCAGAAGCGCCATCCGACGCTCGCCGACGACGTTATCGTCGGTTCCGGGGCGCAGATACTGGGGCCGATCACGGTCGGTGCCGGCGCCCGTGTCGGCGCCAACTCGGTGGTGCTGCAGGACGTGTCGCCGCTGGCCACCGTGGTCGGCATCCCGGCCAAGGTCGCCCGCGGCCGGGCCCCGGCCCAGGGCGACCGCGCCGCCGAACATCCGCCGTTCCAGGCCTACGGCATCGACGCCGACATGTCCGACCCGACCATGCGCGTGGTCGAGGCGCTGCTGGACAAGGTCCAGAGCCTGTCGATGCGGGTCGAGGAGCTGGAGCGTGAGCGCGGCGGCGAGCCGCCGGCATGGCAGGTCGCCAAGACCTACGCCAGCGACGACGACGACGAGGACGCCGCCGGGGAGGGCGGCGCCAAGTCTGATAACTGAACCAGATCAACGCAACGCCGGCTGGGAGGCCATCGATGAAGCTGACGACGAGGGCGCGCTACGCGGTCATGGCGATGGTCGACATCGCCGCGCACGACGGCAAGCACCCGGTCTGCCTGGCTGACATCGCCGAGCGCGAGGAAATCTCGCTGCCCTACCTGGAACAGATTTTCGCCTGCCTGCGCCGCTGCGGCCTGGTGGCCAGCGTGCGCGGCCCCGGCGGCGGCTACCGGCTGGCGCGTCCGGCGGCGCAGATACGCATCGCCGAGGTGTTCTGCGCCATGGACGAGCCGCTGCGCGCCACCCGCTGCGAGGACACCTGGGATCACGGCTGTCGCCAGGACCGGGCCAAGTGCCGCACCCACGCGCTGTGGGAGGAACTCGGCTGCGTCGTCGACCTGTACCTGAGCTCGGTCAGCTTGGCCGACGTCGCCAGCGGCCGGATCGGCGCCTGCGGCCGGCCGGTGCGACCGGTGCCGATACCGGAGGACGTGGCGGCGCTGGCGGTCCCCGCTGGAAAGGCGCTGACGTGATCTATCTCGACTACAACGCCACCGCGCCGATCCGCCCGGCCGTGATCGCCCGCGTCGCCGAGGTGATGGGCACTGTCGGCAACGCGTCGTCGGTGCACGCCGCCGGCCGCGCCGCGCGCGAGATCGTCGAGGACGCACGCGCCGAGGTTGCCGCCCTGGTCGGCGCCAAGCCCGACGGCGTGATCCTGCTTTCGGGCGGCACCGAGGCCAACAACCTGGCCCTAAAGGGTGTCGGCAAGCGCCGGCTGATGGTCGCCGGGACCGAGCATGGCGCGGTGCTGGCGCCGACGCTGCTGCTGGACGGTCAGGCCGTGCTGCTGCCGGTCGATGGCGACGGCCGCCTCGATCTCGACGCACTCGACAAGGCGCTGTCGGCCGAGGATGGTCCGGCCCTGGTCTCGGTGATGCTGGCCAATAACGAGACCGGCGTGCTGCAGCCGGTGGCCGAGATCGCCGAGATCGCGCATCGCCACGGCGCGCTGTTCCACTGCGATGCGGTGCAGGCCGCCGGCAAGGTGCCGGTCGACATGGCCGCGCTTGGCATCGACATGCTGAGCCTGTCGGCGCACAAGATCGGCGGCCCGCAAGGCATCGGCGCGCTGGTGTTGAACGGCGACATCCAGCTCGATTCCCAGATCGTCGGCGGCGGCCAGGAACAGGGCCGGCGCTCCGGCACCGAGAATGTCGCGGGCGCCGCCGGCTATGGCGTCGCCGCGAAGGAAGCACGCGAGGGCCTGGCGAAGTATGCCGAGCTGGGCCGCCTGCGCGACGACATGGAGCGGCGCCTGCGCCAGGTGACCAACGGCTTGGTCGTGCATGGCGCCGGCGCGCCGCGCCTGCCCAACACCTCGTGCCTGTCGATGCCGGGCGTCAGCTCGGAGACCCAGGTCATCGCCTTCGACCTCGCCGGCATCGCGATCAGCGCTGGCTCGGCCTGCTCGTCGGGCAAGGTGCACGCCAGCCACGTGCTGGAGGCGATGGCGGTGCCGGAGGAGACGGCGACCAGCGCCATCCGCGTGTCGATGGGCTGGAATACCGAGCCTGGCGATATAGATCGCCTCGTCGAGGTCTGGACCGACATCTACCGCCGCGGCCAACGCTCGGCCGCCTAGCGAGAGTGAGAGAGCAAGTATGCCGAAGGTCGTCTTCGTCAGTGGCGATGGCAAGGAGCGGCGCGAGGTTCAGGCCGCCGCCGGGATGAGCGTGCTGGAGATCAGCCGCGACCACGACATCGACATCGAGGGCGCGTGCGAGGGCTGCATGGCCTGCTCGACGTGCCACGTGATCGTCGACCCGGCCTTCTACGACAAGCTGCCGGCGCCGGAGGAGGAGGAGATCGACATGCTCGACCTCGCCTTCGGCCTGACCAAGACGTCGCGCCTGGGCTGCCAACTGGTGATCACCGACGAGCTCGACGGCATCGTCCTGCGGCTGCCCCCGGCCACCCGCAACCTGCTACTCGCCTGAGGCGCGCGGCAGGTTGCGGCTTTTCGACACCCTGAAGGCCGGCTGCGCCGATGACTGGCGCGCCTATACCGAGCATGCCTTCGTGCGCGCGCTGGCGGACGGCACGCTGCCCGAGCCGGCCTTCCGCCATTACCTGATCCAGGACTACCTGTTCCTGATCCACTTCGCGCGGGCCTATGCGCTGGCCGCCTACAAGGCCGATGACCTGGCCAACATGCGCGCCGCCGCCGCGACCCTGAACGGCCTGCTCGACGTCGAGATGAGCCTGCACGTGAAATACTGCGCCGGCTGGGGGCTCAGCGAGGCGGACATGGCCGCCGCACCGGAAGACACGGCCTGCGTCGCCTATACCCGCTTCGTGCTCGACACCGGCATGCGGGGCGACGCGCTCGATCTCGCCGTGGCGCTGGCGCCGTGCGTGGTCGGCTATGGCGAGATCGCCCAGGCACTGGCCGCCGACCCCAAGACAAGACTTGACGGCAACCCGTACCGCGACTGGATCGAGATGTATGCCGGTGCGGAGTATCGCGAGGTGGTCGACGCCACCGTGGCGCAGCTTGACCGCCTGGCCGAACGACGGCTCAGCGAGGCCCGCCGCCCGGCGCTGCAGGCGATCTTCGCGCAGGCAACACGGCTGGAAGCCGGCTTCTGGGACATGGGCCTGAACCGCTCGCCCTAGACGCGCGCGGCGCGGCTTTCCACGCGCGTGACCCAGACCGTGCCGGCGCAGATGATCGCGGCGCCGACCCAGGTGAAGACATCCGGTACTTCGGCGAAGAACAGGAAGCCGACCGCGGCGGTCGACGGCAGGCGCAGGAAGTCGTAGGGCTGGGTCTGCGATGCCTCGGCGATCTTCAGCGAACGTACGATGCCATACATGTTCAGGTTGCCGAACACCGCCATCGCCACCAGCCAGGCGACTTCGGCGAGGTTCGGCCAGTCCCACACGAACAGCGCCGGCGGCAGCGACAGCGGCACCGAGATCAGCGCCAGCATCGCCACCATCAAGGCCGCTGATTCGCGCATCGCCAGGATGCGTCCGAAAATCACCACGCCGCCGAAGGTCACCGACGAGAACAGCACGTAGAAGGCGGCGAGATCGAACACCGCGGCGCCCGGCCGCAACATCACCAGGACGCCGGCGAAACCAACGCCCAGGCCGATCATCCGGGTCGTGGTCAGCTTCTCGTTCAGGAACAGCGCCGCCAGCAGCACCGCGAATAAAGGCGTGGTGAAGCTGATCGCGGTGACCTCGGCGATCGGCATCTGCACCACCGCCAGGTACATCGCCGTCGATGAGGCCACCAGGCAGGCCGCGCGCGCCACGTGGATAACGATCGACCGGCTCGGCAATCGCGTGGACCCGAACCGCAGCGCCAGCGGCAGCAGCATCAGCGCGGCGAACAGGTTGCGCCAGAACGAGATCACGAAAACCGACAGGTCGGCGGAGAGGTAGCGCGCGACACCGAGCATGGCGGCGAAATTGCAGGCCGTGAACAGCATCCAGCCGCCGACGCGCAGCGGCACCGGCAAGCCGCCGGCGGCGATAGCCATGGGGTCAGTTGACCTGGAAGGGCGGGTCGCTGTCGATCCAGCGTTGACCGTCGAAAATGGTGAAACGCTCGTGCGATGTGATGTAGCTGGTGTGCGTGACCAGCGCGCCGTCGGACCAGTGGTGCAGCGTCACCGCCGGGGGCTCCATCACCGTGGCGAGCTCGTCGTTGGTCAGGTTCAGCTCGAGCTGGTGCGCCGTCGCCGGCGCGACGCTGGCGACGGTGCCGGCGAAGCGTTGTGTGACCGGCCGATGCAGGTGGCCGCACAGCACGCGCTCGACCTGCGGCGCGGCCGCGACGATCCGCGCGAACCGTTCTCGTCCGATCAGTGCCGGCTCGTCCATCTTCCTGATGCCGGAATCGAACGGCGGGTGGTGCATGAAGACTACCGTCGGCCGGTCCGGCGCGGCCGCCAGCGTCGCTTGCAGCCAGTCCAGCCGCTGCTCGCACAGCTCGCCCGATCCGGACTTCGGAATCAGGGTATCGAGTGCGACCAGCCGCAGCGGATGGTCCTCGATGACGTACTGCACGAACCCGCGGTCCGGCAGGTAGGCATGGTCGGCAAACGCCGCCAGCAGCGCCTCGCGCGCATCGTGATTGCCGGGGATCAGGTAGACTGGCATGTGCAGCGGCGCCAGCAGGTCACGCAGCCGCGCATACTCGTCGCGCTGACCGACATCGACCAGGTCGCCGGTCGCCAGTATCACGTCGGGGCGCGGCTCCATCTGGTTGATGTGATCGACCGCGCGCGCCAGATGCGCCGCCGTGGCATACTGTCGGTCCAGCCGCCCGCCCGCGACGGTGACATGGAAGTCGGTAATCTGTGCGATCAGCATGGCGCCACTCTTAGCAAGCCGTTCCGGTGCTGGCCATCCGCTTGTCGGTCGACGGGCGGCACGATAAGTTACAAATGAAACTAATTCGGCGAGGAGAATCACCATCATGGCAAAGGCGTTCGCGTCCCAAGGCGATATGGCCGAAAAGAAGGTCAGCTTCGACAAGCTGGCCGACTGCGCCTACAGCTATTCCGCCGAGGGCGACCCGACCTCCGGCGTGATCATCGGCGACGACGCGGTGATGGTGATCGACACCCGCTCCACCCCGCTGGCGGCGCAGGATCTGATCGACCGGGTTCGCAAGGTGACCAAGAAGCCGATTAAGTATGTCGTGCTGACGCACTATCACGCCGTTCGGGTGATGGGCGCGGCAGCCTACAACGCCGACTACGTGATCTGCTCCGACATGACCCACGACCTGATCAAGGAACGCGGCAAGCAGGACTTCAAGTCGGAGGTGCAACGTTTCCCGCGGCTGTTCGAGGGGGTCGAGACGGTGCCCGGCCTGACCTGGCCGAACATGACGTTCGCCAGCGAGATGACGATCTTCCTGGGCAAGCTGGAGGTGCGGCTGATGCACCTCGGCAAGGCCCACACCAAGGGCGACATCGTGGTCTGGCTGCCGCGCCAGCGCATCCTGTTCTCCGGCGACCTGGTCGAGAATGGTGCCACGCCGTATGCCGGCGACGCCTACCTGAAGGAATGGCCGGACACGTTGCAGGCGGCGCGCGACCTGAAGCCCCGGATGCTGGTGCCTGGGCGCGGCCCCGCCTGCAAAACCCCGGCGGCGTGCGAAAAGGCGATCGCCGGCACCCAGGAGTTCGTGCAGGCGCTCTACCGCAACGTGGAGCGCGGCGTGAAGCGCAAGCAGGACTTGAAGACGGTGTTCGACAACACCGCCCGGCAACTGCGCAAGAAGTATGCCGACTGGGCGATTTTCGAGCATTGCCTGCCGTTCGACATCACCCGCTGCTACGACGAGGTCTCCGGCATCTACGACCCGCGCATCTGGACCGCCAAGCGCGATATCGAGATGTGGAAAACGCTGCAGGACTAGCGATGGCGGTCAGCCGCGAATACCAGGACCACGTCGCCGAGTTGCTGGCGCCGCTGGGCGGCATCGAGACCAAGCGCATGTTCGGCGGCGCCGGGCTGTTCTATCGCGACCTGATGTTCGCGCTGATCGCTGACGACGTCCTCTACTTCAAGGTCGACGACGAGACCCGGCCGGCCTTCGAGGCTGCCGGCGTCGGCCCTTTCGAATATGACACCAAGAATGGCCGCCGCTCGCTCGCCGGCTACTGGCGGGTACCGGACGAGGTGCTGGACGACGGCGACGAGATCGTCGCCTGGGGCCGGCGCGCGGCTGACGTGGCGCTGGCGGCGGATGCCGCCAAGCCGCAGGGAAAACGCAAGGGTGCCAAGCGGACCAGTACCGAGCGCTGACCTCGCCGACGTACGGCGGCGCTATGCCGAACATGTCACGCACGTCGCCGGCGCGCGCGATCCACGACTGCTCGAAGCCTTCGCCGGTGTCCCGCGCGAACTGTTCATCGGGCCGCCGCCCTGGCTCTATTGGGGCGAGCGCGGTTACCAGCCGGTGGCCGACAGCGATCCGGCGCGGCTCTACGACGACATAGTCGTCGCGCTGCGTCCCGACGACGGTATCAACAACGGCCAGCCGAGCCTGCACGCGGCCTGTCTCGCGGCGCTGGCGGTGCGCCATGGCGACCGGGTCCTGCACGTCGGCTGCGGCACCGGCTACTACAGCGCCATCCTGGCCGAGCTGGCCGGGCCGGAGGGTTGGGTTGCCGCCTACGACCTGGTGCCGGAGCTGGTCGGCGCGGCGCGGCGGAACCTGGAACCATGGCCGACCGCGGTGGTCGAACGACGTTCGGCTTGCCTGCCGCCGCTGCCGCGCAGCGACGCGATCTACGTCTGCGCCGGCGCGACCCGGCCGCTTGCGGCATGGCTCGACGCGCTACGGCCGGGCGGGCGGCTGGTCTTTCCACTGACCGGACGGGACGGCTGGGGCGTGGTCGTGCGGATCGAACGCGACGGCGAACGCTGGTGGGCGCGGGTGGTGTCGCGTTGCGGCTATGTCGATTGCGTGGACGCGCGCGACGACGACGAAGCCCGGCGCCTGAGCCAGGCCCTGGTCACCCCGATGCTCCCCAAGCTGCTGTCGCTGCGCCGCGACACTGCGCCGGACACGAGTTGCTGGGTCGCGGGCGACGGCTGGTGGCTCTCGACCGACCCGCCGCCCGAATAGAGCGTTTCCCGCTTTCGCGGAGCGGGCTGCCGACTAAACATGAAGCGCTCTAGGCTGCGTCGCGCAGCGCCGCATAGGCGGCCGTGGCGGCGATCCGGTCCCGCTCCAGCGCCAGGCATTGCTGCGCCGCGTCGTTCAGCGCCGCCGCCTGTTCCAGCAGAGCGGCGCGGTAAGGCGGGTGGGCGACCTCGCGCATTACCCGCGTCAGCGTCGCGAAAGTATGCAGGCAGGCATTGCGGTCGCTGGCGGCGTAGGGACGCAGGCGGTCGAACATGGCCGACGTCACGTCCGCGAAGTCGAATGACGGCACAACGAGCCGTAGCTTGCCGTCCGTGTCGCGTCGATACTTGCTCGGCATCTCGCGATGCCCGAGCTGGATTGCGCCGCTGCCCAGCCAGTCCAAACAGCCGATGGCGGTGAACGGATCGTTGATGCCGGGCGACAGGGCGCGGATCGCGATCTCCACCATCTGCTGGACGACGAATAGATAATCCTGCTGGTTGGTGCGCTCGGTATCCAGCACGATGGCGGTGCGGACGGCGTCGTGCAGGCTGGCGTCCGCGTCGATGCCGTGCGCGGTGGCCAGCACCTCGCCCTGGCTGACGAAGGCGCCGGGCGGCTGCCGCAGCTGCAACACGCCGTCGCGCTTGCCGATTTCGTCGGCCAGGCTCACCAGATCGACATGGGTGATATAACCATCGCCCGCCGCCCGGATCGCGATACCGGCATCGCTCGGCAGGTCGGTGGCGACGTTGGCCAGCGATGATCCCTCCGCGACGGCCTCGCCGAGGCGCTGCGGGAAAAGCTGCGCACTCCGTTCGATCAGGTCCGCGCCGATCCGCGCCACCACTTGCGCCGCCGAGATCGAGCGCGGCACGTGGTGGATGAACGAGATCAAAACCGCGAGCGATGCCAGCGCCAGCAGCAGGGCGACCAGCACGCCGAGGTGCGGCACGAACCGTTCGCCGTCCTCGCCGCCGTGCACCGTGCGCAGCACCAGCAGGCCATAGAGAAAGGTGGCGATGAAGGTGCCGAGCGTGACCTTGTTGGACGTGTCGGCCATGAAGATCGCCAGCAGGCGCGGGCCGAGTTGCCCGGTGGCGAACACCACCGCCGCGATCAGGATCGAGAAGCTGACGCCGGCCACGGTGATCATCGAGCCGGCGATCGTCGACAACACCGCGCGCGCGCCGGCCGGCGTGTTCAACCCGAAGCCGGTGACCATCTTGGGCCAGTGGTCGCCGATCGCGACGTCGATGGCGAAGGTGACGATCGACAGCGCTACCGCGCCCAGCACCATCAGCGATGGAACGAACCAATAGCTGGTGCGGATCGCATACCAGTGTTTTTGAATCTGCGCGCGCATGATGCGTGGATCAACGTGCCGGGGCGGGCACGGTTCCCACTACCGCTGCGATGGCAGCTTGCCGGCGAAGGCGGCGATCACCTCGGCGATGCCGGCCTCTGGATCCAGCTCCTCGCGCTTGATCCGCGCGTTGGGTGTGCGGGTCAGGACCTCGTAGACCTGCGCCGCGGCTTCGTGGAACCCGGTCGGCACGCCGACGGAGCCGTATGTCTTGATAATTTCGTCCATTTCGCCGATCCAGCGACCGGCATCGGACGGCAGCCGTGCGACTTGCTTGTCCATCCGGCCCCAGACGCCGCCTTGGCTTTCCTGCAGCTCGGTCCAGAACGGTTCGTCCAGCCCGTGTTGGTGCGCCACCATCAGCGCGGCGGTGAACAACGTCGAAGTGCCCTTGGTGATCGAGGCGTAGCACATCTTCATCGCCGAGGCGTCGCCGACGCGCGGCCCCAGGTGGCGCACGATGATGCCCTGTCCGTCGAGTGCCAGCATTGCCGAGGTGTCCGCTCCGGCAACGTAAAACCGCGGCGTGCCCCGTCCTGGCGGCGGCCCGACGATGCTGCCGTCGATGTAGCTCGCGCCGGCGGCGCTCACGATCTCCTCGACCTCGCGGGAGGTTTCCGGCGCGATGGCATTGCAGTCGGCGTAGACCGGCGTGGCGCCGGTGTTGCGCAGCGCCTCGGCCACCCGATGTGCCAGGTCGACGGCGTTTGACGGCGGCAGGATCGACAGGATCAACTCGGCTTCGCTCACGGCGCCGGCCAGCTCGCCGGCATCGACCAGCCCGCCAGCCTTGGCGAAGGCCCTGGTCCGGTCCGACCGTCCGGCCAGGCTGGTGATCATCTCATGGCCGTGTTCGCGCAGCGAGCGGCCGACCGCGTGGCCCATGTCGCCGGGGTAGAGAACCGCGATCTTCGTCATCAGGCGCTTTCCAGCCCATCGCGCGCCGCCGCCATGCAGTCCTTCAGGACCGCCAGTTCGCCGACCTGATTGGCGAGCAACAGCACTAACCGCGCGTTGGCCAGGTGGCTGTCGGCGTCCGACAGGCCTTCGTGCATTTGCATCAGCGCCTCGTAGAAGCCGTCCGGGTCGGGGATGTTCAGCTCGGTCTGCATGCTTTTGTCCTAGGCGGTGGCGCGCGCCGGTGCCGGCTCGGCGCGGGCCATGGCGATGTCGATGGCATGTCGTATCGCCGCGACGTCGACGTGGTCCCAGCGCGCCGCGACGTGCTGGTCCGGCCGTATGAGATAGAAGCTGCCGGGCTTGGCGGCGAAGGCGCGCGCGATGGCGCCGCTTGGGTCGTGTAGATCCTTCCCGACCACGATCACGTTCAGGGTCGGTTCGTCCAGGCCCTCAGGTGCGTCGCCGCCGAAATAGAGCCCGTCGAATTGCAACCCGCGCCCCAGCACCTGCAGCAAAAAGTCCGTGTCGTTGCCGGGCGTCGGCAGGTTGGGGCAGGGGGCGCCGGGTACCACGCCGCCGTCAAAGCCTGCATCAGGGCCGTTCAACGGTGACTGTGAATGAATTGTCGCGGTCGACAGTCGGCCGGAATTGATCAGCGCGCGCGCGAAGCCGTGCTTGTGCGCCAGCCCCAAAACGGCCTCGCGCATCACCCGGCGTGCTTCGGTCTTGGCGGTCATGAAGTCGGTGGTGCGGCTGGTGGTGCGGATATTCTCGTCGGCTGCGAAGCCGCGCTCGTCGTGGTAGCTCTCCAGCAGCGCTTCCGGCGCTTGCCCATCGAGCACGAAGGCCAGCTTCCAGGCCAGGTTCTCCGCATCCTGCACGCCGCTATTGCCGCCGCGCGCGCCGAATGGCGAGACCTGGTGCGCGGCATCGCCGGCGAACAGCACCCGGCCGTGGCGAAGTCGCGCCAGCCGCCGGCACTGAAAGGTGTAGACCGACAGCCAGGTCACATCGACCGGCACGCCCAGCATCCTCTCGATGCGCGGCACCGCGTTCTCCGGTTTGACCTCCTCGGCCGGGTCGACGCCGTCCCAGCCGAGCTGGAAGTCGACCCGCCACATGCCCGCGCCCTGGCGGTGGCACAGCGCGGTCTCGCCCTGGTGAAAGTCGGGCAGGAACCAGAAGCGCCGCGCGGTGGCCGGCAGCGGCACCTTGGTGTCGACGTCGGCGATCAGGAAATGGTCCTCGAACACGCGGCCGGCGAAGTCCAAACCCATGGCCCGGCGCACGGTCGAGCGCGCGCCGTCGCACGCCGCCAGGTACTGGCCCTGGATGTCGTAGGCACCCGCCGGGGTTTCGACGCGGACGACAACGCGGTCGCCGTGCTGCGTCACGCCGACGGCCTTGTTCTGGAAACGCAGGTCGATCAGGTCGGGAAGCTTGTGCACCGCGTCGACCAGATATTCCTCGGCGAAGTACTGCTGCAAGTTGACGAAGGCCGGATACTGCGCGTCGCGATCGCGTTGCAGGTCGAACTGGAAGACTTGCTCGGCGCCGTGGAACAGCCGGCCCTCGCTCCAGGTGAAGCCTTTGTCGACGACCTGCTTTGCCACGCCGAGGCGGTCGAAAATCTCCAGCGTGCGCTGCGCCCAGCACAGCGCCCGGCTGCCGTCCGAGAGTGTCTCGTTGGCTTCCAGGAGGACCGAGCGCACGCCGCGCTGCGCCAGGTCAAGCGCCAGCGTCAGCCCGACCGGTCCGGCCCCGGCGATCAGCACCGGATGCAGCGTCGCATCGCCGTCGAGCTCTGGCGGCCGTTGGAACGGATAGACCGGATAGGTATATGCCGGCACGTCTGCCTCCCTGGCGCAGATGAAAGGCTAGCATCGAGTCGGGTGCAGGCGAACCAATCAGTCCTTGGCGCGCCGATCCACGATCCGCACCGCCTTGCCCATCGAGCGGGCGATCTGGCCGGGGTCGACCACGCGTACGGTGGCGCTGACGCCGACCATGCCCTTGACCCGGCCGGCAATCGCCCTGGCGGCGTCGGTGCGGGCGGCCGCGTCGCTGCCGGCGAAGGCGGGGGCGCACTCGACCACGATGTCGAGCTCGTCCAGCGCCTTCTCGCGGCGGATTTCGAGCTGGTAGTGCGGCGCGACGCGCTCGTCCTCCAGGATGATCGCCTCGATCTGGGTCGGGAACACGTTGACGCCGCGGATGATCAGCATGTCGTCGCTGCGCCCGGTGATCCGCTCCATCCGGCGCATCGACCGCGCGGTCGGCGCCAGCAGCCGGGTCAGGTCGCGGCTGCGGTAGCGAATGACGGGCAGCGCCTGCTTGGTCAGGCTGGTCCAGACCAGCTCGCCGCGCTCGCCATCGGGCAGCACGGCGCCGGTCTCCGGATCGATGACCTCGGGATAGAAGTGATCCTCCCAGATCGTCAGTCCGTCCTTGGTCTCGATACATTCGTTGGCCACGCCGGGGCCCATCACCTCCGACAGGCCGTAGATGTCGACCGCGTGCATGTCGAAGCGCTGCTCGATCTCCGCCCGCATCGCCTCGGTCCAGGGCTCGGCGCCGAAGATGCCGATCTCGATCGGACAGTCGCGCGGGTCGATGCCGAGCCGTTCGTACTCGTCGGCGATCGCCAGCAGGTAGGACGGCGTCACCATGATGATGTTGGGCCGGAAGTCCTGGATCAGCTGTACCTGCTTCTCGGTCTGACCGCCCGACATCGGGATCGTGGTGCAGCCCAGCCGCTCCGAGCCGTAGTGCGCACCCAGCCCGCCGGTGAACAGGCCATAGCCGTAGGCGACGTGCACCATGTCGCCGGGCCGTCCGCCGGCGGCGCGGATCGAGCGCGCCATGCAGTCCGCCCAGACGTCGATATCGTCCCTGGTGTAGCCGACCACCGTGGGCTTGCCGGTGGTTCCGGACGAGGCGTGCACGCGCACCACCTGTTCGCGCGGCACCGCGAACAGACCGAAGGGATAGTGGTCGCGCAGGTCCGACTTGGTCAGGAACGGAAACTTGCCGAGGTCCGACAGGTCCTTCAGATCGTCCGGCGCTACGCCGGCGGCGTCGAAACGCTGCTTGTACAACGCGACATTGTCGTAGGCGTGGCGCAGCGACCAGCGCAGGCGTTGTAGTTGCAATGCCGCCAGCTCGTCGCGGCTGGCGGTTTCGATCGGGTCCAGCTCGGCTGCGGCGGGCGGGTCTGTTCGGCTCATTCGATCACCGGTGAAGCTTCGTCGACCTTGTCGTTCATGCGGATGGTCTGGCCGCGAAACAACGCGACCTGCGCGCCGTCGGGATTGGTCACGCGCACGTCGTAGATGCCGGCGCGCCCGGCGCGCGACTGTTCCACCGCTTCCGCCGTCAGACGTTCGCCGAGACGGGTCGGCGCCAGGAAGTTGATCGTCGCGTATTGCGCCAGGGCCACGCGGTTGTACGAGTTGGAGGCATAGGCCATCGCGGTGTCGGCCAGCGCGAAGGTCAGCCCGCCATGTCCGACCGCGTGCCCGTTGACCATGTCGTCGGCCACCGTCATCGACAGCCGGGCATAGCCGGGGCGGACCTCGTCGACCGAGATGCCGAGCCGCTGCGCCGCATAGTCGCGCTCGTACATCGCGACGCCGGCGGCGGCGGCAATGGCCGTGTCGTCCATGGCTAGTGGATCTCGTCCGCGTCGGCCATGGCCTGGGCCAGCTTGTCGATGCCGAAATCCGGCGCGCGCGCCGCATCCAGTATCTTCGCCTCGCGCCGGGTCAGCAGGTCGATTGCCTTGATCACGTCGTCGACCAGCTTCACGTCGAAGGCGACCGCGCCGTGCAGGTCGGCATGGATCAGGTCGCCGGGAGAGACTTGCATACCGTGGATGTTGACGGTGGTGCCGATCTCCTCGACATGGACAAAGGCATGGCTCGGGCCGACCACGCCGGCGCAGATCTGGAAGCCATCGGCGAGCACGTCCAGGTCGCGCATCGAGCCGTTGGTGACACAGCCCAGACAACCCAGGCCCTTGTGGATCGCGGAGTTCACCTCACCCCAGTGCGCGCCGTAGCCGGGGATGTCGTCGATGTCCTGGATCACCGCGATGGTCGGCTGCGGACCCTCGGTGAACATCCGGTAGTACTCCAGCCGGTGCTCGCGGGCTTGCTTCGCCGGGCGCCGGCCCGGCCGCATGGAGGAAATCGTGGCGGTCCGCGCGAAGCCGACGATCGGCGGCAGTTGCGGGCGGGCGCAGACCAGCGGCCTTACCGTGTAGCCGTAGCCGCGGCGTTCCGGCGCCGCGATTTCCAGCGCGTTGCAGATGGTTGGCGTATCGAACTTGCGCAGTTCGGCGAACGCGGCCTCGTAGTCGCTCACCCCTGATCCTCCCGTGGCGCGCCGCCGTTGGCGCGGGCCGGCAGGATGCGGCGAACGCCGCCGGGGCGCAAGCGCCCGGCGGCGTTCCGCGGGGTTGGTGGCGGGTCAGCTGGCGGCGGCGACCGGTTGGTCGATGTCGTTTTCGCTGGCGGTCTGGTTGCGGCCGCTGCGCTTGGCGACGTAGAGCGCGGCGTCGGAGCGCTCCACCAGTGCCTGGTCGCTCTCGCCGGGCATGAACTGGGCAACGCCGAGCGACAGCGTGATGCCGCCCAGGTCCTCGTCGGTGCGCCGGCGTACGATGCGCTTGGAGGCGACGTTCTTGCGGATCTGCTCGGCGACGATCATCGCCGCCTCCAGCGGTGTCGACGGCAGAATCACGGCGAACTCCTCGCCGCCGTAGCGCGCCGCCGTGTCGCGACCCTTGATGCAATCGGTGAGGCAGCGCGCCACCAGCCGCAGCACCTGGTCGCCGAGCTGGTGGCCGTGCTTGTCGTTGAACTGCTTGAAATTGTCGATGTCCATGAAGATCAGGCTGAGCGGTGTTGCCTGAACCATCGCCTCGCTGATCGCTTCGCGCATCTGCATGTCGAAGAACTTGCGATTTGCGATTCCGGTCAGCCCGTCGGTCATTGCCTCCCGGCGAACCTCTTCCAGGTGCGCGCGCAGCGAGTTGACCTCCTGCGACGAGGTCGCCAGTTCCTTTTGCAGCCGGCGGTTCTGGGTCAGCGTCTTCTGCGTTTCGCCGGCCAGCACGTCGATCAACTGACGCAGTTGCTGCGGATCGCCCGCCGCGCGTTCCAGGTTCCCGGAGGCTTCGCTCAACGTGTCGCCGAAGCGCTCGTTGTCGCTGCCGGCATTGTCCAGCACCTGCATGATCTGGCCGAGCGTGCCTTCCAGCTTCAGGCTGGTCTCCAGCACGGTTTCACCGGTGGCGCCGCCCATCTTCAGGTGCTGCTCGCAAAGCTCGTCGCATATGTCGCTGGTGATCGCGTTGCCGTTCGCGCTCAGCGCTTCCACCGCCTTGCGCAGCGCCGGCATGCGGCCGTTGTGGTAGTTGTACCAGAGGTGGAAATAGGCCGGCGACGCCGGCAGTTCGTGTTCCTTCAAAGCCAACAACGCGGCAGTCGCGTACTTGTGCGACAGGTGGAAGTCTTCCCCGTACTTCACATCCGTCTCCCAGACACCATGAATAGTGGATCCTGCCTGGACCCTAGGTCGCGAAGCGCTCCCCCAAGCAATAACTAATCTTCTGTCAAGACCTGCTAAGAAACCGTAAAGCGGCGGCGGAATAAGCCGGTACCGCCGGCTACACGCCGAGGTAGCGGTGCTGCAGGTCGCTATCGGCCGCCAACGCCTCACTGGTGCCGGACCAGGCGACGCGGCCTTTCTCGACGATGTAGTGCCGGTCGCCGAGCCTGGTCAGGGCGGCGACGTTCTTGTCGATCACCAGGATCGACTGGCCGGCGGCCTTCAGGCCCGCCAGGCAGGTCCAGATCTCCTGCCGGATCAGCGGCGCCAGACCCTCCGTCGCCTCGTCCAGGATCAACAGCCGCGGGTTGGTCATCAGTGCCCGGCCGACCGCCAGCATCTGCTGCTCGCCGCCGGAAAGCTGGTTGCCCATCGCGTTCTGGCGTTCGGCCAGCGACGGGAACAGCGCGAAAATGCGCGCCGCGGTCCACGGCTCCGCATTGCCGGCGCGGTTGCCGGCGGTCGCCAGCAGGTTCTCGCGCACCGTCAGGTTGGGGAATATCTGCCGCCCTTCCGGCACCAGGCCGAGGCCGAGCTGCGCCACCCGGTAGGCCGCCATGCCGGCGATGTCGCGGCCATCGAAGCGGATGCTGCCGGCCCGCGGCGCCATCAGGCCCATGATCGAGCGCACCGTGGTGGTCTTGCCCATGCCGTTGCGGCCCATCAGCGTCACCGCTTCGCCGGCATCGACGGCCAACGACATGCCGAACAGCGCCTGGCTGCTGCCGTAGAAGCTCTCGATACCGTCGATTTCGAGCAGCATCAGGCCGCCCCCGCGCCGGGTTGCGCCTGCGCATCGCCGAGATAGGCCTGACGCACCGCCGCGTCCTCGCGGATCGCCTCCGGTGTTCCCGTCGCGATGGCGCGGCCATAGACCAGTACGGTAATTCGGTCGGCCAGCGCGAACACCGCGTCCATGTCGTGCTCGATCAACAGGATCGAGTGCCGCCGCTTCAGGCCCTGCAGCAGTTCGACCATGCGGGCGCTCTCCTCGCTGCCCATGCCGGCCATCGGCTCGTCGAGCAGCAGCAGGGTCGGTCCGGTGGCCAGCGCCATGGCGATTTCAAGCTGGCGCTGTTCGCCGTGGCTCAGCGCGGCGGCCGGAATGCCGGCGCGCGCCAGCAGCCCGACCTGCGCCAGCGCGTCGCGGGCCGGCTCGCGCAGACGCGCGTCCTTGCGGGCGTTGGCCCAAAAGCGGAAGGAGTGGCCGGCATGGGCCTGCACCGCCAGGGCTACGTTGTCTTCCGCGGTCGCCTCCAGGAACACCGAGGTGATCTGGAACGACCGCGCCAGGCCGAGGTGCGACCGTGGCGCTGGCCCGAGGCGGGTGATGTCGCGCCCCCGGAAGCTGATCGTGCCGCTGTCGGGGCGCAGGTTGCCGGCGAGCTGCGCGATCAGCGTGGTTTTCCCGGCGCCGTTCGGCCCGATCACCGCGTGCAGTTCGCCCTCGCCCAGGTCCAGCGACAGATCGTCGGTAGCCACCAGACCGCCATAGCGCTTCACCAGCGCCTCGACGCGAAGAATGGGCTCAGCCATGACGCCCAGCCAATCGGCCCGCGAGCCGCCCAGCGATGCCGTAGATGCCGCCGCGCCCGAACAGCACGATCAGGATCAGGATCGGCCCGAACACGATGCCCCAGAAGTCGCCGTAGCCGGGCGCGACGACCTCTATGGCGTTCGGCAGGTATTCCTCCAGCAGCAGGAAGGCGGTGGCGCCCAGGATCGGGCCGAGCAGGGTGGCCATGCCGCCCAGCACCACCATGACGATGAGCTCGCCGGAGCGCGTCCAGTGCATGTAGTCGGGGCTGGCATACTCGTTCCAGTTGGCGAACAGCGCCCCGGCAATGCCGCAGATCACCCCGGCGATGACGAAGCAGGCCAGACGGTAGAGATAGGTCTGATAGCCGATCGCCTGCATCCGCGCCGCGTTCGAGCGCGTCCCGCGCACCACCAGTCCGAAGCGCGAGTCGACCAGCCGCCGGCAGATTACGAACGCCGCGACCAGCACCGCGAACACCAGGTAGTAGAACTGGTCGCTGTCGTACAGGTTCAGTCCGAGGCCAAAGTCGGAGCGCACCGACGGCAGTCCGTCATCGCCGCCATAGGCCTCCAGGCTGACGCCCAGGAAGAACAGCATCTGCGCGAAGGCCAGCGTGATCATGATGAAATAGACGCCGGCGGTGCGCAGGCAGATGGCGCCGATCAGCGCCGCGACTCCGGCGCTGACGGCGATCGCCGTGGCGAACTGAATCCAGCCATTCTCCACCCCATGATAGGCCAGGATACCGACGCAATAGGCGCCGACGCCGACATAGGCGGCGTGTCCGAAGCTGACCATGCCGCCGAAGCCGAGGATCAGGTCCAGGCTGAGCGCGGCGATGGCGAAGATCATGATCCGGCTCGCCATGTCGACGTAGAACGGCTGGTCGAGCCAGCTCATGATCGGCGGTATCGCGGCGAAGCAAGCCAGCACCAGGATCTCGATGACGACGCGCCGGCTCATCGCCGTGCCCAGCAGGACACGGCCTGCCTAGAGTTGTGAGCGTGCAGTTGCGCGCTCACGGCCGTGCCCAACAGGACACGGCCTGCCTTGAGTTATGAGCGTGCTGTTGCGCGCTCATGGCCGTGCCCAGCAGGCTCGACGCAATGCGTCGAGGGCCCGCTCTTTAATGTGAATGTGCTGTTGCGCGCTCATCCGGTGCGCGCCGGAAACAGGCCCTGAGGGCGGAAGAACAGCACGGCGGCCATCAGGATGTAGATCGCCATCGAGGCCAGCGCCGGCCCGACCCCGTCGGCCGTCGCCGGGTCGACCACGGCGCGCAGGATCGCCGGCAGGAAGGCGCGGCCCATGGTGTCGACCATGCCGACCAGGGCGCTGGCGATCAGCGCGCCGCGGATCGAGCCGATGCCGCCGATGATGATCACCACGAAGGCGTTGATCAGCACCGGCTCGCCCATGCCCGGCTGCACATTGGTGATCGGCCCGGTCATCATCCCGGCCAGCCCGGCAAAGGCCGCGCCCAGTCCGAAGACCAGCGTGAACAGCCGTTTGATGTCGACGCCCAGCGCGCCGACCATCTCGCGGTTGCTGGCGCCGGCGCGTATCTGCATGCCGAGACGGGTCTTGGCGACGATCAGGTAGATCAGCGCCGCCACCGCCAGCCCGACGACGATGATCAGCAGCCGATAGGTCGGATAGGGCGCACCGGGCAGGATCTCGACCTGGCCCTTGAGAGCGTCCGGCAGGCCGGCGAAGATCGGCGCCCGGCCCCACACCAGGCTGACGAACTCGTTGAAGAACAGGATCAGGCCGAAGGTCGCCAGCACCTGGTCCAGATGGTCGCGCGCGTAAAGCGTGCGCAGCACCACCACCTCGACCGCCATCCCGACCAGCGCCGTCGCCGGGATCGCCAACAGCACGCCGAGCCAGAACGAGTCGGTCCAGCCGATGAAGGTGACGGCGATGTAGGCGCCGATCATGAACAGCGACCCGTGCGCCAGGTTCACCAGGTCCATGATGCCGAACACCAGCGTCAGGCCGGCCGCCAACAGGAACAGCATCACGCCGAGTTGCAGCCCGTTGAAGGTCTGCTCGATCAGCAGCAGCCAGTCCATCTCGCTCCTCGTCGGCTAACGAAAAGGGGGCGCAGTCTTTGCGCCCCCTGGTCGCGGTGGTGCGCCCGGAGGCTCACCACTTCATCGGACAGTCCTTGGCGTAGCTGTCGCCGTGGTTCTCGAACACCGTGTCGACGATCTTCGTGGTGAAGCCGTCGCCTTCCTTCACCACCTGGCGCAGGTAGAAATTCTGGATCGGGAAGTGGTTGTTGTTGAACTTGATGGTGCCGCGCGTGTTCGGGAAGTCGCCCGAGCGCATCGCCGCGCGCAGCGCGTCGCGGTCGGTGACGTTGCCGACCTTGCGCACCGCGGCGTCCAGGAACATCGCCGTGTCGTAGGCCTGGGCGGCATAGAATGACGGCGTGTAGCCGTACTTCGCCTTGAAGTCGGCGACGAACTTCTTGTTCACCGCGTTGTCCAGGTCAGGGCTCCAGGTCTGGGTACCGAGGACGTCCAGCGCGGCGTCCTTTACCGCCGGCAGCGACACCGCGTCGGCCGTGAACGCGGTGTAGAGCGGAATTTCGGCGCGCAGGCCGGTCTGGTCATACTGCTTGAGGAAGTTGATCCCCATGCCGCCCGGCAGGAACACGAACACCGCCTTCGGCTTGGCCGCGCGCAGCGCGCTCAGCTCGGCCTGGTAGTCGGACTGGCCCAGCTTGGTGAACACCTGGCCGACCACGTTGCCTTTGTAGTAGCGCTGCACGCCGGCCAGCATGTCCTTGCCGGCCTGGTAGTTCGGCGCCATCAGGTAGACGTCGTTGATGCCGGCGTCCTGCAGGTACTTGCCCATCGCCTCCGGCGTCTGGTCGTTCTGCCACGACACCGAGAAGAAATTCTCGTTGCAGCGCTTGCCGGCGAGCGGCGAGGGGCCGGCGTTGGAACTGATCAGGAAGGTGTCGGAGCGGACCACCGAGTCGTAGACCGCCATCAGCACGTTCGACCAGATGATGCCGGCGACGAACTGCACCCGGTCGCGCTTCACCAGCGCGGAGACTTCCTGCTTTGCCACGTCCGGCTTGCGCTGGTCGTCGCCCCAGAAGATCTCGGTCTCCAGGCCGCCGATCTTGCCGTCGACGTGGGCAAGCCCGAGCTCGAATGCGTCCTTCATGTGCTTGCCGATGATGCTGGCCGGCCCGGACAGCGTCGTGACGTAGCCGATCTTGACGGTGTCGGCGGCGAGCGCGGGGCTGGCCAGCATGGCCAAGCCAGCGCCGGCGCCGATCAGTAAACGACGGTTCATGTTTCTGTGCCTCCCAGGCGAACAGGATCGTTACCTGGCACGTAGTGTAACCAAGCCGGCCAACGCCCGGAAGGCCGCGTTGTGTGAAGCTCTGGGATCGGGAAAAGAAGGGAGGTCGGCGGTCTCGCGGGCACACGCAGGCCGATTGAGCATGCGCCCCACCGACCTCCCGTTGGATCAGTCATTTGGCCCTGCTGCTGCAGCGGGCCGGCAGGAGCGTTGTCTGTCCTGCTTACCCTGGTATCTTATATACAAGTCGAAAGTGCACGCAATACTGGATCGAGCGTTCCGCTAGTGTGTCAATCCGGCCCGCATGGCGTTAGCCTGTTCGGGGGGATGTCGTAGAGGCATACGGGGATGCTACGACGAGCGAAATCGCTGACCGACCAGGCGGCGGATACCATCCGGGCTCGTATCGTGAGTGGCGACATGCCATTGGGGGCGCCACTTTCGGAGAACGCCCTGGCGACGGAACTCGGCGTCTCGAAGACGCCCGTGCGCGAGGCGCTGCTGCAACTCAAGATGGAGGGACTGGTTTCGATCCAGCCCCAGCGCGGCAGCTTCGTCTTCGACATGACCGTGGAAGAGATCGCCAAACTGGGTGAATTGCGCGAGTCGCTTGAACTGACGGCCCTACGTCTGGCCATGCGCCGTCGCCCCGATGCGCTGCTGGCCGACATGACATCCACCATCGCGGCGATGGAGACGGCGGTCGTCAATGACGATAATGCTGCCTACCGAAAACTGGACACCGCGTTTCATGATCTGCTGTTCCAGCATTGTGATAATTCGTAAATGCGCGACTGTTACCGGGGCTTCGCGTTTCGGGTCGACGCGCTGCGCATCCATCTGTCGACCGAAAAGGCCCTGAACCGCACGACGCTGCGCGAGCACATGGCCATCGTCGAGCGGGTCGAGGCGGGCGACTTCGAGCAAGCCGCGCAGTGTCTTAAGGCGCATGTGCAGGGCACGATCTGGCAGTACAAGGCGAAGCGCGACCGCACCGACGCCGCGTGATCGACGATGGGAAAAAGGGGCGCTGGCGAGGGGGAGTGTGCTGGCGAGCACCGCGGCATCGTGGCGAGCCTGGAACGTGTCGACGTTACGCGGGCTCAGGAACAGCTCCGGGCGCATTTGAGCGTTACCATCGCGAAGTTCCAGACAATGTGCCCGCCTGATGCGGCGCCGGAGAACGCATGAGGTTTGCCCACGACGGCTGGTTTTGCGCTAGGTTCGCGGCAATGTGCCAGTGGGAGAGCGGAGCATGAACGTCAAGGATTGGGTCGTCATCGTCACCGGGTCGTCATCCGGTATCGGCGCCGCGACGGCGCGGTTGCTGTCGGAAAACGGCGCCCGGGTGGTGATCAACTACAGCCGCTCCGAGGACGCCGCGCGCGAAGTGCAGGCGGCGTGCGAGGCCGGCGGTGGCGAGGCGCTGGTGTGCAAGGCAGATATCGGTTCCGACGCGGATTGCCGGGCCATGGCCAAGGCCGCGGTCGACAAGTGGGGCAAGATCGACGGGTTGGTGAACAATGCCGGCACCACCAAGTTCGCCGCCCACACCGACCTGGAGGCGCTCTCGGCCGAGGATTTCGCCAACATCATGGCGATCAACGTCACCGGCACCTATCAGATGACCCGTGCCGTGGTCCCGGCGATGCGCAATAACGGCTTCGGTGCCATCGTCAACGTCTCCTCCATCGCCGGCATCATGGGCGTCGGCAGCTCGATCGCCTACGCCGCTTCCAAGGGCGCGATCAACACCATGACGCTGGCGCTGGCGAAGGCGCTGGGACCGGAAATCCGGGTCAACACGCTGTGCCCCGGCTTCGTGCAGGGCCGCTGGCTGCGGCAGGGCATGGGCGAGGAACTCTACGACACCGTGAAGCGCGGCCTGGAGACGAACGCCCCGCTGCGCCGCGCCGGCACTGCGGACGATATGGCGCAGTCGATCCACTTCCTGCTCGCCGGCAACCGCAACATGACCGGCGAGATCATGGTCTGCGACGCCGGCGTCCACCTCTCCGCGGCAGCACTGCAACCGCGCTAGTTCGGCGGCGGGCCGCCGGGCGTGCGGATGACGTTGTCCAGCGGCTCGCCGCGGGCCAGCCTGTTCATGTTCTCGCCGATCCAGCGCCAGCGCCGCGCCAGCAGGCCGGCCGACCAGGCCGAGGCGTGCGGCGTCATGATGATGTTGTCCAGGTCGCGGAACGGCAGCCGCGACGGCGCCGTCGGCTTGCCGCCCTTGGGGTAGTTGTACCAGGTGTCGATCACCGCGCCGCCGATCCGCCGGTTCTTTAGCGCGTCGTACAACGCCTGTTCGTCGATCAGGCCGCCGCGCGAGACGTTGATGATGACGCCG
Organism: Alphaproteobacteria bacterium; assembly: GCA_040223615.1. Lineage (GTDB taxonomy): Bacteria > Pseudomonadota > Alphaproteobacteria > JAVKFY01. The sequence goes on from JAVKFY010000081.1 coordinate 142,500, forward strand.
GCCGGCCGCATCGCCGCCAATCGGTCAGCGTCGAACAGGTTCGGGTTCGACGCCGTCAGCGGCATCGACACCAATACGTAATCGCTGGCGCCCAGCAACTCGTCCAGCTTGTCCATGCCCTCGCAGCGCTCGACCAGGTCGTCAGGGCGCGGCGTGCGGCTGCAGGCCCGCACCGGCATGCCGAAGGCGCGGGCTCGACGCGCGCTCTCCCGGCCGATGCGGCCATAGCCGACAATGCCGAGGGTCTTGCCGTACAGCTCGCCGTGCAGGCCGGCGCCGCTCCAGCCGCTGGTCGACCAGTCGTCGTTGCGCAGGCCCGCGTCCATCCGGTCCGGCCGGATTTCCCACATCAGCATGGTCGCGAGAACATATTCGGCGATGCCGATCTCGTGCTCGAAGACGTTGCACACCGCGGCTTGCGTCGGCACCTGCTCGAACTGCAGCCGGTCCCAGCCGGCGCCGGGCAATTGCAGGAGCTTGAGGTTCGGTGCCGGCGGCGTTTCGGCGCTCCAGGACATCGCCACGGTGGCGTCGGCCTCGGCCAGCGCCTCGGCATAGGCCGGCGCGCCCTCGTCGGGGTTCCAGATGCGCAGCGTCCAGTCGGCGCTCAGCGCATCTCGCAGGCTGGCGATGGTCTCCTCGCGGTACGGTCCGCGCAGCAGCAGTGAGTGCGGCAAATCAGCATCTCCGGATGAATCGGGTGTCTCGCATCATAGGCGATCGCGTTGCGCCGGCCCGCCGCGCATGGCTAAATGTCACCTTCCGAACCGTGGCTCCCGTATGGGCTTTCCAAGAGCAAGGGGCGGCGGGGGGTGAAGCCACTGGGAGGCAATCCATGAAACGACGTTCATTCCTTAAGGGGGCGGCGCTCTCGGGTGCGGCGGTAACGGCGGCGGCTGCGTCGTCTTTCCCGGCCCCGGCAATCGCGCAGGGCGTTCGCGAGCTGAAGATGGTCACGAGCTGGCCGAAGCGGCTGCCCGGACCGGGCGTGCAGGCCGAAGTGATGGCCGAGCGCATCACCGAGCTGACCGAGGGCAAGGTGCAGGTCAAGGTCTACGCCGCTGGCGAGCTGGTTCCGGCCTTCGAGGTATTCGACGCGGTTCGCACCGGCACCGCCGACATGGGCCACTCCGCCGCGTACTACTGGCAGGGCAAGCACAAGGCCTTCAACTTCTTCACCACCGTGCCCTACGGCCTGACCAGCACCGAGCACTATGCCTGGGTCTACTATGGCGGCGGTCAGGCGCTGTGGGATGAGCTCGGCGCCCAGTTCAACATGAAGCCGTTCATGCGCGGCTCGACCGGCGTGCAGATGGGTGGTTGGTTCCGCAAGGAGATCAACAGCCTTGAGGACATGAAGGGCCTGAAGATGCGCATGCCCGGCCTCGGCGGCGAGGTGCTGCGCAACATCGGCGTCGCGGCGGTGAACCTGCCCGGCGGTGAGATCTTCCCGGCGCTACAGTCCGGCACCATCGACGCGACCGAGTGGGTCGGGCCGTGGAACGACCTGGCCTTCGGCTTCTACAAGGTCGCGAAGTTCTACTACTGGCCGGGCTTCCACGAACCGGGTACGGTCGGCGAGCTGACCATCAATCTCGACACCTGGAACTCGCTGACCAAGCACCAGCAGCAGATCATCTCGGCCGTCAGTGAGGCGCAGGTCGCCAAGGAAGTCGCCGAGTGGTACGTCAACAACGCCGACTCGCTGCCGGTGCTGCTGAACAAGCACAAGGTGCAGCTGCGGCAGTTCCCGGACGAGGTGATGACCGAGATCGGCAGGGTCGCCGGCGAGGTCGTCGCCGCGGTCGCCGCGGAGGATCCGTTCACCACCAAGGTCTACGACAGCTTCATCGACTTCCGTAAGAAGGCGCTGGGCTGGACCAAATATGGCGAGCAGGCCTTCGTTAACGCGCGCTCGCTGCCGTTCAAGTACAGCAAGGCGTAAACCGCGCTATCGACAACGGAAACGCCCGCGCCTCGGCGCGGGCGTTTTTCGTTTCCGCGCCCTTCGCACCAGCTCAGCGTTTCTCGATGAATTCGACGACGATGCCGTCCGGGTCTCGCAGGTAGGCGACCCGGTTGCCGGTATTCGGGCCCTGGTCGATCACATAGGGCTCGGCGATCGGCCGCACGTCGTGGCGCGCGGCGGCGGCCAGCGCGCTGTCGATGTCGGTGACGTCGAAGGCGACGTGGCAGAAGCCGACATCGCACGGCCGCGCCGTCACCCGCCCCGGATCGCGCGCCGACGTATACTCGATCAGCTCCAGCCGATGTCCCGGCGCCTGCAGGAAGGCGATCATCACGCCGGCATCCTCCACGCCGGTGATGTGGCGGATCGCCTTCGGGTCGCGCGGCGCCTTGGAGATCAGTTCGAAACCGAGCGCGTCGCGATAGAACGCGATGGTCCGATCGAGGTCGGAGACGGTGAAGCTGGTGTGGTTGGTGGCGATCACCTCGGCGGTCATGTGCTGCTCCCTGCTCGCATATCTGGTCCGACGATACCCGCATTGCCGTCGCCGGGGCAGGGGGCTAGGTTGCCCGACACATGCTCACCCGCTTCGTCGCCCTTAAAGCGTACTACGACGGCGTGCCGCCGGTGCTGCGCGGGATGGCGCTGATCCTGGTCTCGACGCTGGGCTTCTCCGGGATGCATTCGGTGATCCGGGTGCTCGGCAAGGAAGACCTGCATCCGTTCGAGATCGCTTTCTTCCGCAATTTCTTCGGCCTGCTGGTGCTCGCGCCGCTGTTCCTGCGCCACGGCGTCGGCGCTCTGCGCACGCGCCACCTGCCGCTGCACGCGCTACGCGGCGGCATGCAGATTTGCGCCATGTTGATGTTCTTCACCGCAGTGACGATCACGCCGCTGGCCAAGGTCTCGGCGATGAGCTTCACCGCGCCGCTTTTCGCCACCATCGGCGCGGTTCTGATCCTGGGCGAGCGCATCCGGGCCCGGCGCATTACCGCGCTGGTGCTGGGATTCATCGGCGCGCTGCTGATCATCCGGCCGGGCGTGGCCACGATCGACCTCGGCGCCATACTGGTGCTGAGCTCGTCGGCGATCTGGGCCGGCGCCATGCTGATCATCAAGCACGTGTCGCGCACCGACTCCTCGATCGTCATCACGGCCTACATGGGCATCTTCATGACGCCGCTGTCGCTGCTAGCCGCGGTCTGGTTCTGGACATGGCCGGAGCCGCACCACTACCTGCTGTTCGCGCTGATGGGCGTACTCGGCACCTTGGCGCACGTGGCGATGGCGCAGGCCTTCAAGGAGGCCGATGCCACTGCGATCCTGCCGCTGGACTTCACCCGCCTGGTGTGGTCGGCGGCGCTCGGCTACATGCTGTTCGCCGAGATTCCGGAACTGTGGACCTGGATCGGCGGCATCACGATCTTCGCCAGCACCACCTACATTGCCTACCGTGAGGCCCGCCAGCAATCAGCGGCCCCCGCAGCGCAGGCCGCCAAGGCCAAGCCGCCGACCTAGTCGCGCACCAGCCGCGTGCCGGCCACCAGTGCGCGCATTTTCTCCACCGCCAGCCAGCGCGGGATCGCCGACAGGCCGCAGTCCATGGTCCCGTAGAGCCGTTCCGCCGGGCAATGTTCCAGCGCCCGACGCAGCCGCGCCGCCACGTCTTCGGCGGTCTCGACGTAGAAATTCTTCACGTCGACCACGCCCACGGCGAAACGCATGCGTTCGGGCAGGGCGGCGAGGATTTCGATCTCCGCCATCTCGCGGTTGGCGAATTCCAGCATCAGCAGGTCGCAGTCCAGCCGCGACATCGCCGGCAGCAGCGGCGCCAGGTCGCGCTTGGCCATTGGCCGGCTGGCGTTGTTGCCGAAGCAGACGTGCAGCGCCGCAGCCGCGCCGGCCGGCGCCAGCGCCGCGTTCATCGCCGGCACGCCGTCGTCGGGAAAGCCGCCCGCGCGCGGGTGCGTCAGGCCGGGCTCGTCGAGCTGGATGATGTCGGCGCCGATCGCCGCCAGCCCGGCGACTTCCGCCGCGACGATAGCGGTGACCTGCTCCAGCACCTCCGGCCCGCCGCCGATATTGTTGGCGAAGGTGAGCGGCCCGGGCAGCGCCACCTTGATCGGCCGGTCCGGCACCTGCGCCTTCAGCCGTGCCAGTTCCGGCACCACGCCCAGCCCATCCGGCGCCCCGATCGGCCCGGCGGCCTGGAACTGCGGCGCCCGGTCGTAGCCCGGCACGCCGAGCCGGCGCCCCGGCGGGATGCGGTCCAGCCCGGTAAGCCGGTCGTACATCTCGTAGACGAACCGTAAGCGGCGCAGTTCGCCGTCGACGATCACGTCCATGCCGGCCTCGATCTGGTCAGCGATGGCCAGCCGCGTGGCGTCGTCGAAGGCCTCGTCGATGTCGGCCGGTCCGGCGCCACGGTCGCGCAACCGGTCGCGGAACACATGCATCCAGCCCGGTGTCGCGGCCGAGCCGACGGTCATGGTGGCAAGCAGCGGGAGGTTTCGCATGCGGCGAGCCTAGCCAGCGCGGCGGAACGTCGCCAGCCCTTGCGCATGTCGCCGCTCGCGGGTCAGCCTTGCTGGATGGCTGAACCCGATCAGGACACGGCGCTCGAGGCGCTGGCCGCCGGCCGCGTCGCCGGCATGGCGACGGGCGAGGTGACGCGGATCGATACCCACTCCGCGATCATCTTCCTGGCCGGCGAGCAGGCGTATAAGGTCAAGCGCGCGGTCAAGTTCCCCTACCTCGACTTTTCCACCCTGGCACTGCGCCAGGACTACTGCCGCCGCGAGGTCGAGCTGAACCGCCGCACCGCGCCGACGCTCTATGACGGCGTCGAGCCGCTAGTCCGCGACGGCGACGACTGGTCGCTCGGCGGTGATGGCGACCCGGTCGAGTGGGTCATCGTCATGCGGCGCTTCTCACAGGACCACTTGTTCGACGCCATAGCCGAGGCGGCGAAGCTCGACGCCGCCTTGCTGCGCCGCGCCGTCGACATGATCGCCGACTTCCACCACGACGCCGCGCCGACGCCGGACGCCGCCGACCTGACCTGGGTGGTGGAGGAGAACCTGGAGGAGCTGCGCGCGTCGCCCGCGCTGTTCCCGCCGGCCGAGGTCGAACCCTACGCCGAGACCAGCCTGGCGCTGTTCGAGCGCCTGCGCCCGCTGCTCGCCGAGCGGCACCGTGCCGGCTTCGTGCGGCACGGCCACGGCGACCTGCACTTGCACAATATCTGCCTGCTCGACGGCGAGCCGGTGCTGTTCGATGCCATCGAGTTCAACGACCGGCTGGCCTGCGCCGACGTGCTCTACGATTTTTCCTTCCTGCTGATGGACCTCGTGCACCGCGACTTGCCTGCGCTCGCCAACCAGGCGTTGAGCCGATACGTCGCCGATGCCAACACGGCGCGGGCGCTGGCGGCGCTGAACCTGTTTTGTTCGCTGCGCGCCGCGATCCGCGCCAAGGTTGGCGTGCCGGCCTTGGAAACCGCGACGGATCAGGATGCCGCCAAGGCCGAGATTGCCGCCTATTTCGCTCTCGCCCGCAAGTTCATGGAGCCGGTCGCGCCGCGCCTGGTCGCGGTCGGCGGGCTGTCCGGCACCGGCAAGACCACGCTCGCCGCGGCGCTGGCGCCGCGTCTCGGCGGGCCACTTGGCGCGCTGCACCTGCGCACCGATGTGATCCGCAAACGGCTGGCCGGCGTCGCCGACGACGAGACTCTGCCGAAGGAAAGCTACACCCGCGAGGCCTCCGAAAAGGTCTATGCCGAGTTGATGCGCCTTGCCGACGCGGCGCTGAGCGCTGGCTGGCCGGTCGTCGTCGATGCCGTGTTCCTGGATGCCGGCGAGCGCCGCGCCGTCGCCGACCTCGCCGCGAAACACGGTGCGCGCTTCGACGGTCTCTGGCTCACCGCGCCGACCGGGACGCTGAAACAACGCGTCGACGCCCGCACCGGCGACGCCTCCGACGCCACGTCCGACGTCGTCGAGCTCCAGGCCGGTCATGCTCAACCGGTCGACGACTGGCCGCACATCGATGCTGGCGCCGGCCCGGACGCCACCGCCGCTGCGGCGCGCGAGCACCTACACTGACATGCCGGAATTGCCCGACATCGTCGACTACATCGAGGCGCTGAAGCCGCGCGTGCTCGGCCAGCCATTGCAGCAGGTCCGGGTGTCGCATCCGTTCCTGGTGCGCACCGCCGAACCGCCGCTGAAGTCGGCCTTCGGGCGCGAGGTCACGGCGCTGCGCCGGGTCGGCAAGCGCATCGCCTTCGGATTGGAGGGCGATCTGTGGTTGGTCCTGCACCTGATGATCGCCGGCCGGCTGCACTGGAAGCCGCCGGGTGCCAAGCCGCCGGGCAAGCGCGGGCTGGCCTGCTTCGACTTTCCCGAAGGCACGCTGCTGCTGACCGAGGCCGGCTCGAAACGCCGTGCCGCGTTGCACGTCGCGGCGGGCAAGGATGGTTGGCGGGAGTTCGATCCTGGTGGATTGGAGGTGCTGGAGAGTGGGTTCGACGCCTTTGCCGATCGGCTGCGCGCGGCCAACCACACACTGAAACGCTCGCTCACGGATCCGCGCACCTTTTCCGGCATCGGCAACGCCTATTCCGATGAGATCCTGCACCGCGCCGGCCTGTCGCCGGTGGCGATGAGCCAGGCGCTGGACGATGGCGAAGCACGCCGGCTCTACAACGCGGTGCGCGACACGCTCGACGACTGGGTAAAGCGATTGCGCGCCGCGACCGGCGACGGCTTCCCGGAGAAGGTGACGGCGTTCCGCGACGGCATGGCGGCACACGGCCGTTACGGCGAGCCGTGCCCGGTGTGCCAGACCCCGATACAACGCATCCGCCATGCCAGCAACGAGACCAACTACTGCCCGCGCTGCCAGACCGGCGGCAAGGTGCTGGCCGATCGGGCGCTGTCGCGGCTGCTGCACAAGGATTGGCCGCGTTCGATCGACGAGCTGGAGGAGCGCGGCCTGGCCCGGCACTAGAGTGTTTCCCGCACACGCGGAGTCGGCACCAGCCGGCTCCCCCACCCGGCCACCCACAAGGATACTGGCGTTGGGTGGCCGGGTGGG